>CAZCOH010000001.1:0-154196 GCA_964500645.1 uncultured Dehalococcoidia bacterium
TGCTGTAAAGTTTCATTTTGGGTTGTCCTAATATCCCCTGTGGGTAATTGTTTTTTTTTACTTGATTGTTCTTAGTCCGTCACACAGTATTCTTTTGTAGTAAATTACTGATTTTTTCCACCCCTAATTCCAGCAATCACCAAGGTAGATCGTCAAATTCTTCACCCTCATCTGTTCCTGAAGAAGACGATGGATTAGCCTGCATCCCACCGGTATTTGGAGCATCACCTGAAAAATCGGATCCGGAGTTATTCCTACTATCTATAAAACGAACTTCAGAAGCATTCACATCCAACGAAACTCTAGTGGTCCCATCATTCGCTGTATAAGTTCTACTACTTAGCCTACCTTCAAGATAAACCTTACTTCCCCTTTGAAGATATTGGTTACATGTTTCAGCAAGACGATTCCAGGCACTTATTCGAAACCATTCGGTTTCCTCTCTATTCTCACCATCGGAAGTTCTATATCGACGATTAGTCGCAACAGTAAAAGAAGTTACAGGGTTACCATTTGGTGTGTATCTCATTTCTGGGTCAGAGCCGAGGTTCCCAATTATGAGAATTTTATTCATTGTCATAAGGGCTTTTCTCCAAAAATACCTAGATCCGAGACACCATATGAATCAGAATTTCCTCATTAGCCTGTAGAGAATGTTCTAAACTGGCAACGGAAGATGAATTTAGAGATACAACCGCACGAACGTAATTACCTTCTTGATAATTTCTGATCGGATATGACAGGCGTCTTATTCCCCAAACTTCCTGTTCTGTAACTTCGCCACCCTGATTTGAAACATATTCTGAAACACCTTCGACTATGGTAGAAGCCTCAGATTCATTCGCCACGGGGGTAAGAGCAAATACCAATTCATATTGTCTTTTACGATCTGTCAACCAAATATCTCCTAATAATAATATTTTTGACCACATTACATTCTAGCATGCTCAGGAAGCAAGTAACAAGAAAGCCTCCATACCTCTAACTACATGGGATTTTATCGAACTTTCTAACCTTGACAGGCAAAAGATAAGAACCAAGAATTATGCAGAATTCAAATTTACCATGCCAGCAGTGCAAAACCTGCAATAGTACACATTAGAGGACTCAAAACATATGGGGAAGAGTAGAAAGATAACAGGCAGCCAGTTAATATCCAAGTCCTTAAAAATTGAGGGCGTGAAAAACATATTCACGATAGCAGGAGATCACGTACTACCTGCTTTGGACGATATATATGACGAAGGATTTAGGTTAGTGGATACCAGACATGAACAAGCCGCCACTCATATGGCCGACGCCTGGGGACGCTTAACAGGCACGTTAGGAGTTTCAATATATACAACTCCCGGATTCGCAAATGCCATACCTGGATTATCGAATGCCATGCATTCAGAAAGCCCATTATTGTCAATAAGTGGATCTGCTGAGCTATCAGAATTGGGTAGAGGAGCGATGCAGGAGATAGATCAGGTAGGGATGGCCCGACCAACCACTAAGGGGAGTTGGATGGTGACAGATCCCAGAAGAATACCAGACATGATAACGCATGCAATCAGGGTAGCATTTGAAGGTAGGCGTGGACCTGTCCATTTAACAATCCCCGTAGATATACAACAGATGGAAATTGATGAAGGAGAAGTGAATTTCTTCGAACGTGATCAATACATCAGCACTCAATCATCTATAGCCTCCAAAGAACAAATCTCCAAAACCATAGATATTATGAGGATGGCAAAAAAACCTCTCATAATTGTTGGAAGCGCCGGAGCGTACTCTAAATCTGGTGATAATCTTAGGAGACTAGTGGAAACCACAAGATTTCCTATCATGACTGAAGGTGATGCTCGAGGAATCATTGCAGATACTCACGAATATAGCAGAGGATTTTTCGATAGTGGTCTGAACAGAGCTGCCAGGAAAATAAGGGAATCTGACCTTGTGATCCTTCTGGGCAGGAAGCAAGATTTAATTGTTGGGTACGCAATGTCACCGATCATCCCTGAGAATGCAAAAATAATACAGGTTGATCCTGACGCTTCCGTGATTGGCAGGAACCGAGGGGTGGATGTAGGTATCGTAGGTAATATCTCTGAAGTTGCTGCACAACTGACAGAGGAAGCGTCAAAACACGATTGGGAGAAACTGGATTGGCTAGACGTATTATCTTCTGAACAATCTGATCAAGAGAAAGAACTATCCTCATTAGCTCTTGAGGAATCTCCAATGCATGCTATGTTTGTACACAAAACAGTAAGCCAGCATCTAAAAGATGATGACATATTAGTATTCGATGGTGGTGATTTTTGCCATTTTGGAAGGGCCTATTACAAGTCAAACCAGACGGATTCTTGGTGGTATCTTCCTACTTCAGGCATGTTAGGCCAGTCTATTCCAACCGCGATCGCAGCAAAATTAGCATACCCTGAACGCCGGGTCATTATGTTCACGGGTGACGGTGCTTTCGGATTTAATGGCATGGAATATGACACCGCTGTCAGGCATCACATTCCGATAGTTGGAATTATGGGCAATGATTCTGCATGGGGGATTGATAAACAAATTCAAATCGGTGTCTTCGGCAAATCTGTAGCAACAGACTTACTTCCATCACGATACGATCAAGTAGTAAAAGCACTGGGAGGGCACGGCGAACTTATTGAACATCCTTCCGAATTATCAGATGGTATAGAAAGAGCATTCAAATTAGAAAGACCTGCCTTACTGAACGTTAGGATAAGAAACGAAATAAGCCCAAGAGCCCAAGCAGCTGTAGACAGATGGAAAAGTCACACTCCCGAACCCATGTAAATAAAAGAAGCGTGATCTGAAAAATACGTCATGATAATGCTGTAATATTAAACTGTATTCATTATCAAAATGACCGGAGAAATGCATGTCATTAACTGAAAAACCCAGCGTTTACTTAGCAACAAGACCTTCAATCGACTGGGAAAACATAGCTAGGTTCTTTGAGGACGAAAATGTACCTCCGATACCAGATTCGGTGAGGGCAGGAGATGATGAATCAGCAGCAGTCATAGAGATCTCCGCCAGAATGTGCTATATGAGTTACGGCCGAGGAAGAAGAGATATAACTGATTTCATCAATAATTTGCTAAGTTCAAAGGATGGAAGTGTATTTGAACACGTAAACTATGGATTCATAATAACTGGCGTATCAAGAAGCCTAACGCATGAACTTGTCAGACATAGAGCAGGATTTGCATACAGTCAGAGATCCCAGAGATACGTTGATGAAACGGAAGGGAGTTTTGTAATACCCCCAGCACTATCATCCAATAGGGAAGGGATTGAAAGTGCCCGCGATGTGTTGGACCAAGCACTGATAAAAGCATCGGAAAGCTACAGTGATCTAGTAGAAGCCCTAGAAAAAACCTTGCCGGCTGATATGTTCGAAATGAATACTGACCGAAGAAAAGCAATCAGACAAGCAGCAAGGTCTGTGCTACCAAACGCCACAGAAACAAAAATTTTCGTTACCGCTAACGTAAGAGCCTTGAGGCATTTCATTGAAATGAGAGGCGCCATTTTCGCTGACTGGGAAATAAGACATCTCGCAATAGAAATGCTAAAAATACTTCAAAAAGAGGCACCTTTATTGTTTGGCGATTTTGAAATAGAAGAGCTCCCTGACGGGACCTCGATTACTGTCCCCACATACTCAAAAGTCTAGCTTTTACGGTTTAGAAATATAAATAAATGTAGAGAGTCTAAATTCTCTATATCCGCTAATCCTTAGATCGGAGGAACACAAGTAAATTTCTCCCGATGAGCCTATCCAATTTTTAAAACTGGAAAGTGGAATTTTGTACCAGATTGTTAATGTTAATGTGACTTTGTATTATCAGGCCTGTATCAACGTAGTAATTAAAGTCAAAATTGGTATGAGGAGTTTTAAGAATGAAGTGGGTAAGATATCAACGACAAGGAAAGCCTCGCTACGGAATACTTGAAACCAATCAAGTAACGGAAGTGGAAGGCAGCCCTTTTGAAGAACATAGAAAGACCAGCATTATTTCCTCATTCAACGACATCGACCTACTGCCTCCAGTCATGCCACAAACTTTTTATGCGGCGGGGATAAATTACGAGGAACATGTTAGGGAAGCCGCCGCACTTTTAGGAACAGAACCCAATATCCCCAAAAAAGCAGATATTGGATACAGGGCACAAAATGCGCTTATCCCTCATGGCCACCCAATTATCATCCCTTCAGACGCTACTGAAAAAATTCAGTACGAAGGAGAATTGGTTGTGGTTATTGGAACCAAAGCAAAAGGCATGACTGAGAAAAACGCTCTTGATTGCGTCTTTGGTTATACAATCGGAAATGATGTAAGTGAAAGATCATGGCAATCCTCTGATCGTACTTTATGGAGAGCCAAAAACACAGATTCGTTCAAACCCATGGGGCCTTGGATTGAAACTGAGATAGATCTCGATACCTTGGTCACTAAAGTACGCCTTAACGGAAAGGAAATGATTAGCTTCAAGACAAATGACATGATATTTGGGGTACAAAAATACATATCTGAGATAACAAAATACTTAACTCTAATGCCTGGAGACGTCATTTGGATGGGAACGGACGGATCGTCACCTAACATGAAATCAGGTGACATTTGTGAAATAGAAATCAGTGGTATAGGCGTATTGAGTAACCCAATTGTAAAATCCGATATTGTTAATTAAATATTATTAACCCCTCTGGAGTAGAAAATGGCAAAAATACAATCCGTTCTTGGAGAAATAGACACTTCTAAGCTTGGTTTCACCTTATCCCATGAACATGTAGTGGTTAGCTCTGCGGGCATTCCCCAAATTTATCCTGAATTTATTAGAAGAGACGAATCCATAGCAGAAGGTGTTCGTCAACTATCGGCTGCAAAAAAAGAAGGCGTGGACAGCATTATCGACGTTTCCACACTTGATCTGGGGCGAGATATCAAACTGATGGAACAAGTTTCCAAAGAATCTGGGGTGAACATAATCTGCGCAACCGGAACATGGCGTGATATTCCTCGTGCCTTCTGGAACGCTAGTTCAGACAGTGTAGCTTCTCTTTACGTCAGAGAGATAGAAGAAGGGATTGAAAATACTGAAATCAAGGCTGGAATAATAAAGGTGGCAAATGACATGGGCGGGGTGACTCGAGAGGGGGAAATCATACTAAGAGCTGCTGCACGTGCACAAAAAAGAACAGGAGTACCGATTTCGACACACACCTGGGCTCCAGAACGAGTAGGAGAGCAACAAGTTCGTATATTTGAGGACGAAGGAATCGATTTAAATAGAGTATATATAGGACACAGTAACGACACCACGGATTTTTTGTATTTGGAGGGATTGATGGATAAGGGAGTTTGGGTAGGATTAGACCGATATCCCGGTGGCCGATCTCCCGGAACTCCTGACTGGGAAACCAGAACTGATACAGCTATGAAACTAATATCCGATGGGTACGGCAAAAGAATAATGTTGGGGCATGACTGGTCTGTAACATTGAGCATAGACTCAGTCGTTGGACAAGACATAAGAAAAAAATCTAATCCAGATGGGTATCTTTTCATTACCAGAAATGTTCTTCCAAGATTAAAAGAACTGGGAGCTACATCAGAGCAATTAGACGACTTGATGGTAAATAACCCAAAAAGATTTTTTGACGGATTAAAGTAATAAAAAAGAGGCCTCAACACTAATAAGTGTTGAGGCCTCTATGTGTGGAGGCGTTCCAGGGAACACCTACCCGGTCTTCCTCCTACTACTACTACTGTCCAACGCGACTTACCTCCTTTTGGGAGACCCTTGTTTAAGCTTTCATCCACCCGATCTTTTCAGTCTCCTTAGCCACATTATAACCGGGAAACACAAAAAATAGGTCGACAAATCTAGACATAAATAAATGGATTTGATTACTTATCAAAAACAGGAGTTAGCAAAATGATTAGAAACCTGTCAGGAGTTATCATTTGGACAGATAACTTGGAAGAATTAGCTCATTTTTACCAAGAAGTTTTGGATCTAGAACCTCATTCAGTTCGAGAGAATTTTATAGCCTTCCGGTGGAAAATCAATGACCAAGAGATTAGATTCAATATAGGTAAACATTCCTCAGTTAGAGGGAAAAATACAGATCGTTTTAGATTTATGACCAATTTTGACGTCGATAACATCAAACAAATCACAAGCAGCCTTAAATCAAAGGGTGTGGAATTTTTAAGAGAACCGGAGCAAGAGCACTGGGGGGGCTGGGTAGCAACCTTCGAGGACTCCGACGGAAACATACTGCAATTAATTGAGCAACCACCCGAGCGACGGTAATAATTAATAATACTGGTTAACTTTCATCTTCAAATCCTCTTTTACGCAAATTAACAGCGTCTCTAAGATAGACGTTGTTGATATCCCTTGCCTCTTTTTCGGTATTAACATGTACCATAACCCTTATACACTTCTCTTGTGCATCAGGAACGAACATTTCGTGAGAGCACATAAGAGCAACTTCAACCCAACCTAATTTTCTAGCCGCGACTGCGGGAAATTGAGCGTTTAAATCTTTAGTCGTCGTGAAAAAGGCGCTTATAACGTCTTCATCCTTAAGATCATTTAGAAGTTTTAATTCTTCAAGCATTTCACGAGTCGCGTCTACGATAGCATCCTTAGTGTTTTCTGAAGAAGTTGTAGCACCTCTTATGGCTCTGACTTTACTCATTTATCTCTCCATAAATCGGCATTTTAGTCATGATTAAGATTAAATTCAATTCTTCAATTGGCCTATAAATTCAGCAGCAACATTCAGTTCTTGACCGTCATTACTGCGTGAAATAGCATCCAAGAGGGCACTTCCAACCACAGCACCGTCAGCAAACCTTCCGATATTTTCTACATCCTGTTTATTAGACACTCCGAAACCTACCATTATTGGAAGATCAGTATATTGCCTTATCCTGTCTACAAGGGATTCTACTCCTGAGGATAACTTAGACCTTGCGCCCGTTACACCTGTGAGACTCACACAATAAATAAATCCGCCTGCCAAACGACATGCTGATTCTATTCTTTCGTCAGTACTGGTGGGTGCAAGTAGTGGTATCAAATGTACTTCGTTTTCCTTAGCTTCTTTTGCAAATGAATGAGATTCTTCGGTCGGAAGATCAGGAATTATTAATCCATCTATACCGATATCGGAACATTCTCTAATAAATCGTGAAATCCCGTACCTCAAAAATGGATTAAAATATCCCATAAATATCAAAGGGGATTTTGGATTAGAGGCCCTAATTTGTCTAACTGTATTAAACGCCGTCTGTATAGTAGCACCGTTCTCTAAAGCTTTTTGACTCGTCATTTGTATTGTAGGACCATCGGCTAACGGATCGCTAAATGGTATACCCAGTTCAAGCATATCCGCCCCAGAATCCAGAACAGACAATGCTAAATCACGGGATAACGAAATATCTGGATATCCTACCGTCAAATAGGGAACCAGTGCAGTCTTATTTTTACTTCTGATCGACCCTAGGGTCTCGTCTATTCTATTTAACAAGTAATACCTCGTGATTAGGATTATGAAAGCTATATGTGTTACCAGCTGTTTCCAGCAATTTTCTCTAATTCACGAAGATGCCGCAACTAGCGCAACCATCAAATTTTGGATCGCATGGATCATTACTATTGGAACAAGCGAGCCAAAACGTATGTACACAATCGAAATTACCACAGAATTTAGGAACACTGGCACCAGTAACCCGATCTCTCCATGTAATGCCGAAAAAATTAACGAAGTTATTAATATAGAGGCAGGAACACCAGTCCTGGAAGCTATCTCTTTAAGCAAAAATCCCCTAAAAAATATCTCCTCAATAATCGGGACCCAAATAACTATCGCAAATAAATTGATAGGAACAAACCAACCAGTTCCTAATATAGTTCTCGGTATTTCCGGGACCAACAGATATTTTCCCGCAAAGGACAACACTAACATTTGGTAAATTACATAAACAAATAGATTAAGGGCAATACTAGAAATCACCACCAGCAAATAAATATGGTTTACCGGACGTGTAAATACTAATGGAGAAGATATTCGATCACTTTTGTAGATTCTCCAAACAAAAAGGAAAAGTAACACCTGTGGAAATGCCAATATCCAGGGCATCAAATTTTCGGTGTTCTGAAGAAATCTAGGCAGATGCAAAAGATATTTTAGTAAACCTATCGTCAAATAAGTTATAACAAGCACAATTATTGAAGATGAAATTTTGTTAGAACAAAAAGCCAGAAAGTATTTAATTTGTCACACTAGCTTTTTAACCACTCAACATCACCACAAAGAGTTTCCGAGTGAACCTTCGATGCATATATTTCATATTCTTTTCTCGATTCATCAAGTACACCATCATCTCCATGCCCAGGATAAATTGTTATGCCAGTTGTTAGAGAAAACAGTTTTGAAGTAATGCTACTGATCATTTGTTGTAAGGCCTCAGGAGAGCGACTCTTTCCCGGTCCACCGGGAAACAATGTATCCCCAGTGAAAAGATGATTCCCAGTAATTAAACATGTAGATCCGTCAGTGTGACCTGGAGTAAATATAGGCTTAATAAATAATTTACCTACTTTTAAATCTTTTGAATCTTCAAGAAAAAAATCTGGTTCCTTTGTAAGAGCCTGGGCATCTGGGCTTCCTATACCAACAGGGGCATCTATGGCTGAGGTAACTTCGTCAAATCCCAAAAGATGATCCATATGATTATGGGTAATAACTATCGCCTGCACGTTTGTGGTGGACGCTATCGCCAGCAATTCTCCTGGATCAGCAGGAGTATCTATAATCAAACTATCCCTAGTCTCTGAGCACAAAACCACATAAGCATTGTTGTCGTATGGTCCGCATTTTATCTTATATATCTGCAGATTCCCGTCTGTTACGTGTGGGGTCATGAATCAGCTCCTAATGGCTTTGATAACAGGGTTTCATTTATGATCTGTTCAAATGCGGATTATAACAGTGGCAATAAATTCGTCCACAATAGATACCAATATTTTAAAAAGGAACCAAAGAAACCAATAGAGAGGATATGAATGGAAAACTCTGGTATAACTATCCATGGGGAAGACAAAAACAAGAGAATATCTATTAAATGTGAACATCAAAGCGGGTTAATTTACGTAGTCCCATCGGAATCTAACTGGGTATGCCAAACAGAATACATGCCAGCTCATTCCCTAGCTGGTATGTTTAAAGAAATAGCTTCCCTAGAGGACGAAAAAATCTTTTCCATCATGCAGAAATGGGGAATATATTACAGGCCTTTAGAAATATCTAAAGAATATGATGACCCTAACGAGTCAACTGAAGAAACAAATTAATAATCATCTTCCATATCCGATTCACCCGCTATTATTCTGGGTATCATCGGTCTGAAAACATCCTCATCTCCCGACTCGGTATCGTCACTGGACCAATCTTTTAAATCAGCTAATTTATCCCCATCATTAATGCCGTAACCAATTGCGCCATTTGGGATCGTCGGCAGACCTTCAGCTTTCCCCGGAAAAGAAGCAACCGAAGATTGTGAGGGATCTCTATAAGTTTCTCGAATTATTACTGAAATGTCGGTACCGTAAACACTAGTTATACTAGCCTCATATTGATTCCCACCGCCAATCAATCGATTCAGTCTAATTCCAATTTTTGGCTCAAGGCTCCCGATATCATTTGATGCATTGTCTTTCACCCTTATACCTTTCTCCGATAACACCAACTCAACTGAATGCCCAGAAACCAAATAATTGAAGTCGGAACCTCGTGGTACATTGACCAACTTAGTTACGCCAGTTTTACCTCTTTCCTCTATAAAGGTTCGGGATATGCTGCTAGGTTTGATAGATTTAGACGTCTTCTGGAACGTCGTCTTTTCTAATCTAATGATATTTTTCTTGGCTATCGCACTGTTAGGAGATATGACCAAAGCACACTTAAAAGCCTCCAAAGCTTTTTTCGGTTTTCCAATTTCCATATATGACTTGCCCAACCGATTAAAAGCCTCCATATCCCAAAAACAATCCCCTATTATCATCTCGTTAGCTTCAATCGCCTCTTTCCACGAGGAATTCATTGCTAGGGAAACAGCTTTTTTATTACGATCTTCTTTGGATCTTTCAAATCCGATTGCCGCCTGATAATGTCCAGCCGCTTCCGACTCACGTTCTAACCTCATAAGAGCGTCAGCCAGTCTCTTATGAGCATTGAAATCTCCTGGTATTCGCTCAATAATTTGAGCGTTGATCAATTCTGCCTCCTCCCAAAGCCCATACTGAGCTAACTTTTGAGCCTGCTTGGAGTGATCTTTTCTGAATTCTATAAGTTCTGTGAGACTATTACTGTCCAAATTAAAACACCTACTTTAAATTTACCGTTGGAACATCGGCATTCTAATGAGGTACATTCACTTAGTTCAATAGGTTTAATGGCTACTAAAATTCGATTTTTTTCTACCAAAGAATAATGAGAATACTCTAATGGACAATATTCGGAAGATAATCTCAACGATTATCTGTAACGACATCTTCGATTTTCCATATATACGATCTTCAAAAATGATCGGGAATTCGTGAACTTTGAGATTGTTTTTATTACACAAAAAAGCAACCTCCACTTGAAATCCAAATCCTGCAGATCGAACCAGATCTAAATCCAATTGATTTAGTCTATTCGTCTTAAATATCTTAAACCCGGATGTGACGTCTTTTACATCTAAATTTGAAATCCATCGAATTCCCACATTTGCTAAAGTACTAAGAACTCGCCTATGTAATCCCCAGCCACGTGCTTCACCCCCGTATTTAGTGTACCTAGAGCCAATCACTACATCGTAGAATCGAATCATTTCAATCATCTCCGGTAAGTACAGAGGGTTATGTGAAAGATCAGCATCCATTTGAACTATGAGAGAATTTCCAGATTTTATAGCAAATTCAAATCCCTCTTTGTAGGCTGTACCAAGTCCCATTTTTGTTGATCTCGTAATAACATTAACCGGCCAAGTGTTCTGGCTCGCAATATGACGCACAACATCCCCAGTATTGTCTGGAGAGCTATCATCAACAATTAAAACGGAAAGCCTTGGTAATTCAAGAGAAAAGATCTTTTCTAGCAAAATAGGCATATTTTCGGCTTCGTTATAGGTTGGAATCACCACAAGTATGGATTCCTGTAGCATATCGTTCTTACCGGACTCTACCATAGACAAACAGAAGCCTTCCTATCTAAAAGTCTGAATAATCTCCCGTAATATAACGTATTCTTGTTAAAATAGTATCTCTTAACATCTCAACTGATGCAGAGATAGCAGAGACTTTACTTTTATCTCTATGATGCCAAAGAATTGGCATCTCAAGTATTTTCATATACTTTTTTCGTGCCAACATTAGAATCTCAACATCAAAGCTCCATCCAGTAAGCTTTTGGGCACTAAACAATGTGTTTGCGGAAACTGCACTAAAACACTTATAACCGCATTGAGTATCCTTAAATCCTTTAACTGCTATGAGGCTGACAAGAAAATTAAAAATCCTCCCCATCAGATGTCTTATCAACGGTTCGTTTAGACGAGTGGCGCCAGATATTTCGCGTGATCCTATGACAATATCGTAACCCTGATCCATGTTAATCAAGAAATCATCAATTTGATCAGCTGACATGGCAAAGTCCGCATCACACATGAATCTTAATTCTCCCTCGGCCGCCAACATACCTACTTTTACGGCCGACCCTTTCCCCTCATGCGGTAGAGAAAGTTTTCTGATCTCACCATTCATAAATATTTGTGAAGAATTTATCCAAGAATCAATAAGGCACAATGTGTCATCAGTACTACCATCGTCAGACACAATTATTTCCCATTTAAAATCTTTTTTGGAAAGAAATCCCGTCAGATCATCAAGGGTACGTTCAATTCTATCGGACTCATTGTAAGTCGGCACGACAATCGACAATTTAACTGAATTCATAGAGATACGCCAAGAAAAACAATTAGATCAAATATTCTTTAACAGGTTTATGGTCATTGGAAACTTCAATAAAAAAGCCAGAATAATAAATTATTCTGGCTTTTCCAATTCAAAAACTTCATGTAGAAGTCTTGCAGCATCACCAACTTTATCTTCTGAAATTATACAGGTAATACGTATTTCTGAAGTAGTTATCATCTCTATGTTTATACCTCCTTCAGACAAAGCTCCAAACATACGAGACGCATACCCTGGGGAATCCTGCATTCCAGTGCCCACGATGCTAACTTTAGCAAAACCAGAGGAACTATCAACATTTTCAGTCCCTAAATCTTTTGCAGCTTTTCTAACGACGTCCATGGCATTATCTAAATCAGCAGCATTTATAGTAAAAGTGAGATCAGTCGCACCAGACACGCTGGCATTCTGAACGATTATATCCACACTTATCTCTGCTTGTGCAAGAGGTTCGAAAATTGACGCCGCGACTCCTGGCCTATCTACCACTGAATACATAGTGATTTTTACTACATCTTTCTCTGTCGCGATGCCTCTAACACGGTTCCTTATTTCACCCACTCTAATATTCATATCAGCCTCTTGATGGATTAGTGTGCCTGGCATATCCTCAAAACTTGATGCTACCAAGATTGGGACTTTATATACCATTCCTAGTTCTATCGACCTAGGATTCATTTTTGCTCCGTAACTTGCTAGTTCAAGCATTTCTTCATAGCCTATTTCATCCAATTTACGAGCATTGGACACTAATCTGGGATCTGCGGTATATATACCGTCTACATCTGTATATATCTCGCATCTCTCAGCCCCAAGTTCTGCAGCCAACGCCACAGCAGTAAGGTCAGAAGCGCCTCTTCCCATGGTCGTCGTATCCATTCCCTTAGTTATACCTTGAAACCCGGCAACCACGACAATGTTTCCCTTCTCTAATTCATTTTCTATTCGTTCTGAATTAAGAGACCATATTTTAGCTTTTCCATAGCTAGAGTCAGTTTGTATACCTGCCTGAGCCCCACTTAAGCTAACTGACTTTTTCCCTAACCCCTCAAGAGCCATAGCAAGCAACGAACACGATTGAAGTTCCCCTGTGGAGAGTAAGACGTCTAACTCCCGAGGGTTTGGTCTCCCAGTGACTTTAGATGCCAAAGAAAGTAGATCATCAGTAGAATTCCCCATCGCAGAGACAGTGGCTACCAATTTATTACCTGAAGTATGTGATTTAGCAATTCTTTTCGCGACGTTTTTTATCAACTCAGGAGTTGCAAGAGAAGAACCACCATATTTCTGGATTATTATAGTCACAAATTATCCTGCCTATTTACCCTAAATGAGCACCAACAAAAGACGGCTTAGTAACTATAATCTCACCGGATATTCCTGATTTCATACCAGCGTCAGCCATTTCATATCCGATTGTATATTCCCGATCTGTACAAAGAGCTAATATCGTTGAACCAGCTCCTGATAAAAAAGCTCCTAGAGCTCCACTCTCCATAGCGGCCCTCAAAATATTTTTCATGGGGAAAAATATTTTCTGACGATCAGGTTGATGAAGCATATCCTGTGTGGCATATTTGAGATTATTCAATTCGCCCGTTAATAAAGCTTGGATGAGAAGAGCTGACCTGCCAATGTTAAAAACAGCGTCCCGACGAGATATTTTTTCACCCAAAAGATTTCTCGCTTTTTCGGTAGGCATTGAAACATCAGGAACATACAACACTGCTGAAATGTCTCCAGCTATCGGCACAGGCGCTGTTACGAGTTCTCCTTGATCATAAATGACTATTTGCATACCACCAAGACAGGCAGGCACCACATTATCAGGGTGACCTTCCATTTCCGCAGCCATGATTGCCAGTTCATTTTTATTAAATGGTTTACCTGCGTACTCATTCCCCAATACTAAACCACCAACAATAGCGGCTGAACTGCTTCCTAATCCTCTAGACAGAGGGATCTTGTTTTCACAATTTAAAGTAACATTTGGAACATCGTGACCTATCTCAGAAAATATTCGACTGAACGCCTGAAACACCAAGTTGCCAGAACCTCTATCAAGTTCTTCTTCCCCATTACCAACTATCACAACTTTAGTTGTATCATCTGAACGGTCAAGTATAGATACTGAATTCCATATATTCAGTGCCATGCCCAGACAGTCAAATCCGGGACCCATATTGGCAGACGTAGCAGGTACTTTTACATTTAAATTATTACTCATGATGACCAGTAGATTATATCATTCACAACACGACTTTACGCCCGACAAACTATGCCAGAAAGTTTCACACCGTTGGATGATTTACACGTCGACATAGATCATAGGATTTCTAATGACTAACACAAACAAAGACACTAAATACCTGAAAGAAATTGTACTTGAAAAAAGTTTGAATTCCTTAGATTTTAATTCCATTCGTGAATTAGTATCTCAAAAATCTACCTTTTTCAGATCTGAAAAAATGTGTTTGTCCATGAAACCGTGCTACGAAGATAGTGAAGTAATAACCCTTCAAAAGGAAACTCTTGAAGGAATTCATATCCTAAAAAACACAAGCCACTTCAGCTTGAACAGGATCCCTGACATATCAGAGCAAATAGTCAGGTCACATCTTGGAGGCACACTAAGCGGACAAGAACTTATCGAGATTGCCGCTTCTCTAGACGCTTTAACAAACATAAAAACCTCGGTCGAAAATTTATCAAATGACATTGAACTATTACCTTTGATCTCTTCAGGTATTTCAAACCTAAATTTTCTGACTCACTCAATAAAATCCAAAATATCACCCAATGGCATTGTCATGGATTCTGCAACGCCTCAACTCGGGACCATAAGAAGTCAAGTCAGGTATGCATATTCAAGGGTTACGAATTCTTTGGAGAGATTGATTCAAGACAGTAACCTTGATGGCTATATTCAAGACGACGTTATATCTGTAAGAGGTGACCGGCTTGTTATACAAGTTAAATCAAATATGAAAAACCAAATACCGGGAGTAGTACACGATGCATCGAACAGTGGTATGACACTTTTCGTAGAGCCTTTTAGCACGGTCAATCTATGTAATGCTTGGAGAGAACTAGGACTTCAGGAAGAACGTGAAGTTAATAGTGTTCTACGTGAGCTTTCTAACCTGGTGGGTGAATCCTCTCAAGAAATTGAGGAAAGTTTAAGATCCGCCACACGTCTAGACTATATAATCGCGCGAGCAAAATACAGTGAATCTATCAATCCAAATGTCGCCTCATCAGATTACATGTCAAATCCGAAAGTTTTGGTTTTCGATAGAAACATCAATCTATCTAATGTTGCACATCCTTTAATTGGCGAAGATGTAATTCCTTTGTCCATTGCTATGCAACCAAATTGGAAAATACTTGTGATAACTGGCCCTAATACTGGAGGAAAAACAGTAGCGCTAAAGACCATAGGATTGCTGGCCGCTATGCAACAATCCGGTATTCTTATATCTCCTAACCCGGAAAACAACTTACCCATATTTGACGGTATCTATGCTGATATTGGTGATCAACAAAACATTAATGATTCAGTTTCTACTTTTAGTTCCCACATAAGAAACCTTACGGACATAATCAGGCTATCATCGAAACGCTCTCTGGTCCTGTTAGACGAAATCGGATCTAGCACAGATCCAGAAGAAGGGGCCGCAATAGCGTCAGCGGTCCTCCAATACTTTTCAGAACAAACTACTACAACAATAGCTACTACTCACCACCAATCTGTGGCCGCGACTGCCGAAAATCACTCGTCGTTCACCAACGCAAGTTTCCATTTAGACCCAGATACTCTTGAACCAACGTATCAAATGTCCATAGGCGTACCCGGGAGGAGCTACGCCATGTCGGTAGCGTCTAGTTTAGGGTTCCCCCAATCTATATTAGAAATTGCAAAAAATAATTTATCGCCGGACTACAAGAAAGTATCCAGTATGTTGGTTGATATCAGCAGGGACCGAGAGGAATTAAGTGAAATATTACTGAAATCAAAAGAAATACAAACTCAAATACTTTCAACACGTAAATCATTGAGAGATCAATTGGAATTATTGATACAAAAACGACATCAAATCATTGAATCAGTACGACTAGAGGCCAAAAATAAATACCAAGAAATTGAGAAACTTCTCTCCAGAGCAGAATCAGCATTATCCTGGAGTAAGCATTCTCCCTCAATTAGTAACGATATCTATGACATAGACAAAGAATTAAGTAGTATAAAAAGGGATATTTCGGCAATCGAAATCCCTGAGCCTCAGCGAAAATCCACTTCAAATATAGAAATAATAGAGGGCCAATCAGTATATATAAAAACACTTAATTTAAATGGTAAAGTCCATCGTTTAAACAGTGGGGATCGCGAAGCAGAGATAAAAGTAGGTACGATCCGTATGAATGTAAAAGTGTCAGATTTAACAGTCTCAGAAGAGGATTCTATCGACATAATTCCTGGCAATCTCAACAAAAATTCAGAAAGAAAGCCGGACATAAGAATCCCTGTGACCCAGCTAGACATCAGGGGAATGAGAGCCGAGGCTGCACTCAACGAAGTTGAGACATTTCTTGATTCTTGTATTAGAGACGGTCTTAGTAAAGTTAGAATAATTCATGGAAAAGGCACAGGAGCTTTAAGGCAAGCTGTGCGTGAAAATCTAAATGGCCACCCGCTTGTAAGTGAATTTGGAACAGAACCAGACCCTTCAGGCGGAGACGGCGCTACTTATGTTCTACTGAATTAAGAATCACTGACCGCCATGTTATTTTCTGCATCTAGGTCAGATTGTCTTGTCACTAACATAAGCAAGCATGGCAACACCAACAAAGAGGACATCAGTGCAAAAAATATCATCATAGCCGTCAATCTACCGTAAGACGCAAACATCGGCATGGGCGCAAACCCCATAATAGCAAAACCCACTACACTTGACGCAGCTGATGCAACCAAGGCTACTCCAGTACCTCTGGCAGCACTTGCTATAGCGGATATCTTCGTCGTATTTTTTCTCAATTCCTCTCTAAATCGCTGGGTCATATGTATCGAATAATCTATGCCAACACCGATTGATATAGCACCGATCATAGCCGTAACAAAATTCAGAGCAAACCCTGCCAAATACATGATTCCGTACAACCAAGTTACTACCAACAAAATAGGTATGACAGTCACGACGGCGAATCTTACAGACCTCATTGCGAATATTAGCAATAGAGTGGCAGCCACAAATGCTATTGGAAGAGAAGTATAAAGAGTCCTTGTAGATGCAGTTAATTGCTCCTCTCGAGTAAATGGAGACCCGGTAAGTCCGGTTTTTTCGATGGTCGGTTGAGTCTGAAGCTCAAAAAGCAACGGTTTTACAGAATCTCCGGCCACAGTCACAGCAGATTGATTTCTAGTACCCGGTATCTGGAAAGAAATTGTAGTTAAATATTCCATATTTTTTTCAATATTCTTTGGATAATAAATAGCACCCGCTACCTGGTCTGGTCTTAATAGAATATTTCCATCATCTGACAAAACTCCATGATCTAAAGCAAACTCGTAAACGGCGACCATCTGAGATCTAGTATCTGGTATACCGTCCCCATCTGAATCTTCAATTAAAAGACCAGTCTGATTCGTAACCGCCTTTAGCATCGCAGAACTTTCCATAATTAGCCTTGTAGTATTAACTACATCAAGTCCTATAGTAATTTCGCCACTGGGACTTTCTGCCACAGATTCCACATCTCTCAATTTCTCTATAAATTCTGAAATAGCTTTTACGGATTCTGGGGCCATAAGATCACCTCTTATATAAGCAACCCCTGGCTCACCTCCTTTATCAGCCAAGTGTTCGGAAAGCTTATCAAGCCCTATGACAAAGTCAGAATCAGAATCGAAGAAATCTTTTACATCAAAAGTAGGTTCTAGCTTTAACGCGAAGTACACAGAGAGCAAAGTTAAAAATGCAGTAACTAAAAGAATAACTTTAGAATTTATCGCTGCCAATACGACTGTTTTTTGCACACCTGAGGCGAATCCCATGGGTTCATTGGTGGAAGAGTCTTCAAGCGAAGACACTCTATTAATTTTCTTCCTGGCCAGAAGTAGAAAAAGCAACGGTACTAACAAAAATATAATTGCTGATGCCCCGAGTAGAATTACTCCATATGTTTTACTTACTGCAAGCATCATTATTACTGAAGCCCCAGACGCACTCGCAACACCTATTACGCCAATGATCCTTAGTATCCTCTGCAAAACCAACCCAGAAACAACTTCTCTAATCTCAATTAATTCATCGATCTTCATTAGAGTAAGAGGAGCAACTATTCCTAGTATCAAAAAAGAAGAAAAAACAGCTATGGCGGCGGCACTTCCAAAATGTATAACAGCTTCAATGTTTGAGGATAAATTCGATAAAAATGCGATGCTATCACTTAATGTTGCCAATACCAGTGCTCCAAGAACACCCGAAAGTCCGATTAGCAAAGCTTGCGAAGGTATTAATCCATGACTAAGTTCTTCTCTATAGCGATGTATAGCATGAACCACGAAGTCGACCCCAAGAGATATCATTCCTATCGGAACCACAAGGTCTATAACAAGCCCGCTTTTCAAGCCGATCAGTGCTGAAATTCCTTTAAGCCATATCATCAACATTCCCAGTCCAAGACCAGAAATAGCTGTAATCCAATAGGACCTGAAGCTGATACCAATGACTAGAAGCGCCCCAATAGCAGTAAAAGTGATGAAAACACCAGCAGCTTTGCCTTCATCCTCAGACTCAAGATTGGCATCAATAGCGACTCCCCAGACTTTATAGGTATTTCCATCTCCCAACATGACCGACCGTACTCTTCTATTTAAGTGCTCCTTATTAAGGACATCCGCTCCTCCTCCTAAACCGATTTCTAATCCTGAACCTCCTAGCTTTTCGTTGTCAGCCAAAAGATGAAAGAACATGGCTGGTGAAATCCAATAGTCAATTTCAATTCCTCTTACAATTTTTCTTTCTGAATTAGCTTTTGTTGAAAGCAGATCCAAAATCCCATCAGAATTTGGATCTGCAATTAAAGAGGAAAAAACGAATTTAATATCTTCATTGGAAGCTTCTAATAAATCCGTCCCCAAAGTATTAAGTCCAAGTTCTATAGAATCTATTAATGAATTTATACCCACAACATCAGTGGATAAAGAAGGGTCGTAATATGTGAAAAGATATGGCTGCTTATCAAGAGTGCCAGAACTCAATTCTCCCCTTGAATCAAGGTCTAGAAGTCTATCTTTGTTCTGCTTAAACTCCAATAAAACATCACGTGTTAAAACATCGTTATTTGAAGATTCCAAAACATAGGTGGCAAAATGGACAGGAGTAGGAAATTTTCCGTCTATATCGGATTGCATATCATAGACATCACCTGGAGGGTTCGGGGAAGCTTGTTCATCAGGAGCCATATAAAGGAACGGAATAACAAAAGCCAGTGTAATGAGTAGCATTGCGAAAATGATGAAAATAGCTCTTTTCGCAAGAAAAGAAACCACGATGAAATTCCAATTACTTGTATTCAATCAAAGGTCCCAAGTTCCAAATATGTAGAATAACTAAAAAAGTGCACCTTAGAATCGTCCCATATTTTGAAAAATAACGTAACAGCCAACCGGAGATTTATTTGAAATTAATTTTTATGGGAACACCTAAATTTGCTATCCCAGTGCTTGAATCTATACGTCAGGACGGACACGAAGTCACAGCAATATATTCTAAACCAGACCGTAAGGTAGGTCGTGGCAGAAAATTATCTAGTCCTCCTGTAAAACAATATGCACTAGATCATCAAATTCCTGTAGAGCAACCGGAAAACTTTAGAAGCGCTGCGACCATTGACAGGCTGTTTAGCTATAACGTTGAAGCTCTGGTGGTAGCTGCCTATGGTATTTTCCTGCCAAGAAGAATTATAAACGGCCTAAACTATGGTTGCCTGAACATACATCCTTCTTTGCTCCCTAAATACAGAGGCGCCTCTCCAGTAGCCTCCTCTATATTGGAAGGATCCTCAAAAACAGGGGTAACCGTAATGCTCCTTGACGAAGGAATGGACACAGGGCCAATTCTTTGCCAGAAGGAACTCATGATAGAGGAAAGTGAAACCTGTGAAGACTTAACGCTACGGCTGTTTACTGTGGGTGGCGATCTGATTAAAAGCGCTATATCAGGCCTTGTATCAGGGACAATGAAACCAATACCTCAAGATGCTTCCAAAGCCACTATAACTGCTCGATTTACTAAGAATGACGGCCTCATAAACTGGAATTCCACGTCAATAGAAATTCTTAGATCCATCAGGGCTTATTATTCTTGGCCAGGCACTTTTACACATTACAACGGAAAAAGTTTGAAAATTATTTCTGCCGCACCTTGGGATAAATCCATCAATCTTAGACCAGGTGAGATTAAGATGGTTGATGAAGTTTTGATAGGAACATCGGACGGCGCAATTTCTGTAAAAGAAGTCCAACCCAATGGAAAAAAGATAATAACAGCAGGCGAATTCAAACTTGGGTATAAATCTTTAGAAGGCTCTATCCTAGGTTAAATAGTATTCGCGATAAGGACTTAGGGTTCGACACTAGTTTATACTTAGGTATGTCCACAAACACTTTGGAAACCATAAAACTGATGCAAAAGTGTAACTATGACTGATTCTATAGGCCAAGCAACTTACACAATAAACAATGAGTCATTGAGCAATATGGCTTTGGCGCTAGAAGGATTGCCGGATGAGCTATCCGGTTTTTCACTGCTCAGAGAAAGCATTCTAGACAATAAAACCATGGCATCTCATGGCTTCCCAGGAAACAGTGAAGACAGCTACTTGGAAGCGGGTAGAGTAACAGGTTATTTGAGAGAATTCGCTTCTCCATCTGCTATACCCAGAAAAGAGGATGGGTCTGACATTGTAGCAGCAACAGTTGTACATCTATTTGAAGATGAAAAACGTGCAGAGTCTTGGATGAAAAATGTTTTCGTAAAACAGTTCAGGGATAATGTTGGAAATGAAGTGGGTGAAAACCAGAGTCTGGTCGCGGTAGAGGAATTAGAAGTGGATGATTTCTACGACAAAGCGGTAGGAATCAGGGCAGTTCAAGATGGTGAAGATGGAATACTTTCCACTACAGTTATCGATTTTAGGATTGGAAGGCTTTTAGGTGTCTCTTTCGTAGTTACTGTAGGAGACCATGGACGCACCGAGTTAACCACAATGCTGGGTTTAGAGCTCGAAAGAAACATAGTTAGAGCACTTCTTACTACTGATTAACCGAATACATAAGTCTGTCTGAAGATTCACCTCCAATCATGTCCCAATGGCAAATCCGCATCTGTTTTGATAATTTCTATATCTCTAACGATTACATTCGTCGTACCATCCCAGCGAGATATCTCTCCATGAGCTATAAATAATGGCTCACGAAGTTTTCGCTTAAAAATATTGAATGTTTGCGGCCATAAAATTAACTGTACATCTGAGAATTCATCTTCAATAGTTATGAATACCGTACCGTTTCTACCTCGTGGATGTTGTCTAGCTATAGCCCATCCCGCAACAGATACTTTATCGCCATCTGGTAAAGAATAAACTGAAGATGCCCGAACTACATTGTTGGGAAGTGAATTTCGAAAAAATTGCATAATATGTCCGTTAGGGTACATACCTAACATTTCATATTCACCTATCATTTTCTGATAATCCGTAAAATCCGTAAAATCAGGAATACTATCTTCCATTTCCATAGGTAACGGTCGCTGTAATTTCAACGGACTGGGGTAAATACCTGACTCCCATAAAGCAACTCGTCGGTTAGAAGATAAAGAATCAAATGCTCCAGACATGACTAAAGATTCCAAGGCATCTGTGCTTAAAGTTAACCTGCGAACAAAATCTCCAACCGAAACAAATAGACCGTACTTATCGCGTTCTTCAACAATACTTTGGGCCACTTTATCGCCCACATTTTTCACGAATTTAATTCCTAGAAGCAATGAATCGTCTCTGATAACACAATGAGACTCGCTCAGATTAATACACGGATTACAGAATCTTATCTTAAATCTACGTGCATCCTGTTTGATGGCTTCGATTGGATAAAATCCCATAGGTTGATTATTCATAAGTGATACAAAAAATTCCAAAGGATAATGCCTTTTTATCCAGGCAGCCTGATAAGCAGAAACCGCAAAAGCATGGGAATGTGATTCCGGAAACATATATTGACCATTTATTTTCGAAAATATTTTGCGGGCTATATCCTGATGAACTCCGCGTCGAATTGCTCCATCCCTAAAACGATCCCAATATGCTGAAATTATTCCTTGGTTGTTACGTTTAGAAAACGCCCTACGCATTTCGTCTGCATCAGCCTGAGTCATACCTGATACATCAGATATAAGTTGAACAACCTGCTCTTGCCAAATTATGATTCCATACCCACGCTCTAGAGATCTTCTTTCTAACTCATGATCATATTCCCATTCAGCATCATAACGATAGCGTTGTACAAAACTTGACACAGAACTGCCCTGAACTCCGACACCCGGCCTTATTAGAGCAACTTGATAAGCAAGATCACGTATATTACGTGACATTAACCTTTGGGCCATCTTCAACTGAGCAGGCGATTGAAGTAAAAAAACTCCCCGTGCCTGACCTTGATTGATCATGTCATATACTTCAGTATCGTCAGGAGGTATATGACTAAGATCTATAAATTTGCCAGTTTGATCTAATATTAATGCAACTGCTTCATCCAATTGATCTAGAACTGGAAGAGAAAGTATATCTATTTTTGCGAAGCCAGCACTGGATACACTGTCCTTATCCCAATCCATGATATGACGTCCAGATATTGCTCCCTCACGACACGGTACCATATCAGGTATAGGTGAGGAACTAAGGATCATACCACCGACGTGTTGTCCCAATCCTTTAGGAGCATCTTGCAATTGAGGTGCGAGATAAATTAGGTCTTTCCAAGCAGGTAAAGTTACTAAATCATCTAATTCAGGAAAAGATTTTATTTCATTAATTAAATTACCGACATTCTGATGATCTATATTCTGAGAAAATTTCCTCAGATCATCAGAAGGAATTCCAAGAGCTGTTCCTAAATCAGAGATTACACCTTGAGACTTATAAGTGGTTATCATACCTGCTAGAACAGCATAATCAACTCCAAAATGTTGATGTATTCGAACAATCAGTAAATCTCTTAAATATCTTGGGAAATCTAGATCAATATCTGGAAGTATACGAAGATCCTCCGGCAAAAATCTCTCTAAAGTTAAGTTATATACCAGAGGATCAACATGTGAGATACCAATTAAATAACCTGTCAACATCGCTACTGAAGATCCGCGCCCTCTACCTGGAGGATTCCATTCGATTGGATCCTCGGAATTCGCACGACCCATCTCCTGCATAATACCTCGTGCAAGTAATACTATTTCTCTATATAAAAGTATAAAGCCAGCTAATTTATGTTTGTCTATTAATCTAAATTCTTCTTCTAATCTAGACTGAACTAATTCACTAACCCCACCATAGCGACGCTGAGCAGCTTCATAACAAAGCCTACGAAGATAAGTAATCGGTTCATAACCTTCAGGAACTGTTGGGTAAGGAAGGGAGTATCCTAAATCAGAAGACAAGTTGAAAATACATCTGTCAGATATTTCTGCCGTCATCCTGATAGCTTCTGGAAGCTCGGCAAATAATGACTTCATTTGTTCGTCAGATTTGAGATAAAACTCGTTGTTATATTTCAGATCATGAATAACATCATCTATAGTCCCATTACGTTTTATCGCCACCAACGCATTTTGAAGTTTATGACGCTCTGCAACATGATAATGAACGTTATTTGTTGCGACGACAGAAAGGTCCAACTCATCCGCGAGAGAAACTAGATGACGTATACGTTTAGTATCACCATGTAACAAATTGTGGTTTAGTTCAACAAAAACTGAATCATGTCCAACCCAATCAACATAACGTCCTAAAATAATCTTTGCTTCATCTAACCTACCCTGTGACACTAGACTTGGTATTTTTCCTAGTCTGCAACCTGTTAATAGAATCACACCTTCAGAATGTTCATCAATCTGCTCGGGATCTAATCTCGGAGATTTACGATCAACTCTATTAGCCAACGTAAATAGTCTGGATATATTTGCATATCCTTTCTTATTTTCGGCCAACAAGACGATATGGGATCCATCAAGTAAAGTAATTTCACCACCTGTAATAGGTTTTATCCCCAAACTATTAGCTTGATTTGAGAATTCCAGTGATCCACACATATTATGATCTGTTAAAGCCATAGCAGAGTAATTTAATTCATACGCTTGAGAAAGTAATTCATGGATATGCGAGGCACCTTCTCCAAACGAGTAAAAGCTATGTGCGTGAAGCTCAACGTAGTGATATTTATCACTCATTTCATCCATCCCATCATTAGTAGTTCTGCTGATACCAAGGAATATTGACAGAGTTATTAACTTCCTCATCACATGATCGAGCATAAGAATTTTGGGAAACATCTTTAAACACGGTGATCTGCCCAATCCCATCAGGCTTAACAACGTAGTAAATACGTTGAATAGGATTTGGCATCCACCAAAGATCTATTTTCCACATATCTAATGTACGAACCTTAACTGGTGATTTCCTCCTTCCAAAAAAAGATATCTCAATAGGATTTCCCTTCACTTCTTTCACTTTTATTTTTTTTGGCACATTTAAATTACGTACTGAATCACCAGATTTTGGATCAAGAGAAATCTGTAAAGATCGCATCTCAGGTAATGGATGATCTGAGTCCAAATCTACAACTCGATAAAGGGACTTCATGACATCCGATTTCACATGAAATCTCACGTCATTAGTCATGAAAGATCCAGAAGGGTTATTCGAAAAATCAGAAAATGCATTTGACTGTACTCCATGATCACCTATCAATTTATCAACAGTTAAAGCAACATCCTCGATAGGACCCGGCAAATCAACGTTTGAAAGAATATGACGAACAGAAGAAGAAGCTTGAGGTGCATTACCTGCTGGCTCTTTGAAAACAATGGAGCGACTCCAGGAAGGAGAATTGAAAATGGTACATTTCAGAGTTAATTTAACAATATATTTTCCTTTAATTTCCGATCGCGTATATGTTCTTCTAATGAGTGAGTCGACCGCAGAAAATAAAACTTCTCTGGAGATAGATGGGAACGGAAGAGAGATAAACTCAGTTAATTCAAGGTTTTTTTTGTCAGCCACGATAGGATCTAAATCAATACCTTGTGATAAATCCCATGCTTTACGGCCCATCTGTCCAAATCTAGCTTGAATACTTCCAAGCTTTTGAAGAGATAAATCACCTATAGTATGAATTGAGAGTCTATGTAATCCTCTTATAGTCTCCCAATTTACAGGAAGTATATCTACGGAAAACGGTCTCAAAAATCTAGATACACTTTTTGAATCTCCCCCAACTTTGGTAGCTCTACCTTGACGACTAGAAATCGCCGCCACATAAGAGAAAAATTTACTACGCGATATGCCCACTCTGGGATTAAGAAATTCAGGAACAGACCTCAATATACGAGAAATTATCTCGGTTTCATCAGCATAAACATTTTTTAATCCTTTAATATCAACATAAGCTACACCTAAATCGTCTTGTTGTATCTTAGGCGCGATTTTAGACACATCAGACATTATCCTTGCAAAAATCTTTCCGTAAATTTCAGTGTCAGCCCGTAACACGATTGAGTTAGGCGAAATAGATACCGCCTTAGAGAGAGGCATTCCAGCACGAACACCTTTAATTTGATGAGAAGTATCAAAAACTACAGAATTTGCTGATCTGGTTCGACGAAATTGTGATTTATTCGATGAATCATATTTGTAAAGAATAATTTGTTTATCAACTAAATCAGGAGATCTATGCATTTCATATTTGACACCTAAATGCGTTATCAATAAACATGCGATTTTCATGTCTTTTACCAATATACAAAAACCCACTTGTTACAAATCATCTAATTGCTTAGTTGATTATAATAGAACATAAGTTCTAAAAACAAGTTCGGAAATGATCACATTTCTGGACCCATTTCAGGAAAGAAATATCAGGTCACTAATCTGTTAGGACTGGGTGATGACACCGCTCTCAGAGAATGGGCCTTAAAGATATATAAACAGCAACACCCAGACGAATGGTCCAGTGAAGCACAGAGAGTTTTTGATCTAAAGTTGAGCAGTAGGGTAGTTATGCAAACCCGAAGAGCGAATGGAAGTGGAAGCGTCCAGAAAAGAGGCAACGCCTGGCAGATACGGTACCTTGCTCCTCCTGATAAAGGCGAGGCCAGATATCATCAGCTATACATTCTAGAGAGAATTTATCCCATTCTAGAAAATCTAATCTTCCCAACTCTTCGGCAATAGTTGTATTTGACGCTCTGTTTTATAAACACGCATACCGCGAGATAAATAATTCGAAAGAGCATTGGGATGATCTAAACTGCAGGTATGTAGCCATACTCTCATGGCACCCAGACCAAAAGCATCCTCAAGGGCTCTAGCTAGCATATATCCTCCTAGCCCTTTACCCAAAAATTTTGGCATTAATCCAAAATATGAGACTTCAATATCTCCTTGATCATGAGATTCCAGTTCATAATATCCTGCAGGGCATGACTGATATTCCATGAGGTAAAAGTTCACGTTCGGTTGAGACAACCTGTCAGACCATTGATCAAGTTCCCAATAATATCGATCGGCCCAGTTCCATTTTCTACCAACCGTACGATACAAACATCTCAAAAAATTAGGCTCTGGGTCTTTCAACTCAACAATTTCGACCGGAAAATCAACGTGATATCCATAAACGATTTCACGACTGTCAGATATCTGAAGATAACTAACAGTCACTGGATGTTCAATGAATTCCATTACCATGATCTAATAAATTATGATTGCTTCAATCAGCCGACCTTGTATCTATTCAAAAACTCCATATTAAGCTCAAATCCAATACCTGGTCTATCCGGAACAGTAACAAACCCATCACTATCAGGAAGCATCCTAGGAAGAAACATTTCCGCACGGATTGGATCAACTGCAACCGGATAATATTCCAAGAATTCCCCATGTGGTATTGCTGCAGCAAGAGGAAGTTGAAGCTCCTGGCAACCATGAGGGGCAATAGAAACTCCTCTTTCCAGAGCAAGATCTGTAACATCCTTGGCAACATCGTATCCAGGACAAATAGTCACATCTACATTCAAAATATCCGCTCCATTATGATCAAGTAATGTTTCAAAGTGAGCCAAATGATATCCATTCTCGCCGGTTGCAATCTTCACATTTGAAACATCTCGGAGCTTACCGTGTTCCTTGTATCTATGTATAGGCATTGGCTCCTCAAACCAGTAAACATCAAATTTATCAAGCTCTTCTGCAAAGGTGAGAGAATCTTCTAAGTTAAGAGCACAATTGGCATCCGCCATAAGAACGACCGAATCCCCTACAGCTTCACGAGCAGCTTCTACCCTTTTAATGTCTCCTACAATGCCTACATGCGGATCACCTATTTTTATTTTCACAGCTCCAGCATGCATCTCATCAACGTTGAATTTAACTTCTTCCTGTAGTTCTTTTATACCTTTATTTTCAGCGTAATATCCTCCAGCAATATAAGTCCTAATCCTACTTTGGGAACCTCCTAAAAGCTGGTGGATAGATTTACCGAGTGCCTTTCCCTTAATATCCCAGCATGCAATATTTATCGCAGCTAAAACCTGGGTGTTGACACCTCCAGGGCCGAGTATTTTTATATGCTTTTCGCCAAGATCATCCACGATACCTCGAGTATCCATAGGATCCCTTCCGATCAAAAGTCCCCTGAAATAATCGACAAAAGGCGGGAATATATTCAATGGTCTCTCTGCAGCCGTACCCCCATTCCAACCATAACCTTCTATCCCCTCATCTGTCTTAACAGTGACCTTATGCAACCTACCAGGACCATAAAAGTGACCACCATTCCATATTCCTGGACGTTCCCACTCAAATACCTCACTGATTACGTCCGTGATTTTCATAAATATATTGCTCCTAATATTTTTTAAAATTATCGAATGAATATCCTACGCTATCGCGAGAATTCAAGTTTTTTGGTCTTTATGTAAGACTCCCCCCCAAACACAATGATACCCACCACAACAAATACTAATCCTATGAGAAGTCCAATTCCTGCTTCTTCGCCTAATATAAACCAAGAAAGCATCACCCCTGCCGGAGGATTGACAAAAGAAAAGAAGGTTATTGTTGAAGGCAAGTATCTTTTCATCAACCATGCATTAGAAATGAATCCAAATCCTGCTATAACTAAACCCTGATATAAAAGACCCTGCCAAAATCTAATTTCTAAAGTATAAGTTGGAGACTCAAAGAAATAACTAGAAACAAAAAACGTAGCAATACCAAAAATAAGCTGGTAAAACATGATTTTAGCCTCTGAAATTTTTTGGGCGAAATTTGACATAAGAACTAATCTGGACCCCAGCAGAACTGCAGAAATCAAACTTAATATGTCTCCTCTGACAGTAGCTCCTTCACTATTAATACCTATGATTACAGAATCCATCAAGACAATCGAAAGAACACCAGAGTACGACAAAACCATGGCGATGATTCTCCATCGGCTGAGTGCATCTCCAGGCACAACAAAATGTGCTATTACGGCAGCCCAAATAGGATAAGTTGCATTCAAGGCAGTTGCATGTCCAGCCGTCGTGAAATCCTGGCCATAATTCATAAAAACTATTTGAGCGCAGAAAAGAAGTCCGATTATAAAAATAGGTCTAATTTCCCTCATAGACACGGAAAAAGAATCTCTTCTCAAAGACATGAAGGAAAAAGTAACCAGAATCCCTAAGGCAAATCTCATCCATGCAACTTGTAACGGTCCTGAATAATCAAGAGTAGTTTTAATACTAACGTGATTTCCACCCCACAAAAAAGACAGGAATACCTGAAATAAACTTGGGAAAACCCCAGCAGGACGCCTAGCATCCAAATCTTTATTGACCTGATTATTCAACAACTAGAGATCACCTACCATCTCGAATTAATTATTTCGGAACTCAAACACTTCAAGTAGCAATAAGGCTTACATAATTTACTGCACAAAGCATAATGTTACCCCCTCAATAAAAAATGCCATTTACAGATCTCATGATAATCAGCCAGTCTCATGTTATTCTCTTACGGTAAATATGGCACAACCAAGAGAAATAATATTATCTGTAGTAGATCAGTCACCAATTAGACGTGACGGTACTCCATCTGAGGCTCTCAATGAGTCTGTAGCTTTAGCTATACATGCTGAAAAGGCAGGATACTCTAGATACTGGGTATCTGAGCATCACAATTCGAGTTCATTTTCAGGTACAAGCCCAGAAATATTGATAGGGCAAATTGCAGCGAACACTAAAACTATACGAGTTGGTAGTGGTGGCGTGATGTTGAGCCATTACTCAGCTCTGAAAGTCGCCGAGCAATTCAGCATGCTGGATTCTTTCTATCCTGGACGAATTGATCTGGGAATAGGTAGAGCCCCCGGAAGCGATCGCAGAACTGCAGCCGCCTTAACATACCCGAGACCAACGATGGATGTACAAAGTGACTTTGCCCAAATGATTAAAGACCTATCTCAGTTTTTAGATGAGGGTATAGACGATACGAATCCTTTACACGGCATCGTAGCCCATCCAGGAGGAAAAAAAGAATCCTCTCCAGAAATATGGCTTCTCGGTTCCAGTGACTACAGTGCAAGATTAGCAGCGGAATTAGGACTTCCTTTTAGCTTTGCTGATTTCTTCGGAAATACATCTGAATACGGACCTCAGGTTGCTGAAATATATAGACGCAATTTCAGACCATCTCAGTACATATCAGAGCCTCAATTGAATGTAGCTCTTCAGGTCATATGTGCAGATACAGAAGAAAAAGCAAAGTTCGTGGGATCATCACGAAGCCTGAACAAAGTTCTATCCCGACTAGGACTATCCACAAAAGGATTGATACCCCCGGAAGAAGCAAATGATTGGCCACTGGAAGAACATGCAAAGGCATATATAGAACACGAAACTAAAAGTTACATTGAAGGAGATCCATCCCAAGTTCTGGACGGAATATTCAACGCATCTGAAAGGTATGAAACTTCAGATATAGGAATAGTTTCCAACTGCTATTATTTTGAAGATCGCAAGAAGTCTTATTCTCTGGTTGCTGAACACCTGATTGGATCCACTCCTAAAAACGAAACATCCAACGAAACATCATATGTTGAGAACTAGTATTTGATGGTCCAGTTATCCTATGCATAGTCCATGGGATGCCTAGGTTTGGTTGCCATCAGAAAACAAATTCCACCAACCGCGGCCAGAAAACCCAATACTCCGAATGCCACTGTGTAACTTCCAGTATTGTCTCTCATAAGGCCTGCAAAAATTGGGCCGATCAGAAGAAGTACATTCATCGGAACTTGGGATATCCCCATAATTTTTCCATAGTTTTTTCTTCCAAAATAGTCACCCCTTATTGACGAAGAAATTGGATTCCTCCCCCCAAATCCGATCCCAAACAAAACGGCGAATATATACGCTGTCGACAATGTTGGAGCACCAAACGTCAGAACAAATACACCGGCAGCCTGACACATTGTAAATATCATCAGGGCTACATTCTTGGCAATTCTATCTCCAACATAACCGCCAATAAGTTGAAAAACCATAGAAACAGCAGTATATCCTGACACAACAAATGAGGCGGTCTGTAGGCTGTAGTTCATGTCTGTCATCATTGGAGCCAAATGAAGCATTAGTGCTAATAACACCATTGAGGTAAATCCATGTCCTAGACTAATAAACCAAAAAGCTTTGGTCCTGAGGGCTTGCCCAACCGTGAAATCACGACTTATTTCATTTTTTTCATCTAAGGAGTCAGTCTTCACGCCCGACTTCATAGCCCCTTTTGTGTCGCCATCAGGGAGCAATCCATAATCTTCCGGCCTATTTCTTAAAAGTCTAGTGAGGGGAAACGCAATCCCAAATATCACCACGCCAAGAATTAATGCTGTAGCGCTCCATCCCAACCTATCAGGCATATCAGGGTCAACTAACCACGCTAAAAGTGGTACAAAAAAAAGGGAACCTAGTCTTGACACAGAATTTGCTAGTCCCATCGCGAAAGATCGTCGCCTTACAAACCAATTGTTGAGCATTGTATTGAGAGCTAACCAACTACCCAATCCTTGACCAAGAGCAATAACAAGATAGGCTAAATAGAAAACTAAAATATGATTGGTAAAACTGAATATAATCCACCCAACCCCCATTACAATCATCCCAACCAACACCATTCTGCGAGTTCCGTATTTATCTATTAAGTAACCCTCCAAAGGACCCAATATTCCACCCTCAATACGAGTAAAAGAAAGTGCGAGAGATAGCTGTGTTCTATTCCAGCCGAATGCTCTTTCCATTGCCACGGCCCAAATCCCCATTGCATGAAACAAAGGAGTAGTGGCTACTAACATGACGAGCCCAAAGACTGGTACCAGATACCATCCATAATAGGTTTTCTTTAGTCTACCTATCAAAGATGGATTTTCAGATTTGTTATTTACAACACTCAACGAGAAAAATCCAATACGATACAACTAGATGATATTTTAAAAGGCCACAATTTGTACGTTTCTAGGCAACCAAATCAATGACTTATAATGCAGGAATATACATTCACAAATATTAATGCATTGTTAATGAAGGAGTCCATAGAATTTCCTACATTCATATATTGATATATTCATCAACTCACCTCTAACTGTAATATATGTTTATTGCTCACAGCCTAAGACGATAAAAGGAGGTAAAAATTGGAAAACAAGCCCAATATAATACTCATACTAGCTGATGACATGGGATATTCCGATCTGGGGTGTTACGGCTCAGAAATTCAGACTCCAAATATTGATTCCCTAGCTGAAAACGGAATCTTATTTTCCCAAATGTATAACTCCGCGAGGTGCTGCCCATCTCGAGCTGCTTTGTTAACAGGTTTAAATCCGCACCAGGCAGGTATAGGTCACATGGTATCCACTTTCGGAATTCAATCACCATTACATTCTGGGCCGTATCAAGGTTATCTAAACAAAAATTGTGCAACTATTGCAGAAGTTCTTAGAATTAGTGGTTATTCTACTTACATGTCAGGAAAGTGGCATGTAGGTGGTGGATATGACCTCGTAAACGAAAAGTCATGGTCCGCAGGTGCTGAAGGTAACCCGATTCCCACACAACGCGGATTTGATGAGTTTTTTGGAATTGTTGCCGGAGCTGCAAATTATTTTCATCCTCGCACCTTAATGAAGAACGATACTTTCATAGGGATTGGTGAAGATTCTTTTTATCTGACAGATGCAATTAGTGATGAAGCAGTGTCAATGATCGATGACGCTTCACAAAAAGACAATCCATTTTTCATGCATATTGCTTACACTGCACCCCACTGGCCTCTCCACGCGTTAGAAGAAGACATAGCCAAATATGAGGGAACCTACAAGATGGGATGGGACAACCTCAGAGCTAACAGGCATGAAGAACTAAAAGGCAAAAAAATACTGGATGCAAAATGGGATATATCTCCCCGAAATTCTTCTTCACAATCATGGAAAACATCGAAAGACAAAACTTGGGAAGATCTGCGAATGTCAGTGTATTCAGCCATGATAGACAGAATGGACCAAGGCATTGGCAAAATTCTAAAGAAACTCAAGGAATTAAATATGGAGGATAATACGATTCTGATGTTTCTTTCAGACAACGGAGGCTGTGCTGAATTTCTAGCCGAAGATTCAAACAGACCGTCACCGTCCCAATACAGTTCTCCAACACGAGATGGTCGATCCATTAAAGTAGGGAACCGAAAAGACTTACGCCCTGGGCCTGATGATACTTTCATGAGCTACGACTTATCTTGGGCAAATGCAAGTAATTCTCCATTCCGTCTATTCAAAAGATGGACTCATGAAGGTGGAATTTCAACCCCATTTATTGTCAGTTGGCCTAATAAAATAAAGCGAGCACAGATAGCACATTCACCAACACACATAATAGATATTGCAACCACTATTTATGAAATCACCGGTGCAAACTACCCTGATGAAATGTACGGCCAAGAAATCAAGCCACTGGAAGGAGAAAGTTTTTATGGAGCTTTTGAAAATGAAAAATGGCAACGTAAATCTCCAATATTCTGGGAACATGAAGGTAGTCGGGCAGTCCGTGATGGAGAGTGGAAACTCGTTTGCGAGGTAGGGTCGAATTGGGAAATTTATAATATGTCCCAAGACAGAACAGAGCTAACAAACCTTTTGAATGAAGAACAAGACAGGGTTCATAGGATGAAGGTCCAGTATCGTGAATGGTCAGATAGATGCGAGGTATCCGAATGGCCGGTTCATCAATCTAGGTGGGATCCCAAAATGATCTCCACACATGCCCATAGCTCAGGATAATCTCCTTTATTCCTGGCGTCTTATAGCTGGAGAACCAATCAAGAAGTAGGCTGAAAGCAAGAATCCCAGAACGCCCATGGCAGACAAGGCCCATCGTGGGGATGTTATGTCAGCAAACCATCCAACCAATAAACTGAAGAAAACAACCATACCCATCACTACCCTATATACACTCATGACACGCACTCTATATTCATCATCAACCAAAGTCTGAGTCATAACTCCATTTGTAGTTCTATAAGCTGTTTGTGTCGCTCCAAATAAAGCCAATATAAGAAATGCTGACGGAATGAAGGTTGCCTGACTAAGTGAAAAGGTAAGTATTGCACTGAGAATTGCTGCAATGATACATAACATCCCTCTCATTCGAGGAAATCCAAACGCCGACAACATAAATACCATGACAAACCCGCCTGCCCCATTTACCGCCATCAAATAACCCCCATAATCAACTCCCTGTCCCAAGACTCCCACCGTGTACATAGGCAATAAAAAAATCACCGGATGGCAAATAATGTTTGGAGATGCCGAAAGAATCATCAACAGAGATAAAGATCTCTGTTTATTCCATAAGTACCTAAACCCATCGATTATGTCTGAAAATACACCACTAACACCAGATACTGGAGAAGCCGTCCTTATCCCAACATAGTAAGGGGTCTTCATTGGAAGTAGAGCAATAACAACTCCAAGGTATAAAACCGCTTCAATCAAAAAATTCCAAAAGAATCCAAATGACGCAACGATCAATCCTCCGATAAAAGGACCAATCATTCTTGTACCCGGTATTGTAATAACACTTGTAGCATAAGCATTACTTATAGCGTGCTGAGGCACAGAATTAGCTATCAATGCTTGTCGCACAGGCATCTTAATAGACTCACAGGAGCCCGCTATTAGAGCATAAGTGTAAGCATGCCATACCTCAGCTAAGTCCAGTTTTATCAGAAGTGCAAATAAAGAGGCCATGAATATCATAAAGATTTCAATTGTTATCAGAAGCTTGCGCCTATCCAGCCTGTCCCCCAGAACGCCTCCCCAGGGACCGATCAAAATCCCAGGTAAAGCAACAACTCCACCAATGCCCATGACAAGCAAAGTGGAATTACTGGAAGACTGTGATAAATGCCGTACGAACCAACCTAAAGTCAGCAACTGTAACCACATCGCCGTGTTGCCACAAAAATTTGCAGTCCACAGAAAGCGATAATCCCGATATTGACGCCAAGAATCTAATGTTTGAATTCTAGGTATGAAAGACAAAAGAGCTATCTGTTAGACCTTTTACTCTTTGACAACTTATTTGAATGCGTCGTAAATAAAATCTTATTCAACAGTTGCGGTGTATTCTTTCTTCAACAGATCCCAATCAATTTCATATCCCAATCCAGGTTTGGTAGGAGCATGAACAACCCCCCCGTCAAAAACAATATCCTCTACTAACCCGTACATGTTTGCACCTGTGCATGGAAAGAATTCGAAAAATTCGCAATTAGGCACAGCCATTGTGACATGAAGATTTGCAACGTTATTAAGAGAATTACCGCCATGGTGTATCTCACACTTCATGTTAAATCCCTCGGCGAGATGAGCTAGTCGTATCATGGGAGTAATACCACCAGTAACGGCGACATCTCCTCGCAAAATATCAGTCGCATATTGAGTAATCCACGACGTCATCCCATAATAGCGGCCCGGTGCATATTCAGTAGACATTATAGGAATATCAAGCTTCTGATGAAGCTTGATATAGTTATATATATCCTCCTCAACCAAAGGATCCTCATACCAATAAAAGTTTAAATCTTCTATAGCCCTTCCTACGCGAAGAGCATCCTCATACTGATAAGCCCACATGGAATCAAGCATCAATTTCATATCCCCACCAACAGCATCACGAACAGCTTCTGAAATTTCAATATCGTACAATGGGTCACCGTGCGGATGTATCTTGTGTGCTGTCCACCCCATTTCTTTAAATCTAATAGCTTCTTCCGCGTATTCTTCTTTAGTTTCATGATAAGCAGTGCTGGAATACACAGGAACCGTTTCTTTACAGGTTCCTAGAAGCCTGTGAATAGGTTGATTAGCTATTTTTCCATTTATATCCCACAAGCAAATATCAACTGCACCGATGACGTAAGTTGATACAGACCTATTCATTTTCCATAGATCCCACCATATGGCCCCAATATCCTGCGGATTACGACCCATAATAATTGGCTTAATAAATTCTATGAGACCGGGTGCGAAATGGTCAGCCCCAACACGGGAGGAACCAAGAAAAGCGTTCCCATTTATTCCTTCGTCGGTCTCAACAGTAACCACACCCAGTTGGCGAGTCTTTCCGAAACTGGTACCAACCCCTGTTTTCCATGGCTCAGAATCCCAGTTAAACATATCTACTTTTACGTTGGTGATTTTCACAATATAGTCCTTTAGATAGTCAAATCTCGCCTGCTGGTCCTCTTATTTACAAATCTCGGGTAGTTTCTCCCAGAATCCCGTGGCATTTTCAAATGCCTTGGCCAATTGTAATACACCGATCTCATCCCGATATCTACCGACAATTTGCAATCCAACGGGCAAACCCTCATTTGTAAATCCACAAGGAACTGAAATCGCTGGATGTCCGGTGGCAGTTATGTAATAACAAGATTTCATCCAAGCAATGAAATTCTCCATCGGGACTCCATTTATTTCCTCAACCCACCGCTGATTGATATCAAACGGAGGTCTCTGGCTCACCGGACACAATAGAAATTCATGTTTTTCCATGAAACTATTCATTCTTTGAAAAAGTTCCATTCTTTTACTTTCAGCCCATCCTACCTGAGGACCTGTCAATTTCACCCCCTGCTCAATGTCCCATATCATCGTGTCCTTAAGATCTTTTCTGTTACTTTTCAGAAGCCCTCCCTGGTTAATTTCTCTCCCCCACCCTCTCCATATCAAAAAAATTTCATTAGCATCTGTGAAATCTGGTTCGGCCTCGTAGACATTACACCCGATGTCATCAAATACATGTCTCTGAGACTGAAGCACCTCAGTTGTCCTTGGATCAATCGGTAGTCCTCCCAAACTGTCACTCCATGCAATAGACACCCCCTGAAAATCTCTTTCTAGGGAACCCAAAAATTTGCTGCCTGCCTCCACAATAGAAATGGGTACCCTAGAATCAGGACCAGAAATCGCAGAAAGCAAAAGAGCACAGTCACTTACATTTCTAGCCATAGGACCTTGAACGGAGATTGGACTCCATCCCACTCTCGAGGGAAATGAAGGAACCCTTCCTGGTGACGGCCTAAATCCGACAACATTGCAAAAATTCGCCGGATTCCTAAGTGAACCTCCCGTATCACTTCCATCAGCCAGTGGAATCATGCGAGTAGCTAGAGACACGGCCGCACCTCCACTACTACCTCCGCAAGTCTTCGCAATATCATATGGATTCAAGGTTTCTCCAAAAACTTCATTGAAAGTTTGAGAACCGGCTCCAAATTCTGGTGTATTGGTCTTTCCTATTGTGATAGCACCTGCTGACTGCATTCTTTCCACTATCAAAGCATTATAGTCAGGTACATATTCAGAGAATAACGGCGAGCCAAAGGTAGTTCGCATGCCTTTCGTCGGAACAAGATCTTTATGAGCTACAGGAAGGCCATGAAGCAATCCAACATCATCACCTCTTTTAATTGCTCTATCAGCAACATCAGCATCTCTCAAACCTTTGTCTGCATCTAATGTAACTATTGCATTAACTTTAGGGTTAATATCCTCAATCTGCTGCAGGTGTGCTTCCATCACCTCCCTGCAAGATATGTCCCCATTGCGAATAAGTGCGGACATGTCCAATGCTGTTAAATTCACAATGGATGATGTTTCTGGGAAGTTTGACAACTTTCTACTCCGTGCCGGTAACAGATGCAGTTTCTATATATTCTTGCTCAGCTTTTTGCCAATCAGGAATAAGCAAGTTAGCGGGGTTTTCTAACATGACTATACTCACAGCGCCACCAACACTAGCCACTATAGATACAGCTAACGCCCAGTTGTACGAACCGAACAAATCGAACACTGGTCCACCAATCCAACCACCAACAGCCATTCCTATTCCAGCTCCGAGCATCTGGAAACCATGGGCACCACCCATAGGAGCATGACCAAAATACTTCCTGTTCAATATCGGAAATCCCCCAGTCTCACCCCCGTATCCAACACCAAAAGTTATTGCAAATATAAAAAACACACCCGTCAGATCAGGCATAAATAGAATAAGTACTGGAGCACCTTGAAGCACGTAGAATATTGACATCACACTTCTAACACCAAAGCGCTCACATAGGACTGGTGTAGTCAATCTAGTTGCAATACTAACAACGGACATAACAGTCACAATAAATGAAGCAGTAACCAGGGAAAGTCCGCCGTCAGTGGCCATGGGAATTATCCACACCAGTATCACCGCATGACCAACACATCCAAGAAAATGTATTGAACTCATATTGTAGTAAGCAGTAGTCTTTTTCATATGCCCACTAAATTCACGAAGCAATTTAACGGGGGGCAGTGAATCACTCAAAGGCGGATCATCATGAAGAGTCCCATAAGCTTTTAAAGACATGTCTCCAGGCCTATTTCTGAATATAGCAATCATTACCAACATCAAAGAGGTTGAAACAGCACCGATTACTATAAATGACATTTCCCAACCCAACTTATCAATCGACAGGGCTATGAGCGGTGTAGCCAGTGCGGGGCCGACACCCCACGATGCCATAATCAGGCCCATAGCAAGACCTAAATGTCTTCTAAACCAAATCATAGCGGCCGGTATCAATGGCACCAAGAATATTGCCTGAGCGATACCTAGCACGACACCGTATGTGAGCCAGAAATGCCACAATTGTGTAACGAAAGCAGTAAGTAACATGCCCAAAAGAAAGACAGCGGCACCCATAATCATGGATTTCTTTGCCCCAAATCTATCTCCAAGATTACCTGTGATTGGCGACACTGCAGCGGAAACAATACTGCTCAAAGCATAGGCAAACCCAATCCCATTCTGACTCCAACCGAATTGATCTTCCAGAGGTTGGATAAAAACCCCAAACCCCATGCGTATGGACGTGCCCACAATTTGCATCCCGGCGATTATGACTACAATCACCCAAGCATAATGCCAGTACAATGCACGTTGTGTGTTAGGAACTGGAGACTTTGTTTTATCTACACTCAACTAAATTTCCTTTTAAACGTACGATTTCAATATTGAAAGGTCAAAACTCTTACGATAAATTAGTGCAATGGACACGCCCATATTGCAGCTTCCTCCCATTTGTATGAATCCACAGAACTAACTTCAATATCCCGCCCACGAGCCTCGATTCTGGAAGTTGCGGTAGCTGCAGCCAAGTACAAAACTATGATAGCACTCAGTACAAAAATCAATAAGAACTGAATCGGAAAACCATACACTCTCATTTCGATTTTTGCGCCACTCCCAGATAAGGTTTGAGACATTATAATTCTCGTTGTATGAAAAAGTCGCTATTCCTAACTTCAATTCTCCTCAGATCCACGACAACAAACTACTTATTGAGAGTAAATAGGATGAAATAGTGAAAGGATCGCCAGCATTTGATACCCTTGCCGCAAATCATAAAGTCTATAAATCTTCATTTTATGGAAATAGTATCAAGGAGTGCCAGTATGAGAAAGAATTCACTTAGAGAAAAATTAAACCAAGATAAACCCACGTTAAGCACACATATTCATAGCGTCTGGCCGACACAAATTGAGGCCCTGGGTCACACTGGGTTATATGACTATGTAGAATTTGTAGCAGAGTACGGACCCTCAGACCTTCATGACCTAGACAACATGTGTAGGGCAGCAGAATTACACAACCTAGGATCGATGTTTAAAATCGACCAAAGCCAAATGCCCTTTCTGGCCCAGAGAGGTATAGGAGCAGGGTTCGAAAGTATATTGTTCACCGATGTAAGAAGCATTGAAGAAGTGAGAGAATGCATAACCGCCGCACGTCCTGATCATCCAGACCACAAGGGCCTGTATGGAGTGGCCACCAGAAGAAATTCGTACTGGGGATATGGGGGATCACAGGAATACGTAGATGCTATAGGAGACACTGTATTAGCCTTCATGATAGAGAAAAAAGGCGCTGTGGATAATCTCGAAGAGATTCTAGAAGAACCTGGAGTCGAAATGGTTCAATGGGGAGGAGCTGACTTTTCCATGAACGTAGGTAAACCTCGTCAGATGAAGGATCCAGAAGTGGCAGATGCGATGAAAAAAACATTTGAGTTATCAATAAAAATGGGAGTACCTCCCAGAGCTGAAATACAATCTGCCGATGAAATGAAACAGTATTTAGATTGGGGCGTACGGCATTTCTCGCTAGGTACTGACGTAGTCATTTTATATAACTACTGGAAAAATGAAGGAGAAAAAGTTCTGAGAGCAATGGAAGGGGAATAAATCCCCATAAGGATTAAATCAATGGATCTAGAACTTAGCGGAAAAAAAGCGGTTATAACTGGAGGCAGTCGTGGAATAGGCAAATCTATCGCTATGTCTCTAGCAAAAGAAGGCGCTGAGGTGTCAATTTGCTCTAGATCGATGGAAACGCTTAAAAGCACAGCCAGAGAAATAGAATTAGAGACATCACAAAGAGTTTTCTTTTCAGAGGCAGACACTACCAGCATGGAGTCGGTTAATGATTTTATAGAATTTTCTGCTACTTCCCTAGGAGGTATCGACATTCTCATAAACAATGCCGCCGCACCAGGAGGGCTCGTAATGGGACCCCTTGATACAGCTGACCCAGATGAATTGCTCTCTGACATCGATACGAAGGTGGTAGGCTACTTGAGATCTGCCAAGGCCGCTGCACCTTACATGAAATCCAAGGGATGGGGTCGAATTATCAACATTGGTGGACTAGCCGCCAGAAGTGGTGGGGCAATAAGTGGCATGAGAAACCTAGCTCTATCCCATTTCACTAAAACGTTGTCAAATGAACTAGGACCTTTCGGAATAACAGTAAACATAGTTCACCCGGGCGCCACTAGAACCGAAAGAACAGCGCCGCTTAACGAAAAACAGGCCGCTGAAAACAATTTAACGGTAGAAGAGATTGAAAGGAAATCTGCGGCTAACATAGATATCCGTAGAATTGTGGAATCCGATGAAATCGCCCACCTGACTACTTTTTTGGCATCACCAAAAGCGGCCGCAATTACCGGAGAATCTATTGCTGCTGGGGGTGGAGCTGGGTCAGCAGTGTTTCAATAGCATAGTAAGAAAAGAGGGATACAAACATGTATACAACTGATCAATTTGAAGGCATGATCGCCGAAACTACAGTGATAAAAGGTCACAATGGCGACCTGATAAATGCATACTACGCACGGCCAGCAGGTCCAGGGCCATTTCCATCAGTTGTCCTCATACACCACCTACCGGGATGGGACGAACTCTATCGGGAATTCACCAGGAGAATTGCTCATCACGGTTACCTAGCAATCAGCCCAGACCTATACTGTCGTGAAGCTAAGGGAACACCTGAAGATGTTGCCGCAGCAGTCAGAGCCGATGGAGGAGTATCTGACGAACAAGCACTCGGAGACATTCAAGGTGCCGCAGAATATGTGCTTGCTCTCCCTACATCGAACGGTAAAGTAGGTACTTTTGGAACCTGCTCGGGTGGAAGGCATGCTTTTCTAGCGGGATGTCGTTTAACGATATTCGATGCTGTTGTTGAGTGTTGGGGTGGAAATGTAATCATGAACTCCGATCAACTGAGCGACAAACAACCCGTCTCACCTAATGAATACACCAAAGATTTAAATGCCCCCCTGTTGGGTATTTTCGGAAACTTAGACCAAAGTCCAACTCCCGATCAAGTAAACCAGCATGAAAACGAGCTGAAAAAGGCAGGAAAAAGCATCGAATTCCATAGGTATGACGATGCCGGACATGGATTTTTCTATTACGACCGTGGAGCATACCATCAACCTTCCGCCGTAGATGGGTGGGAAAAAATGTTCAATTTCCTGTCAAAAAATCTCAAGTAATTAGGGAGCTAGATTATGTGCACCATGATATGTGAGAAAGCATCCGTAGAGGGTAGCGCTAGAGGGTCAGAAGGATGGTTCCCTTTGAAGGGGGTAAATGTCTCATACGACCACCCAATGCATGCTCCATGGGAATATGGAATAAACCTAGACTTTGTCAACCCAGAGCGTGGTGTAGGAGCTAGAGTAGCTGTGGAACTTAGTCCTGAGTCAGCAGTACAACTCGCACATACTATAATTGCCGCTCTTGAAAGAGGAGAAAAAGACCCACAAATAACAGTTTCTGTTTTAAATAAGTAACCCGTTAAGGAAATGCTAACTCGACGTAGGCCTTGATAATATGTACCAAGTTCCTATAAGAGCCAGAATCAACACCGGGATTTTGAACCAAAAAATATTATAGGGAGCAATCATAGATATCCCTGAAAATATCCATATGCAAGAAACAGATATGATTTTAGCTTTTCGCGGCATAGCACCAGTTTCCAGAAACCCTTTAACCAGTTTTCCAAACACTTTGTGTTCAGTTACCCAGCGATACATTTTCTCATTTGATCTTAGAAAGCAAGAAGCCGCTAAAATTAAGAAAACAGTACCCGGTAGACCCGGTAATATATAACCGGCTATACCTAGTCCCAAAAAGAAGAACCCGGCAACATATAAAAGATAAATGCGAAATCGATGAAACATTCCTGATTTATAACCTTGATCAACAGATTCAGTAACGCCAAGGATAAAGGGTATCACGACTGATACGAGGCACAAATATCCCCTAAATATCAAAGTGGGAATAAGTGGAGACGAGAAAACCCAAATGAGACTTCAAAACAAAGTAGCAGTAATAACTGGAGGTGCCTCAGGCATGGGACGCGCAGCTGCAGAATTATTTTCTGCTAACGGGGCGGCAGTGGTAATAGCTGGCCGAAGATTTTCTGAAGGGGAAAAAGTCGCCGAAAATATCAAAGAGAACAACAAAAATGATTGTATTTTCGTACAGACAGACGTTTCGGATCCTGAGCAAACTTCGGAGCTAATGGCTAAGACAAAAGAAGCGTTTGGAAAAATAGATATCCTGTTTAATAATGCGGGCATTAACAACCATTTAGAAGGTGATCCACATAATGAAGATATAGAAATTTTTGAGTCCGTCATAGACGTCAATTTGAAAGGTTCATTTCTGTGCACAAAATACGCCGTACCTTACATGATTGAAAACGGTCAAGGGTCGATAATAAACAATTCTTCAGTACTTGACAGTCGAGCTGCCAACAACTCCTCTACTTCATACCACGTGTCAAAAGGAGGATTAGCTATGTTGACCAAAAAGTCAGCTTTGGCTTATGCCAAATACAATATAAGAGTCAACACAATCCAACCTGGAGCCATAGCTACAGAAATGTCTGGGATTAATTGGGATGAATTAACAGAAGACTCTGTGATCAAAAGACGATCAAGTATTCAGCCTCTACAAAAAATGGGACATCCATATGACGTTGGATACGCTGCACTATATTTTGCATCTGATGAGTCCGGTTTTGTTACTGGTTCAACATTGCTTGTGGACGGCGGCATGAGTGCCGCCTACTCACCATCCCGATAAATCCACACCTACTGGACTTTGTTCATTACCCGAAGCGTGGAAATATACCTCAAAATTTATCCTTTTTATAAACCCTAGAGAGTCAACCAAATTTTGTACGCTATTTTCTACCAATTTCCTAAGGGATGTACTTTATTTTTTATACCCATCATCTAAGAACGGCATTATAATCCTGTAACAGTGCTACTAAAAAGATCAACCTTCACAAAAAATAGAGTCACGTGAGTTCCTCTAACACTCCATCAGGCAAGTTCTCTAAAGGAGAGGAATTTTCTCCGACTGAGAAAATTCGACCTTGGTCAGCATTTGAATTCCCTGGTTTTCGACTTATGTGGATATCAGGCCTGTCGTCTTCAGTCACCATGCAGATGAGAAATCTAGGGTTCGGAGTCTGGCTTTACCAAGAGACAGGTTCAGGCTTAATGCTGGGATTAATCGGCATAGTTCAGCTTTTTTCACAAATGCCAGCGACCCTATTTGGAGGCGCTTTTGCGGACTCAATGGATAGAAAAAAATTAATTGCCTCGACACAGGCATTTAGCTTCCTACTGATTTTGGTGGCCGCTGTTCTTCTACTAACTGACCAGCTATCCCCATGGCATATATATCTGATAGTTTTGATTTTGGGACTTACTAGCACTTTGGGTGGCCCTGCAAGGTCTGCTATAACAGCTAACATTGTCCCTACCACACACCTCATGCATGCCGTAACATCAAATACAGCGACACAACAGATTAGCCTTATATTAAGTCCTCTTCTGTTTTCAGGGGCTTATGAGTTTATAGGGCTTTCCGCAGTTTTCATCATTGGAGTGATTACCGCTATACCAGCAACATTTCTACCCCTCCTCGTAACGCCCAAATATGGAGGCGACAAAGACGATAAAACGATTCAAGCCCCAATGACAAAAAGAATATGGGAAGGTTTCCAATTTGTGAGAAATCATCCCATACTGCCAGGACTCTACACTATGGATATTGGGGTTACAGTGGTAAGTTTCTACAGAGAAATCATGCCCTTAATCGTAGATAAGATATTTAAACAAGGAGCCTGGGCAATTGGCCCCCTTGCAACCGCTAATTCAATTGGAGGGGTTGCCGGAAGTTTCATAGTTCTCTTTATGTCGAAATACCGAGCGAAGGGTATGCTGGTTTTGTTCGCCACAGGAACGTACTCCATACTTTTATTTGGATTCGGTTCACTTCAGTTTTTACCAGAAAACCCAATTTTATTATTGGTTATCGGAGGAATTATCATATCTGGTCTCGGATTGACTGACGCAGTAGGAATGACCACTAGGCAGACTACAGTACAACTCACTACCCCAGACAACATGAGAGGCAGAGCAGTCAGCTTCCATTCATTTTGTGCAATGTCAGCTAATAATATAGGGACCTTCGAAGTAGGATACATGTCTTCCAGAATAGGAGCTGGTAATACAATGCTATTAGGGGGAGCGGTATCTGTAGTCGTAGTGCTCTCTGTATGGAGATTTGTATCGGGCTTACGTAATTACAGATATCCGTAAACAGTTCAAATAATTGCCAATTTAGGCTCCACTTTTGGCGGCGACTGAAGGTCGATAATATTTTCCTGCTGCTCGACACTCAAACCCTCATACCTTTCTGCAGCATCCAACACCATAGGTAATAAAGAAGCTTCTCCACAACTTGGCGCAGTGTGAATAGGTTGAGACAGCTGCCACCATAAGGCATTATCGATAGCTTCCTGGTCCCTATGAGGATCATACCAAGTTCCCATATCAGGAACGGAATCTCCCCACCCTCCTCTCGCAATCATTTTTATGGTCTGTATACCAATGTCCTTACTGTGACATATAGATATTAGTTCTTCAGCTTCCTTTCTGTAATCAGTATTTGCATACATAGTCGCATTAACAGGAAACATAACGGTATCAAAATCAAATCTCTTAATAGCTTCTATGTGAGTTTTTGGCACCGTCGGCCCATGCCCGGTTATGCCAAGCCATTTTGTAATACCTTGTTCCTTCATTTCAATCAATGCTTGTAAAGCACCATCAGGAGCCGTAACAATATCTAAAGTCTCAAGATCGATTACAGAATGTAACTGAAAAAGATCAAAAGTTTCCACCTGCATCCTTTTCATTATGTCTTCTATGTTTCTCCATGCTTCATCTCTCGTTCTCATGGGTGTCTTAGAGCCTAAAAACATTTGCTGTCTGAGATCTGGCATCCAAGGAGCTACTCTCTCCATAGCATTGGAATAACCAGGCGCTATATCTATATGATTTACACCATGATCCAAACACAATTGGATGACATCATCTGCTTGTTCTTGAGTCAATTTACCCACTGAATATGATCCGAAAGTCACTACGGTGCTATCGTGACCTGTTCTCCCAAGTCGGCGTTTTTCCATGCCCAAATTCCCCTTAAGTTAATTGTCAAATATAATTTGATTAGAGTATATATATTTTTAAAATTTAACCTAGCTGCACTGACACGTAAAGAGAAGTCACAAAACTTTAGGCTATAACGGCTAACATAGGACTGATATTTTGAAAAATAACGATCACGGATTAGTTTGGCTTGGGATTTTCGCACACCCTGACGATGAAACTTCGGCAAGTGCAGGAACCATGGTCAGATGGATAGAAGAAGGTGGCGAAGTTTATATAGTTACTGCAACCGGAGGAGAAGAAGGAAGCCTCGGTACGGGGGGAGAGATTATAGAGAAAAAGGATCTCGCCAAAGTACGGGAATCAGAACTTAGAAAGAATTTGCTCCTTTATGGAGCTAACGAACCCTTTCTGCTTAGATACAGGGATCAAGATCTAGATAAGGAAAATGTCACAGACGTGTCAAAAAAATTACTGGACATAATGCACATTGTTGAACCTGACATAGTAACCACATTTGGCCCAAGCGGAATTTCAAACCACCCCGATCATATCGCGATACATAAAGCAACACTTTTAGCTCATGAATGGTATGTTGAATCTCAAGATAAATTACAAATCCCCCTCCTGATATATCCCACTCTTCCGATTGAAGTTGCAAAGCAATATGGATTGGAACTAAGTGACGATGAAAAGAAAATAGACATAGAAGTGAATATTGAATCCAGTATAGATAAAAAAATACAAGGATTAAGAAACTATAAGAGCCAGCAAGATGCTCAGGACTTCGCAGAAAGATTATCTAAAAGCGAAGATAAAAAAGAACACTTTGCTGTCAGTTCAAAAATTAGTTCACTATGGAGAGATTCATCTCTAGCATCTCACTTACTTTCCCTGTAGAGACATCTCTGAATCAGTTTTACCTGTAAGAAACAGAGAACTTCCTCCAATAGCAAAAAATGCAGCTGTTATAAAGAAAACCGGCCCGTAACTTTCCGATAAATCATAGCTAAGACCCGCTATTATGGGGCCACTGAAAAGAGATATGGCCGTTCCAATCGAAATAACTCCCATGATTGCACCAAAATGTTTCACACCAAAGGACTCCATTACCAACAATTGAGTCAAAGCACCAAAAGCACCAAGAAAAAAACCCATGAACGGCACAACCAACCACAAGGGAATTGAGGTGCCCGCAAATACCAATAAGCACGCAAATACGGATTGCCCATATAGATCAAAGATCATAGCCGGTCTAGGACCGAATTTATCAGACATAATGCCAAATATAAATTTACCTAACATTCCACATGCCGCAAATAAACTAACAGCGAGAGCTGTAGTAGATTCATCGATTCCGTTATCAATTAAATGCGAAGAAACCTGTGGTAGCAAAGCACTGTATGTGAATGTTCCACACATAAATGCGACAATAATTACATAGAATTTCCTCATACGAAAAGCCTGACTCAATGTAGATCCAACGACCTCCAATTCTTGGGTGACACCATTTTCAGCTAATGATGCAATAGGATCTCTGACCATCAAAAATGAATAAATAGAAACGAGAATCGCAAATATTCCTATTGCTGCATATCCCATCTGCCAACTATAGGCTGAAATTATTAAGGCGATTGCAGGCTGCACTGCTATACCTCCAAAATTATTTCCCATAGCAGCAATGCCAAGAATTTTTCCCCTGTTTTTAGGAAACCAAAGCCCAATTAATTTCCCGGTCGGGAGTATATTGGCTCCAGCTATCGTGAATGACTGCATTATTCCCAAAACATACCAATGGGAGATGTGAGTCATAAACGGTCTTGCCAAGTAACTGATGGCAAACATAATGAGGCAAAAAGTCATGATAGGCCTGGCACCATGACGGTCAATTAGCGAACCGATTAAAGGAGAAATAAACGAGCCTAAAGCAACCAAAGACAGGGACAACCCAATCTCTGTCCTACTCCATCCAAACGTTTCCTGAAGCGGCTCAACGAAATGCCCAAACGAATATTGTGAACCTCCGACCGTTACGGCTGAAGCTAGAAAACAAGCTACTAAAATACCCCATTTTCTATAAGAAGCCTTACTATTCACATTCGAACAAGACACGCCCGATTCATGCATAGAAATTTATTACTTTTAGCGCAGTCTTTCCCATCACCCACTCAATCTCATCAGATTTGTCAAACGCTGGGTATTCCTTCACACCCATTAATGCATTCCTATATCCTTCCCTTCCACTCACCGGAGGATAGTCACTGCCCCACATCATATGGTCTACGCCAAAAGCGTCCTTAGCTATATCAATCAATGGGGGTAATTCTCCATAAAATCCTGTAATGTAATTTTTATTGAGCACATTCGGTCTGTTAATAATCTCACCTAATCCATGTACTTTAATGTACACATTTGGGAATTTCGATAATTCCATAGCCTTATTAAATTGTAAATAAGGTTTCTCAGGACCTTTCCCGTTTCTAGGAAATGATGCCCCTTCACCTCCTCCTGCCAAATGTTCTAGGATGATTGGTAATTCAGGCAATTGTTCCACAACATCAGTGAATTGATCAGAAGCAAATCCCTCAACCGTTCCCATAGCACTGACAAACATCCCTAAGTCATTAGCTTGTCTCCATATTGCAAGAGAATCAGGGCCCGGTGACCTCGTATCCGGATTAAGTCGTATGCCAACTGCACCCCTTTCCCTATATCTTTCAAGGTCCCGGAGGGAATTAATGTTCTTAGCATCCAATATTACGACGATCGCGAATTTTCCCGGGTATTTATCAAGACATTGAAATAGATACTCGTGATCGTAATGACCAAATTCAGGTCTCCCATGTTGTATCAGGACAGCCTTATCAACCCCATTAAGTTCCATCTGGCAGACCAACATTTCTATAGGCTCAAACCAATTGGGACCGGCATGTGTGTGAGTATCAATAGTAATCATTAACCTACCTCATTGGTTTTATTGTGAAACACAAATATTTATGTACAGGTGATATATTTGGAAAAGTCCTACAAGTATGGAGAATATTATTAAAGTCAGGCTATTTTTAAAATAGGAGTCACCCATGCCTAAGTTTGTTTTCATGCCACCTCAAGACGATCTTAAAAAACAGTTTGCAGCTCGCCTGTCAGACACCCTTCCAGAATATGAAGTTGAAACACCCGAAACGGATGAAGAGGCAATGGAAGCTATAAAGGATGCAGACGGGGCAATGGGATGGATACCTCCTGAAGCTCTTAAGTTAGCCAGTAAAATCGAATGGCTGCACAATCCCGATGCTGGTCCATTCTTTGGATACTACTACAAAGAACTCTGTAATCATCCTCTAACGATTACAAATCCCCGAGGCATTTATTGGGATCATATATCACATCACATCATGATGTTTGTTCTTGCTCTTTCGAGAGGGCTTCCATGGTTTGAAAATGCCCGCCGAGAAAAAATATGGGGGAAAAATGCAAGAAAAACTCCCTATATATATCTAGGAGATGCCACAGCTTTGATCAATGGTGTGGGTGGTATTGGTCACGAAACTGCACGGCTCTGCCAGGAATTGGGAATGAGGGTCATAGGGATTGATCCAAGACCTGAATACGAAGTACCTGGTGTAGAAATGTTCAAACCAGAAGAACTGGATTCCCAACTCCCAAATGCAGACTTTGTAATATCCACGGTCCCGCACACACCTGAAACTGAATTAATGTTCAATGCGAATAGATTCAAGTTGATGAAGAATAGTGCATATTTCATCAACGTTGGTAGAGGAATGGCATGTTCTATTAATGATCTCGCAAACGCAATCGAATCTGGCGACATAGCCGGATGCGGATTAGACGTGTACGAAATAGAGCCACTTCCGACTGATCACAAACTATGGGATCTAGACAATGTACTTATGACCCCACATGTGGCCGTAGCCGATGCGGAAAACCTGTCAGAAAGACGTTTCCAAATATTGCTGGATAATGCTAAAAAATTTCTGGATAACGAACAATTAGACAACATTGTAGATAAGGAAAACTGGTACTGACTACCAAAACTTATGCACATTGGTTAAATCTGATTTCATAAACTGGAGAATCCATGGCCGACTTAAGAGAAAATAAAGTTAAACAACGACTTGCTGAAGGAAAAGTTGTCGCGGTTCCAATGGGACCAATGAGCCCTGAATTGGTCGAACATTTTGGCCCCCTTGGTTTTGATGGTCTATGGTTCGAGGGCGAACATGGGCCGGTAGACTTTGATAATGTATCTGACCTGACAAGAGCATGTGACCTATGGGGTATGACTTCGATCGTTAGAGTTTACCAAAACGAGCCCGCCACTATTTACAGAACTCTCGATCTTGGTGCGCTAGGAATATGTGTTCCACATATAAATTCGAAGTCGGAAGCAGAAAATGTAGTAAATGCGACAAAATTTGCCCCCATAGGAATGAGAGGCTCTTTCACAAGCAGACAGGGAATAGGTGTAGAAAATTACCTTTCCAAAGCAAATAACCAAACCATGTCTATCATCCTTATAGAAGACATAATCGCAGTAAATAATATTGAAGAAATTCTGGAAGTCAATAATATCGACGTATTCTATGTTGCCCCTGGAGATCTTGCTCAATCTATGGGATTTTTAGGAGGAGCAGGATCAGACGAAGTAAATAAAGTCGTAGATACTACGATCAAAAAGATTGTAGAAGCCGGAAAAACAGCAGGCACGTTGGGAACTTATCAAAACATGAACCATTACGTAAATACCGGGGTCCGTTTCTTTTCATTTAGTTGGTTACCATGGCTATCCGATGGTGCTTCAAAAATATTGGAAACAATACATTCATCAGATGCCTAAAACTTCACAACCTAATTCATAGATTATGACCCAAATAAAAGAATTAGTTACCCCTATAAACATTTAAGGTAGCTATGAATTCAATAAATCAATAGAATTTACTCAAAGTCGTGACTTACACATAACAATAATGGCAAATAAAAATTTACGAGGAGAAACATGTACAGAATAAGAAGAGTCTATAGAACGAAACCAGGAGAAGCTGGCAATGTTGCAAAACTTGTGTACGCTCAAGCAAAAATATACCGAGATTCGGGACACAGAAGTGACTTTACCGTTTCTTACAATGGGTACACATTACCCGGCGAGCAAAATATCGTCATACTCGAATGGACAGACGACAAAATAATGTCACCAGGTAGACAAGGAAACAACATTCCCAAAGAGGCAATGGAGGCAGGAGCGAAATACAGACCATTACTGGAGAGTCAACACATAGAATTTTACGAAATGGTCGATTCGGAGAGTATGGGAGACTAAAAAAACCGTAACTGTGAACGAAAAAACAAAACTGAAGTTAAATTTACTGGGACCTGACTTTGTGTTGGCCCCAGATGGTTCTGAAATTAGGCCTCTTCAAGAAACAAACCGCGGCGGACTTAGCGAATGTACTCTCCCGGTTGATGGCATCTCATCCGCTGTGTGTCATAGAACTGTAGAAGAAATCTGGTTATTTACTCAAGGTTCAGGACAGGTCTGGCGAAATTTAAAAAATACTGAACAAATTGACGACGTTTTGCCTGGAACTTCATTATTAATACCACTAGGCACACATTTTCAGTTTAGAAATACAGGAAAAACGCCCTTAAAATTCATAATTTCCACTATGCCTGCATGGCCAGGACCTACTGAGGCCTATCCAGTGCCTGGCAAATGGCCTAAATAACAACGTTTAGTATTTAAAAGGTAAAGGAATTGATGAAAGAATTTGAAATAATAGAAGAATCTTTTAACGAAATACTTTTAAAGGATTCCCACGTAGAACACATAGCGACAGGATTCGGATTTGTTGAAGGTCCGGTATGGAAAAATGAGAGATTACTTTTCTCTGACATACCTAACAGCAGGATTACATCTTTATCCGTTTCAGAAGAGGGAACTAGTATTTCAACATTTCGGTATCCGAGTGGCAACTCAAATGGTTTAACCCTGGATATGGAAGGACATCTCATAGCATGCGAGCACTCCAATCGCAGGGTTTCAAAAACTAACTCCGCAGGAGACATCACACCATTAGCTACCCGATATCGAGGGAAGCGTCTTAACAGCCCAAACGACGCAGTCGTAAAGTCTGACGGATGGGTTTATTTCACGGATCCTCCATACGGTCTAGCAGGAAGAAGTCAAGGTAAAGAATTAAATTTCAATGGAGTCTACCGGGTCAACCTCGATGGATCCGAGATAGAACTTCTTATATCAGATATGGAAGGCCCTAATGGAATAGCATTTTCACCCGATGAAAGCCAACTATATGTAGCTGACTCATTAAAAAAGTTCATAAACGTCTACGACTTAGATAAAGAAGGTTACATAACTAACCAACGACAATTCTTCGATATGGACACTGGAGAAGAGGGAGTTCCAGACGGAATTAAAATAGATACGGACGGTCGACTGTACTCATCTGGCCCAGGAGGAATATGGGTTTTTGAACCTTCCTCAGAAAACAAAACAGGGAAATTAATCGGCAAGATCTTGTTTCCAGAAATTCCGGCTAACTGTGGCTGGGGTGAGGATGGATCAACCCTATTTGTAACCGCCCGAACAGGAGTCTATAAAATCAGGCTATCAAGCAAAGGAACTTCAGTAGGGCCAAAATAATTATCAAATCTTGAAGCCCGTTAAAGGAATAGAAAACATATGTCGAACTTTGATATAGCAATTTCAGGCGGGCGAATTATAGACCCAGATTCCGGATTAGATTCAATAACCAACATTGGAATCAAAAAAGGGATAATTGCTGAAATCAGTAATGCAACGCTGGACGCCGAGGAGACGATTGACGCAACCGGAAAAGTAGTATCCCCTGGTTTCATAGATCTTCACTGCCATCCACAGGATTACGAGATTTTTGAAGTCCAAGCCAGAGACGGAGTAACAACAACACTCGAACTCGAGGTGGGGACAGATGATATAGATTCGTTCTACAAAAAATGGGAGGGTAAATCTCCCATAAATTACGGAGCCAGTATCGGACATATCCCATCCAGGATGAAAGTAATGAACGATCCTGGGGTTTTTGTACCATCAGGAGACGCGGCAAGACGTGAGGCTACCGAAGACGAAATAGAAGGAATGAAAACTCTCATTAGACTTGGTCTTGAAAAGGGAGCCTTGGCAGTTGGATTTGGAATCGACTACACCCGGGCAGCCAGCAGATGGGAAATCATTGAAATGTTTAAGGTGGCTGCTGAATATTCTGCCTCTTGCCATGTTCATTTACGAGGTAAAGGCCACAAAGAACCCTCCAGTTCCATAGAGGCGCTTGAGGAAGTAATCGCTGCCACTGCAATTACAGGGGCACCTTTACACGTAGTACACATAAACAGCACTGGGCTGAAAGCAGTACCAAAACTTCTAAACATGATAGAGGGAGCAAGATCCCAGGGATTAGACGTTACTACGGAGTGTTACCCATATTCTGCAGGAATGACCAAAATCGAATCGTCAGTCTTTGACGAAGGCTGGGAAGATCACTATGGCATTACGGTGAACGATCTAATGTGGCCTGAAACTGGCGAATATCTTACCCCGGAAACATTCGCTGAACATAGAGAAACGGGCGGCTGGGTAATCGCTTTCTCTATACCTGAAGACGCATTAAATGCAGCGGTAGTAAGTCCTTTAACTATGATCGCTACAGACAGCATCATTGAGGCCGGTAAAGGACACCCAAGAACAGCAGGATCATACAGCAGAGTTCTTGGAAGATATGTGAGACAAAGTGGTGACTTAAGCTTAATTGATGCTCTGGCTAAAATGACTATTATGCCGGCACAAAGGTTAGAACAAAGAGCGCCAGCATTCAAGAAAAAGGGTCGACTCCAAACAGGGTCAGATGCCGATATCACCATCTTCAATCCAAATACGATTCTAGATATGTCGACATACACAGAGCCAATAAAAGCTCCTATTGGAGTCGAATATGTCTTAGTAGGTGGAATTCCAGTTATCCATAACTCGAAATTTGAGCAGGGCTCCACCCCGGGAAGAGGTCTATTAGCCAGAAAGGGAGCAATTTAAAATGTCAGTTTATTCAATTAGCAGCATTACAGTGAAAGATTGGGACATATATCAAGAATATATGGAGAAAGTACCGGCTGTAATAGAAAAATACGGTGGAAAATACTTAGTTAGAGGTGGAAATATAATATCTGATGACACGACCTGGAATCCACAAAGGATAGTTATCCTTGAATTTCCATCCGTCGAAGACATGAAAGCCTTTGTAAGCTCTGAAGATTACAAACCAATAGCTGCCCTCAGGCACAAAGCAGCGGATACAGAATCATTTTCAGTAGAGGGGTTTGCCTAATAAAACATTGTTCAGCTATCAAGTAATCATTTAGCAGGACCTTCTATACCAAAGTTTTCGCCGTAATTTCCGAACTTGGTCAGTAAATCTATTTCTACTGGACCTATTCCAGAGAGCCCGGGGAAACCTAACATCTCTGAAGCAAACCTGCCACCCTGAGCAACCGTAAACATCGCCATAATGTCTGTCACCTTCAAATCTTCAACATCCACTTTTATCTCCAAAACAATATCTTCCAAATCAAATGGCTCTGAGGTTCCCTCAGCACCCAGCAGGGAAAGTAAAATAGGTATCTCGGATTGGCTCGAATGGGTCAGTAATAATTTTCCAGAATTCCCTTTATCTGATAATCGATCATTGGAAACGAATGGAAGGCTGAGAATGTCACCTCCGGCTGAAACCCAAAAATCAGAAGGAATAAGGCCTATTGATGGATCTGATGAATAAATCCAGTTACCAGACGCAGCATCTTTTACATAGAAATCATCACCTATTCGCATGGAATCCATACGTGTATTTATTCCCAGAAAAGATACCTCTAGAAGAGACAGTGCCTTATCGTCCTGAACCTGACCAAATATCTGTATAGGAATAGTCAGCGGTATACCACCAGCATCCATTACCGCGACCCCAGATCCCTCATACGAATATGATGATACTGAGGCCATTATTTCCTTAACTTGTTTTAAAATTTCATCTACGTCAGCCAGGCTTTCTGATTTGGCTAATATCGGAGATTGTGTAGGAGAAGGAATCGGGGTGCTCGTTGGGAGAGGGGTGGGCGTTTTTGTCGGTATAAGGGTTGGTGTGGGAGTATGAGTAGGTGTAGCAGTAGGATCCCAAGTGGAAAAATATAGAGGTGGTAAATCATCATCCTTTTTAGTGTTTGACCCAAAATCACAAGACACGAAAACAAATGAAATTACCATAAAAAATATGTAGTAGTGATTTCTATAGCGCATTAACTTTTATTGCAGATTTCACTCATATATTGTGCCGAATTTCTAAGTTTAAATTGTCTTACTCAAAGTACTTCAGGATTAAGACATGCGGGCATAGACTCCCCATTAAGTAAAGCGATGACATTATCTGCTGCCATCAGGCCCATTCTTCTTAAGGTCGCTGCACTGGCACTGGCTATATGAGGAGTTATAAGAACATTCTCCATATGAACCAACGGATCTTGTGCGTCAATAGGTTCAGGAAATGTCACATCTAAAGCGGCTCCAGCAATCTGGCCATTATTGAGAGCATTTCTCAAAGCATCTGGACTAACCGTACCTCCTCGGGATGTATTTATTAAGAAAGCCTCTTTTTTCATTGCAGCAAGCTCTTTATGATCTATAAAATTCTGTGTCTCTGGACCGAGTGGAACATGGACTGATACAAAATCAGATTTACCTAGTAAATCATTTAATTCAGGTACCCAATTTAATCCGTATTTTTCTTCCATTTCAGGTTTCCTAGTTCGGGAATAATAGAGAATCTCCATATCAAAGCCCACTGCTCTTCTAGCAACTGCCTCTCCAATTAGTCCCAGTCCTATAAGCCCCAAGGTCTTACCGTAAACATCGGTACCCAAATACGGAGTTTGATCAAATACTTTCCAGTCTCCATTTATCACTTTCCTATTAGATCTACTTATCTGTCTAGAAAGTGACAACATCAATCCCATAGCAAAGTCAGCGCAGGATTCGTGCAGGATACCAGGCGTATTACCGATCGCTACTCTATTTCTAGTAGCGGCCGAGACATCAATGTTGTCATACCCTATCGCTCGAGTGGCCACAACCTTCAATCTTTCTGCAGAGTCGAACACCTCGGAATCCATGATGTCGTTGGATTCAATCATCATGCCATCAAATTCACTAACAACCTTTTTGATCAAATCTTTCGGCGGGGGAGTTGAGTCTTGCCAAACCTCTACGTCAAAATGATCTTTCAATTTATCGATAGCGTCAGGAACGATTATCCTTGTCACATAAACTCTATTCTTTGCCATGACAATACTCCTAGTTAGAATCTACATAGAGCTGACCTATATTAGAACCAAGTTTATATTAACGTAAAACTAAGATAATTTTGGGTCATCAAAATAAATATTATTGCGAAGAACCACTTTCGATCGAAATGAGTCGATCATAATCAGGCAATGAATAGCTTTTATCAATCACTTGCCCATTTGATTCAATCATCACAAATCCAGGAACAGAAATTACAGAATAAGATCTTTTTAGAGATAGACCGAGAGAAGAATGTACATCCACCCTCGCAACAATCCATTTACTACCCAATCGTTTCTCTAGTCTGTCAACGGCAGACTTCGTAGATAAACAACCAATTCAATAATCTGAATAAAGTTGCAATAAAACCGGTGTATTCCTAGTAAACAAAGCCTCCCAATCAGATTGAGTCTCCACATTAGGCTGTCTAATCGATCGAGTTTGCTGAAAAACACCTACTGCAACCAACAATAGTACGAGCGTTACAGCAGAAGCCTGCCACGAAAAAAACCTTGATGCTACCAACCATATTATTGGCAGACCTAAGAGAGCGATTATAAAAAAAGAATACTGATTTAGAAGAGCATACATTGGTACATTAATTGTAAAACAAATACGGACTGCCCCGGTAGGGCAGTCCGTATAAATACAGATCTCTAATCTAATAAGATACTAATCAGCAGCCACCATGTCATGGCCGCAGCACATGGGCGACTTTATCTTGCCGCATCCATTACTGCATTGAGCGACACCAACAGTAGTACCATCATCTTTCTCTATAACTGCATGTGTTAATTCTGTTCCACATTTACCACAGGTAATATTGTGAACTTCCATTCCACAATCTCCACAACTGTAATTAGACATTCCATTCTCCTTTTAACATGCTTGAATACAACAATAACTAGCCCTTCAAGCATGAAGTCTATCCACCTAAACAAACCGCTGTCAACAATAGTATTCATGGTCACTCAGCCTTAGCCTTGGTACCCAAAAGCATCCAAAAAGTCTAGAATGGCCTCCCACAGGAAAAAATTCTATATCTTCATATAGAAATAGGAGGTCGAAATGTCAGAAGATCCAATCAGAGTAAGTTACGGTAAATATGTTTTTGAAAACGTCCCCGGATGGGCTCCGCTACCCGACGGGTGGGAATGGAATCATGTTGTTGGTGTGGGAGTTGACAGCCAAGACAGAATTTTCGCATACAACAGAAGTAATCACCCAATGATAGTTCTGAGCAAATCAGGTGAAATATTAGACACTTGGGGAGAAAACACATTTAAAAGAGCACATCATCTAGAAATAGGACCTGATGACTCTATATGGACCACAGACAATACGGATCACACCGTCAGAAAATGGACATCAGATGGTGAAGAGTTAATGATTATTGGCACCCCTGATAAACCAGCACCCGAACAAAGTGGTGAGCCGTTCAATCAACCCACCGATATAGCCTTCGGTCTGGATGGTTCGATCTATGTATCCGACGGTTACGGAAACTCCAGAGTTCACCAATTTACTCCACAGGGCAAACTAATCAGGTCTTGGGGTGAACGTGGATCTGCCCCAGGACAGTTCATGATTCCTCATGGTGTAGCTGTTGACCCAACCGGTCTGGTATATGTGTGTGACCGAGAAAACAACAGAATCCAGATTTTTACCCCAGATGGTCAATATGTTAGCGAATGGGGCGGAGTTCATAGGCCCAATCAAATTGTTCCAAGTAATGACGGCAGTATGTACGTTACAGAACTCGGGCACAAAACTGGACTCGGTGCCAAAGGATCAGGTGTGAATGTAGCTACCCATAACTCCGGACTAAAAATAATGACGAAAAACGGGCAATGGTTAGGAGGATGGGGAGCCAGTACACATACGGAAGGTGACCTGATAGCAGCGCATGCTCTGGGTATAGACTCTGAAGGAAGTCTTTATGTAGGAGAGACATTGGAAGGAGCTAGGCTTCAAAAATTCGTCAGGGTGTAAGAATTCAGTGACCATCTAGTTTATGAAAAAACCAGCAAGGGAAATCAATCTCATCATAGCCTGATTTTTTCATAAACTGGAACATAAATTATCAAAGATACCATCAAATCAGATTTACGAATTAATCGCCTTCATCAAAAGATTTAAAGTCTCAATTGTGAAAGAGATCATATTCTCTTCACGATCATCACTACCAGTTTCAATGGTAGCTGTAAGGTTCACAGGACCAGAAACCGCTATACAAGTATGCCCAGCCTGATCCCCGTATCTATTTCCCTTAGGACCCGTGGCTCCTGTCTCTGATACCCCCCACGTGGAACCTAGAATCGACTTCACTCTATCCGCATTCAATGATGCATATGATTCCGTTGCGGCTCTCATTCCCTTCATATCCTCATCAGAAACTCCCAGAAAACCCCTGCCAGCAAAACGAGTATAAATCACCGAACCCCCAAGAAAATAAGCAGAGGCTCCCGGTACAGCAAGAAGATGTGCGGAAACCAAACCCCCAGTGGAAGATTCTGCAATCCCAACAGTTTCGCTTCTATCTATCAACAAAGATCCTATTTCACGCGTCAAAGTCATGATTTCCTGATTCATAAATTCATACCTCACTTAAAATCTAACCTCAAAACAATACGGTATAACAATGGATTTTTTAATCCCAAAAACCAATAGTCACGGTTACAATCTAACCAAACTTGAACAGGAGCATCAACAACTATGTCCAAAGGATGGTTCACCCTTGTTGCATTATTCGCATTTTCTTTAGGTTTGATAACCGGTGGCATTCTACAAGGCCGACCCGAGTTGATGTTCATAGGGCTGGGTTTACTAGTTTTCCTATACTTTGTCCGAAATCACCTAAAGTAAATTTTCTATCTCGCTCTCACGTATTGTCTTGGCCAAAGGTCGTCAACACCGTCTAGTTCGTCTCTTGCATAAAGAGGCCAGTATGGATTTCTTAAAAGCTCTCTGCCTAACAAAATTACGTCTGCGTCACCATTTCGTAGTGTTTGTTCGGCCTGCGAAGCATCAGTTATCAAACCCACGGCCCCAGTCGGAATGTCCACTTCTCTGCGTATCCTAGAAGCAAATGGAACCTGATAACCAGGAAATGGATCAAGATCTTGATCAGGTGAATTACCTCCAGAGGAACAATCAATCATGTCAACGCCTTCGCTTTTCATCCAGCCGGCCAGCTCAATAGAATCTTCTATCTTCCATCCAGACTCCATATATTCCGTTGATGAAATACGGGCCAATAATGGCATTGAATCCGGTATAACTTTTCTCACAGCTGAAACTATTTCTAGAGATAAGCGACATCTATTCTTAAGGGACCCCCCATAATTGTCGGAACGACTGTTGGAAATGGGAGACATGAATTCACAAGCCAAATATCCGTGAGCAAGATGTAATTCAATAACCTTGAATCCTGCATCTACGGACCTCGAAGCGGACTCAGCAAAATCGGAAACTATCCTGTCTATATCTTCAATCCCAAGTTGATTGGGGGTAACCCAGTCAGCTTCGTAAGGAATAGAACTTGGTCCAACTATGTCCCATCCCCCATCCTTTGGAAGCAGAACCTCACCATCGTCCCAGGGCCTGAAATGAGAAGCTTTTCTACCTGCGTGAGCCAGCTGGATTGCTGACAAAGCTCCTTGAGTCGCCATAAAAGCTACTATTGGCTCTAACGCTTCAGCGTGACGATCTGACCATATCCCGACATCCTGCGGAGAAATCCTTCCTTCAGGTGAGACTGCCGATGCCTCTACCATAACAAGGCCGGCGCCCCCAACCGCTCTCGTTCCCAAATGAACCATGTGCCAATCAGTCGCGACACCATCTGTTTTATCCACAGAATATTGACACATTGGGGCCACAAAAACCCTGTTTCTTGCCACTTCTCCTCTCATTTTTATCGGTGTGAAAAGTTCACTCATAGAATAAATTACGACTCCATATCAAACATTTTGTTTATTGTTACGAAATTCTTATCTCTTGAAATTCCACATGGCCCTCGTTAACCAAATCCCGTATCCTCCTCTGTCTCGTAGATAACTTACTACCGGCGGACTTGAACTCCACTAGCACAATTTTGTCTTCCTCAAATTGCACACCATCAATTGGGGACCCGAGAAATCTGAAATGTTTGGGATCAAAGGGATATTGTTCCACTAGAGGCAAAAATTGTTCAGAAATCTGCCCATACCTGGTTGACTCACTTCTACGAAGAGATTTCTGTTCTTGAATCTTCTTAGTCAAATTGATACATACTAACAAAAGAATTACGGATAATCCGAGTCCAATTAATGCAATCCAGAAGAGAATTGAGACCTCACCAATCAGCTCAGACATTTAACCTCCGTACTACAATCTTAGAGCATGATTATTTTAGGAAAAATGTTTATACAAGTTCCTCAAGACACTGAGATAGATTCTCCCCGAATTCATCAAATTGCCAGTTCCTAACATCCGGCTCAAGCCTTTCATCGCTGAGTTTATCCGGAAAGCGGGAAAGACGAGCAAGACTTGATGTAGGCCAGAGCAGACTGGGATCTATCTCGAGTCTCTCACCAATCATTTTTCTCCACTCTTTCAAACCTTTTAAGCGATTATTAGCCTGCTCCCGTTCCTTATGACTCAGACGAAGACCCCGGACCTGACCAGTACTGGGTCTTTTTAGCGGACCATCACTTCGAGCTTCTTGAACTAAGCTCTTCAATCGCTTCAGAGTAGATGGACGTTCCCACCATCCAATCCCCTTTATCCTGGAATAATCAGAGTCTGGCTCTGCAGCGATTGAAACAAGAACGGGATCTCCAACAATTTTGAAAGGAGGCCTATCTTTGCCAATCGCTTCATCCTCTCTAAAATCAAATATCCTTTTCAAAATAGCCAGACCAATCCCGTCAAGATCTCGACTACCTTTTACGTTAAGAAATGCTGTTTCTTCATCTTTACGCTCAAACTTGATTCTGGACAATCTCTCACATTCTTCTTCAGCCCATCTAATCCTTTCCTTGTCAATTAACCTACCTTTCATAACTTCCCTGGCTTCCCCCAAATACCTAACATCATCTGCAGCATAAGCCAATGCTTCTTTCGATAAGGGTCTATTAGTCCAATCACTTCTCTGTAATTTCTTATCTTTTGTAACCTCCACATCAACATATTCCTTCAAAATAGCATCCAGGCCTAACCTCTTAGATCCCAAGAAACCCGCGGCAATACTCGTATCGAAAACATTTCTGAATTTGAAACCATAGTCCCTGTTGAGGCTTCGAATGTCATAGTCACCAGAGTGCACAATCTTCACGACATTAGAATCTATCAAAACCTTACCAAGTGGTTCCATATCCTCAACATCTAAGGGATCTATAAGATACGGAACTGACCCTATAGATATTTGAATAAGACAAACCCTTTCTGGATATCGAAAGAATCCATTTCCTTCTATATCCAGACCGATCCAGCTATGAGTCAAAGCTTCGTCCGAAAAATCTTTCAGACGCTCTGACGTAGTGATTATTTCTGAAGGTTCGTAAGCTACGATGACTATCTTTCACTGACTAAATTGACATGATGGGCCTAGTATAACTTATGATCTGCGTATATATAGAGGTTTGATGTCAACGGATATTTTAAGTAAGTTATCCATTGAAGCTATGAAACATTTATTAAAAATAGGCAATTAGCTATGAAAATTACTATTTTGTAATTTATCCATCAACCGTACCAATCGTCATGAAGGAATTAATAAGAATCTGAATGTGAGGATAAAAGTATGAAAATTACAGATATAACAGTTAATCGGATTCGGTCGCCTCAGGGAGAAAACGTAAGAAGCTTCGTTGGCAGACCGGGAAGGCTACTTCTTCAAATTCACACAGATGAAGGAATTACAGGAATTGCGGAGGCAAGCCGGAACCTAAAAATAGTGAAGGCGTACGTAGATGAATTAATAAAACCACTACTCGTAGGTACAGACCCATGTAGACCAAGAAAGATATGGGAACTGTTATCTCTAGGTGAGGGACAACAGGCAACCAGATTTCCTTCTCAAATAGTAGGATCGATTGATGTGGCTCTCTGGGATATAAGTGGTAAAGCTGCCAACATGCCAATATACAAATTACTAGGAGGGGCTCGTAGGACAGATATACCTCTTTACTGGAGTAGAGGGAACGGATGGAGTAAATCCCCTGAAGAAATGCTGGAAGAAGTTCAAGAAGGGTATGACAAAGGTTATCGTTCATTCAAAATAAGAATGGATTGGCGGGATTACAGACAGGACGCAGATCCAAAAAAAGACTTTGCTCTATTTAAGAAATGTCGAGAATGGTTACCAGATGACTGTCCACTTAGTTTCGATGCTAACTGCGGTTATTCAGTTCCTACGGCTATCGAACAGGGTCGAAGATTTGAAGAAATGGGAATTGCACACTTTGAGGAACCCTTACCTCAATACGATTTTCCCGGCCTAAAACAAGTGGTAGATGCTCTGGATTGTTCAGTGTCTACAGGAGAGCAAGAAATATCGTCCTGGAGATTTAGAGATTTAATAGAGCTAGGAAATCCAGACATTCTACAGCCAGATGTTTTAAACGTGGGGGGATTATCTGAAATGATCAGGGTTTATGAAATGGCTGTAGTTCACAATAAAATTGTCATGCCTCACAGTCCAAGCGTTGGGGCAAACTCAATGGCGAGTCTCCACCTTTATTCAACCGTCACAAACGCTGTCCGTCCTCACGAATTCTCCGAAGAATTTACTGGACCTGCTGAAGAGGTGTCAAAACTGTATAAGGAACCAGTCCTTCCGAAAAATGGAACGATCTCTCTTCCTGACAGGCCGGGTCTCGGACTCGAACTTGACCCCCAGGCATTAAAAGAATTTATAGAGGAATAACTGAACTCGTAAAATAAACCGCAGGGGAATATTTTTTAGATGAAATACGACACAATTATTATTGGAGCAGGATCAGCAGGCTCAATCCTGGCTACAAGACTATCAGAAGACCCGACGAAGTCTGTCCTACTACTGGAATCTGGGCCCGACTATCCAGATATGGATAGCTTGCCAGACGAAGTCAAATACGGGTATGCAACAGGAACAGAAATCACAACAAGTGACCATAATTGGCAATTTACAGCTAGAGGCACAGACGACGCGGAAATACTTGTACCAAGAGGGAAAGTTACTGGAGGATCGAGCGCAATAAACGGGCAAATATTTCTGAGAGGCATACCAGAAGACTACGACAATTGGGAAAGTGAAGGTAATAAAGGCTGGAACTACCAAAACATGTTGCCATATTTCAACAAAGTCGAGACAGACACAACATACCAGGACGATCCCGGAGACTTCCATGGTTCAGAAGGACCGATAATATGTCACCGATTTCCCAGAGAAGAGTGGCTAACAGGGTCCCAGGCCTTTGAAAAAGCTTGTCTTGAAGCCGGGTTTTCGTCCTGCGAAGATGCTAACGCCCCAGGAACTACCGGAGTGGGACCTCTCCCTCTAAACAATCCGAACGGAATTAGATGGTCAACAGCAATTGGATATCTTGGTCTCTCCAGACATAGATTAAACCTCACTATCAGACCTAATGTGGATGTTAAAAAAATACTTTTTGATACCTCTAGTGGTACTCCTCGGGCCACAGGTGTAGAAGTGGTCTCCGACGAAGAAACTTTTGCAATAGAGGGTGAAGAAATAATTTTGAGTGCCGGAGCGGCAATTTCACCACAGATCCTGATGCTTAGTGGAGTGGGACCTTCAGATCATCTTGCTGAACACGGAATTGAAAGTGTAGTAAATCTACCCGGGGTGGGTCAAAATCTGGCAGATCATCCCATGCTTTATGTTACTTGGCGTACCAAACCAGAAGTTGATCTTGACGCTCTCGGACCTAGGATACAGTTAACCTTAAGATATACGGCTGAAGGATCTGATCTAGAAAACGACATGATTGTTTACATGATGTGTGCTGCAAGTGATAGACCGGAACGGGGTGGATTAAGAAGTAATCCGATAGGTCTGCAAACAAATTTGTGCGTAAATTTGGCCAAAGGTAAGGGAGAAATAAGATTGAATTCTTCCGATTACCGAGACCAGCCTCATCTGGATTACAACTACCTAGATGAAGAAGAAGATCGCCGGCGTTTTAGAGATGGTATACGAATGCTAGTCAATCTTGAAAACAGCGCAGACATGGCAGCTTTGATAGAGGAAAGAATAACTCCTTTAGATTCTGACCTTGAATCAGATGAAGCAATGAATGCATGGATGAGGAAAGATGTAACAACAGGACATCACATTTCGTGCACTAACAAAATGGGTCCTGCTACAGATGAAATGGCAGTCGTAGACGAATCAGGCCGAGTTAGAGGAACTCTAGGACTCAGAGTTGTGGACGCCTCAATAATGCCTGAATGCGTACGAGCAAATATAAACGTCACTGTAATGACGATGGCAGAACGGATATCTGATCTAATAAAACAGGGAGAATAGATAATGTCAGAATCTTTCGAGCGGGGACTTCAAACCAGGAAAGAAGTTCTGGGCGCAGAATACGTGGAAAATTCCATAAAAAATGCTACTCCTTTTGATCTACCATTTCAGGAATTTGTCACTGAGTCAGCCTGGGGCAATGTCTGGACCAAAGGGCCCCTAGATAGAAAGACAAAAAGCATAATAACTTTGTCTGTACTCGTAGCGTTAAGAGCCGAAGATGAGATAGCACTCCATATCCGTGGGGCAGTAAACAATGGAGTAACCCCTGAAGAAATTATGGGTCTGTTGATACATGCCTCGGTTTACGCAGGGGTACCATCATCACTGTCAGCAGTCCGAGTGGCCAAAAGAGTATTAACTGAAATGGGGAAAATAAACACATAACATAGATAGTATGAGAGACTAATCACAACATCCTTCTTTCCGAAATATCACTACTAGCGTTAGGAAGTATCAAAATGGGGAAAATAAAAGTTTTTGGTACCACATGGTGTGGAGACTGTCATAGGGCCAAGTCATTTATGGATGAACATGACATTGCATATGACTGGACTGATGTAGATGCTGAACCTGAATTCCAAGACTACATCATTAAGTTAAATGGCGGAAATATGACGGTACCAACCATAATATTTGAAGACGGTTCAGTTCTTTTTGAACCCACAAATGAGGCTCTGGCTGAAAAATTCTCTATTGAGATCTGATCACCTGTCCCGAGCTGTGTGTTGAAATTTTCCAGTAACAAAACCAGAAGAATCAACCACCTTTGTGTAAGGAAATTTAACTGTGAGGGTACACGCGTGGCCAGGGGCAGCGAGCACAAAATCTCCAACATTTAACGAATGTCCGTTTAGTTTCACAACTCCGTGTTCCTCACTCTGCTGAACAAGTTCTGAGTCAGGAAAATTAATTAATTTAAACCGGTGTTCCAAGGGCTGATCTGATGAACATGCTTTAGACCCGATGTCTAATGTGACTGTGTCCATTTCGTCATCACGATCCACCACCTGTCCCAAAATCAGGCTCGCTATTTTAAAATTCAATTCATCCATTTCTGAATTTCTAGTATCCCAATAGATCCAAGTACCGGGAGTGACCCTTATATTGGGGCAGCCTATATAACCACTAAATGACCACGAACCTCCGGCAAGGTTATCTGCAAATGGGATTTTGTTCACCTCTGCATATTCCCATATGTCCTCAAATTTCTTTACATTGCGATTAATTATGGTTTCCCTTTCATAAACACCAGAAATATAGAGTGTTTCGCCATCAAATACATGAAGTCCTACAGGGCTTAAGGATTCCGTATTAGCAATCTCAGTATAAAAACTCTTTGCATACTCACCAGGTTGAACTCCAGTTCTTCTCATCCCGGTATCCAGGTCCATATAGACTCCCATGGATAGCCCATTCTCCTTCATTGTTGAGGAAAGTACTTTAAGGTGCTGTGGAGTACTAACAATCGACTTGATGTCTATTTTAGGGTGCCCTTCTTTAAGTTTAGCCATCCTTTCAAGCTTAAGTGGATGAATTACCGGATACGCTATTATTATTTCTTCAGCTCCAGCATCAACAGCCATTTCAGCCTCGCGAAGAGTAGAACATTTAAATGACTTAATCCCCATTGCTATCTGTATTTTTAATACTTCCTGAGACTTATGGGTCTTCAGGTGGGGTACTACACCCTCCGCTCCACACATGCGAATTATTTCCTCTATGTTATGGCGAACTAAGTCGGAATAAGTCAGCATAGCCGGGGTATCAATTAGTTCTGGATTCTGTAGTTTGTAATCTCCAAACTCCATATAACCACCTCCTAAATGGCGGGATCAGTACCTATATGCCCAAGGTCTTTCATTTTCTGAATAATATTCTCATTCCTATCTACCAAATCCCGCAGAATGGATTCGGTATGTTCACCAAGTGTAGGTGCAGGTGCCCGAACTGTCGCGCTTGTTCTACTATAGTTCCAGGGAGGAGACACGTAGTAATAAGCGCCTGAATCTCGATGAAGAAATTCTTCATATAACTCCATGTCATAAAATTCTTGTTTGGTCGCGACTTGGAGAGTATCCAGAACAACTTCACATGGAATTCCATTCTCGCGAATTTTTTCAGCAACCGTGACAGCATCGATTTTCTTAATCATTTCAGAAATAATATTATCTAGATCTACACCATTTTTCTGTCTAAGTTCTCTAGTTAAAAATCTATAATCTGACTTCAGGTCTTCGATTCCTAAAACTAGACATAAAGAATTCCATTCATTTTGATCGGTAACTGTCAATGCAACCCATTTATTATCCCGGGACTTGTAACATCCCTGTGGTCCAGCATTTCTTTGAAAATTACCTTGACGGCCTGGCGTTGATCCATTATGAGATGCATCTACTAAATATTCAGCCAGAAGGCTCATAGTACCTTCCTGCTGAGAAACTTCAACGCACTGACCTTTACCAGTTACAAGCCTGTGTCTCAACGCGGTCAACACTGCCCCCGCAGACAAAATCCCACAATAGGCGTCTGTGTGCATAATCCCTGAGTTAAGAGGTGGCCCGCCGGGATATCCAATCAAATGCGACATCCCTGACACCGGTTCTGTCGTACCACCATTACCGGGAAAAGTTGAATAGGGACCGTAGGTACCGTACGTTGGCATCCTTAACATAACAATCGATGGATTTACTTTGCGCAATGATTCGTAATCCAATCCCAGGTTCCCTATGACCCGACCTGAAAAATTCTCTACAAAAACATCACTGATTTTTATTAGATCCAGTAAAGCTGCCTTACATTCTTCATCATTTAGATCCAGAGTCATACCCTTCTTATTTCTATTAACTGAATTGTATTGCGCATTCCTGTTCCAGGGTCTATCACCAGGATCATTATCTGCATACATCCCATTTAGTCGGGGTGGTAGCCCTCCCCTCCAGGGATCCAGTCTGTGTACTGACTCAACCTGAATCACATCCATTCCTAGATCACCAAGTAGCTGCGTAGAATAAGCTCCAGCCCAAGCCTGAGTAAGTACGGTAGCCCTTAATCCGTCCAACGGTCCTTTCCCTATAGGGTGATGGTCACTAAAAGTATTTATGTTTAGGGCATCCAACATATTTGAAATAATCTCGGTTCTTTCCAATTTAAGTGGTGCAGAATTTCGGAAAGCCGATGGAGATGAGGTCATTTTTGATGGATTGGATGGCATTTTTATTCTCTCATCATCGTTGTAGGAAAATAATGCCTCTCTTTCGCCAAGATGCTTGTCATTGATCAAGTCATCAATGGAATTAGCCGGTCCTACCATTATTCGTAGAGGACTAAGTTCGGTTAGCAGTTCCTCTCTTGTGTATTTAGCCAATTGAGGAAGAAGAATCCTGGATAGTTCAGCCTCATTTTCCCTTCTCTTAGCTGCAGTATCGAATCTTTCGTCCCGGGCAAAGTCAGGATCTCCAAGAAAAACCCATAGAAGTTCCCATGTTGGTTCGTGTCTGACACTTAGAGAAACGTACCCGTCCTTACAGGGAAACAAACCGAAGTGAAGACCCTGCTCCCGTCTCTTGATTGGCTGTCCCGTATGAAGAGATCCAAGTAAATAAGGGCTGTAACTGGACAGTGAAGAGTGGAGTAAAGAGACGCCCAATCGTTGACCAATCCCCGTAGTATCCCTGTGAATAAGAGCTGCCACTATCCCTGAAAAGGCATTTGCCCCCGCTGTGAATTCAGTTTCCATTCCAGGTTCTTTCAGAGGATATCCTTTGTTAGTACCATTCACGCTGCAATAACCCGATATCGCCTGGATTGTAAGATCACTATACGGTCGGTCCGACCATTCATTTCCTCTGCCAAACGGTGTTATAGAGCAAACGATGGCGTCTTCTGAAACACCTGACATCATAATCTTTACGTCAGCACGGTGGTGTTCTATATCCGAAAAATCTTCAACAACAATATCAATGCGGCTTAGAAATTCTGCAGGATCTTCTTTCAGTGATTCCGGCAAATTTGACTTATTAAAGTTAAGAAAGTGATACATACCACTTTCTACTGGATGATTCTCCACATGTATTACGGGGCCATAATCTAGCGATACATCTTTCCTACCGGGAAGTGAAACCTTGAAAACCTCGGCTCCAAAATCAGCCAGTAGGCGAGAGCAAAAAGATGCGGCGAACCCAGACGAAATATCTAAAACTTTAAGGTCAGAAAAGGCAGACATCAGTTTCTGTCACCAAATCTTTCATCTCGTTTTGCCGCCCTCTCTTTTGAGGTAATCCTCTCACCTTCGTACATCTCCCTTCTGTGAGACAATCCGAGCGCATGATTATGAAACCCGGATATTATGCTGTTCCGATAGCCCATCTGATCCTGGAGTTGATTAACCGAAGCCTTTGACAAACGAAGGGCAAATGGATCTTGTAAAGCTATTCTCTGAGCAAGCTTCATTGTCTCTTCTACCAAATCTTCCCTGGGAACAACTCTGTTAACCAGTCCCATTGTTTCTGCCTCTTTAGCAGTAATCCAGTCTCCGGTAAAAAGGTATTCTTTGGCTTTCCGCACCCCTATCTCATAGGGTAGTGCGAGGTACTGCACGTGAGGACCACCCCACCGGACGGTACGGTCGCTGAAACGAGCATCTTCTGAGGCAACTATCAAGTCACATGATGCCGCAAGTATTATTCCTCCCATGATGCAATAACCATGAACCTGCGCTATTGTAGGTTTCGGGAAATCTCTCCACCTGAGAGTGTTTGCAACGTTCTGTTGCCAGCTTCTCTCGTATTCCCCTGCGGTACCGGGAGCATACGGCCTGTCCTCGCGGTCTTTCATTTCCTGAGGACTACCGAGATCGTGGCCCGCCGAAAAATGATCTCCTGCCCCTGCGATAATTACCACTTTTACGGAATCATCTAGCCTGGCATTTTCGAAAGCATCATCAAGTTCCTCTCGCATAATCCGACTCTGAGCATTTAGAACCTCAGGTCTATTTACGGTGATTGTCAGAACCGATTCATTCTGAGAAAGTATCAAGTCTGTATATTCCATATCAGTCTTACCCCTTGTAAACTTCGCCACTTACGCACTTCGTTTTATTTCAAAAAGTCGGCTCGATTATACTCATCATTGATCAGTATTTCAGATGTGATTAAATAACCTCAAAATAAAGATCCGGAGGCATATTAGCTACCATGACTTCAGAACCAAATTTTCAAGGCAAAATTGGGAAAACCTACAAAGACTCGATACCAGACTGGAAAGAACCGCCTTCCACTCATGATGGAAACTCACCCAATGTACTTATAATTCTCCTCGATGACACCGGGTTTGCTAATTTCGGATGCTTTGGCTCTACGATCGAGACCCCCAATATTGACTCACTCGCCTCAAATGGTCTCAGGTATTCAAATTTTCACGTTACTCCACTATGTTCACCAACAAGGGCTTCATTACTGACAGGCAGAAATCACCACACCGTCGGCATGGGATCGATCGGTAACTACCATGACGCTGGATTCCCAAATCTTAGAGGACTCGTGAGTAGAAATGCCGCTCTACTTTCGGAAATGCTCAGAGAGGAGGGGTATGCCACTTATGCTCTAGGCAAATGGCATCTAAATCCTTCGGAAGAAACTTCAGCCGCCGGCCCCAGACACGGATGGCCTCTACAGAGGGGTTTCGATAGATTTTATGGATTCCTTGCCGGAGCCACAGATCAATTTTATCCCGAGCTAAGCTACGACAATCATCCTGTTGATCCCCCTAAAACACCCGAGAACGGATATCACGTAACAGAGGATCTTGTCGATCACGGAATTCAATTTATAAACGACCAGAAATCCATTTATCCAAACACTCCGTTTTTTATGTATCTTGCGACCGGTGCGATGCACTATCCACACCAGGTTCCGAAAAAATATATAGAAAAATATCGCGGCAAGTTTGATGAAGGATGGGATGTGATAAGAGAAAGGTATTTCAACAAGCAACTTGAACTTGGGATCATACCTGAAAATACTAAACTTCCTCCCAGGAATCCCGGAGTGCAACCCTGGAACGAGTTGGGGGAAAACGAAAAGAAATTCATGTGCAGACTTCAGGAAACGTGGGCAGGTTTCCTCGACCATACTGATGAGCAAATAGGAAGACTCATTGACCATCTTAAGTCTATAGGTGAGATCGATAACACAGTCGTCATAATTACAGCAGATAACGGAACCAGCCAAAATGGTGGCCCCTATGGTGTAATGAGAGTGGGCCCAAGTTCAGCTCGAAATGCGGCCAATGACGGAAGAACTGTTGGTGAAGAGATCGGACTGCCCACCATAGAAGAGAATTTCTCAGAGATCCAATCCATTCTTGATGAAATAGGTGGCCCAAAGAGCTACACAGATATTCCATGGGGATGGTCACAAGTAGGAAACACTCCACTTAGATGGTACAAACAAGATACCCACGGTGGTGGTGTGCGGGTACCTATGATCGTTCATTATCCTTCTTCATCAGATCAAGGGTCCACAAGTGGAAAGATTCGAAACCAGTTTCATCACGTAAGTGACATTACGCCTACTGTGCTGGACATACTTTCTATAGAACCAAGATCAAGTTACCTTGGTTACGATCAAATACCAATTTCGGGTACTAGCTTTGCTTACACACTAAGAAAAGAAAACGATGACCAATCTCAAAAGAAAGTTCAGTATTTTGAGATGTCCGGGAACCGGGCAATATGGTCGGAAGGCTGGAAGGCGGTCACGCGCCACAGAAAAGACGATGATTATGACTCAGAAACATGGGAACTCTACAACCTTACCGAAGACTTCTCTGAAACAAATGACCTGTCTGAATCCGAACCAGTAAGACTGAAAAAGATGATTGAACTATGGTGGAGCGAAGCAGAAAAACATGGGGCCCTACCATTGGACGACAGATCCTTTGAAAAAACCGGCCCCAGTAAACAACCTGGCGCATATCACGAAGACCTACACTACCATTACAAAGCCCCTCTATCCCATATATCCTCACCATTATCACCGCAGATATTAAGAGGTGACTGGACCCTTACGGCAGATATTACTATCGATAATCATGAGACTGAAGGAGTTATATATTCCCAAGGGTCTTCTATGGATGGATTTTCACTTTTCATCAAAGAAAACAAGCTTAACCTGTCACACAAGTCATCGGGCAGCGAAACCCGCTTACAATCCACAGAGTCACTGGACGTCGGTAGAGTAACTATAGTCCTACATAGCAATGACGATTCTGAAGGTGGGTTGTCAATTTCAATGCATGTAGATGATAAAAACTTCGGAATAGTCTCAATCGACAGTAAATCTAAAGGATCCCGAATGGGCACGGATGTGGGAAAAGACGCATTATCTCCCATTTCTGATGCATATGATGCTCCTTTTCCTTTCACAGGAACAATACATACCGTCGATATCGTGGTTGTACCGGGATGAACACTAATCACTGAAACATAAAAGATACATACGATTTTCTGAAGGAGGAGAGTATGAAGGTAGGATTTATAGGTCTTGGTGGTATCGGCAAGCACATGGCAATAAATATTGCCAAAGCAGATTTTGATCTCACAGTCACTGATCTACGCGAGCCACCCCTTAAGGAACTCGAAACGCACGGAGCCCATATTGCTGGCAACCCCCGTGAGGTAGCTGAATCCGCTGACATAATATTATCCAGCCTTCCATCTAATGAAGCGAGCATAGAAGTAGCTCTTGGATCGGATGGTGTCCTGAACGGTACCAAAAATGGCGATATTTACATAGAGCTGAGTACCATTAGCCCAGAAGTGGTTCACTCGATTGCTAGTGAAGCGGAAAGTAAAGGCGTGTCAGTTCTGGATGCCCCGGTAAGTGGAGGACTTAAAAAACGTCAGGAAGGATTACTGACCGTTATGGTGGGAGGTGACACAAAAAGCGTGACACGAGCGATGCCGGTTTTCGAGGCTTTTGGAAATAATATATTTCACGTAGGAGAGAGTGGATCAGGGGCTACCATAAAGCTGATCAATAATCTTCTTTGCGGCATAAATTACGTTAGCACGATGGAGGCACTTGTACTGGGTGCAAAGTCAGGCCTGGATATAGAAACACTGAGATCAGTAATCAGTGAGAGCAGCGGTAACAGTTATGCCTTTGAAGAAGTGATTAATAATCTCACTACTCGCAGTCCTGAACCCCCACAAGGTGAGATTGCTACTCAGGGACTGCACACCATCGGTAAAGATGTAATATTGGCGAATGAGATGGCACAGAACATGTCTGTACCTCTATCTGTCGGTTCATCAGCACTACAACCTTTACTAGCCGGCTTAGCGAACGGCTGGGCTCATAAGGAATACTGGGTAATCCTGAAATTGTTAGAGCAGCTTAGCGGGGTAGAGGTAATGCCACGGGAATTGCGACATTCCGAGGATTAGTCACATCATCAGCACATAAAGTCTTTGATTGGGTATCATCTCTGGTGTCACCCTTCCCTCAGGAGTCATGATTACTCCTGTAGCAGGCATATATGATGATTTTGGCAATTTAGCTGTGGAAGCTGATTAAGTTCTATCACTGATCTCGACAGTTTGTGTTGGCCCGTTCAAGAACATGACCATACTTTTGCCAGCCGGCCCACCAAACGACATCAGTTCTATCTTCTCTGGACGTTCAAATCCAGGAAATTCAGTTGTGCGAGCTTGATCACTGGGAAGATCTAATATCCATCGCCAAGGTTTTAATAGAAATGATGGGTTAATTCTGAAGCTATTTTGCAAGGAAGCAGCACTAATTTTTGTGTTGGCCCACAAGAAATCTCTAACCATTTCTTTAGACCAACCTTCCTTGGCGCATATTTCAGCATGATCAGGAGCCAATATAACGATTGTTCCGGTACCGCCCTCAGGATCGTATGGATCAGGATCAGACCAACGCAGGCTGGTGTAGCCACCACGCCCGGTGATGGCCCCGGATACACCTCGAAGAAGTGGCTCCGGTTCGTAATTGTTAAGGTCTGCGGCATCGATAATGTTTCTCACGCCTCCTACTGTGACTGTAGAAGAAGATTGTGAAAATCCTTTTGAGGTGTGAAATTGAGGCCATATCTCCGGGAAATTGTCTTGGGATTCCGCGGCACACAGACTGAATTTTGCTGCAGAACCAATTGTGTCCATATCCATTTCACCAGGATAGTTGTGCCCTACGTTCATTAAAGTAAGTCTCAGTGCTCTGCCTAGAATAACGTTGACTCTAGATTGCCTTCCTGGGCCTAACGTAGCCTGTTTGGAATTAATACCGAGTTCGTCGACAATTGGTCCGTTTACAAGCATAAAAGGGGCGTCTGGAGAGGTAGACATTAACCATTGTCGTGCTCTTCCTCCCATTTGTATGATTGATTTACACGCCGCAATTATGATGGGAAGGTGCGCTGGTTCGCATCCGGCCATTGCACTAGAAATAGCAATTTTTTTGACTGTAGCGATCCCCATACCCGGAGGCAAATGGCCCACTATCTGCTCTGAAGGTAGAGTTGTACCAGAAAGCAGTTCATTCACCCTTTCTTCTGTTGGAGGAACTAGAGGAAAGCCATCACCCCACCCTTTATCGAGGAAATCTTTATTGAAATTTTCCCAAGCGTCTAACTTATCTTTCCCTTTAAAAGTTATTGATGGACCGTCTGCTCTGTAGGCTTCTACATCAGAGGAATCTATTGTTAAAGAGTCTGGGTTTGTTAGACCATTAACAATTGAGTCGATTTGCTTCTCTATTTCTCTACTCGATTCTTCTGGGCTGACTGAGGTTATAACGCAGGGAATAGTTACGAACGGAGCAGTTTCCATTCCAAAAGCTTTCGCTGTTGCTACTGTATCTTTCTGGAAACCAGAAGAAGCTATTGAAACTGTTGGAAGCCCCTTTCTTTCAAGATAAATCATGTCGTGGACAAGCCACGACGTACATTGGCCTCAATCTGAAGAAGAACCAACAGCGACATCACATTCTTTAGCGACTTTATCTAATACAGCCGTCGGAGTTGGTATTCCACCTTCATATAGTGTCACATCGATGTGTTTATACTTTTCTTTAAGTTTAGTTCCTACCCTGTTAAGCACAGCATCTCCACCTCTTTTACGATTCCAGACTAGCCCAACCTTTAGTCCGTCAAGGTTGTTTGGTCTTATTGCTGGATCTGTGGTTTGAGCTGGTCCTCTTAATTCAGACACAGGATTTAGGACATGTAAATCCGACATAGTTCCTCCAACGATATCTATAGGTAAGCGTGAATACTATAGATTTAGGAGAAGTTATAGCAACCCAGACGTACAGAGAGTATCTCTCTGCCATCTAGCCATGCAGGAATTTCAGATAAAAGGTAGTGACCTTTTTGTGCCTGAAAATGACGAAAATTTCGTCACCATTGAACAAACATCGGCATTACAACGTGGGTGTAACCTTCTTTACCTGTTGAACGTACCACGCCCGGACTGGAAGGATTCGTCATCTCGAAGGCAACCTCACCGTCACCCAGAACGTCAAGAACTTCCGATAGATATTTATTGTTAAATGCTATCCGGGAGTCTTCATCCACCTCCCCATTAACATCTCCGTCAATCTCACCCTGATTGTCACCAAGTTCTTCAGCTCTTGAAGATATTGATATACCAGACCCCTCTTCACCATCCATGATCTGTACTCTGACAATTCCACTACCGTCTCTTGCAAATATGGAAGCGGACCGAACAGCTCTCATAAAATCTGATTGCTGGACTATTACGCTATTTCTGTGATCTTCAGGTATTAGAGACCTGAAATTAGGAAAAGCACCTGGCATAAGCTGTGACACAATTTCAACGGTCCCTATATTAAAGAGAGCATGTGTTCCGGCTGAGGTTACGGTGAATTCAACTTCTGAATCATCGCTGCCAATTAATCTTCCAACCTCCTGCATAGCTTTTGCAGGAATAATAAACTCTGACGGCTCAGGAAGTGGTTCTGATAGTTTCCCTTCATAAACTGCCAACCTGAAACCATCTGCGGCTGCAAAGGTAAAATCATCGCCGTTTACTTCAACTTTTATCCCGGTAAGTACAGGGCGTGAATCTTCGGTTGCTGCAGCAAAAGCCACATGGGCAATAGTCTCTCTCAGTACCTGAGGATCAATTTTGATTGTGGATCCCTCATCTACAGTTGGTATTGGAGGAAATTCTTCAGCATCTGTTCCATTTATGTTCGCTTCAAATCTCTGACATTTTAGAGAAGTACTTAAGGGATCAGGAGTGGTCTTAATATCAATCCGGTCATCCGGTAGGGAATTAACAAAGTCGGTGAGAAGTCTTGCAGGAATTGTTACCTCACCTTCCTGTTCAACCTGAGCACCAATCTTGGTAGTTATAGCTATATCCAGATTAGTGGCTGTCAGGACAAGCATACTGTCTTCTGTGGATATTTTAACATTCTGCAACACTGGCAAATTGCTACGTGTAGCAACAGCCCGTCCCACGATAGCTAATCCTCTGCTTAAATTCTGTTGAAGGCATGATACCTGCATCGATAGTCACTCCTAAGTATTTAGACCAAGTATATTGCCGTCCAATATCATCGTCAACGAGAACGCTATATATAGTATCCGCGAATATAAATACTACTACTGACTGTATCCTACTATTTAGGTATTCAATTACCGGATCGCCTTGAAGTTAAGTTCCAGAAAAATTTCGTCATCAACAGAAATTATGAACGGCAATCTCGGTTTCGATAAATTGAATTGATCCCATGTTATGGAAGTCTTTGCAACACCGACAATCTCTCTCACCGAAAAATCTGCAGTCGTATCCCAGGAAGTCGAAACTGTAGTTCCAGATACGGTCATATCGCCTGTAATGGCAAATGTAGCGGAATCGGAGGAAGGCAAAGGCCATGGTAGATTCTGAAAGTCTGTGACTACAAAAGTTATTTCCTGTCCCAGTCCCCCGTTTCGTCTAACCCAGTTATCACGTTTATTATCATCGCTTTTAAATGAAGTTGCATCAATCTTTATCAGGGAATCTTCAGTCGTATTTCCTTCGGCATCAAAACTCAATTCACCGATAACCTGGGTTGTTATTCCCTCTGCTGTAATGGGTGTGTCAAAACGAGCAAGCCTTTCACCTATACTGTATTTTGCTGCAGAACCCTCTCCAAGAACGAGGGTGACACCAGAGTCAGCTTTATTAGCATCATTTACGGACTCCAATTTCGGTTCCTGAGACTCTTCCGGTTTATCATTAGAATTGCTGTCTACGTTAGTCGTAGTGACAGTTTGAACAGATGACGACGAAGTTACAGAAACGTCATCCTGAGAATCTGAACATGCGGAAATAAAAAGACATAGAATCACAGCCATCAAGAAAACCCGAATATGCATCTTGGACCTCCACAGAAATTAAAATCCTGACCTTCTAATTTTATATAAAAATATGGGACATTCACTTCGACAGCAAATGCCCCATATATTGTGGAGTTCTCAACCTCCGAATTGTATAAACTACTTATTGAACAGTTATAGTGCCCACCATGCCCAAAGACTCGTGGGGTATACATATGAGTTCGTAAGTTCCTGCTTTATCAAATGTAAAATTTAAAGTCCCTGTCTCACCAGCTTCAACCTCCATATCTATCCCGAGGTCATCAACGGTAAAAGAATGAAATTCGTTCTGGGACGTCATCTTAAACGTAACAGTCTCTCCGACTGAAAAAGCCAACTCTGCCGGTGCGAATGCATAATCTCCCCCTTCATCCTTCAGTTCAACAATTACTTCTGTTCCCGCGGAGGCGCTAGAAGCCGAACTCTCCGCTGCAACCGGAGCTGCTGCCGCAGGGGCAGCGGCAGGTGGCGCTGAAGAAGGCTGTTGGGAGGCAGGAATTGGTGCGGCTTTTACTGCGTCATGGTCACCCTTTGGTGGCACGTCCCCTCCACACGCCGCAACAATAGACAAAGCTGCCACAAGTGTTGTTAATAGGACTATCTTCATATGAAGCATAAAATTAGACCTCACTCCTTTGTAACTGATTTTGGACCCTTTACATTGAAAGTTGTATCAACATTATTTAGATTGGTGATAACTTTCACAATTAATATCATATCATCCGGCTTTTTAGGGGGTCAACGAACATATTATCAATTAGCAATATCAAAAGTTGACGGGGTTGACGTAGCACATCTGTTCTGATAATATGTTTCGAACATTAGTACTGATAATGCCCCATTTGGCGAAATCAGTAACCGTAGAAAACACACAATAACATCATAGAACAGAATCGGGAGGAAAAATGAAGAGGCCGCTTTCCAAACGACAAAAAACAATGCTCGACTATATCCAAGATTTCATGAAGTCAAACAGCTATCCGCCTACCGTACGGGACATACAGGCGGGTTGCGATATAAGTTCTACTTCAGTTGTTGATTACAATCTGCAGATTTTGCAGCGAGAAGGATACCTACAGAGGAAAAGGGAAGTTTCTCGTGGTATAGAACTCCTTGGTGAAGCTGCATCCTCAGCAGGGGATACATTCAGAAACCTTATGACAGTCCCCGTTCTGGGAAACATAGCAGCCGGTGAACCTTTACCTGTTTCCAATACCGGTCCCTGGAACAACGCCGACTTCGACAATGTTGATCTACCTCCATTTTTAACCAAGGGAAAAGAAAACATTTTTGCCTTAAGGGTTAAAGGTGAATCTATGATTGATGCTCTTGTCGGAGATGGAGACCTCGTTCTACTTGAACCTGTAACACAACCACAGAATGGTGACATGGTAGCTGCCTGGTTACAGGACAGAGAAGAAGCTACTTTAAAACATTTTTACCTTGACGGAGATCAGGTCCGTCTCGTCCCGGCTAACAGCCAGTTAAGTCCAATCACTGTTGACGCCACAAACGTCGCAGTAAAAGGACGTGTAGTTGGAGTAGTAAGAACCATGTAGGAAATTTCCTACACCAACAAATAATTTTGATTATCTCAGGGACTGATTCCGCGCCGGAGTCGGTCTCTTTGGTTTGTAAGAGATATAATCGTTCAGCAGATAATTCCTTTAGAAAAGACTCTTAAGGTGGGAAATATTGGCGGAAGCAGTTATGCCCGGGATTAACAAAATCACCCTCCCTGTTACAGGTATGACCTGTGCTGCCTGCGTAGTTCACGTATCAGCTGCTCTTGAAAAACTCCCGGAAGTTTTGGAAACAGATGTAAACCTGACTACTGAAAAGGCCACGATAAGCCTGACCGATGAGCTCGCTTCAATTCACCTCATATCGGACACGCTGAAAAAGGCCGGTTATGGACTGGCCAGCAGCTCTGTAATCCTATCGATCGGCAAAATGACATGTGCCGCCTGTGTATCTCACGTGGAAACTGGGATAAGTTCTGTGAATGGAGTCCTATCTTGCTCTGTAAATCTCGCCACAGAAAAAGCTAATGTGAACTACCTCCCTGAAATCACTTCAACATTTGAAATAATCAACGCTGTTGAAAAAACAGGTTATACGGCCGAGAGAATTGACTCGGATGATTACAGTTATGGGGAAACATCGAGCGAAACAAGGATATTGACTAAGAAAATAGCCCTTGGAGGATTTACCTCTGTACTCATAGCCTTGACCAATATATTCCCGTCATTGAAAGAAGTCGGAGACATAAACCCTCAGTACATCTTTCTTGCTATGGCAACAGGTGTTCAATTCTGGTCCGGCAGTCACTTCTACATAAGCTCATGGTCGGCGCTAAAACTCAAGACCACAAACATGAACACACTGGTAGTACTTGGGACAACAGTTGCCTATTTATATAGCCTCGTTATTACAATCACGGAAGCCATTGGAATTGACTTTGGTGATGGGCAAACTCATTATTCAGCATCAAGTTCCATAATCACACTTGTTTTAGTCGGTCGTTTATTAGAGACAAAAGCCCGAAAAAAAGCATCGAATTCAATAAGATCTCTTCTCAATCTCAGTCCAAAAATCGCAAGAGTTATCAGATCAACAGAAGTGGAAATTCCTAGAGATGAACTCATTGTGGGAGACAAAATCATCGTCAGACCGGGTGAAAGTTTTCCCACGGATGGATTAATTTATGAAGGCAGAGGAACAGTAGATGAATCGATGCTTACAGGTGAAAGCATACCTGCGCTAAAAGAGACGGGAAGTTATGTTTTCGGGTCTACGGTAAATGGGACTAATACCTTTCAATACACAGCTACAAAGGTTGGAAAAGACACGCTTCACTCAAAAATCATTAAGCTTGTCGAAGAGGCACAGAACTCAAAGGCTCCTATACAAAGACTAGCCGACCAGATATCAGGTATTTTTGTTCCTGTCGTTCTTCTTATCGCCCTCCTGACTTTCTGTGCATGGTTTATATTCGAGCCATCCCGATCATTGAATACGGCCATGATTACAACCGTAGCAGTCCTTGTAATAGCCTGTCCCTGTGCGATGGGCCTCGCGACACCAACCGCAATAGTTGTTGGAACTGGAAGAGGAGCAACTATGGGTATTCTTTTTAGAAATGCACAATCACTGGAAACTTCGCAAAAAATCGATACCGTAGTCTTCGACAAAACTGGCACTCTCACGTACGGCACTCCACGTGTGGAATCAATATGGGAAGTGGAACTAACTCGATCAGAAATTCTCAAATATGCCGGATCAGTCAGCCGACGATCTGAACATGTTTTGGCAAAATCGATAGCTGAAACCGCTTTTCAAGAAAGTATAAAATTAAGTAACCCAGAAGACTTCCAAGCTCATCCAGGTATGGGATCCATAGCCAAGGTCGATGGAAAGACTGTTGCAATCGGTAACAGGGCTTTTTTACTTGAAATGGGTTTGGCTGTAGACAGCAAGACAAATGGATCCACAGAAACACTGGTCATGGTTGACGATGAATTAGCAGGTGTCATCAACTTTACAGACGAGCCAAGAAAAGAAGCCAAAAAAAGTATTGAATTGCTTAAAAAAATGGGAATGACCGTGGTACTGCTAAGTGGAGACAACCTGACTGTAGCGAATAAAACAGCCTCGTTGTTGGGGATATCTGAAGTAGAAGCAGAGGCACTTCCAGATCAGAAATTAGAGTACATAAAAAATCTCCAATCAAAAGGAAAAGTTGTTGCAATGGTCGGAGATGGCATAAACGATGCACCTGCCCTCGCTCAGTCAGATATAGGAATATCTATGGGAGGAGGAACCGACGCAGCTATAGAAGCCGGAGATATAACACTTGTAAGAGAAGATCTACGGACTCTACCTGAGGCTGTTTCTTTGAGTAGAGTCACGATGAGAAAGATAAAACAAAATTTATTCTGGGCCTTTGCTTATAACATTTTCCTCATACCGGTTGCGGCAGGTTTACTTCATTTAATTCTAGGAACTGACGGGACCATTTCATTAACACCTTTAGTTAATAGTGATGGGTTTATGAACCCAATCGCAGCTTCGTGTGCGATGGCCCTCAGCTCAATATGTGTCGTTTTAAATTCAATCCATCTCAGAAAGGTTCGTCTGTAGTTGTAATATAGTGTTACTCAAACCTACAACTTCTTGAGGATTGCATGAAATTACCTTTATTTCGGAAACGTCAGAGTCCCAATTCAATTGATCCCGTGTGCGATATGGAAGTAACGACAAAAAATCCAGCAGGAGGGTCGTGGAAATACAAGGGAATTACATACATGTTCTGTGCAACCGGGTGCAAAATAGCTTTTCAAAAAGAACCAGACAGTTATATATCTGGCGACAAGAAAATAGAGATGTAACTTCAGGAAACTTTTGAGGGATATCATCTATAATTATTGACCTAATAAAGCCGAAGTGGCGGAATGGTAGACGCGCTGGTCTCAAAAACCAGTGGGAGCAATCCCGTGTGAGTTCGAGTCTCACCTTCGGCACCAAATCTCTGAATATCCCTGAAACCTTGAATGTTTTATGAGGTTGAAACAATCTGATTAATGGATTCAATCAAACCTACTAACTCATCACCCTTGGAACAATTTTCTATATTGTCCAAATCCAAACAATTAGATCTCGCTAAATTGGCACTCTTGTTTGCGATGTATGAATATCCTGACCTCAACATAGATGAGGAACTCCAATCACTCGATTCCCTGGCATCTGTAGCAAAGACAAGAATAAATCCAGATTCAGATCCTATTTCCCAGATCAATGCACTCAGTGAATATCTATTTGACGAAGTTGGTTTTCAGGGAAACTATGAAGACTATTACGATCCTAGAAATTCCTTCCTCAACGAAGTCCTAAACAGGAGACAGGGAATCCCAATTACGCTTTCTCTGCTTTATATGGAAGTCGGGAAAAGATTGGGTATACAGCTGGAGGGTGTAGGAATGCCTGGTCATTTTCTAGTGCGTATGAAAAATGACCACGCAGGTCTATATATAGACCCATTCCATAGAGGAATATTATTGTCACAAGAGGAATGCGCCAAAATGCTTGAAGCAATTGCCGGGCAATCCATTATTTGGGACCAAAATTACCTGACACCAGTCAATAATATTGAACTGATCTCCAGACTGATCAGAAATGTTCACGCAATATATACTCACAGAAACGAAACAACTAGAATTCTCACCATTGAGAAATATTTATTAGCCGCCCAGTTTTCAATGCAGGAACAGATAAAATCTGAATAATAAAAGCTTACTGGTCATAAGTTGTGCGCCATGCCCCAATGGCGGGTCGGTCCAACCCAAGATGATGCCTCAACGTAGGCCCTGTGTAGTCTTCCCTGTAGACCCCGCGTTTTTGTAATTCAGGAACAACAAACTTCACAAAATCCTCAAACGCACCGGGCTGGTGGGTTGGGCCAACTACAAACCCATCGCATGCCGGAGAGTGAAACCATTCTTCCATCTCATCAGCAACCTCTTTTGGCCCACCGACAAATGTGATGCTATCACTTAATAAGCCTCTTCTGGTTATACGCATAAAATCCCGCACCGTTGGATTCGTGACCCCGGTGGAAATAACCCTGTCCCTCATTGCTTGCATACCCTGAAGACCTTCAAGCTCTTCATCTGTAAATTCTTCATCCATTCCCTTTTTAGCAAAATCGAAGTTGAGAGCTTCAGATAAAAGTAACAACTGATCCATATCATTAGAGAGCAACTCATATGCCGCTTTTTTGTCTTCTGCCTCACTTTTAGTCTCAGCCACAATTGGATACATGAGAGCAGCAATCTTCATATGGTCAGGATTACGACCAGCGTCTTCAGCGGCTAATTTTAAAGCAGAATATTCAACTTTCCCTACTTCACTATTCCTGTAACCTGCAAATATCAACTCCCCCCACCGGGCGGCAAACTCCTTGCCCCTGGAACTCGCACCGGCCTGCATCACTACTGGGTGGCCCTGCGGGCTCCGAGGTACGGTGAAAGGGCCCCGGGAACTGAGAAATTCACCTTTATAGTCGATGCGCCGAACTTTGTCCGGATGGGCGTATAAGTTGTTTACCTTATCCACGACTACAGCATCATCATCCCAAGAATCCCAATGCCTTAAAACAACCTCTACAAATTCATCCGCACGGTCGTACCTGAGGTCATGTTCCGTGTGGCTCTCCCTACCCATATTCAAAGCCTCGTTGTCGTTGACTGATGTCACCACATTCCAGGCAGCTCTTCCTTTAGTCATCAAATCTAGAGTTTGAAACAATCGAGCAACGTGAAAAGGCTCAAAATAGGTAGTGGAATAAGTAGCGCCTAACCCAAGATGCTTTGTCACGGAACCCATCGTCATCAAGCAAGTTACTGCATCCAGCTTGGTACATCGAATCCCGTTCTTTACAGTCTCGGAGTGATCACCGGCATACATATCAGGCATCGCAAGTCTGTCATCAAAAAATCCAACATCAAATTTTCCATGTTCTAAGACCTGAGCGATGTGCTGGTAGTATTCCGGCGAATAAGTATCGATACGTGCCTCCGGATGCCTCCAGGAAGAAGGCAAAGTCGTGCAATTCTGAGCTTGAAGAAAAGCAACCAGTGACATTTGGCGCATAGAAATCCTCTCCTGAGCTTAATTCTACTTGTATTTAACGGCTACACCTTACAGTGTAATTCCGATACAGTACACATGACGTCACAACGAGTTACTGGAGGGCTGTATATGGTCGAAATTAACGAGGGAGAAATACTCAGGCAAAAATCTCTTGATTTTCTATGGATGCAAAATAGAGACTGGGTGGAAATGGCGGAAGGTGGGGATCCTCTCATCATCGAAACTGGAACCGGCATAAGAGTAACAGACTCAAACGGAAAATCATGGATTGATGTGAACGGGGGGTATACATCCGTAAACGTCGGGTATGGCAGACAGGAAATTGTAGATGCTGCCCATGACCAGATGGAAAAATTGCCATATTTCCCACAGGGTTCAGCCACTATACCTACGATAAATCTTGCCAAAAAATTATCTGAGATAACACCAGGTAATTTAACAAGAACATTCCCTGTAAGCGGAGGGTCAGAAGCGAACGAAACAGCATTAAAAATTGCACGAGCATTTCACTCACGTCGTGGAGAAAACGGCCGCTACAAGGTCATAAGCAGAAAGGGGTCATATCACGGTACAACTGGTGGAGTGTTATGGACGGGAAGTAATCCAGCCACCCCTAGAAGCGACTTTGAACCACCATATCCAGGAATGTTGTATGCGCCACAACCTAACCCTTATAGATGCGAATACGGGGGGAAGACAAGCTCTGAATGTGCAGTTCTTTGCGCGAATGCTGTTGAGACTTTAATTATAGAAAATGACCCCGATACAATCGCGGCATTTATCGCTGAGCCAATCGCTACCCCCCTTGGATGCCCGGTACCAGGTGAAGAATATTGGCCAATGATAAGAAATATCTGCGATAAATATGGGGTTGTACTTATAGCGGACGAGGTGATTTGTGGCTTTGGACGCACAGGAAAGATGTTCGCTAGTGAACACTGGAATCTCGAACCCGACATGATGAGTGTAGCTAAAGGAATAATTAGCAGCTATCTTCCTCTAGCTGCCACCATAGTTTCAGAGAACATAGCAAGCCAGTTTGCTGGTGATGGTAATCAATTGAGGCACGTTTTTACCTCCAGTGGCCATCCAGTTGCAGCCGCAGCGTCCTTAAAAAACATAGAGATAATCGAGAAAGAAAACCTCGTTCATAACGCCGCAACTACTGGGGACTATTTTAAATCTAGATTGATTGAACTGAAGGATAAGCACGAGATAATTGGTGATGTTCGTGGAATAGGACTCTTATTATCAATGGAACTTGTGAGTAACAGGGATACAAAAGAAGGGTTCGCTAAAGAACTAAAACTGGCGGATAGGTTAAACCATAAATTCAGATCTGAAGGCCTGATCTTTAGGGCCAGTGGACATATCCTTAATTTTGGCCCCCCGATATGCATAACTCCGTCAGAGGTGGATGAAATAGTAGATTCAGTAGACAGAATCATAAAAAGTCTTTCCAGAGAAATTGGTATTGGGTCCAGTTAATACACTCAAACTCTGACGCAGCAAAAACAAGGAGTAGGAATGGTAAATACAAACCACACTTCAGACGACATAAGCGATCTAAAGTCATCTGCTTTATCACATCTATGGATGCACAATCGCGACTGGGTCAAAACAGGAGAGGATGGTGGTCCCGACATAATGGTGGAAGGAAGCGGAATTTATGTCACCGACATTCAAGGCAAGACCTGGATTGATGTTAACGGAGGATATAATTCTGTAAACGCAGGGTATGGAAGGAAAAAGATCGCAGATCGATCAGCAGACCAAATGCGTCGCCTTCAATATTTCCCTCAGGGCACTACCACAGCACCCCTAATCCAACTTTCTGAAAAGATCGCATCCATAAGCCCGGGGGATTTGCAAAGAACCTGGCCAGTAAGTGGAGGGTCGGAAGCAAATGAGACTGCAATAAAAATCGCTAGGTCCTATCACAAGCGGACAGGAGATACTGGACGATACAAAATTATAAGTAGAGTCGGGTCTTACCATGGAGCTACCGGAGGCGTGATGTGGCTTGGAGGAACAGGTGCAATCAGGTCAGATTATGAACCAGCAATATCAGGTATGGTATACGCCCCCCAACCAAACCCATACAGATGTCAATTTGGGCCCAATTCTGCAGAAGAATGTGCAATCAAATGTGCTCAGGCCATAGAAGATTTGATATTGCTTCACGGTCCAGAAACTATCGCTGCATTAATCGCGGAACCCGTCTCAGCATCATCAATAGCGGCAGTCCCCGGTGACCCTTATTGGCCTATGATAAGAGAAATATGCGATAAATACGGTGTCCTCCTGATTGCCGACGAGGTGATAACCGGCTTCGGAAGAACAGGAAAAATGTTTGCAACCGAGCACTGGGACATAGTCCCCGATTTAATGACTGTGGCAAAAGGCATTACCAGTAGCTACCTACCACTTGCAGCGACAGTTTGCACAACTGGAGTCTCTGAAGTATTTGCGGGGGAGCAAAATACATTTAAGCAGGCTCTCACCTTCGGCGGCCACCCAGTATGTGCAGAGGCAGCACTAGCTAACATAGAAATCATAGAGCAAGAAAAACTGGTGGAAAACTCTGCTAACGTCGGCAAATATCTTCTGAAAAAGCTTAATGGATTAAAAGAAATTCACCCTTTAATAGGTGATTGCAGAGGATTAGGCCTTCTATCAGGGGTAGAGTTAGTAAAGGATCAGAAAACAAAAGAAAGTTTTACCCCAGAATCTGGATTGGCAGACAAACTGTCTAAAGCGTTTCGCCAAAACGGTCTTATTTTATTCTCAACAGAAAAAGGATTCACTGTTGGACCACCTCTTTGCATTATTGAAAAAGAGGTAGACGAAATAGTGGCAAAGATTGATGCATCTCTTTCAGAAGTGGAAACGCAAATAAAAATCGGGTAGCTAAACCCCTGGAGCAGCAGGGCGTTTTGCTGCTGCCATAAAAAAAGCACCAATCAACATAACAAAAGACGTAACAATAAATGTCATTCTGTAATCTCCCTGAATATCAGCCATATAACCAGCAAGAACGGGGGCCGCTATGGAAAATGGTATGCCAATAGACTGTAGCCATCCTCGTATTACACCTTGAGATTGTCTGCCAAAGTATTCTCCCTGTAAGGCGTTCATAACAGGCGTTCTGATACCCCATCCGATGCCATAGAAAATTGCATATGCAAAAGCAAGTGACACTCGGTCCGCAATTCCAAGTATGAAAACGGAAATTGCCATCGAAAAAGTAGCAAATCCAACAATGAAATTTTTAGGCATACGATCTCCAAGTATTCCCCCGATCAACCGGGAGGGAACATTGGAAATGCTAGCGACCATCCAAACAAAAGCCGCCGTAGTTCTTTCAAAACCTAGGCCCTGTTCCAAGTGCAAAAAAAGGTGAACCTGGGCCGTCCCCATTCCTAAGTTACCTAGAGCCGATCCCACTGCAACAAACCAAAAAGCACGAGTCATTAAAGATTGACGAAGCGTGAAGTCATAATCGACTACTTCAGAAGACCTGCCACTACCTGAATTTTCATTCAATGGGGAGGAATCTCCATCTGGTTGTAAACCATACAATTCAGGCTTTGTCCTCAATAACATGGCACACGGCAAACCAACTACCCATACAACCAGTCCTGAACCTATTGCAGATTCCCGCCAACCAATTGATGTCTGCAAAAATACCAGCAGCGGAACACCCACTATCCCAGCAGCCGAAAATCCCAGCAACATGATGGAATTCGCTATTGTCCGCCTCCTTCGAAACCAATTATTTACAGTCACAGATAGAACTAGTAATCCCTGCAAACCTGTGCCTAATACGATCACCATACTTGCAAGGTAATACATCCATAGAGAATCTATAAATCCAAACAATATGAATCCCAGACCAAGTATAAACACACCTGACATAACAACCTTACGAGGACCTAAACTATCTATTAGATATCCCTCCACAGGACCAAGTACCGCACTTTGTACTTGTGTCACTGAACGTGGTCCGGCCAATATTGCTCTATTCCATCCAAATCCGTTATGAAGAGGTCCCAGATAAGTTGTAAAACCCTGGAATGCAATTCCCTGAAGAAATTGGCCCACCATACCAACCGCCACTATTACCCATCCATAAAATATCCGCTCGCCAAGAAACGGTATTTTAGGAAGAGTTTTTGTTTTCATTTCGAGATTTTCTTCAGTCATTACATCTTGGCTCTAAAACTATTTTTGTGAACACAGGCTATATGTACATTCTTGCACATAACCAATTTTTGCCTCGTAACGAAAAATGGAGTAACAGTGTTAATATCTGACCATAAACTTACCAATAAACGATATTCATGAGGAAAACAGATGGCAGAGTTAAGGCAAAATAGAGCAAAAAGAAAACTTGCTAACGGAGAGACAGTTATAGCTGTTGCCTGCAGTGACACAGATACAGTAGATCTCCTCGGTGCAACTGGTGTGGTTGACGTTATATGGATAGAAATGGAACATGGAGGTTCAACCTGGTCCGACTTAAGTGACATATCCAGAGCCTGTGACTTATGGGGAATGACGTCGTTAGTCAGGGTACACAATAACGATCCCTGGCTTGTTGGAAGAGCCCTCGATAGAGGTGTACAGGCTGTAGTGGTACCTCATGTTAATAATAAGGAAGAAGCTGAACGATTTGTGAGGGGCGGAAAATTTGCTCCTGTTGGTATGAGAGGAATGGGAGGATCCAGGCAAGGTCTGGGTGTTGATGACTACGCCAGAAAAGCAAATGACGAAATCATGTTAGTTGCTCTAATAGAGGATGTTGTTGCCATAGATGACCTAGACCGAATACTGACGGTGGATGGAATTGATTGTTTCATGGTAGTTCCTGGAGATTTATCGCAAAGTATGGGCCCAGATTATTTAGGAAGGCCTGATCACCCCGATGTCCAAAAAATCATCGCGGATACCATGGAGGTGATTGTGGCAGCAGGATACTCCACAGGATCTACCGCAAACGACAATAACATAGCGAAATGGACGAATGCTGGGGGTCGATTTTTCCTTTGTAACTACATGGGATATGTCCAGAACGGACTCAAGGAACTAAAGGCAAAGTCAACATCAACAAATTGATATAGATATCCAGGGAGTGACGACTATAGCTGAGGAACGACTTGATCTGCAAAATGCTCCATGACTTTAATACAATCGTTTACATTGGTTGCCTGAAAATCAAACGTTAACTGGTCAATTCCCAGATCTGCACATTTCTGGATATCCGAAATTACTTTAGATGTTTCTGAGATTAGAGCAGCATCAGATTGGATACGATCCGACAGATCTATACCCATGTCAGTAAAATGTAATGTCCTCTTTAGAGAAATTGTAATTTCATCGGGGCTACGGCCAATTTCAGCACAATATTCATTCATGTAATCCATCATTTTTGAAACATACTCTGGAGTCTGGCGGGTAGGATGCCAGGCATCGCCGTATTTAACTGTTCTTCTAATTGCCCTTTTAGTATGACCACCTACCCATATCGGTATAGATCCTTGAACTGGTTTAGGCTCAAATCCTATACCCTTGAAATTATAATGAGTACCTTCATATTCCGGAGTTGAACTGGACCACAAAGTTTTCAAGATTTCCAGATACTCGTCCGTAGCGTTACCTCGTTCCGTATAAGGAGCATTTAGCGCTTCAAATTCCTGTTGGAACCAGCCTACACCTACCCCGCATATTACCCTCCCTTCTGATAAAACATCTAGAGTGGAAAACATTTTGGCTTGAAGTATAGGGTTTCTGTAAGGAATTATGATTACAGAAGTCCCGATTTTTAACCTATCAGTCGATGAGGCAATGTAGCTTAAAACTACCAAAACATCCAATTGCGGGTCGCTGGGAGAAACAGTAAATTTACCGTCATGTGTATATGGGTACTGGCTTGTCTCATCCAAAGGAATGACAATATGGTCTGGAGCCCATACTGATCCAAACCCCAGATCCTCAACCTTTCTTGCAAAGTCACACAGATCTTGTCCTTTAGTAGTTCTAGGTAAAACAAAACCAAATTCCATTGATATTCACCTTCACAAAGCCATGTTATCTAAACTTATATCTTCATACCCTCTGACAGATTACAATGTTTAACTAGGCAATGTACGACTCTAACTTAATTAATAAAATAAAAGACTCGACAAGAATAACAACCTACCAATCAATATGAAAAATGAAAACGATGATATAGAACAAATCCCGAACCACGCTTATAAAACAGAAAATGATGATACCGATGATCTTTTTAAAGAAATACTACGAAGCAACAATAAAGATGAACCGGTGAATTAGGCTAGAGGTTATCGTTGCACATTACTGACTACAAATTCACACATACTCTGAGAGTGCGTTGGAAGGAATGTGACGTTCAAGGTGTAGCGTATTATGGAAGTTACCTGGATTTCATAGACGTTGCAGAGGCGGAATATTTCAGAAATCTTGGGATATTGATACATGATGAAGTTTACAGACAAGACCTTGATTTAGCTGTTGTAAAAGTCAATATAGAATATAAGAGTCCGGCCAGATTAGACGATCTTATAGATATCAAAGTAAAAGTTTCCAATATAGGTACTTCTAGCCTTACAAAAAACACCGTAATTTACAGACATGGAACCAATGACCTGTTAGCTACAGGAGAAACAATATCGGTAAACTTCGATAGTACCTCAAATACCTCAAGACCTCTTCCAGATAATGTGAAGAATACTATCGAACATTTTGAAAACGAATCTTAAAGGTAAAACTCTAAATACAACCCAAAGTGTCAAAAGGAGACCCCAAATTGTCCCAAAAACAATACAGTAGCCCCCCCGAAATGGTAATAGATAAGACCGTGTCTTATAAAGCCAGTATCGAACTTGAAAAGGGGGGCATCATAGTTATAGATTTAATGGCGAAAGAAGCTCCTAAAACGGTCAATAATTTTGTATTCCTGGCTAGAGAAAAATATTATGACGGAATAAGTTTTCACAGGGTTATTCCAGGATTTATGGCTCAATCAGGAGATCCAACCGGAACTGGCTCAGGTGGACCAGGTTACAACTTCGACGATGAATTCCATGAAAAAGCCCGACACGACAGTGAAGGCATTTTATCCATGGCAAACAGGGGAGTAATAAATGGAATGGGTACAAATGGGAGCCAATTTTTTATTACATTCGCTCCGACACCACACCTAGACAATCACCATAGTGTATTTGGCAAAGTCTCGGAAGGAATGGATGTTGTCAAGGGCATATCTGAAAGAGATCCAGGAAGCGCTACACAAAGCGGAGATGTAATTAAAAGCGTCACAATTACAGAACTGTAAGTTAGTGGGATTAATCCTTTTCATATAAAAAGGATTAATCCACAAACCACCAAAACGTTTAACGACGATACCGGAACATCTAACGAACCTAGATCTTATGCTAGTAATAATTTCTACTATCAGTACCAAGCAAGGGGAACCTGCCCATTAAAGTGATTTCTATTTGAAACGATCAAAACATAAAATCTTGACTTACTTTATAAATAAGACTATATAATCCTCAATTCTTATTAAAATCAAATTAATAATCGGTTCTGAGGAAGTTAACGAATGGAAGTTGTAAGCCTATTTGACCTGGAAAGAATATCTAAACAACGCTCAGTAAAGAACATGTGGGATTTTATTGATGGGGCAGCCTTCGATGAAATCACAAAGCGGAGAAATGAAGAAAAATTCAGAGAATTGACTCTCAACCCAAGTTTCTTAGTCGATGTATCTAAACGAGATATGTCTACCAGTATCTTAGGTGAAAAAATAAGTTTCCCAGTAATGGTTGCTCCTGCAGGGGGACAGAGACAACATCACCCTGAAGGAGAACTAGCCACTTCGAGGGGAGCAGGAATGGCTGAAACTTTATACGCTCTTCCCACAAGTTCAGGATACAGCATCGAAGAAGTAGCCAATGTGGCTACAGGACCTCTCTGGTTTCAGTTATATCACTCAGATGACGAAATGACTGAATATCTCGTAAAACGCGCAAAAACAGCGGGATATAAGGCGATCTGCCTCACAATTGATGTTCCGACTAATGGCGCAAAAGAACGAGATTTAAAAAATGATTTTAAAGCTGTTAAACACCTTCACAATGGTAGTCTTAGAGACAGACCAGATTTTCTGGAAAGGAAGGACGCAGGCCCAAGAGACTTTGCAGAGTGGGAAACTACTGGATACAGTGGATTAACATGGGATAGATTAGATTGGCTTAAATCTCTAACGGGACTCCCATTGGTGGTAAAAGGTGTCAGAACCGTCAGAGACGCTGTGATGTGTGCTGAAAATGGTGTCGATGGAATAGTTGTTTCTAACCATGGGGGCAGACAAATTGATAGAACTTTGTCGTCAATTGAAACACTCTCACCAATATCACAAGCTGTTGGGGATAGATTAGAAATTTACCTGGATTCAGGAATCAGACGAGGTTCTGACGTAATGATGGCGCTAGCAATGGGAGCGAGAGGGGTGTTTGTAGGGAGACCGCTTTTCTGGGGACTTTCATACGATGGAGCAGACGGCGTGAAACTAATGTTAGATATCCTAAGAAATGAATTTGACAGGTCACTTTCATATTGTGGTTTCAACAAAGTTTCTGACATAAATGCATCGGCAATAAACGCTCCTTCAGACTGGACATATTAAATCATCAATCTATAGCTCGTAGTCAGTGCTGCTAAAATCAGTCCATTTTGTATTAGCACCTAGTAAAAAAACATCCTTCAAATTAGATTCTGAAAGATCAGCGAGTGTAAGATCCGCATTTTCAAGATCTGCAGAAACCAAATTAGCTCGACGCATATTTGCCATTTGAAGACTTGCACCTTCAAACAAACATCGTCCCATATCAGAGTCAGTCATGTCAGCGTTATCAAGTCTAGCCTCTCTAAAATTTGAACCACTCAGTTTACATTCTCGCATCTTAGCGCTGCTTAAATTAGCCTGAGTGAAATTCGCTCCATTCATAATTGCTCCACTCAAATCAGCACCTGTCATATCAGACAGAGTCAGGTTTATACCTCTCATCAAAGCAAGTGTCAGATCAGCGTTTATCAAAATGCCCCCCGTCAAATCTACACCCCGCAAATTTGCTCCAACCAAAGCTGCTCGCTCCAAGCAAACTCCACCCGTCATGTAAGCACCACTCAAGTTTGATCCAGTCAGGTCAGCTCCATAAAAATTAGCTCCATATAATCTCGAATCCATTAAATAAGTGTCACTCAAATCAGAACCTGTAAGGTCAGATTCTCGCAGATTAACCTCCGCTAAATTCGATTCGGATAGCCGAACCGCATTCAAATTCGATCCACTTAAATTTGCTCCCCTCAAATTACAACGTCTCAAATCTGCCCCAGTCATATCAACTCCACTTAAAACAGTACGACTCAGGTTCAGGCCCGTTAAATCCATCCCCGAAAGAGTGGTACCTTCAGAGAACAATTTAATAAGTTCTTTTTTTGTTATTTCAGACATTATTTCATCTCTATTTCATGGGTATTAAATAAATCTAGTCCATGAATTAAAAAGGCAAAACTTACAGGTTGACTACCTACTATCACTCTATTCCATCAAAACCCAAAATATTTACGGGCTCAATTTCTATCAGAACAAATTCTACTTTTCCAAGTATTGCATTTAGATATTCAGGCGCATCCTCGGGGCCAAGGTAACGATAAGATAAATCAGTCACTATCCTATCAATATCTTCAGATTCTGTGACGATAGCTTTGCCATTAAATTGAACCCATGGTTGAGGGATACGATCAGCTGCTGCTACAAGAGAAACTCTTGGATCGTTATATATGTTTTTTACCTTTATTGTTTGAGGTTGCGTTGCAACAATCAATTTTTCGTTATCAAGAGAATGCCACACAGGAGAGGTATGGGGTGACCCGTCAACATTTAATGTTGTTATAAAAGAAACAATCGGCTCCGACAACAAACTATTAATTTCTCTGTTATTCAATCTTCCCATTGCAATTTGCCTCACAATTACCTATGTATGCATCTACATATCTTTAAAGATCATGTAGGATACAGCCGAAAGAATCGAATGGCTAGAAGATAAGGCGGAGAGCATTTGCTGGTACGCCTAAAAGCACGAAATAGGATGGGTAGCTAATTGGACAATAAGGATTGTGACGTACTGGTAGTGGGTGCAGGGGCCTCTGGAGCGGCTTTTACGTGGCGACTTGCCGAGGCAGGTATAAAAGTAACTTGTCTTGAACAGGGGGGTTGGTTAGACCCGGCTGTTGACTATGCAACATCCGACCCGGACTGGGAGATTCACCGCCAAACAGACTTTAACCCCAATCCGAATTTTAGAAATCTAGAATCTGATTATCCTATCAATATGGACAACACTCCCATATCACCGCTTATGTATAACTCAGTCGGCGGGAGTACAATCCATTGGTCGGCCCATTTCCCTAGAATGAAACCTTCAGATTTCAGGGTTAGATCTCTGGACGGCGTAGCCGACGACTGGCCAATTACTTACCATGATTTAGAAAAGTATTTCTCAATCAATGATCAAATCACGGGCGTTGCAGGACTAAATGGGGACCCGGGTTATCCTGAAAAATCACCCCGCCAAACACCCCCTATAGGGTTAGGAAAACTGGGAGATACTATAGCGTCCGGATTTGACAAACTAGGATGGCATTGGTGGCCATCAGACTCGGCAATCAATACAGTTGAATACGATGGGCGACAGGGATGCAACAACTGTGGCCCCTGTGACCTTGGATGTTCTATTAAGGCGAAGGCGAGCACAGATGTAACATATTGGCCAAAGGCGATCCAAATGGGTGCAAGGCTTATAACAAATGCCAGGGTAAGAGAAGTCACTATAAATAAACAAGGATTGGCAGACGGTGTCTTATATTACGATTCAGATGGGCTACTTCAAGAGCAAAAGGCCAAAATTATAGTAATGGCGTGCAATGGAATTGGAACACCAAGAATTCTACTCAATTCCAAATCCCCTTCATTTCCTGACGGACTATCAAATTCATCAGGACTTTTGGGAAAAAATTTAATGTTCCACCCGTATGCAGGTGTGACAGGCCGATTTGAGGAAGATTTAGAAGGACATAAAGGTCCAACTCCTTTAAACATTATGTGCTCAGAACACTATGAAACTGACCTTAGTAGAGGTTTCGTAAGAGGCTATTCATATCAGGTAACACGATCTGCTGCTCCTGTCACAACAGCCATAGGTGGGAAAATCCCTTGGGGGAAGAATCACCACGATGAGTTCAAGAACAGATTCAATAAAACTATAAGATTCGCAGTCATTGGTGAAGATCTACCCGAACCTCACAACCAAGTTACACTGGATCCTGAACTTACAGATGGTGATGGGATTCCATCACCAAAAATCTCATATACGCTCAGCGAAAATAGCAGAAAAATGATGGATCACGGAATAAAGACCTCCACAGAAGTGATGAAAGCGGCGGGGGCTGTTGAAGTCTATACGGATCCTCTGCTAAAGGAAGCGGGGTGGCACCTACTAGGAACCGCAAGAATGGGAACTCATAGCAGCAATTCTGTGGTTGATGAAAATGGACGATCTCACGATGTACGAAACTTGTTTATTGTGGACGGAAGTATATTTGTAACATCAGGCGCTGTTAATCCCACCTCAACTATACAAGCTTTAGCTCTTTACATAGCTGATTACGTTTCAAAAAACTCAAGACATTTATTGGACTAGAACAACATTTTGCCGATAGGAAGTTAAAATTGGATACAAAAACTAATAAACCTTTAACATTCTCAAAATCTCAATTTGATCTGGTAAACGCCATTATTGATTGCCTCATACCATCAAACTCAAACATGCCATCTGCATCCGAAGTACAAGTTGCACATTATATTGATTCGTTTACAGGTAACTCACCAAATTCTATAAGATTAATGCTAGAAGGAATTCAGGAAATAGAAAAAACTAGCCATGGAGTTGGTTCCAAAACTTTCATTGATATGGATATTGACTCCAAGTACAAAATCCTACAGATCATAGAGAGACAAAACCCTGTTTTTTTCTCAGAGTTGGTGAGACAAACATATAACGGATACTACACAACCTCTGAAGTACTAAGGCTAATTGGCACTGAAGGAAGACCTCCCCAACCTCTAGGTTATGAACTTGAGAAAGGAAATCTCGAACTACTCAAAAAAGTCCAAGATAGAGGACAAATTTGGAGGGACGTGTAGGTCCCAAGGTTAGTCTATCGTAAGAATAACTTTGCCCGTATCTCCAGAAACAAATAAATCATATGCTTCCTGGGCCTGCGATATATCGAAAGTATGAGTAATCAACCGATCCATTGGAGATTTTCTTTCGACAACAAATTGTGCCACTTCTGAAAGCCCTGATTGACTAAAGGTCCATGATCCAAAAATGGTCAATTGCTTATGAATAATTTGAGGGCTAACGTCAAAGGTTGTCGTGTTTCCCTCTCCAACTAAACATACTTTACCCCAGTACTTTGCACTATCTACAGCTTGATTACGAACTTCGGGTATACCAGTGGCATCGAGAGTCATGTCAACACCTTCGCCACCTGTCAGATCTCGGAGAGCCTCAACCGGATCCACGTCTATTGGATTTAACGTCTCATAAGCCCCAATATCGGAAGCCAATTCCAATCGGTAAGGCGAAACATCTATAGCTATCACCCTACATCCCATTTGGGCAGCAAACATAGTTGCAGATAATCCAACCGGACCTTGTCCAAAGACAGCTATAGTGTCTAAGGCTGTAGGATTTAAGCGTTTCACTGCATGAAAAGCGGTTCCTGTGCCACAAGAACAGGCAGCCGCAGACTTAAAGTCCAAATCATCAGGCATAGGTATACATGTATATGCTGGAACCACCATATATTCTTGATGACCTCCATGAGATGTAGACCCATACACTTCATGGCTCGACAAACACATTTGGGTGTATCCAATGCGACACATAGAACACTTTAAGCACCCTGAGTAATGATGCATCATCACCCTATCTCCCAGAGACAAACCGGTCACAGAAGATCCCAACTCCTCCACGATCCCAACTGGTTCATGCCCTGGAACGATAAGGTCATCAATTCCATTCTTTTCATTTTTTGGAGTCCTGAAATTTCGCAAATCACTTCCACAAATTCCAGAGGATTTCATTTTAAGCAAAACTTCATGATCTCCCGGAGTAGGAATTTCAACTTCATATGTGTCTACGATAGAATCGCCGGTAAATAGCAACCTTTTCATATATCCTGAACTCCTTCTTGTTTTTCCGTCTATGTCAGGATTATCCATAATTAGACAAAAGGTTCAAGATTGGTATTAAAAAACGGAATCAATAGGAGCTGGCAATGAGAGAATTGGAAGGAAAAATTGCTATTATCACTGGCGGTGCCCAAGGAATAGGAGCAGCGGGAGCCAAAGAATTGGCTTTTCAGGGCGCTTCGGTAACGATAATGGATATCGATGAGAAGGCAGCCATAGCGACGACCGAAGCCATAAACGCTTCTGGAGGAGTCGCCGTTGCCGTAATAGCTGATGCTTCAACATCCGAAGGATGTCAAAAAGCCGTATCAAGGACACTCTCAGAATATGATGGAGTAGATATCCTTTTTAATAATGTAGGAATACAACCAGTTAATTCATATACAAACATTGAAAATACATCTGAGGAAATGTGGGACAGAATTATTGCAGTAAATCTCAAAAGCAGATTCCTTATGGCAAAATACTGCATTCCTATCATGCGAAAACGTGGAGGAGGCGTCGTTATAAGTACAGCAAGTGTGCAAGGACAACAATCTGCCAACCTTGTACCAGCTTATGCGGCAAGTAAGGGAGGCGACTTATCCCTCACAAGACAAATGGCTCTGGACTACGCCCAAGACAATATTCGGGTAGTTTCAGTTTGTCCTGGGGGAGTAGACACCCCTCTATGGCGCGATTCTGTCCTAAGCTCTGGAAGAGACGTTGAAACAGCGTTATTAGAATCAGGGTCCACTCATCCTATAGGCCGAATTGGAAATACTACTGATATAGCGAAAGTAGTTGCTTTCCTGGCAAGCGATAAAGCGGATTTTATAACTGGCACATTTATTAACGTGGACGGAGGCATAATGGCGAAAGGATCATGGGCATAAACCTCAGAAACCTGATCAATCCTTACTCACCTGTGTAAGAAGGATTTCTTTTTTCCAAGAATGCACTTACTGCTTCGAGTTGATCCTTTGTTCCGTACATTGGATCCCCCGCGTCATCTTCGTTAGCAATGACATCATGCCAGTCTGGCATTACCTGCCTCATTAACTTTTTGGTATTTTGAACCGCAAGTGGAGGATTCAAAGATATCTCTTCTGCCAAAGCTATTGCCTCCGACATAAGATCTTCTGAGGAAACGACCTTGCTGACTAAGCCATTTTGGAAAGCCCAGTCGGCATCGTAAATCCGTCCAGTTAAAGACATTTCTGCTGCAACTGCGTGTCCAGATATCGCCATAATAGTCGAAGAAGCAGCAGTATCTGGGACAAGCCCTCTTCTAACAAAAATTGCGGAAAATCTGGCATCTGAAGACGCAATCCTTATGTCACTCGCCAGGGCTATAGATAGGCCTGCACCCACTGCTGCGCCATTTACAGCAGCGATTACCGGCTGAGGTAAATTCCTTAAAGCGGGAGCCAATTCCTGTATTCTCTTTCCGGAACGTCCTCTGACAACAGAATCTCTTCTGTTTTCAGAACCCTGAGAAGCCATCCTTGACAAATCAGCCCCCGAACAAAACCCTCTTCCTTGTCCGGTCAATATCACGGCACGAATCTGAGGAAATTTATGGCCGATTGTTTCTATAACTTTGTGAAACTCCTGAGTCAATTCACGGTTAAGAGCGTTCATCATTTCCGGGCGTTTCAGAGTGATAACGGCTGTGTGATCCTCTAAAGATAGATCGAGATTTTTATAGTCATTCATGCAAACTGCTCCGCAACCATTAGGCTTATTTACAACAATAACACGAACATTCCAAAGTTACTCAGAAGATATGATTTGGGATAGCGACCTTTGTAAATATGCTTTGCAAATCAATATTTTGTAGTTATTTGGATCTGAAGGTTGTGTTTCACGCATGAAAAGGTCATTCACATACCCGAAGTCTAGTTCATCAAAATCAAGTTGCTCCAAATAATTCTCTATGAGACTAAGCCTCATTGGAATTGGTGCTATACCTCCTAAAGAAACTCTAGCCGAAAGTATTTTTCTTTTATCCTTTCGTAAGGCAACAGCGACGCTGGCCAATGCAAAATCCATCGATTGTCTTTCTTTGGCTTTCATAAATACCGTAGAGTTATCTAAAGATTCTGCTGGTATTTCGATGGAAACCAATATCTCACCAGATGACAAAATGTTTTCTCTAGTAACATCAACATCTGGGCTAATAAAAAATTCCGAGATTGGCACCACTTTCTCAGAAGAGCCAGAAAATATAGTCAATTTAGCATCCAAAACCATGAGGGCTGTTGCTGTGTCAGACGGATGAACAATAATACATTTTCCTTTTCCAAGGGCTGCATGATATCGGTCTAAACCCCCAATTGCATAACAGCGATCGCCACCTTTCTTCAAGCAATCAAAACTCTTATTCCGATAATACCAACATCTCGGACGTTGACAGAGATTACCACCCAAGGTTCCCTGATTTCTAATCTGAGTGGTAGCAACAGATTCCGCTGCTTCAGCGAGAGCGCGGCAGCGTAATCTAATTTCATTATTTGACGCGATGTCAGATAAAGTAACCATTGATCCTATTTTCAAACTTCTTTCAGTCCAAACTATTCCATAAAGTTCCTCTATCTTCTTTAGACCTACTAATCCAGTTGGCTCTAACGTTCCATTTTTCATTTCGCCTATTAAGTCTGTACTACCCGAAATCAACCTGCGTCCCTTATCAGCATCTAAAATCATGGAAGCCTCTTCGAGGGTATTAGGACTAAAATATTCGAATGATTTCAACATCAATTCCTTTTATTGACCAAAGCATTCAACAATTTGTCAGGCGTGATAGGAAGCTCATTAATACGTACTCCCACTGCCTGATATATAGCATTAGCAATTGCAGGTGCGGGTCCTATACTTGGGGGTTCTCCTAAAGACTTAGCCCCATAAGGCCCCACCTTATCTATGTTACTTGTAAAGAAAACATCTATGTCAGGAGAATCCAATATTGTCGGACTCTTGTGCTCCAAGAAACTTGAGTTAAGCAAAATACCTGTTGAAGGGTCTAATTCGACATCTTCTAGGAGGGCAAATCCCAACATCTGTGATATACCACCTTTTACCTGATTTTCTGCCATACGAGGATTTATTATTCGACCCGAATCATGGACAGCAACATATTTCATGATTTCAATTTTGCCAGTATCTATATCAACTGATAGCTTTACAAAATGTGCACCAAATGAATTAACAACGTAATCTGGGCTACCTGGTTCTACTGAAGCGTTGGCTGTTAAAACAGATCCAGATTCAAGCAACTCGTATAAACCTACAGAACCACCTGATGTGGAAACGACCCTATCGGTCAAAATTGAACACACATCAGTTTTCTGGCCCATCTTCGCAGCAGCCAATGAAATTATTTTGTCCCTCAATTTTTCTGAAGCTGCCTTCACGGCTAAGCCTCCAGAGAAAGTAACGGTTGAACCTGCCGTCAATGATGCATCAGGAGTTAGATCGGTATCGGAGGGAACAACTTCTATCGAATCGTATTTAGTACAAAGAACTTCAGCCGCTATTTGCAGTAAGACAGTAGTGCTCCCTTCCCCGACATCCATGTAACCTGTAGAAAGCTTATAGATACCTGACGAATCCATAGAAATAGATGCATTTGACTGGCTGCCTGGGCCTCCCCTGTAAAGAAACATTGACATGCCTTTTCCCACACGGATTCTAGATTGGGTATCTATAGAATCATTTTGCCACCAGCACAGCTCATTTGAGCCTATCTCTAAACACTCCCTAAGTCCATTTGATGAAAATGGGATACCTCCCTCTACTGGCTGTGTGTCTATTACTTCGCCTAGTGGAGTTGTTCTCTCTCCGGGTTGTCCTTCGGGTCCCACATGATTTCTAAGACGAAATTCTAAAGGGTCTATACCTAATTTTTCAGCTGCCTTGTCAGCAACCGACTCTAAGGCAAAATGACCTTGTGGAGCTCCTAACGCTCTGTAGGAGCCGGCAGTAGGTGTGTTCGTATAAACTAAATATCCTTCATAACGTACATTTGGGCATCTGTATAGATATAAAGCTCCCTGTCCCGCCCGCCTAGCAACTCCTGGACCTGAAGATAGATATGCACCTGTATTCATAACAGTGGTCGCGTGAATAGCAGTAATATCTCCGGAATTTTTGACCCCCATTTTTAATGTGGTGGTGGTAGCATGGCGTCTTCTGCCAGCCACAAATTCTTCTTCTCTAGTCAGTTCTAATCTAACAGGTCTATTAGACTGAATAGATAGCAGAGAAGCTATTATCGAAATTCTTGTTTCGTCTTTGCCTCCATACCCTCCACCCATATATGGGCCGATCACCCTGATCGATTCAATATCCATGCCTAGCGCATTCGCTATATTTTTCCTATCAGAATGAATCCCTCTACTCGATTTCCAGATAGTAAGATTAGTTCCATTCCAGTGAGCAAGAACCGATCTTGGCTCTATAGGGGCAGGACTATGACCAGGCGTAGAAAAAGATTCTTCCAATATGAAATCAGCAGCATCAAAACCCTCTTCAACGTTTCCTCTCGCCTCTATTAAAGGTCCCCCATTCACCAGGTTACTATCTCCATGTATGGGTTCAGACCCATCAGATAATGCTTGATCTGTAGTCAAACAAAATGACAATTTTTCGTACTCAACATTTATGAGAGTTATAGCTTCAGAGGCAGCAAGTTGGGTTTCAGCTGCAACAGCTGCTACCTCATCACCAACAAACCTCACTTTTGTATCCAATATCGGCACGTCAGGCGCCACTTTGCCGGTAGGTACGTTAAAGGGTGTTAGTACAGCTTTGATACCAGGATGTGAAGATGCTTTCTGAGAATCAATGCTTCTAACAATTGCATGTGGATGAGGACTCCTGAGTATACGACCATAAAGCATATTTGGCAGGGATATATCAGACGAATATTCTGCTTTGCCGGTCACCTTATCTGTCAAATCCCATCTGGTGGATGAGATACCTATTGAAGAATATGAGTCACCCATCTTTGAGTTTCCTTGACGCTGATCGGACAGAGTCCATAATAGCGGCATAGGCATTACACCTGCAAAGATTGCCGCCTAAAGCAAGCGAGATTTCTTCGTCGGAAGGATTTTGGTTTGTTTCAAGCAATCCTACGGTACTCATAATAAATCCTGGAGTACAAAATCCACATTGGCCACCATCGTTTTCTATAAATGCTATTTGGACAGGATTTAGGCAAGTACCATCGGAAATACCTTCTATTGTTGTGACTTCACATCCTTCGAGTTCAACAGCTAATATCTGACAGGCATTAACAGCTTTGCCATTTAGTATGACCGTACACGTCCCGCACTCACCTTGATCACACCCTTTTTTCGCCCCCGTAAGACCAAGATGCATTCTAAGAACGTCAAGTAATGTCCATTGAGTTTCTAGAAACAAAGAATGCTGGCAATCATTCACTCTGAGTGAAAGTTCAAAAAAATTATCTTTACTAACCAAACGACTTCCCAATTTTAGATTTTTTTATTGATGTTGAACTGCAAGTATCCACATTGGTTCACTGCCAACTTCATATCGATCTATCAATTCCAGTGCGCCCTGCCCATCAATCTTGAACGCTGATACGAATCCAGAATCCAACCCGGCTGAATATAAATATTGACCGGTTAAGTCTATCGTCAAAACTCTAGGAACGGGTTCTGTAGATGTTCTGCCATTTTGGGCAATTAACCCCGTTTTTGAATCAACAACAAATCCCGCAATGGAATCATGACCTCTGTTCGGAGCGAACAAATATTTACCATCAGGTGTGATATTTAGTTGTGCACAACTATTAACTCCACCGTAATGCATAGGTAGGGTGGTTTCTGTTTGAAGTTCTAGCATGTTACCTGTATCTATGTCATAAGAATAAGAAGTAACACTGCATTCCTGTTCATTTGAAAAGTATGCAAACTTTCCATTTGGATGAAAAACATAGTGCCTTGGGCCTCTATTATCCGGTTGGCCGACCTGCTTAGGCTGGTTTGGAACCAATTTTCCATCGGTTTGATCAAATTTAAATAGCTTTATGGTATTTAATCCTTCCTCACCAGCGATATGGGGCAACATGACAAACTTGTTAGCATGGTCAGTCATGACACAATGTGCCCCAGGCCCAGTAGGAATCCAGTTCACTTCGCCTTCAAATTTACCTTGATGGATCTTTTGGACACTAACAGCACCTGCATTGTAGTAGGCGCCAAAAATATGTTGTCTGGTTTTATCCAGAGATATGTAGCAAGGATCACCAATCAGTTCAGGGCTGTCTGAATAGTGATTGAGAGAGCCATCTGCGTAATCAATAAAATAAGAGGACATAACAGGAACATCCCTCCTACCAACATAGAGAATATGTTTTTCATCATCGACAGCCAATGGTGCCGGTCGGCCGCTAACAGAAGTTTGAGAAAGGAAATTTAACTTCCCACTCAAGGAATCAATCTCCCAAGATGAAACACAATCATCACCAGCCAACGCGAAAAATAAAATTTGCCTCATGAAGGTCCCTTCCCACCATTCGTAGTGGTCCTAGAAAATACGCTCAAGTCAATCTTAACAGCCAAAAAAGACTACTCACCTTCAGCAGAACTCGATTAGATGATTCCCAAAGAAGTCTTTGGGCAATAGAATTGTTTGGATGTATTAATGATTCTATGAAAGGCAACCGACGCTAGTGAGTATTTCTGAGCAACAAAATGTGAGTTTTTTTAGGAAGCGTTGGTCAAGAGAAAATGGTTATAAACAGGTCCTCTTAATCGCATTCCCACTGATTTTAAGTACCGGATCATGGTCTATCCAGCAATTCGTAGACAGAATGTACCTGTCATGGTACTCACCTGATGCTTTGGCTGCTGCGATGCCCACCGGAATCCTTAGCTTTACTATAGTCGCTATTTTTCTTGGCACTTCCGGCTACGCCAGCACTTTTGTTGCTCAATATACTGGAGCTGGGAGACCCGAAAGAGTCGGTCCTGCAATGTGGCAAGGAATTTATTTTGCAATTATAGGTGGGCTGGTAGTCTCCTCAACTTTCTTCCTTGCTGACCCTATTTTTGATGCTGTTGGCCACGAGGATAATGTTAAAGCACTCGAAAAGGAATACTGGAAGTACCTTGCGATAGGAGGATTTCTACCGATAGGCAGAGCCGCTGTCTCATCATTCTTTAACGGTAGGGGTAAAACATATCCTGTCATGTGGGCAAGTTTGGCTGGTATGTCGATGAATGTGGTTTTAAATTACATACTAATTTTTGGAAAACTGGGATTTCCTGAAATGGGAATAGGTGGAGCGGGGTTAGCTACGATCATATCGGAAATGTTTAGCCTCATTATTCTTTTCTATATGGCTCTTTCAGGAGAAAATAATGCTAGGTTCAACACAATTTCAGGCTGTCGTTTCGATAAGCCATTGTTTCTAAGACTAATCAGATTTGGAATGCCAAACGGCATCCAGTTTTTTCTAGACATAGCCGCTTTTTCTATTTTCATCCTACTTATTGGCAGGCTTGGCACTCCGGAATTAGCAGCTTCAAACATTGCTTTAAACGTCAGCATGCTCTCATTTATGCCTATGATCGGTATGGGAATCACAGTGTCAATATTGGTCGGACAATCGTTGGGTGGCAACAGACCAGACATGGCTAGCAGGGCTACCTTCTCTGCTATGCAAATGGCATTTATATATATGGGCAGTATTGCTTGTTTATATTTAGTCGTGCCTCAATTATTCATATATCCATTTTCTGCTAATGCAGATCCTGCTGAATTTCAAGAGATTAAAGTCCACGCCATGACAGCCATGAAATTCGTTGCTGCCTGGGCTCTTCTGGATTCCATAGCCATAGTAATATCATCGGCTTTAAAGGGGGCTGGAGACACAAAATTTATCATGTTGGCAATAATTGGACTGTCTATTATTTTCTTGATATTACCAACTTACCTCGCTCTAGAAGTATTTGATCTAGGCTTGAAGGCTGCATGGTCGGCTGGATTGGCTTATATAATCAGTTTGTCTGTTGCATACGGCCTCAGATATAAATCTGGAAAGTGGATGTCTATGAGAGTAATAGAGCAACCATCATCTCTTACTAAAGAATAATCTGTCCGTAAATTCTTTGTATAAGAATTTATTTGGTAACTTATTGGGAGGGAAATATGTCAAAAAAACAACCTAACATAATATTAATCATGTCGGATGACCTTGGTTACGAGGTAGTCGGGGCAAACGGAGGCACCTCTTACCAAACTCCCAACTTAGACAAACTAGCCAGTTCCGGAATGCGATTCGAAAATGCGCATGTAATGCCTCTATGTACACCAACAAGAGTATCAATGATGACAGGCAAATATAATTTCAGAAATTACATCGGGTTCGGCTTGATCAAACCTGGTGAAATAACATTTGGTCATCTTATGTCAGAAGCAGGCTACAACACTTGCATATCTGGGAAATGGCAACTTTTCTCATACAATCCACCAGATCAAGAACCTGAAATGCGATCAAAAGGCCAAAGAATTGAGGACTCAGGATTCGATGAATATTGCGTCTGGCACGCACATCACACTGAAGAAAAAGGGTCTCGCTACAAAAACCCTGTTATATATCAAAATGGAGATTTCAGAACCGATACAGAGGGAAGATATGGAGAAGATATTTTCCATGAATATATCGAGGATTTTATTGATCGTAATAAAGACGACGATAATCCTTTTTTTGTGTACTGGCCAATGGCCGCCACCCACAAACCTCATGAACCAACACCAGACAGTCCTGAATGGGATTCCTTTGACCCCCCAGCGAATAGAACGATAGGAGCAAAAACCTTCGATGAACTTGAGGGATGGCAAACAGAGTCAGCAACTGACGATCCTCGCTTTTACAGAGATATGGTCGAATATCATGACAAAGTAATCGGCAAATTAATAGATTATCTTGACGCAAATAACTTAAGTGAAGATACATTGGTGATTTATGTTGGTGACAACGGCAGCCCACACGATGTTTGCTCAATGGTTCACGAACATAATGAAATATGTGGTGGTAAAGGAAAAACCAACGACCGGGGGACTCATGTCCCCTTAATATGCAGCATGCCCGGAACGGTACCTTCCGGTAGCGTTCAAGTTGATATGGTGGAATCCACCGATTTTTTGCCCACCATGTTTGAGGCAGCAGGTCTAAAATTTCCACCTGGTTATTTGATAGACGGGGTTTCATTTTATCCCCAACTTACTGGCCAAAAAGGGACTCCAAGGGACTGGATGTTTTTTCATTTCGAACCCATGAACGCCAGATCTCCAGAAAAAAACAGAATCAGATTTATCAGAGACCATGCATGGAAACTATATGAAACTGGGGAACTATATGATCTGAAGTCTGATCTAGATGAAGACTTGCCCATTTATGAATCTGAAGACACCCCAGATCAGGCATTAGCAAGAACCAATCTAAAGCCGGTATTTGATGATATGAAATGACCTTTTATCATGTCAGAATATCAAAAAAGATCGATCTTAGGATTCGTCCTTTGAAAGATTAATGGAAGCGGAGTTAATACAGTAGCGAAGACCAGTAGGCTGAGGACCATCAGGAAAAACGTGTCCTAAATGCGCTCCGCATGATTGACACATCACTTCTGTTCGTTTCATACCAAACGAATTATCTGTCTCTTCTTCAATTTGTTCTTCAACCAGAGGAGCGTAAAAGCTAGGCCAACCGCACATTGAGTCAAACTTCGCATCAGAAGAGAATAAATCCTCACCACAACAAATACACTGATACACACCCTCTTCATTTGTGTTCCAGTACTCTCCAGTGAAAGCTCGTTCAGTCGCCTTGTTTCGAGTAACCTCGTATTGGAGCGGGGTCAGCTTATCCTTATATTGTTCATCTGACCTGGGGTCTAAATTGCTCTCATCTGCCATTACCAATCTCCAGGATTTACATTTTTATGTTTTATTCCCATTCATCTAAAGTTTTGATTCAATCAGGAGACGTAACCTAAACTGAAAACAAATACTATCATCAAACCCAAGAAAACATCCAAAGAAAAAATCACATGGGATTTAGTAATCAAGTGTAGAATTCTACACTTACTGGAGAGTCCGGGAGTCTTATGTCACAAAATCTGATCTTGAGGAATAAATAAAATAATATGCAATTTGGAGTATTCGATCATATAGAGCCTGTACAAGGCATACCTTTAAGTGAAATCTATGAACTTAGATTGAAACAACTTGAGGCATTTGATCAAAGCGGTTTTTATGCCTACCACCTTGCTGAGCACCATACTCCAGCTGTTCACAGCCTTGCTCCTTCTCAAAACGTGTTCCTAGCTGCTGCTTCACAACGTACTAGAGATCTTAAATTAGCCCCCTGTGTATATGTTTTACCGTTGCACCACCCAATTAGGCTAGTGGAAGAGATAAGTATGCTCGATCACCTAAGCAATGGCAGGTTGGAAATAGGAGTTGGACGTGGAGGCGTCATGGAAGCCTTTTTTTGGGGTCAAGATTCAGATTCAGATACCAACTATAGACGTTACCTTGAAACACTTGACGTAGTGAAACTAGGACTGGGATCAGAATTTCTTTCATATGAGGGTGAACACTACCAATTTGATAATTTACCAATGCGACTCTCACCCATACAAAAGCCATATCCTCCTCTTTGGTACATGCGTAATGCAGAAACTGCTGCTCTCGAGGGAATGAACACAATCGTGGTGGGAACTCTGGAGAGTCTCCATCGGGAAACCACACGATATAAACATGTTTGGGCTGAAACCCATGGCAAAGAATCTCTTACAATACAGAACCAAACACCAAAAATTGGACTTGTGGTTCATATGGTAATCGCGGATACAGACAATGAAGCTATCGAAATTGCCACACCAGCCTGGGAAAAATATCGGTGGAACCTAGGAGCACCTAGAAGAATTGAAGCAGAAAAAAGAGGCTTGACGCAATTTCAAAGTAGTAAAGATGGATCATTTGGATTTGTAGGCGATAGGCCCATCCATCTTCCTGACAGAGAAACTCGTAAAGATATTGAAGCAGAATTAGAGAGTTTTGACAGCCAATCTGATAGCCACGACCCCACACGGCTTGGAGGGGTTGCATTGGCAGGATCTCCAGAATCGGTAAAACGTTATATGGAGGAATACATCGCCACAAGTGCCAATTATTTTATGTGTTCATTTCAGTGGGGAAACCTATCACATGAGAATGCTATGAAGTCTATAGAATTATTTTCTGAAAAAATCATGCCGATATACGTCAACTAAATACAGAGGAGTTTAAATTGGACGTTGAAATTATAGGGATGATAGGCGCTAAACGAGAGGGAAGTGGGCAGAAAGGAGCTGAAGTACACGTCATAGGCGGCGGTATAGATCCAGACTACATAATAGATTTCGCTAAAGTTCACGAAAACAGCGGATTCGACAAAGTTTTGGTTGGGTACACGTCCTCATCAGCAGACGGATTCATAGTTGCGATGCATGCAGCATCTAAAACTGAAAAACTTGGGTTTCTTATTGCTCATCGTCCGGGTTTCATTAGCCCAACAGTATTTGCCAGAAAAGCGGCAACTTTCGACCAAATCACTGCAGGTAGACTTGCGATTCATATCATAAGTGGTGGTGGAGACTCAGAACAAAAAAGAGACGGAGACTTTGAAAATCACGATACTAGATATGCAAGATCTGGTGAATTCATGAATATCCTTAAAAAATTATGGGGTTCGGAACAACCCATTGATCATCAAGGGGAATTTTACAAGTTCAAACAAGCTCAAAGCGATTTTACGTGCTACCAGAAACCTCACATCCCATTGTATTTTGGGGGTGCTTCAGAAGCCGCATTACAAATTGGTTCTCAAGAATGCAACGTCTATGCATTATGGGGGGAGCCTTTGTCAGAGGTGAAGAATAAAATTTCAAATTTCAAATCAAGAGTTGCCTCCGCTGGGAGAGACCCGGAGTCAATAAGGTTTTCCATCTCCACACGTCCTATAGTTGCAGATACGGAATCAGAAGCATGGGATATAGCACACTCAACCCTTTCATCAGTATTAAAGTCAAATCAAACGTCTATGTATGGTGCAGGAAAAGAAAGACTCGAGTCAGTTGGGTCAAAAAGGTTAGTTGACTTTGCCAAGAAAGGGGACGTCTTGGATCAAAGGCTATACATGCCTATTGCCGCAGCAACCGGGGGAGCGGGAAACACCACTGCCTTAGTGGGAACTGCTGAACAAGTCGTAGAATCCCTAATGGAATATTACAAAATTGGATGTTCAACAATTCTGATCCGAGGGTTTGACCCATATAACGACGCTATATACTGGGGCAATGAGCTCATCCCAATGCTAAGAGAAGAAGTGAAAAAATACAGAAAATCCGATCGGACCACCACAAATGCGTAAAAAGAAACTAGTTGTATCCGTCCTAGGTAGCCCTTTCCCAAAGTCCTCTTCAGAACGAATAGCTAACATAATCACCCGCTCCCTATCTACTGAAAATTGGGAAACATATGTTGTTGATTTATCATCAATGCCTTCTGATGCGTTACTGATGAGATCTCAGTCATCATCCTTGACTGAAGCTATAGAGAAAGTAATCTCATCTGACTTAGTAATAGTTGCTAGCCCCACGTATCGTGCGACCTACACCGGATTATTAAAAGTTTTCTTTGATCAATTTCCAGCTGAATCTTTGGCAAACAATTTTGCATTACCCATACAAACTGGTGGATCTCCCGAACACTCATTGTCTACAGAATACGGGCTTGCTCCAATGCTACGCAGTTTAGGTGCATTAATTTTACCTAACAGCATATATTCGTGGGGAGATCACTGGGTAGACGAAACTTCACCATCTGATGATCTAAAAAAGATAATCTCTAGATCCCTCACAGAAATTACTGGATTAATTGAAGTATAAAGAGATAGATCGTCAATCATTTAGTATATTTAATTTCCTGGCCAACTCTAGCATTTGCAAAGCAGTTTTCTCATGGGCAATGTCAACCATACCCCCTTGATATGAAACAGCTGCCCCTCCACTCATTCGCGTCTCATTCATGGCCTCTACAAGTCCTTTCCATTCCTCTATCTCCGCCCGACTAGGAGAAAAAATCTCGTTCACAATAGGTACATGCGATGGATGTATAACCGTCATTCCACTATACCCAAGGTCTCTAGAATGGTTAGCAAAAGATATCAATCCTTGATGATCATCAACATCTTGCCATAATCCTGTCATCGGATAAGGTACTTCAGCAGCCCTAGAGTCGAGTAATACTTTGGATCTTACAAAAAGGGTCTCCGTCCCATCAGGTGTCCACCTGTAACCCAGTGCACGGGCAATATCCCCTCCTCTTCCTCCTCCAGCCCCCATATGGGCGACACGAAGTGAAGAGATTCCAATTTCATATGCAGATCTCATACCTTTGGCCGTTTCCAGACCCGGATCAATTAAAACAGTCCCAAACTGAATCCCTTTGACTGATTCCTCTTTAGTTATTAGCTCATCCAGCTTCAAAACATCCTCCGGTCCTTTCACCATCGGTAGAGTTATGGCATAGGTTCCTTCCTGAATCGCAAACTCCAGATCTTTTTCCGTGAATCCCGTTTCCATGTCGTTAACCCTAACCATCACCGTTACCCCAGATGAAGAAAGTTCAGGTATTAACCTCGAAACTATTTCCCTCGCAGAATCCTTTTCCTCTGGTGGCACAGAATCCTCAAGATCCAATATCAAAGCATCTGCACCGTATTTGGGTGCTTTGCGAACCCAATCCTCTTTGTTTGCAGGCACGTACATCATTGTTCTTAACGGCTTTGCAGTATCTCTCATAAAACACCTCTGAATAAGATCCTTTAGATCACTCCCTCATCTTCCAAACGTAGTAGATCTGCCTCTTCTTTTCCCAAAAGAGCTCCATATATTTCAGCATTTTGCTGTCCCAGTAGCGGGGCTCCTAGGGATTGGGGGAGATTCCCTCCTGAAAAAGCCACAGGAAACCCGGAAACTATGCCTGGTAAATCCTCATCAAAAGCCTGGCTCCTCATCGGACGAAGCGTGCCTCTATCCCAAAAATGATGGTCGTTGATAATATCAGGCACTCCCCGGACATCACTACATGGCACATCATTATTTTCCAGTATCTGCAACGCTTCACTTTTACTAAACTTCATCAGCAAATCCTGTATGGATTTTCTCGCTGCAGCAAGGTTACGGCCCCGGTCTAAAAATTTAGCAAACCTTGGATCACTAATTAATTCAGGAGAGTCGAGGGCTACTGCTAGCCTTTGCCACTGGTCATCACTGGCAACCGTTACAATAATATCCCCGTCTTTTGTATGGTAAAGACCCATCGGGCCTCCACGAATTCCGTTGCCCATCCTCAACGGCTCTCCTGCATATAGTGCTTCTTCTATATTTTCCACGAACATTAACGAGGTAAGGGTGTCCATCATTGAAACGTCAAGATGTTGACCTTTTCCAGTCCGTTCTTTTTCCCTTAGTGCGGCCAGTATTGAATAGCACGTAAATAAAGGGGTAACTAAGTCCGCAATGTAAAATCCTATTCGCATAGGAGGCCCTTCGGAATCACCATTTATGTCCATGATTCCGCTCATACCTTGTATCTCAGGGTCATGAGCCTTTCTGTGGGCATGGGGCCCTGTTTGACCATAGCCGGATATGGATGCGTAAACGATCCCCGGATTTACGGACGCTACATCTTCATACCCCAGTCCCAGTCGGCGCATGGCTCCAGGGGATAGATTCTCTACGACCACATCAGAGTCTCTGGCCATATCCAAAAACATTTGTCTACCTTCTGGATTCTTAAGATTTAAGGTGACACTCTTTACACCTTGGGATCTCTTCATGAATCTCGTCGAGAGATGATTTTCGGTTTCAGGAGTCTCTGAATACCCGTCTGGGGATGCAAAAGGACCGTTTCCTCTAGTGGGATCTCCAGATCCGGGCATCTCCACTTTAATTGATTCAGCCCCCAATCTAGCCAGGTTAACCAAGGTGTAAGGACCAGCAAGATATACAGTAACCCCTATTACTCGAATTCCGGAAAGAGGGGACATGATGTTATTTTGATGTGTCAATTTCCATTTCTCCAGCCGTTTTAAATTTAGAGGCATAAAATGACTCATCTACGGCAAAGTCATGGTAAGCAAGGTCAGATAATCGGTCAATCATGTTCATTCGCAATATCTCATTTCCATCTCTCTTCTTGAAATGTGATTGTGATATAAATTGAAAACCAAAGTCATAAACCCTAATACCAAGAGGAATCGACAAATGAGAATTGCGCTTATTGGCCAAGCTGCCTTCGGTAAGGATGTTCTTTCCGCTTTGTTAGATGCCAATGAGAATGTAGTAGCTGCACTATGTCCGCCGGATCTTCCTAATCGATCACCAGATCCCATCAAAGATCTTGCCATATCCTCAAACATACCTGTATTTCAATATTCTCGAATGAGGGATAGTCAAGCAATAAAACAATTTTCATCTCTCGAAATAGATCTTTGTGTGATGGCATTTGTAACCGACATCGTTCCTAGCCAAATATTGAAATCCCCAAAATTAGGAACTATCCAATATCATCCATCACTTTTGCCAGAGCACAGAGGTCCAAGCTCTATGAACTGGCCAATCATTCAAGGGAAAAACAAAACTGGTCTCACTATATTTTGGCCGGATGAAGGATTAGACACAGGACCTATTCTTCTTCAAAAAGAAATCGAAATAACACCTGACGAAACGTTGGGCTCTCTCTACTTCCAAAAACTTTATCCCATGGGAATTGAATCGATAATTGAATCTATTGGTATGGTGAAAGAAGGAATAGCACCAAGAATAGAGCAAGATCACTCAAAAGCCAGCTACGAAGGTTGGTGCCAACCAGAAGACGTCATAATAAATTGGGGGGAAACCGCAGAGCAAATTTATAATCTCATTAGGGGATGTGATCCAAGTCCGGGTGCAAATACTAAAATCCAAGGATGTCCTATTTCCTTTTTCAAAGCCTCGATTTCGCCAACACAATATGAATCTACCCCAGGAACAGTGGTGGAAATATCTGAAAATTGGTTCAAAATATCAGCCTTGCATGGGTCAATCAATATAGGCAGGATTCAGTTGAAAGGGAGCCCGAAAATTATGGCAAGTGAGTTTATAAAAACAAATAAGTTGCGTATAGGTGACACCTTTGGATAGATGTTCCCAAGGCTTTTCCCACCCATACCTGAAACCATGCTCAAAATCATAACGTATTAATTTAGAAAAGAACCCGAATGGAGGAAATAACATGAAATCTAAATATTTTTTTACAGCAGCTATGGATATATCCGTAGAAAAAGAAACCTTGTTTGACGAGGTGTACGACTCAGAACATATTCCTAACCTTTCAAAAGTCCCTGGTGTTCTGTCCATTGCTAGGTACACAACTCAACCCTTGAAAATGATCATCGGTGGCGAAGTAAAAGAAATGGTGATCGAAAACCAACCAAAGCACACTGCTGTATACGAGATAGAAAATCCCGACGTATTGTTATCCCCAGAATGGGGTAAAGCTGTTGATAAAGGACGTTGGTCTACTGATGTACGTGAGCACACATTTAACAGGAGGCATGTCCTTCTAAAAAAGACCGAATACTAAAGTTGAATAACGGAAAATATTCTCAAGCCCTACTTATTATTGTTTATCTCCACTTGTATCTGACTCTTCTTCAGAGTCAGATACATCGTCTTCAGTCCCCTCATCATTCTCAAATCTCTCTCCCATTTGATTAAGAAAATCTTCTACATCTCTTGAAAGAGTAACGTCACTATCACCATCTAATGCACTGTCATCGGTGGTAGATTGATCACTACTAAGCCCTTCCGCAGGCCGAGAAAGAACCCGATCATAATATGTCTCTAACTGCTTAATTAACGTTCCAACTTCGCTTTTATAATCGATAGCGTTATCGATATCCTTATATTGCTGCTCCCCTTGTACTTTGTCAGCTAAGTCTTCAGGAAATCCATAGACGGTACATAGAACTTCCAAAAGTCTCGCGGCTCCATAATGATCTTCATCTAGTTGCACATATTGAGGAAGATGAGCCATTAGAGTGGTATTGGGTATATCTAAATTCGTCAATTCTTCGTTAACTTGGTTAACTATAGAAGTCGGGCCCTGATAAGTACTTCTCCTGGGATTTAATATTCCAGAAGCTTTATCCTCTTGGTCTTTTTTCATAGAACCCGTAACAAGTATCGGTCTAGTATGAGGAACAGAGTCATACATACCGCCAATCCTACAATATTCTGTAACGTTACAATGCTGAAACAATTCCACAATAGCCTCCGTATATTCCTCACCGAGGTTGTGGGGTTCTCTTACGTGCACAAAAATCATGTCTCTATCGGTATCCTCATCATGGGCATAATGAACAACAGTATTGGGCTTAGTAAAAACCCTTTTTCCATTAATAACTCTCATTCGAGGTCGATATCTGGTGAAGTCAAAAAATTTGCCCGGTTTTGCCAAGCGACCTATTTCCCTCGCTCCAAAGTGACTCTGTAACTTCCTTAAAGACAATGTTCCAACCCTCCCCACATCGATCCAAGGACGCAACATCGCTATTGCCAAGGTATTCTTCATCTCTGGCACTGGTTCAACCAGTTCAAATTCCCCAATTTTCATCGATTAATTATGAAACCTCTTGAGTCGGCTAGGTTAAGCTTCTTATCTTCCGCCGCGTTTAGTCTACGCAGAGGCGAAATTATACAACAGAGTAGCAAGTTGAGATGATCTTTACCGGCTTTACAAACCAAATCAACTTAACACGAATATTACATTCATATGTATAATCTCGACATATCCATTTGACGGTGTTCATTTATTAAATAAGGGGTACGAACGTGAAGCCAAAAGACTTTAATACTTTAATTGGGCAAGACGCCCTTAAGGGTATAAGGGTTATCGATTTCTCATGGATAGTCGCAGGACCACAATGCACCAGAATTCTTGCCGACTTCGGAGCAGAAGTCATAAAAGTTGAAAACGAATCAAACATGGATTACATCCGAGGGTCAGCGCCTGTAGGTGGGAGTACTTCTCCAAATAGAAGTGGCTTGTTCAATACTCTAAATAGAAATAAAAAAAGTCTTACTTTAAATGTTATGCACCCAAAGGGAATGGAGCTATTAAAAAATCTGATATCTGTATCAGACGTGGTAATAGAAAACTTTAGCTCTAGAGTGTTAGAAAAATGGGGCCTTGGGTATGAAGAACAAAAAAAAATAAAGCCCGACATAATATATTGCAGTATGTCGGGGTTCGGACATAGTGGCCGAGACAGGGACAATGTTACCTGGGGTCCCACTGCACAAGCTTTGTCTGGTTTAACTTTTATGTCAGGGCTACCCGGAGAAGAATCAGCCGGTTGGGGATTCTCGTATATGGATCACACAGGAGGATACTATGGCACTATCGCTATATTAATGGCGATTCTACATAGAAACCGAAGCGGTAACGGTCAACATTTGGATCTTTCCCAGGTTGAAGCTGGAATCGGATTAACGGGAACTGAAATCTTGGATCATACTGTAAACGGAAGAGACTTTCGCAGAAAGGGAATGCCCCCGGGTAATAGATCTCCCGAGAGACGCTTTGCTCCACATAATTCATTTCGATGTAAAGGAAATGACAGATGGTGTGTAATAAGCATTGCCAATGAGAAGGAATGGGAAAATCTGGTCAAAGCCATGGAAAATCCCACCTGGTGCAATGAAACTAAATTCACGGATATGGAATCTCGTTACCTAAATCAAGATGAGCTTGATAACAAAATAGAAACATGGACATCCCAAAAAACGCCCAATGAAGTTTTTGAGATTTTACAAAAAGCCGGTGTACCTGCAGGGGCTGTACAAACCCCTAATGAACGAGTAGATGATGATCCGCAATTGAAATACCGCGATTTTTTGCCCGAGATCGAACACCCAGAACTTGGGCCGACTAGGGTTGAAGCAATCCCAATGAAGATGTCGTCAACACCTTGGAAATTAAAAAGATCGTCGCCTCTTCTGGGAGAGCATTCTGCTGAGATATATATGGAACTTTTAGGAGTAGCCGGAGAAGAATTGGCCAGCCTATATGAGGAGGGAATCGCATAGTAATGACCTCGCAAGCTTTAGATGGAATCCTCGTGATCGAACTGTGCGGCGAAAGAGGCCAGTTAATGGGAAAACTTATGGGGGATATGGGTGCCAGAGTAATAAAGATTGAACCCACCAGTGGAGCATCAGAACGTTGCATTGGCCCATTTAAAGACGATGAACCTCATCCAGACAGAAGTTTATATTTCTGGGCTAACAATACTTCCAAAGAAAGTATCACTTTAGACATAGAATCAGAAGATGGTCAAAATATAATACATAAATTAGCTTCCAAGGCTGACGTAGTCCTAGAAGATTTTGCGCCAGGATATCTCGATTCATTAAACATTGGATTTAAGGACCTAAGTGCAAATAATGAAAGTCTAATAATGACCTCATTATCAGGATATGGTCAGGACGGTCCATATCGTGATTACAAGTCCTCAGATCTGGTATCTCTTGCAATGGGTGGAATAATGCATTCATGTGGATATGATGATGTTCCCGATTCTCCTCCTATCAGACCCAGTGGAGATCACGGTAACAAAATAGCATCTCATTATGGGTTGATTGGCACCTTAACAGCTCTTATAAGCAGGGATATTACTGGACAAGGTCAATATATTGACGTTTCTGCACACGAAGCCTGTTCTTCTGCCACTGAACATGCTCTACCGGCATATCTCTACAATAAAGATATAGTTTTCAGACAAACCGGCCGCCATCACGGAGCAGCCCCCACTTCCAAGACTTTGTGTAAAACATCAGATGGAAAATACGTGATTGTATTCCAACTTTTTAATAGTTTGCATTCATGGCTATCACTAGTTAATTGGATGAAAGAAGACGGAATGCAAGAAGATCTCGAAGACGAGCGATTTAGGGATATGGCACGAAATAGAACCAGAACATCAGAAGATGCTGACCACGCCTTTGAAGTAGTCAGAAGATTTGTATCTGCCCATACAGCAGATGAAATTTATAGAGGATCACAAGCCCTTAAATTTCCTTGGGGGACTGTACGCTCTCCGGAAGAGAATTTATATGACCCACATTTTGCGGAAGACAGAGGGATGTTTTGTGATATTGAACACCCAGAATTCGGTGAAGGAATAAGATTTAAATACGTCGGTAGACCGTATAGATTTAAAGGAACACCTTGGAATGCAAAAAAGCCTCCATTGATTGGTGAGCACACCACTTCTATTCTTTCTAGCGATTTAGGATTTCCAGAATCAAAAATTAAAGATCTAATGGATAAAGGAGTGATCTATTTATCCTAGATCCTTGGAAGTATATAAATTCGGGCTATGGCAAACCACGACAATGAAAATCCCAAAACTGGCAATGACGAAATAATCCCACTTCAGGGGGAAATAGTTGATAAATCAGAATCCCCATTTGGAAATGAAAATCGTCCTCCGGATCGAAAAGAAATACCAACAAGGGGAATAAAATCATTCAATTTAAGGTGGCAAACTGGCTGTCTAGGTTGTCTAATACCTTTCACCTTCCTTTTTCTTTTATTTTTCTATCTTTTTCGCTTAGGCCTAAGCGCACTGGGAGGGTAAACCTAAATTCATTTTGTAAACAAAGTATTTCGTCTTGAGGTGAATGTATGAAAGCTGCTTTTTATGATGGCAATAACAACATGGAAATTAAAGAACATCCGGACCCAGTCCCTAACACTGGAGAAGTGTTAGTAAACATAAAGTCAACTGGAATATGTGGTTCAGACCTTAATATGAACAAAGCGAAAAATTCTGCCGATCAAGACCCGTCAGGGCATGAGGTTGCAGGCGAGATAATAGATGTAGGTAAAGGGGTAGATAAGCAGGTAATAGGTAAGAGAATAGCTCTAGAAGTATTGGGAAGTGGTAAATCGTGCAATGTATGCTGGTTCTGCAGACATGGACAGTACACTCATTGCTCAGATAAAAAGGGGTCTAGCAGTGGTGGATTTGCCGAATACATTACCAGAAAAATAGGCGGGTGCTACGAATTGGGTGATCAAATGACATGGGATGAAGGTGCGCTGGTAGAACCCTTAGCTGTATCAATACATGGAGTTAGAATAGGGGGCCTCAGAGGTGGAGAATCCGTGGCAATCCTTGGATCAGGCAACATCGGTCTAACAGCTGTAGCTGCTGCAAGGGCACTTGGTGCAGGTAAAATTTTTGTCACCTCTAGACATAAACAACAATCAGACATGGCGAAGCAACTTGGAGCAGATTATACTGCCACATCAGAAGGTGATGAGTTCGAACAACTCATTCTTGATAAAACTGATGGACGAGGGGTAGATCTCACAATAGAGACTGTTGGAGGAAGCCAAAACGATACTCTTGTTCAATCATTTCAAGTTACCAGAAGACAGGGACGTGTTGTCATTCTGGGAGTTTTTTATGGGGAACAAGCTGTAGACTGGACAAGGCCAGTATTAAAAGAACAAACTGTGCAAGGCTCAATATGTTATGGGTTACTTGATGGTATCCATGACTTTGAAATGGCGATTGATATGTTCACAAAAGATGGATTTAATTTAGGTGATATGGTCACACATAAATACAATCTCGAGGACATACAGACAGGTTTTGAAACTGCCTACGATAAAACTTCCGGATCTATTAAAGTTCAGATACATCAATAGTGAGGGATTCATGAAATTTGAAGAAGCTTTACCGTTTCTCACTAAAAACCATAGAGGTGTCATAGGTACAAAACGACCTAATGGTTCTATCCATTCCAGCATAGTTGTGTGTGGAATTTATGAAGCTAGGGGAGCTTTCGTATCAGTGTATCCAAAATCGCAAAAAATAAAGAATTTACGTAGAAATCGCAGCTGTACAATCCTATCCGTTAGTGATGACTGGAGAGAGTATGTCACCATTGAAGGAGAAGCCACTTTGTTTGACTACAATAATACGGAACCTCATATTCTCAAACCCTTATTAAGGAATGTATACATGGCCTGTAGTGAAACAGAACATCCTAACTGGGACGAATATGATCAAGCGATGGTAGATCAAGATGCGGTCATCGTCACTGTCAATCCGGAGAAGGTATACGGATTGCTTAGAACTTAATTGGTCAAAAATTTCAAATTGTCAAAGAAACACACTATTGAAAACAAAGTTGAAGCTTATCTGGATACGGATGACAGCCCAGATATATCTAATCCCATTCATTCAACAGAAATTGCGAACGCATACGGTTTTGAGGGTCCTCTTGTAGGGGGTACTACAGTCTGGGGTTGGGCCACAGATACAATATTGGAAGCAGTTGGACACAATTGGCTAGATCTGGGTTGGTCAGAGCATTATTTCAGGCGTCCCACGTTTCCAGGCGACATCCTGACTATCAAGGCCACGTCCGATGATGACGGGTCAAGCTACTGGAACCTACAAATGATAAATCAGAAAGGTGATTTATGTGTGGTAGGCAAATTCGGGGAAGGCGAAGGACCATGGCTTGATAAAAGGACCAGGCCCAGGGGCATGACCCCCGTTGAAAACTGCCCAATGGACATACTAGATTTGGAAAATGTCCAAATCGATATAGATTGGAAGCCAATGGAGATGACATTCTCACAAGAAATCTCCATTGATTTTACCTCCACAAAGCAGCTCACTAAGAATCCGTTGTTTCTAGTAGATTCTGCTGCTAAAAAAACGATTGCTCACCCTTCTTGGGCAGCAGGGTGGCCTGAGCAATTGTTAAGGCACAATTTCCAAATACCCAATTCGATTCATACAATGAGCTGGATACAACATCACGCAACAATCCCAATCGGAACCTCACTTATTGGAGGAGCTCATATTGTTGACGCGTATGAAAAAAAATCTCATCACTTCGTAAATTTTGACGTGCTTATCCAAGACAAACAAGGTCTAGACATCTCACAAATGAGGCACTGGACCATATTTAGAGTCGCAACTCCCGAAGAACGCTATTAGATAGCAAGCTCGAAAACAGCAAATGAGTAGAGTCGGAAATCTTTTAGATGTTTGCCAGTAAAAAGGCTCCCCACACTATAAGTGCTATACCTGAAACACGACCAACCCAAAGCCCATTTGGTACCATTTTTTCAATGAGTACAAACAATGAGAGCACGGCAATCCAAACCAAATTCATTACGCCAAGTACAAATAACAATGCCATTATGAGCCAGCAACAGGCAACACAATAAACACCATGTTTCAAACCCATCGCCCAAGCACCTGAATGGCCTTCTCTCCATTCCGTCATCAAAAATCCCATTGGAGTTCTACACTTAGTCAGGCAGGCATTTTTTAATGGAGTCCACTGAAAAATTCCAGCAGCTATAAGTAAGCACCCTGCAAAAAACATGCTGTCAGTCTGCCCCATCATTCCTGACATAAGTGAATTTGAATGTAGAAGGTAGTTGAGCAGTGTGGCTAAAGTAGAGAAAACACCCCAAATTACTACATATCCAAAAACAAAGATAAAAGTACCAACGTAAGGCTTTCCGCCAACTCTTTTTTGCCGGTTAACCCTAGTAAACAACAATATCATCGGAGATGCGCTGGGAATCATCATACCAACCATCATGACAGTCCACATCATAAACATAGACACCCAATCACCTATGGCCCAAGGCATGGGAATATCTGGCCTCATCAATGACATTCCCATGCCATCACTCGACCCATGAGTCATATCCATATCAGACATGTCATTGGAAACGTACACCAAGTACGCCCAAGAAATAGCAACTAGAATCACTAGCCCAATTATTACAATTAATCTATCTTTATTTCTGCTACCGGCATCTGTTACAGAGGCAAACACTTATCTAAACATCCTCTATGAGTTTTGATAACTAAAGTCAGATTGATACCCACTATTACCAGATATATCCCACTCGATTCCATGGTCTTGATAATTGTTAACAGTGGATTTCGATACTATCATCGGACTTCCAGGAGTAGCATCTAGAGGAGCTCCACTGATAATCACATCCTGGCCATCAAATCCCTCTATCGCTTCTATAGAACCCTCCGCAATATCACCTATTTTTATACTCCTCTGCTTCCCTGTCGAATTGAACTCTATAGACGTACTAGTAACACCAATGATCTCTGTTATAAATCCAGCCAACAGTTCGAATATACCTCCACTTTGACCAGAATATATTTGTTGAAGAGCAGAATTCTGCTCCTGACTAGCATTCTCGTCGATGTATAGAGCCACCCTCCAATTGCCATCAGCCATAACTCCTGGGCAATTGACAGCAAGAGCCACCTTTAGAGCACCTAAGGAAACACCATCATAGTCGCCGTTCTCGATGTTCCATGCGAGAAGAGCCTTACAATCTCCCTCGTCTGAAGTAGGAGGTGAAAGAAAAATACAGGGACAAGCAACTTTGCAATTACAAGACTCAAAATATGTTCCAGACAAGCTCCATTTGGTTGCAGTTGTCATATATTCACCTCACCTAATTAATCAAAACTTTTTAGACACTTTATAGATAAACAAACCACAAATATTAACTTTCCTTAAAAATTACAATCGCCAATGAAGCTAAATCCTACAACCCAATATTTAACCTCCGACTAGACCTACATTAAAACTTTGATGCGTTGCATCCGGCTGCATAAAACGGCCTGTAAATAATAAATATACTATAAACAACCCTAAATTATTATGATTTTTGTTAGATGCTAACAAAAATCAAATATTCTTTCTTTTATCGATACTTTCATATTTAGATTGATGGGCGAGAATGTTACCCCATGACACATGTCGATTAGCAATCACCCTGATTATCGGAGCCCCTTTTTTTAAAAACTTTTCATACTGAGGATACTTATCTCGAAGCAGATTCTCAGCATATTGGCGTTCGTCTCCAGATAAAAGCAGCTTTGCCCGTCCATGTATTACAACGTATCCCAATTGATCCCAGTCTTCTGAATATTTATCAAAAACTACCGAAACCGCTGGATTGATGGAAATATTATTTACACGTTTCAAATTTCTGCCGGTAACCTTTTTAGGTTTAGAGTCTATAGCAGAGTAAATCGCTCCTTTTTCTCCACAAACAAAACATATAGGAACCACGTTTGGTCGATTTTCAGCATCAACTGTCGCTAATCTCGCAACTTTAAATGACTCTATAAACTCTAGTACGTTGGCGTCTAACATTTTTGTGTTTATTGGTTAATTTACCACCTTATCCGGAGTCAACAGTTCATTTATTTCCAACCAATTATCGATACAAAGCTCCAATATCTCCCTACCAATATTTAAAGCTTCTTTAGGAACATCATTACCTTCCCTGAAAATCGATTGAATACTGTGATCTGTCCACTCAAGAACCACTAAATCCTTCTCACCAGGGGTCGTACCCCCATTGAAATAGACACTAAAAACATTCCTCTGACCCGCATCCTTGAACGTTTGAGCCTCTTTATAAGCGAGAGAAGCCACTTTACGACTCATCCCAGGCTTTGTTTTAAATACCCTTTTTAAATGAAACAAGAACACCTCCATATTTGAATAACTCATATATTGTCCGTGTAGGTGAAATATATCCTAATTAACATTCTATGGTTAGTTAGTGACACATTCTCTAGCACTGACATATGATGCCAACGAACAAAGACTTTCTTGACTAGGTACCCGACAGTGCCCGACAATTAGCCTTGCTGACAACTCTTAAGAGAGAAGTTAGCATATGGAGAGACGGGTTAAAGAAGACTTCCATGTAAGGCTGTACTTTTGAAGCTCTCTGTATTATCGCTCCGCAGTAGCTCAGTGGTAGAGCAATCGGCTGTTAACCGATCGGTCGCTGGTTCGAATCCAGCCTGCGGAGCCAATTTTTATCGAACGTCTAAGGAAGTCATAATAAAGCTAACACCGTAGAGGGAAATCTTGAACGAAGAAGCAAAATCGGACTCACCACCGGAAGAACCCCAAGATGATTCAACACAGTCATACTCCACAGAGGTTGATTCAATACCAGAAAATGCTGAACCTTACCGTCAGTCCCAATGGGCCTGGCTTAAATCCTCTTTCATTTGGATAATTGGATTGGTGGTAATCATATTTTTTGACTTCATGTCGTTTGGAGTAATACCGTTTCTTTTCGCAGTGGCCATTGCAGCCCCACGTTATCTCAGATGGAGACAGACAATCTACTATCTTTCAGATAATGCACTATTTGTTCCCATGGTTGGTCTTCCCAAAATACAAAAGACCAGAATTTTCAAAATAGACTTTGATTCAATGTCGTCTTTGGAGCCCAAATTCGGGTCATTTGGTCGTACTCTAGGATACGCTGATCTAATTATTTCGTTTAAAGACGGACGAGGCTACAAAGTTGATTATATAGCTGACTACGAAAACTTTATCAACCACATTTCCGACCGTGCGGATTTAACTATCCCAGAGGAACAACAGGAAGATCCTCCTTTAGAAGATGAATAATGTTTTGCCTCCAGAACCCAAATGAGACACCTACTCCACAATAAAAAAATAACTTCGTAGCTTTTGAATCAACCTACAGGATCGGACAGAAACGATTGTTTTATATTGATTGGTACACTTGGCCTTTGCTTGCCGTTCTCGCAATCGCAGAGATTGGACGTGGAACACGCGACTTAAAACACGAATTTAGCAGCAAAAAACCGTCAACAACGATCAATCTACAAATGGCCCTCGGCTACATAGAACTATTTACTGGATTCATATTGCTTATTCCTACCCTCACAGACAGGACTGAATTGGCCTTTCTTGCCTTTTCTGGTTCCATTATTGCTTTCACATCTGCATTGATTCGATTTAACCCAATTCAAAAACGCAAACCCAAATTTGAAGCCATGCAGGGAATAGCATTTATAACACTCTCCATATCCATAATTATTACCTCAATCTTCTGATCAAAAATAATTTGTTTGTATTTCAGCCCTCTCAAGACACCAACACATAGTCTGCGTCACCGGCAGAAACTATGAGTGTTCGGTCACCAGGCTTAAAATCGGAGTGTTCTCTACGGTATCTCGACAATTCCCAACCACGTTGAATTATTACTCCCTCCTGTTCTTCGTCCGGAATTTCTTCCTCAGAACAAATGACTGTCAACAATTGTCCAGATCTGGTAATAGATACAAATCCTGACACATTTACCCAGTCAGGAAGCGTTTCATCAGCCGAAAATTTACACAAAGCATATCTGCCGGGGATGGATTCCCCAGAATCCGATCTATAATCATTCACTATCAATTGATTCCAAACTATATCCCAATCTGGTACGCCAATTTCTAATATTTCCATGTGCTGATATAGCACACACAGATCTGCTATTTTTAATACTTCTGAATAACTAAAATCTGGTCTTGCGAGGCTTACTCGCCACCACCACTGAGCTCGGCGAACCGTAGGAAATCCACTATTTGAGAGACCAATTAACAGCGAAGTAGACTCCCAAGGTATTCCATATTCATCCATTAGATTCCACTGGATCGACTGTTCCAACTTTAATTCCTCCGAATTAACGCTCTTAAATCGCTTAATCCAGTAATTCAAAGTTCGCGGGCTTGGAGCTTTATAATACTCCGACAAAACACCTAGAATTTCTTTTTGCCCATGCCCACGACAGTGTAATTCAAAAGCATGCGACATTCGTTCGTGATTATTAAATGTTCGACTCATTATTGCAATAATAACATATTAAATTGCCTAAACGAGGTTATTGGCTACGTAATAGGCCTCATACCAATAATCAGATGAGTTCACAAAAAAAATTAAACAATATGGATATTGATGCCGCGTCGACTTAAAGACTTAAAAAGTATTCAAACAAAGAAAAAGATTGTAAAAAATGCTCAGAAGTTAGGCCCCTTCTATGCCTACTGCTTTTGCTGCCCTTCGGACATCATCAACTCTAAAAGCAGACAAAATGTCCACGGTAGACGTTCCATCCTTGTGATGGTCGACAATCCTGCCTATCCTATCCGGTTTATTACCAGTCACAGGAAGTCCTAGCTCCCTCAATGCATGAGCAAGGTCATCCGACCTACATTGATCTAAAAATTCTTTGAGCTGCATAACCGATCTCCCTTCTCTAAACACCTGTCGCAAACATAGCTGTCGACGGTATGAAAAAATTCCGAAAAGTATCAAGTTATTATACATACCTTCGTTAAATATGCTCCACAATTCAGCATATGCAACTTATAAAACAAGGCATCTTAGTATATTGTTGAAAAACCTGAATTCCCAAAAACCTTGAATGTTAATGAAAGGATAGCCCTAAAATGTCAATAAAAATCGTAACCGATAGCACTTCAGACCTACCTGAAAGCACGGCGAAGCAATACGGAATCGAAGTAGTACCTCTAAATATCCATTTTGGAGACCAAGTCTATAAAGACGGCATCGATCTGAGTACAGAAGAATTCTTCGATAAATTAATAAATGGTCCGGAATTTCCAACCACGTCACAGCCATCAATAGGGGAATTCATAGATACCTATGAAAGAATTGCCGAGCCAGGTGACGACATCATTTCCATTCATTTATCTTCTAAGCTAAGTGGAACGTACAATTCTGCAGAGCAAGCATCCAAACAACTAGAAGGGAAAATTAATGTCCATTTAGTGGATACACAGCAGGTCACAATCACAGTTGGCTTAGCAGCCATATCGGCAGCTAAATGTGTAAGCGATGGAGGCACCATCGAAGACGCGATCTCAGCCTGTATATCTACAGCTTCACGAAGTAATTTTTACGCATTGTTTGATACCTTGGAATTCCTTTCTAAAGGAGGAAGAATCGGCAAAGCTCAGTCAATGTTAGGAAGTCTACTTAAAATACGGCCCTTACTTATGTTAGAGGAAGGATTAGTAGCGCCATATGCGAAGGCCCGATCAAAAAGGGCTGGTCTGGATAAAATGGAGAAAACTATAAGGTCATTAGGAGAAGCTGAAGAAGTCGCTGTTATGTATAGCACTGACTCAGAAGATGCTGAGGTAATCGCAAAAAACCTCAGCGATTTACTCCCCTCTGGTAAAGAACCAATTATATTAAAAGTTGGACCTGTCATTGGAACACACGCAGGACCAGGGTTAGTTGCTGTGGGCCTAGTGACGAAAAAATAATCACACCGAGCACTCAGGTTAACATTTGGAAAAGTATCTTAATGGGCATATACCTTCCAACAACGACTCTCCTATAGTAGTATCCCCATAAGTCAAGATGATGCTTGTGTTATCAGTAGCAAGCGTTATTGGTGATTTGGGAAAAAGTATTTAAAAAGTAGCATGGTCGACGGGGTTTTAGGAATATGACTTTGAGAGGTAGAGCAGCCATCGTAGGGATCGGGGAAGTGCCCACGAGACGGATACATGAAGGAAGGTCTCTTTACGGACTTTGCGCGGAAGCTGCTGCAATGGCAATCAGGGATGCTGGACTTACCAAGGAAGATATAGATGGACTGGTCACAGACGGAGTAGCAGCGCCTCCTATCACAGCGGAATATATAGGTATAAAACCCAACTTCGCGACAGGGGTGACAATGCAAGGGGCTAGTGGGGCTACTGCCACGATGGTAGCCGCATCTGCGATCAATAGCGGAATATGTAATACCGTCTTAGTGGTGATGGGAAACTCTCGTGAAGATGCCGCTAGAGAAGGCAGAGTTGCTGGAAGAGGGACTACAGGACCCAGTGTGAGATCTGAATGGGAAGAAGCCTATGGAATGGCTCCCGGGGCAAATACTGGATACGGTCTTATCTACAGAAGACATATGCACGAATTTGGTACCACAGAGGAACAACTCGCTAAAATGGCATCTGATCAAAGGTACAATGCCTTAGATAATGAAAATGCTGTTTTCAACGGACAACCTGCATCAACTGAAGATGTACTCAATTCTCGGTATATTAACGAACCTTTAAAATTATTAGAGTCGGTTATGCCGTGCGACGGAGCGGCTGCATTAGTCATAACTTCGCCAGACAGGGCAAAAAGCTTGAAAAACAAACCTGCCTACATTCTCGGAGTCGGTCTCCAACAAGGTGAAGCGAATATATGGCAAAGAGACAATTTCACCGAGACTCCGACGGTTGAATCAGCAAAAAGGGCCCTGGCAATGGCGGGATATCAACCTAGTGATATGGAATTTGCCGAATTCTACGATTGATACACCATACTCGCGGCCGTGTGCCTCGAAGACGCTGGACTGGTAGAGAAAGGGGAAGTCGGACCTTTCTATGAGTCCACAGACACGACTTATAAAGGGGAATTCCCTATAAACACTGACGGGGGACAATTATCAGGTGGTCAACCCGGTCTGGCTGGAGGCTTTAGGCACGTAATTGAAGGCGCCAGGCAGATCATGGAAAAGGCTGGGAGTCGTCAGGTTCAGAAAGATGATTTGTGTCTCGTCAATGGTTGAGGGGGCACAGCGAGCGAGATGTGCTCGATAGTCCTCGGGTCCGAGGACACATTATAGACAGGAAATTAATAAGGAAAGTCAGTCTATGACCAACACCTATGACAAACCTGTGCCAGTACCATTTCATGAAGAATTGTCAAAACCCTTCTGGGAAGCGACTAGAAATGGAAAGTTGGTCATGCCTCTATGTAAGAGTTGTGAAAATATCTTTTTCTATCCAAGAGAGGCATGTCCACTTTGCTCATCGATGGACTTAACGTGGAAAGAGGTGTCAGGAAGAGGGAAAGTTTACACATACACTCGCGTGAGACAAGCTGTACATCCAGCTTTTCAGTCAGAATATGGTCACATATACGCCATCGTGGAACTAGAAGAAGGCCCAAAATTGCCCTCAAATATAGTTGACTGCGATCCCGACGATGTCTATGTAGAAATGCCGGTCTCTGCAGTTTTTGAAAAGGCAAACGAGAGCTATACTCTGGTAAAGTTCAGACCTATTTAATATTGACCTCAAATCGCTAAATCATATTCCTGTTAACCACTCTCATACACATATCATTTGTGTGTTTTTTTCATGAGTAAAAATATTAAGGACGTAAAATGACGGAAATTTATGAAATTTCAGATAATTTTGTAGATCAAATAGCTGCGATGAATCCTATTGCCGCTACCTCATTAGGAGTACCAGGATACGAAACTGAACTGGGAGATTTCTCACCCGAGGGAGCTGAGGCTAACTATAAACTTTCCATTGATACTCTTAAAAAGCTAAATTCGGCTACAGTTCAAAATAACGAAGATCGAATAGCTAAAGAAGTTATGGTTGAGGATATTGAGGCAGATATAGAGTCTTATAGGAGAGAGGAACACCTTAGAAGATTAAATATCCTCCATAGTCCACTTCAAAGCATAAGAATGGTATTCGACCAGATGCCGAAAGAATCCGAAACAGATTGGTCTAACATAGTGGGACGGTTAAGTAATGTTTCGGCCGCTTTATCTGGTTACACTGATACTTTGAGAGAGGGGATTCGTAAAAATATAGTCTCTTCAATTCGACAAGCTAAAGGGTGTGCTGAGCAAGCTGAAGTATGGGGTGGATCAAAAACAGGAAAATCATTTTTTGACAGCCTTGCAAAAAATTTCAGGGAGTCAAATGTTGACTCCTCTAACACTGAAACTGATCTCCATAGAAGCATAAAAGCTGCTTCAGAGGCATACTCTAAATTTTCTGATTTCCTTACCAAAGAATATATGACTAAGGCAGAAACAGTTGATGCTGTCGGACATGATCGATACTTATTAGCCGCTAGAGAATATAACGGAATTGATATCAATCTTACAGAGACTTATGACTGGGGATGGGAACAGCTACGCTGGGTCGAAGATGAAATGTCTCGAACCGCAGAAAAAATCTTACCAGGCGCCAATATAGAGGAAGTTAAAAATCTGCTAGAAACAGATCCAAACAGATCTATTGAAGGTGAAGACAATTTCCGTCAGTGGATGCAAGAGTTGCAGGATGAAACGATATCAAAATTAGATGGCAACCACTTTGAAATAGCAGAGCCTGTTAGGAAAATTGAAGCAATGATAGCGCCTCCGGGTGGAGCCTTGGCGATGTATTATACGAGACCTTCAGGGGACTTTAGCAGACCCGGTCGGACATGGTATCCAACTGCAGGCAAAACCATTTTCCCTCTATGGGGAGAAGTCTCCATTGCCTATCACGAAGGGGTACCAGGTCATCATTTCCAAATAGGAACTTCAGTATATCTGGAAGACAGACTTTCAAGATATCAAAGACAACTTGGTGGAACTTCAGGATATATAGAAGGTTGGGCGTTGTATGCAGAAAGACTTATGGGAGAACTCGGATTTCTAGATAACCCTGATTACTATCTAGGTATGTTAAGAGCACAAGCTTTACGATCTGTAAGAGTAATCATTGATATAGGAATGCATTTAAACCTAAAAATCCCGATAGACGCCGATTTTTATCCTGGAGAAACGTGGACTCCAGAATTGGGACTTGAATTTATCCAAAAAAGAAGTCATTTTCCTCAAGAATTTGTTAAAAGTGAAATAGATAGATATCTCGGAATCCCAGGCCAGGCGATCAGCTACAAAGTTGGCGAGAAAATGTGGTTAGAAACACGAGAGGAAGCAAAGGCTAAACTTGGGACTGATTTCAACCTAAAACAGTGGCATACTAAAGCATTAAATTTAGGAGGAATGGGACTTTCACAAATGCGTAGAGAACTATCAAATATTAATATGCATGAATAAGTTTAATTATTGATGGAGCGGAAGACGGGATTCGAACCCGCGACCTTCTCCTTGGCAAGGAGATGCTCTACCACTGAGCCACTTCCGCTTGAATGCAAGATCGATTCTTTTCTCAATTGTTCAATCACCGTTTAAGGACCCTGGTGTGCCGAGGGCCAGAATCGAACTGGCGACACCAGCATTTTCAGTGCTGTGCTCTACCTACTGAGCTACCTCGGCCAGTATTAAGCTTAAAATCAAGCTGGAGAAACATACTATTGCCGCCCCTCTATAGTGTCAAGAAAATTCAAAAGACTCATATTTCTATTTAACCCAAGGATCGCCATCATGTCCATAACCTATAATCCACAATTAATCTTTTGATTTTCATGATGAATTTAGGTAGTCTAGTTATAGTCAATACGGACAAATCCATAGTGTACAATACGGCCAAAATGGCGGCTAGTCCGCCCACTTTGTTGTGCCTACTGAGGTGAATTTTTGGCAGATTATGAAGTAGTTGTTATAGGTTCGGGGCCTGGTGGATATGTAGCAGCAATCAGGTCAGCGCAACTTGGTTTCTCAACGGCGATAATTGAAAAAGAATCCCTAGGTGGAATATGTTTAAACTGGGGATGCATTCCCAGTAAGGCCTTGCTAAGGAATGCAGAGGTATTGAACCTAGTGAAAGATTCAGAAACCTTTGGCATTAGTTTTCAAAACCTCACCTATGATTTTAGTAAGGCGATCGACAGAAGTCGTGAAGTGGTTAGCAGGCTGACATCTGGGGTCGGATATCTGCTCAAAAAAAATAATGTTGACCATATTAAAGGATCTGCTACTTTTATCGATGACTCAACTCTTATTGTAAAAGGGGAATCATCTCAAGACAGAGTGATATCTGCGGATCATATTGTGGTCGCAACCGGAGCAAGACAAAGAGAACTACCAGGTCTTCCCATTGACCATAATATTATTATTACAAGTCGGGACGCACTGGAACTTCGTGAGGTTCCTAAAAGTATCGTAGTCATAGGAGGTGGAGCCACGGGGGCAGAATTTTCACATGTCTACAGGTCATATGGGGCAGAAGTAACTATCGTAGAACTCATGGATAGACTGATTCCTAACGAAGACAAAGAAATAAGTGAACTACTTCAAAAATCATTTGCGGATCAAGGTATTTCAATCGAGACAGGAACTATGGTTGAATCGATCGAAGTATCTAGCACAGGCGCGAAAGTCAAAATCAGCCAAAATGGATCCGAATCATTTATTGATTGCGATAAAGTCCTCGTAGCTGTTGGAGTTCAGGGTAACAGTGATGAGATAGGCCTCGAAAATACTGGGGTGATTACCAATAATAGTTTCATATCCGTTGGGGAAAACATGGAGACTAATGTCTCCGGAATATATGCCATCGGCGACGTCACCGGAAAAATGTTGCTAGCTCACGTAGCATCAGCTCAAGCTGTTACCACTATTGAATATATAGCGGGATTGAACCCTACAAGACTCGACTATTCATTAATGCCAAAGGCGATTTATTGTAAACCTCAGGTCGCCAGTTTCGGTCTTACTGAAGCACAGGCACAAGAACAGGGAATGGACATTAAAGTGGGAAGATTCCCCTTTTCAGCTAGCGGAAAAGCTATAGCCTTAAACGAAACCGATGGGCTAATTAAATTAATAGTTGACCAAGAAATAGGTGAAATAGTTGGAGCACACCTGCTCGGAGCCGAGGTAACAGAATTGCTTGGGGAATTATCCATGACTCGAATGCTTGAGGGTACAAACACAGAACTCGGATGGCTTGTTCACGCACATCCGACTATTTCTGAAACTCTCAAGGAAGCAGCCTTAGACTCCATGGGTGAAGCAATACACATATAATTAAAAGTACGCAATCCCTAATAAAGCGCACATATACAAAATTTACTAAAACATACAACTAATGAACAAACCTTTAAAATTGGAACGCACTGAAGCCATTGATCTGTACTCAATGATGCTATTAATTCGGCGATTTGAAGAGGCAACAGAACGTCTATATCAAAGAGGCCTGGTAAGAGGCTTCCTACATACATACATCGGTGAGGAGGCCATAGCTGTTGGGGCGATTCCAAATCTAAGGGACGACGATTACATAATTGGTCATTACCGAGATCATGGACACGCATTAGCAAGAGGAATAGACCCTAATATTGCGATGGCAGAATTGTGTGGTAAATCTACGGGGAGCAGTGGAGGAAAGGGAGGTTCGATGCATTTATTCGATGTAGAAAAACATTTCATGGGTGGACACGCGATTGTAGGTGGCCAGTTTCCCTTGGCAATAGGAATGGCACTAGGCTTAAAAATGCGAAACGCCCAAGACAGTGTTGTTATGTGCTTTTTTGGCGATGGAGCCGTTCAAGAAGGGGAATTCCACGAAGCAATGAATCTAGCATCTTTATGGAAACTACCAGTGGTTTTTATGCTGGAAAACAATTTATACGGTATGGGTACGGAAGTTAACCGTTCAAATGCCGCCGGACAAAACATATACAGTACTGCGGAATCGTACCAAATACCTGCAGTACAAATTGATGGGATGGACTTGATTCAGGTTAGAGAAACAGTCACCGAAGGGATTGGCAAGGTAAGGGAAGGAAATGGACCCGTATTTATAGAATGCATGGCTTATCGGTTTCATGGTCATTCCATGGCGGATCCATCAAACTACAGAGACAATAGTGAAGTAGAGGAACACAGGACTAGAGATCCAATTGACAGATTTAGATCTGTCTGTCTTGAAAATGGCCTGATCACTGACAAAGACGTTTCAGATATAAACGAAGAAATCGATAGCAAAATCCAAGCCGCAATAGAGTTTGCAGAACAAAGTCCTGAGCCCAGCGATGCTTCTCTGTACACTAATGTATATGCAGCACCGGAGACAGATTAAAAATGGCTGAAATGACCCTCAGGGATGCGATGACTAAGGCCCTCAAAGAAGCCCTAGATACTGATGAGAGATGTTTTTTGATGGGTGAGGATATAGGTGCATATGGAGGTCCATATGCAGTAACTAGAGGTCTTTTGGAAGAATACGGAGAAGAGCGTATCAGGGATACCCCCATTTCCGAAGCCGCATTTGTAGGTGCTGGTACAGGGGCAGCAATGATAGGTATGAGACCCATAGTTGAAGTGATGACAATAAATTTTTCACTTGTAGCTATTGACCAAATAGTAAATCACGCAGCCAAACTTTCTTATATGTCAGATGGCCAAATAAGCGTACCTCTAATAATAAGGACCGTTACAGGTGGCGGTGGGCAGCTAGCCGCAACACACTCGCAGAGCTTTGAGAATTGGTATGCCTCCGTGCCAGGCTTGAGGGTAGTTGTACCAGCTACACCTTACGACGCACTAGGATTGTTTCGATCTGCGCGAAAAAACAATAATCCTGTTATTTTCGCTGAACATTCTCTGCTTTATAGGGTAAAAGGGGAAATCCCGGACGAATATTTTGAAGTTCCAATAGGAAAAGCACGAGTGATTCGACCCGGTAAAGATGTCACAATAGTTTCCTACTCAGGCATGGTGAGAGTAGCAGAAAATGCAGCTATTAAACTAGAAGAAAAAAACATATCTGCCGAGGTTATAGATTTAAGATCACTTTCACCTTTGGATCTCGATACGGTTGTCCATTCAGTGAGAAAAACGAACAGGGTAGTAGTTGTTGAGGAGACCTGGAAGACAGGAGGATTCTCCGGAACAATAGCAAGCGATATACAGGAATCAGCTTTTGATGACTTGGACGGTCCAGTTATCAGGATTAATGGGCCCGATGTGCCAGCTCCTTATGCTAGAAACATTGAGCAAGCCATGATCCCCAGCTCTGATGCCGTGGTTGAAGCTGTTACATACAACTTCGGGCTGTAAACTGTATTTAAAAGTCATTTCAGGAGATATAACCGATGGCAACTGAATTGAAAATGCCTCAAATGGGCTATGACATGGAAGAAGGAACTGTCGTCAGATGGCTAAAGGAAGAAGGGGCTCACGTAAACCGCAATGAAGCGGTGGCTGAAATTGAGACAGATAAGGCCGTCGTAGAATTTGAATCTGAATCTGAAGGAATACTTTTAAGTATTGTCGCAAAAGAAGGCTCTATAGTACCTGTTGGAGAAACAATAGCGGTCATTGGAACTGAAGGAGAGGAAGTCGAAGAAACATCAATCACCGTAAACAATGAAGCTGAGTCCGAGCAAGATGACCTTGAGGAACCTAGCCCTCAGCAGGAACAAACTCCTGAGATCTCTGACAGAGAGCGAATTCTAGCAACTCCGGTAGCCAGAAGGTTGGCTGATGAGTCGGGAATTGATTTGAGAACAGTACAAGGTTCCGGCCCAGGGGGCAGAATAACAAAGGGGGATATTGAAAATCTCACCTCTTCCTCTTCCTCTTCCTCTTCCTCTTCCAGTGAAGTTATAGACAACGATCCCCAAGAGGTACAAGAGACAGTGCCTCAAGAATCTACTGAGTCCAAGAGCGAACCATCAAAACCAACTTCAGTAGCCACATCATCATCAGGCAAACAACCGCTTTCGCGTATGAGACAGCAAATAGCTCGTGTCACCGTGAAAAGTAAAACAGAGAAGCCACATTTCTATGTCTCAGCAGATATAGATATGACAAAAGCCATGAACCTGAGGCGACAAGTTAATGATCAGCTCTCCGATCAGGGTGTACGAATAACCGTCAACGACCTAATAGTAAAAGCATGCATAGAGTCATTGAAAAAATATCCGAAATTCAATGCATATTACGAGGAAGACGGAATTCAATATAACGAGACGGTCAATATAGCTGTTGCGATAGCTGAGGAAGAAGGATTAATAGTTCCCGCTATTTTGGACTGCGCTGGTAAGTCCCTTAGACAAGTATCAGAAATGATAAAAGACCTAGCAGAGAGATCAAGTAACGGAACTCTAAGTACACAAGAGTACACTGGTGGCACCTTCGCAATAAGCAATCTAGGCATGTTTGACGTGACCAGTTTTGTTGCAATAATTCATCCACCACAAAGTGCTGTTCTAGCGGTAGGAACGGTATCTGAAAAACCAACGGTGCAAAATGGTGAAGTAACCATATCCCAAATGATGACAGCAACACTATCAGCGGACCATAGAATCGTAGATGGCGCCGAAGGAGCTGAGTTCCTAATTGCGGTAAAGACCTTACTAGAAAATCCTATGGGATTGGTCGTTTAGCAACTCTCAGAAATCAGTCTTTAAGGAAGCTTTCTTATCTTAGGAAGTGCGATACAAGTTCCGATCCCCGCTGATGCCAACATTATCCCATTGATCAACATCGCGATTGGGGCACTGTAGGTTGTTGCTATAAATCCCACACCCAGATGTCCAACAGGTCCAGTTCCTATACTGAGAACCCACGACCCCATAGCTGTGCCTCGCTGATGGTTAGGCACGTTTAACTGCATCAACGTTTTGTATATGGTGTCCACCGACATAGCACAGGCATTTAAAAAGAAAAGCATGACCGCATATGACACAGCCCCTTCGAACCCGTAAACGGCTATCTGCCCAAATCCGAATAGGATGGTTATTATAAACATTAATAACCCTTTTTTCTGGAAGTCTCCCAGGCTGGCAAGAAGGATCAACCCAACTACACCTCCCAACTGCCTGAGCGCAGTTATATATCCTAACCCTATTGGACCCACATCAATAACGTCCTTCGCATATACTGCAATAAGACTCATATGACTGAACCCAAATATTTCCGTAATTGACGCAAGTACCATCAACACAATGAGTGTCGGGTATTGGCGTAGTAATCCAATGTATCCAGTGAATCCAGTAGCTATTTGTTTTCTTTTATCTACAAACTGTCCCTTAGAGGAAGTTCCAAAGAGTAGTCCAAAGGAAGCAAAATAGGTCAATCCAACTATTATGAATTGTAATCCTGCTCCATAAGCATCTATAAGGAAGCCCGAGGACAAAGAACCGAATATCGCTCCTGATACCGAAGCAATTTGAAGCATTGACAGCCCATTGAGGGAATTCACAGGACCAACCAAGTCATAAGTATACGATTGCCTCAAAGTTAAAATGAATGCAAATGTAGCTCCTGATGCCGTAGACAACATTAAAATGACCCATATGTTATCTATCCCAACCAGGAGCAAGGTTCCCATTGATACCATAAGAACACCAGCTATGGCGGTCACCACTTGTAGTAGAAGCCTTCTATCAACCCTATCTGCAATTATTCCGGATGTAATACCTAGAAGAAATAATGGGGCCATCTTCAAAGCAAGAGCAACCCCAACCATAAATGGCGATGATGTAAGCTCAAATACCAGCCAACCAAGGACAACTTGATCCATTCCAAAGCCAATGGAATTACATGCTGTAGAAAGCCATAATACTCTAAAACCCCTAAATTTTAGAGCGGGTGACCAACTAGCAATCATCGAAAACCAATAAATGTCGCACTATGAATAATCCATTCAAACGATACTTCACGTCGCAGGTAAAAAGATGAAATAAGGGTTTGGAAGATTCATTTTAGAGGTGAATAATCTGTCGGCGTCAGGAGATTGTTGAAAACCCGTTTAACAATAGGTCCATCTTTTTCAGACTCTGCTCTAACTTCATTCCATTCTGGGTCATTCCTAAAAGCTTCCCACGCTTTCTCCCTAGCACCTGCATTTTCAAAAGCAATAATGTAGGTTAGTCGATCACTAAATTCTCCAACATCAGAAGTCCAATAACCAATATTCTTAATCCCGTGTCTTTCAAAAATTTTCATGGTGTGATTTCGAAATCTAGCATTAAGAGCCGGTAGCATCCCTGGATGAGTCTCATATATTCTCGTTTCATATATCATCTTGATAAGCCTCCTGAACTATATAAAGTGGTCTCCGCAATTCGATATTTTGAGACGTTGTGAATAAAAGTGTCAACCAATTAGGACCATTTATGTGATCTAATAAGCGAAATCCATCCAAAGGAAGTGAAAATGCCTACACCTGAGCCTTCAGCACAAATCATACAAGGATATGGGCACGTATTTTCCCGAAACCCATTGGACAGAGGAGAAAAAGAAAGAAGAGACGAATCAAAAATCCAACAGATGGCGATCCACCCAGATAGCAGATTCCTTCCCTTACGAAACCTCGATCTACTTGTCGAAACTGCCAATACACCTCATCTAAAATGGCTAGAGCAAAACCAGTTTGATAAATACAGCCCTGATGGTGGTGCAATATTTCTAGGAATTTTGGATGGAATTTATCATTATGCATTTGAGGTATCTATTGAGACTCTTTCAGATGTTGACTTGAGGACCGTTAGTCCGACCCTCAGATTCGTAGATGTTCGGACCTGTGGCCAAATGTTGTCCCGTGAGGATGCGGGAATATCCGCCCAGGCAAGAATACAAACCTATTGGCACCAACAATATAGATTTTGTCCAGCCTGTGGTTTCGAAACAAAAATGAAAAGAGGTGGACAAGCAAGGTCATGCGAAAATTGTTCAAAAGATAATTTCCCAAGAACTGACCCTGTCATTATAGTCGTAGTGCATGACGGAGATAGGTGCCTACTGGGGCAATCAAGCGGGCGCCTACAAAGAACAAATACATATTCTGCTTTGGCAGGATTTGTCGATCAAGGAGAATCCATCGAAGAAGCAGTAGCAAGGGAGGTGATGGAGGAAGCTGGTATTGAAGTCAAGCACGTAAGATATCACTCTTCCCAACCATGGCCAATGCCTTATTCATTAATGATAGGTTGCCATGCTGAAGCTGCAACAACTGAAATAAATATGGACCCTGATGAGATGATCGACGTAAAGTGGTTTTCCCGAGATGAAATCTTAAGCGCCCTTAACAATGAAAATCAGATGTTGAAAATTCCAATGGAGATGGCAATTGCCCACCACCTTGTAAAGTCATGGGCACTTGGGGAGATTACAACCTAGTAAATTAGAGATCAATAGGGATTAATGGCGAAGCAATTTAAAGACTGAGATTTAAAGAAGATTCGGCGGCTTTAGCAAGTTCGAGAGATATAGAACCACATTCGTAAGAAGCCAAGTAGGGGTTAATAATCGATATTGAAACCTTATCATTATCGACCGCCCATACGTCAGTTCCTCTTTCCACTACTTCATCTGTTTGCCTGTTGTGCTTGACCCAGTAATATGTTCGCCTTCCATTCGTAAATTCTTCTATTCCTTCAAGATACGCCTTGGGTCCCAACTTGGTTAGTTCTACGCCCTTTATATCGACAAATTCCCGTGGGGGAAGATTAATATTCAAAAGCATTTTTGTATCATGATCTCCCTGTAAGACCGCATTCGAAACTGCTGCTCCAACCATTGAAGCAGGTCCGTAAATAACGTCGCCATCATACTTCGAAGATACTGCTATTGAATTTATACCCCGAAAGTATCCATGTAATGCAGCTCCAAAAGTACCAGAGTTAAATACATCAAGGCCAAGATTTGCGCCAGGATTTATGCCGGAAACTACCAAGTCAACTGGATCATCGCAAATGAGTTCAGTACCCATAATTACACAGTCAGCAGGACTTCCCTCTATTGAGTAAGCTGATTTAATATTGGCACCTCTGGCACTCACCTTTTCCATAGTGAGAGGCCTCAACAAGGTCATAGATGCACCTTTCCCGCTTTGATCTCTATCGGGTACTACAACTGTCACGTTACCCAAATTAGATAGGGCCTCGGCCATCGCCCACAACCCAGGAGAATTGATGCCATCATCGTTGGTAAGCAGTATGTTCAAATTATTCTCCAAAAACTATCGTATTTTCCTCGCGAGGGCAATTATACGTAATTATTTGGAAAAAACTCAGAAACGCGCTTCTAACAAATATCTATCAACTAACTATTTGTTCGTTTTACAGAAAATACTAAGCAATCATCAATGAAACATTGCATTATCGATGAGTCTAATTTGACCTACACGGACTGCAGTACAAATCATAGAACCGTCAACAGCCGTCTCCAAAATATTAAAAGTTTTAGGATCCACAATACTGACATAATCTATACCTAGCGCAGTATCTCTTTCCAATATCTCCCGAACTACATCCACAAGATGATTTGACGATTTTATGCCACTTCTCCAAGCACTCACCGCCGAAAACAAAGCTTGATTTATTGATAAAGCAGAGCGTCTCTCAGATTCTGTTAAGTGAACGTTTCGACTACTTAGAGCCAATCCATCCTTATCTCTTACGGTTTCAACTAACTCTATTTTGACACCTAAATTCAAGTCAGTGTTGAGTTTCTTAATAACAGCACACTGTTGGGCATCTTTTTTTCCAAAATACGCTTTATCCGGATTAGAAATGTTAAAGAGCTTGCAGACAATTGTAGCCACCCCGTCAAAATGATTTAGTCTGTGTTCACCCTCAAGTTTCCTTGCAACATTTCCAATATTAATATAAGTATCAAAACCATTTGGGTACATTTCATCAACTGAAGGAGCAAGTACAATATCTACACCCTCAGATTCCAGCAACTTCATATCAGAATCAATATCCCGTGGATATTCTTTAAAATCTTCCCCTTGTGAAAACTGAGAAGGATTCACAAAAATACTGACAACAACAGTTTTATTTTCACAGACCGCTCTCCGTATCAACGCCAAATGTCCCTCATGGAGAAATCCCATGGTAGGCACTAATCCAATAGGTCTTGGCATACGCTCCAAGGTTTTCTGAAAATCAACTATAGTTTCACTGAATTTCATTTTAAATCTATAAAATTCCCAAAATATTAGGAGCTTTCAGCAATTGAAGGGAAATCTCCTGACTTTACATCCTCAATATATTTTGAAACCGCCGTTTGTACCTCGGCGCCCAATTCAGAATATCTTCGCGCATGTTTAGGAGCAAAATCTGGGAAAAGTCCTAATATGTCATGGAAAACCTGCACTTGACCTGAACAATTGGGGCCCGCACCAATTCCAATAGTCGGTATATTTACCCTGCTAGTTATTTGGCTTGCCAGCCTAGAAGGTATTAATTCCAACACAATGGAATAAGCTCCCGCTTTCTCAAGTGCAATCGCATCGGCAATTAATTGATCCGCCTCATCCTCCGTCTTACCCCTGACTCTATAGCCTCCAAGTTGATTTACTGACTGAGGAGTAAGCCCTATATGACCCATTACAGGAATTCCAGACGTTACAATTGCACTTACCGTTTCCTGAGAAGAGACTCCGCCTTCCAATTTTACAGATTGACACCCTCCCTCCTTTAACAGCCTACCTGCGTTCCTTAAGGCTTCATCAATACTAACCTGATAACTCATAAACGGAAGATCTCCTACTATGTGAGTATTTTGAGTTCCTCTAACAACCATCTGAATATGTCTAATCATGTCATCAATTGTTACTGGAATCGTTGAATCGTACCCAAGTACCACCTGTCCAAGACTATCTCCAACGAGAATAATCTCGATACCAGATTTTTCGACAATTGACGCAGATGTGTAGTCATAAGCCGTCAGCATCGCAATTTTCATGTCCTGATCGCACATCTTCTGAAAGTAGTCTATTGTACGTCTCATGTTCTCAGTCTCCCAGTTTCTTTTAAAAGTAATGATGTGATTTTAGAAACCGTCTCGACATCCAAAGTTCCTTTTTCTTGTGCAAATCTAAACCCCGTCAAAGCAAGTTCACAATAAAAAGATAACAAATCAGGATTTCTCTTTTTCAAAACATTTATATGCTTTTCTACGGTTCCTATGTCGCCTCTTACATACGGACCTGCAATTGATCCTGGTATACCGGCGGTCTCCAAGTTCCTTGTGACCTGTTTCATCATTGGCAATAAAGCTTTAAGAGCATCTTCTCTACTAACACCTATTTGTTCCCATAAATCTGCTGATATGGCAACATACTCTGTTAATAGATTACCCATCATGACACCGGAAACGTGATATATCTCTTTATCTTCTGCTTTCAAATTTATAGTATTGGCCCCAAGATCACGTGCCATATTAGTGAGGTAAGATTTAATCGGTTCATCATTTCCCTCAATGGCGAAAGTTATACCTTCGATGCTATCTGGGCCTCTATCTACGGAAGAAAACGCCTGCAATGGATGAAATGCTCCCCGAGAAACTTCATCAGATTTTATTCCATCAAAAAGATTAAGACCGGCCACTCCACTACAATGTATAGCTGCCTGACCAGCCCTCCAATTAATAGATTCGACCATTGAGATAATCACATCATCCACTGTGGTGATGAAAATAACATCCGCCGTATCCGCCGTACCCTGAATTGAAGGTATATATGTCGCATCTGGAATTCTTGCAATAATACTTTCAGCTGATTTTGGTGTACGACTATAAACAGAAGTTATCTCATACCCGGCCCTTGATAACGCAATGCCAAGAGAAGTACCCACAAAGCCACAACCAATAAAAGCTATTTTTGAACCTTTGGAGTAACTCATTACAGGACACACCCAGAAGAGCATTCACCTAGGGAGGGAATTCCTCCTAATGATTTTGCTGTTTTAACCGCGTTCACAACAGCCATCGAAGTGACCTGAACTGCTGCTGCAATAATCTGATCAAGGTCAAAATTTTCCGTTTGATCTGTGGCAAGAGCAAACATCGTATCCCCATCTCCAAGCATATGTGCTGGTCTTACTGCCAACGCTATCCCATCATGTGATACAGATGCGACCTGATTAACCTCTGTCTTGCTTAATTTAGCATTAGTCGCAATTATTCCAATGGTAGTGTTGCTTCCAAGATCAGACTTGTTTTCATATCCACTCTCCAGTAATGCTTGATTAGCCGAAATCATTTCGTTATTTTGATCTCTAGCTCCAGCAATCAGTTCACCTGTATGTGGATCATGAATACTTCCAATAGCGTTTACTGCCACAATAGCACCAACGACAAGCTCGTCTCCAAGGAAAACAGACGATGAACCTATGCCGCCTTTAATTGAACTATTCAGACCCAACACTTTTGCTACCGTGGCCCCAGTCCCGGCACCAACAGAACCAGTCTCTACACGGCCATAAGACGAGTTTTCACACGCAAGGTACCCCTCGCTACTCGAGGGACGAATTGTTCCATCACCCACACTTAAATCGAACAATATGGCCGCCGGAACTATCGGTACAGTATTCCTGCCTATTTTGAACCCTTTACCCCTCTCTTCCAAATAATGCATGACCCCATCTGCCGCTGCCAGTCCATAAGCACTACCGCCGCCAATCAAAACAGCATTTATCCTCTCAATTCTTTTGTGGGGACTAAGAAGGTCAGTTTCTCTGGTACCAGGTGATGCACCTCTAACATCAACTCCACCTACGGCACCATAATCACAAATTACGACAGTGCAACCAGTCATAGACAATTCATCTGTCCAATGACCAACTCTAACCCCTGGAACATCAGTTATCCCAGATCCATATTTTGCTGCCATAAATTAAAAAACCCTCCTCTAATACTTAACACTCAGGAGGGAGCATGAAGACCCAGATATAGATTACATTTGTAAATCTGTAAATATCTCTAATTTAATTGGTTATCTTTTTGCTCACCATCCCGTTTAGGATTGGCTGCGGGCAGATATTTTAACAGGCTTACGTCAAGTTGTAGAATCCTTCATGATTTTCAAAATTTCGAACTCGCGTTTTTAACCCATTACACTACGCCTATAGCAGGCATAAAAATGCCTTGTTAGCATATGCTTTTTTTAGTATAATTCAGGCGTGAAAATGCTTGCTTTTCGTCGGCTTGCAAATGACTATTAGATATGGTTATTAAATAGCTAAATTCAAACGTTCTTACATTAACCAATAAATCAGCATTAGAACGCATTTCAATTCGCGGATTCAGGCCGAATAAATACTTGATAGATTTAAATCTGGAGCACCAATTATGGCAACTTTGAAACAGCAAGGGGATGAAGAGTATTCAGCAAGTGACATCCAGGTTCTTGAAGGAATGGAGGCCGTCAGAAAGCGGCCCGGCATGTATATTGGAAGTACTGACCAACGAGGGTTACATCATCTCATTTATGAGATCGTAGATAACAGTGTTGATGAATTTATGGCCGGGTATTCTTCCTCTGTTACCGTCACGATACGCGAAGATGGTTCGGTTCTAGTACAAGATGACGGGAGAGGTATACCTGTAGACAAACATCCCACCACGGGAATGACGGCTCTAGAGACTGTAATGACCACTCTGCACGCCGGAGGCAAGTTTGGCGGAAAAGCATATGCCGTCTCAGGCGGATTACACGGAGTAGGGGCTTCAGTCGTGAACGCATTGTCAACTTGGGTCAGGGCATCAGTGACTAGAGATGGAAATATATACCGACAAGAATATAAACGCGGTAAAACAATCTCCGAGATGACAACAGAGTCATCTGAAAATGGTAAATCCGGTCAAACTGGAACTGCTATCGAATTTATGCCAGACGTCGAAATATTTGGCGAATTAATATACGACTTTAATGTATTGTCAAATCGTTTCAAGGAGATGGCATACCTCAATAAAGGTCTACAAATAACTTTCGTAAGCGAATGGCATACCAGCAGATGGCCAAACAATGAGGTTACATATTACTTCGACGGTGGCATATCAAGTTTCGTGAGAGGCCTTAACCAAAACAGAGGGGTTGTACATGAAGATCCTATTTATGTAGAAAAGGATTTTGAGGGTACAAAAGTTGAAGTCGCATTGCAATACAACGATTCATTCAGCGAGTTTGTGTATGCCTTTGCCAACTGTATAAATACTGAAGACGGCGGAACACATGTAACCGGTTTTCGTTCGGCTCTAACCCGAGTTTTAAATGACTACGGAAAAAAGCAAAAATTCATCAAAGACAATGAACCAAATCTATCCGGGGAAGATACTAGGGAAGGGGTAACAGCAGTAATCAGTGTAAAGCTCAAGGATCCTCAATTTGAAGGACAAACTAAAAATAAACTGGGAAATGCAGAAGCAAGAACTCAAGTAGAAACAGTATTAGGAGAGGCCCTTCAAATTTTTCTAGAAGATAATCCGAGAGAGGGTAAGGCCATTATAGATAAATGTATGACCTCTCAAAGGGCCAGAGAGGCTGCGAGAAAAGCGCGTGAACTCATTATCAGAAAGAACGCTATGGACGGAGGTGGTCTACCTGGAAAACTTGCAGATTGCTCTGAGAAAAACCCTGAACTCTGTGAGATATATCTAGTGGAAGGGGATTCCGCTGGAGGCACAGCAAAAATGGGCAGAGACAGGAAATTTCAGGCCATCCTCCCACTATGGGGAAAGATTTTAAACGTAGAAAAGGCGCGCGCTGATAAGATCGTTGCCCATGACGCAATAAGATCTATGATTACGGCGATCGGAGCAGGTCTGGACGAAGATTTTGACCTTGAGAAACTTAGATATCACAGAGTTATAATAATGTGTGATGCCGACGTTGATGGATCTCACATCAGAACGTTACTCCTGACATTCTTTTTCAGACACATGCCAGAGCTTGTTTATCACGGACACCTATATATTGCTCAGCCCCCGCTATACAAGATAAATGTCGGAAAAAAGGAACAATATGTTTACACTGAATCTCAGCGGGATGAACTAATGGAACAACTTGAGAATAAACGTAGTGTAAGTATGCAAAGGTATAAAGGTCTAGGAGAAATGAACTCCAACCAACTCTGGGATACCACAATGAATCCTGAAAGTAGGACCTTATTACAAGTAACAGTGGAAGACGCAGTGGATGCTGATGATACATTTACAACTCTTATGGGAGATGAGGTTGAGGGACGTAGAAAGTTCATACAAACAAACGCCCTAGAGGTCGTCAACCTAGACGTATAAATCTCTTACAACGAGTACCAGACTAGTTCAGCCCCGGTCTATCATATCCTGGAGATTGAACGACTCACTGTTTACCCATTCGAAGTTGGCCGCCTCTCTTTCGGTAACCTTATGTGATTCCTCAATGACGAAATCAACTAGATCAAGAGGGAAAACAACAACACCATTTATATCTGCATGCACCACATCGCCATAATTAACCAAAACGCCTCCAACCTCGACGGGAACCATAGTCTCGTCTAGTCCAAAATTTCCATGAGCTGGAACTGTTCCGGCCGCAAACATATGAAACCCCATTCCATGCACGGTCTCTACGTCTCTCACTCCACCATCAGTAACTAATCCAACAGCTCCTAGTTTTTTAGAAACATTAGCCATCCCATCCCCAAAATGACACCCATGCAATGGTCTAGGCCCTACATCTTTTGCCACAATGACAGCGGGGACAGGCATGCTATCGATAACCTTGAGGCATTCATACCAAACAGAGCGGCTTCGAGGTTTTCCAGTTGTGGTTGTATTGAATGTCGCTGTTACTGCCTGCCCGACCATAACTCCCAAATCTGGAAATTGACACTTTATATTCCATCCCATAAACCCTTCCGTATTCAATCTATTCGGATGCGTTTCAACAGCATTTGCGACCGTGGGGGTATCTATATTTTTTAAATCTTCTAGTTGCTTATCTGTAATAAAATTCAAGTTATTCTCCCAGTATATCTAATAAACTAGACTATGTTAGCCCCACATCGATGTAGAAAAATACCTTTCACCTATGTCATTAAATATCGTAACTATATGCCCATTTTTAGACTCTTCCGCAATCATCTTCGCACCCAGAATATAGGCCCCAGAAGACTGGCCAACAAACAATCCTTGACTAGCCATTTGATTTGAAACTTCATATGCATCAAGCACGTCAATAGTGATCATCTTGTCAACAACAGATTTATCAAATGTGTTTGGTATTATGTGACCTTCACTTAGAGGCTTTAGTCCTTCAACCCCAGGCCATTCTTCAAAATCGATGCAAATCACTTTTATCTGGGAATTTGTTTCCTTCAACCTTTTTCCAATCCCACTAATTGTCCCGCCTGTACCCACTCCCCCAACGAAATGAGTTATGAACGGCGCTTGATTCAAAATTTCATCTGCAGTGGTCTCATAATGTGCTTGCGGATTATTAGCATTACTGTATTGATCGCAATAAAAATATTTGTCAGGATCGGTCTGATAACGTCTTTTTACTTCATAAAGAGCTTCGTCATACCCTTTCTGGGCATCTGTAAATATCAAATTAGCCCCATGTGCCAAAAGTCTTTTCTTCCTTTCTTCGCTGGCATTCTCAGGCATGACTAGTTCAACTTTATAACCTAAGACAGCTCCAATCATCGCGTAAGCAATACCCGCATTTCCTGATGTAGCATCCAATATCGTTCTGTCGGGAGTCAAATCGCCATCAAGAATTGCCTTTACAAGCATTCGCAAAACAGGTCTATCTTTAATAGAACCACCTGGATTCAAGTGTTCATATTTAGCATAAATTTTCGCATCACCAAGATCGGCGAATTCCTTGGGTAGATCAACTCTTGCCAAAGGCGTATTACCAATAGCCATCAATCCCGGGTATTTATTGATAAATTCTTGAATTTCTTGGGCGTATGGCAACTAACTATCCCGACAAAAAAAGGGAGACATAAGAGACATGTCGCCCTCAGCTTAGTAAAATCATTCTATTAAAGTATTTTAATGACTATATTTGAGTATATATATAGCAAACCTGTCAGTCTATAGCCCATGCTCTGATAAAAATTGTATTAGTTGTAATATGAACTTCAATAAGTGCGGCTAATGAAAAAAACATGAAAGGGAAAACTAGTAAAAAAAGCAATCGACTTATGGATAATGAAGCACCAGAATATACGATCGGCAATCTCAGACTAGAGATTGAAAGACATAATTATTCCTATTTTATTAAAAACCATCCAACAATTTCGGACGCTCAATATGACTCATTAATGAAGGAATTAAGAATTCTCGAGTCACAATTTCCTCACTTAGTAACCGAACAATCGCCAACACAAAGAGTTGGGGCTGACCCAGTAGATGGCTTTGAAGAAGTTTCACACGAAATCCCCCTCCTTAGCCTTGGTAACGCATTCGACGACGACGAATTTATTGCATGGCACACAAGAACTTCTGGAATTATAGAAACTGATGAGTTTTCACTCTCATGCGAATTGAAATTTGATGGCCTAGCGGTGTCATTACTTTATGAAGATGGAAAATTCGTAAGAGGAGCAACAAGGGGAAACGGTAACGTTGGGGAAAATGTGACTCTAAACCTTAAAACTATAAAGACTATACCCCTTACGTTACATGGAGAATATCCGTCGAGAATAGAAGTAAGAGGCGAGGTATATTTTCCAAAGTCGGATTTTGAACAATTTAATGCAAGGCGTGAGGCAGCAGGATTTCAAACATATTCAAATCCGAGAAATACAGCTGCCGGATCAATTAGGCAACTAGACTCCTCAATCACATCAGAAAGAGCTCTCGATATTTTTGTATATGGCTTAGGTTGGCATGAAAGTAACATCTCGATGCCAAATACACATTCAGACACACTCGCATTTCTCGAGAGTATAGGATTTAAAATCAATCCCCATAATTACATAGCGAAAACCCCTAGGGATGCGATCCAGTTCTACCAAAAATGGGTAGAAGAGAGGCATGAACTCAATTATGAATGTGATGGAGTAGTAATTAAAGTCGATGACCTTAGCTATCAACGCCAACTAGGAGACGTAGGAAGAGAGCCCAGATGGGCTATAGCCTACAAATTCCCATCCGAACAAGCAATGACACGTCTTTTAGACATTAAAGTCAATGTAGGACGTACTGGAAGTATTAATCCATATGCAATTCTAGAGCCAGTTATTGTTGGAGGCGTTACAGTAAGACAAGCCACCCTACATAATGAAGAATACATCCGATCCAAGGATCTCAAGATAGGGGATCATGTCGTCGTGGAACGAGCAGGTGAAGTTATTCCACAGGTAGTAAAAAGAGATTTATCACTACGTAATGGAAATGAAATTGCCTTTGATATGCCGTCAAATTGTCCTAGCTGCGGTGAAAAAACAAAAAGAAACCAAGATGAAGCTGCAATTTATTGCACAAACAATTCTTGTCCTGCACAGCTTATTAGACTCATTGAACATTTCGTAAGTAAACCTGCCATGGACATTGAGGGCATGGGTGGAAAAACTGGGATTTCGCTAATAGATAGCAACCTAGTTTCTGACATATCAGACATATTTTATTTAACAAAAAGCCAGTTAATTAACATAGATAGAATGGGCGAAAAAAGTGCGACTAATTTGTTAACTTCAATAGAGGAAAGTAAACAAAGACCCCTTTCTAGATTATTAGCGGGGCTAGGAATAAATCATGTTGGTACTGAGGTATCAGAATTATTGGCCAACCATTTTAATCACATAGACAACATCATTTCAGCATCCGAAGAAGAGTTAGAGAAAATTCATGCCATAGGGCCAAAAATTTCCGAAAGCATACACAAATATTTTTCCCTTAAAGCAAACATAATGATAATTCAAAAACTCAAAAGTGCAGGTGTAACCATGGAGGAAAACGAGAAATCCAACATAGATCATGTACAACGCCAAATCTTGTCCGACTTAAGATTTGTAGTGACGGGAAAACTCCAAAATTACAGTCGAAGCGACATTCAGAACCTGATTAAACAACTTGGAGGAAATGTCAGTAGCAGTGTTTCAAGTAGAACCAATTATTTAATTGCAGGTGAAGACTCCGGATCGAAACTTTCAGAAGCTTCAAGACTTGGTATTGTGGTTTTAAATGAAGACGATTTCATGGCCATGGTAGAACAAAGACCTTTCTATGATGATGACGCCTGATTATGAAATATAAGGTATAACTTCATTCAAAAACAAATCCATTTGCCGATCTTGGTTAAATGAGGCAAATCGTACGATAACGGTGTCCGCGCCAGCATCTCTATACATGTTAATTTTCTCCACTACCTCCTCGGAGGGCCCCCATGGTCCCCAACGGTCACCCCAAATATTTATTCCGTAATATAGTTTGAGAAAACGATCTGATTCCTCCGCAGCACCCTCGCGATCCTCACTTATGTTTACCGTCATGTAAAAAGTTTTCTCTAGATTATCAAAGTCAACTCCACCTTTCTTGGCATGAAATTCAATCCTCTCAAGTGAATGAGTATATTCATCCAGGTAATCCGAAATAGAAATCGATCCATCACCTAGCAATACTCTTTCGTATTGCCTTTCAATAGTGGATCTTCCATGAGCAGCTACTAACACCGGAATCCCATTGTGTTGAGTAGAAACTGGTTTAATGGATACGTTTTCTACTGAAAAATGTCTCCCCTTAAAAGTTACTGTCTCACCTCTAGTGAGTGGCTTGAAAATTTTCAATAATTCCTCAAATCTACCAGCCCTATTTTTAGGATCAACACCAACATTAATCCATTCTTGTTTTTGGGCTTCGTTATAAGATCCTCCCACTCCCATACCCAGAACTAATCTTCCACCGGAAATTAGGTCCACAGTAGTGGCTGTATGAGCAAGTGAAACAGGATTTCTCAAAGGTCCTAGCATAACCGCAGTACCCAGGCGAACCCTAGAAGTCTGTGAGGCTATAGCAGATAAGGCAGTCAAAGGTTCCAATCTTGGCTTCGCAGTAAGACTATCACCAACCCAGACTGAATCTAGTCCAGCATCTTCTGCATCTTTCGCCATTGCGATGATTTCCTTGATATCGTCGGGTTGTTTCCCCTCCATTAAAATGCCTCGTGTTGGAAGAAGAACACCAATCTTTAAATTTCCGCTATTGTCCATCAACAATCTCCATGACAAATAAGTGACTCAGACAATCGAATTGTAAAACCTGGATCATATTTTTCGCATATATTTAAATCCGATTCTGTATCTAAATCCAAACCAAGTTCTAATGAAGTGACGATCGAAACGTTCAATTCTCGTTCTTCTGCCTCTCTAAGGTGATTCATAAAACTGTCAGATCCTAACCGACTTTCAAAATCAAATTTTCTAGGGATCAACATACAACTTGTTCCTCCATCTCCAATCGACGGAACAAGGACAATGTTTCTGCATAACCGAGAAGCATTAATTACGAAGTCAATATCTGCCCCTCGTAAAAAAGGTAAATCTGCAGGTACATAAACACAAGAAAACCCTTTATCCATCTTATTATTCATAACGTGCATAAAATCAGCATTAAGTTCTTCATATCCAGGATCAATCCAATCTACTCCAAATTCGTAAGCTATTTTTGACGATGACAACCCGCCACCAATAATAGTCACTGAGTCAGCACTAGATTCCTTTGAAGCCTTTAGCACAATCTCGAACATATTAAGAGCAATCTTCCGTCTTTCACTTTCAGACAGAATTTTTGATAAACGTGTTTTCGAGTTTCTTAACCCTTTAAAAGGGATCAAAATATTGATCTTATCCACTATCTTAGGAACCCTTCTTATAGCCAATCTCGCTCAAAATAATAGACGCGAGACGAATTTTATCTTCTTCATTTTGCATCAAAGTTTTAGTGACTAAAACTTTCATACCCAATTTCTCGATCATTGGGGCTAATTCAGAATCCAAAGCGTCTATTACGAATATGTCACAAAATTGCTGATATTTTTTTGCAACCCCTAAAGGCGACACATCATGACCCAATTCGGCCATCATTTTGGCAGCAGGTCCCTTTACCGCTTCACCGCCAATTATTGGACTTATTGCTATTCGATAGCCAGGAAAATTCTCAATAGAGTCCCTAACACCCATAACTGCAAGTATAGGGTCTAAACTCAAGAATGGATTTGACGGGCAAAACACAAGCGCATCGCATTCTTCAAGAGACTTCTTAAAAGCATTCGATGGATCGCAATCCTGTGCTCCGTCAAATTTAAGATAATTTACAACAGGTAGGCATTTATTCTTGACAAAATATTCTTGGAAAGACATCTCCCCTTCAGGCGTACCAATTATTGTTCTCAAATTGCCGTCTGTCATTGGCGATATATTGTGCTTTACACCTAATGAAGCACATAGATGGGATGTGATTTCTGAAAGAGACTTGCCCTGTCTTAGCATATTTGTTCGAATTAAATGTGTGGCAAAATCTAGATCACCAAGACCAAACCATGTCTCCTCTCCATATACTTTTAAACGTTCCAGCGTCCGAAAAGATTCCCCTAGTAGTCCCCAACCAGTCTCAGTATTAGATAATCCAGCCAATGTATACATTACAGTGTCTAAATCTGGAGATACGTGAAGCCCATAGAAATCTTCATCATCTCCGGTATTAACCACGATCGATAATTCTTCGGGTGACAAAAGCTTTGACAAGCCCAGTACTAGTTTTGCTCCACCTACACCTCCAGCTAACGCAATCAGGTTTGACACTTCTCTAACATTTCCTTTCAAAATTTTTTAAAATATCCCCTACTATATGAAAGTATCTCACAGACGCCGTATATCAATTATTCTCAACAATGCGACATGCTAGAATCAGTTTAATTTTCTTCGGGGTATTTACCATTCATATCTCCAAAATTTCCCTTTCAAATTTCCGGAATTATGAGGAACTAGAACTCGAATTGCCGAAAGGTACTACAATTATTCAAGGCGACAACGGCCACGGAAAAAGCAACCTCCTTGAAGCAGCATACATGTTGTCAATAGCAAAGTCCCCTAGGGCTAATATTGAAAGAGACTTAATTGCCAAACCTTCTTTAGCAAATATTAATGTCGGGGGCAGTTATTCCAAAGTTAGTTCCATAATATCAACTGAGGAAACTACTGACAGGCTTGAAATACATTACAGATCCCTCCCTTGGGAAAATGCAGATGGATTTAAAACTCAAAAATATATCCGTGTAAACGGTTCCCCAAAACGCCCCTCAGACCTCGTTGGAATACAGAATACTGTCCTTTTTACTGTAGATGATCTGGATTTGGTATTTGGGAGGCCTGCCACTCGTAGAAGATATCTCGATATATTACTCTCTCAAGTGGAAAAAAATTACCTTAAATCATTACAGAAATACCAAAATTCATTAGTTCAAAGAAACCACTTACTAAAGTCTATAAAAGATGGCATGTCTTCATCTGACCAACTGGGTTTTTGGGACAATTCAATCGCAAGTAATGGTGCTGCAATAATGTCTTATAGAATAAAAGCCCTAAATGACTTATCTGAAAAATCAGCTCCTATTCACAAACGAATTAGCGGCATCGACGAGAATATGGAATTAAAATATAGGCCATCAATCCCAACTGAGGATCGGTCTGAACCTAAGGATATAGAATCATATATCCTCACCAAACTAGAAATCTCTAGGCCAAGGGACATTGCACAAGGATCAACATTAAGCGGACCTCATCGAGATGACATAGTAATTGTCATAGAAGGGCAAGATGCAAACAGATACGCCTCAAGAGGTCAAGCTAGAACCTCAGTATTGGCTTTGAAATTTGCAGAGGCCGCATTTTTGGATGAACGAAGAAAATCACATCCCATTCTTTTGTTAGATGATTTACTTTCTGAATTAGATTCTACCCGTCGAAATCACATTGTTGATTATGTCGGAGAATACGATCAATGTATCATCACTACAGCTGAGATTGACTCAATACCAAAAGATTTCGCGGACCGTTCAAATTTTCTTAACGTAAATTACGGGAAAATTTCTCCTTACTTGGAAACCTAGAGGTCACAGAAATCTTTAACCTTGCAGCACCAATAATAATTTAAAAAGTTGATATCCCATGAATCCTGATAGATGTTCCGAAAGAAAATCAATAGATACTGTTTCAAAAATCATAGCCGAATCCAATCACGTAATAGCCCTAATCGGCGCAGGGTTATCTTCAGAAAGCGGAATACCTACATTCAGGGGGCCAGGTGGGCTGTGGACAAAAATCGGTGAACCTCCTCTAAACGGTTACGAAGCATTCAAACAAGATCCAGGAAAATGGTGGCGTCAAAATATAGACGAAGCATCTGATCCCACTCGAACCGAATTCAGACACGCCATCGACAACGCCCAGCCAAACCACGGACATATGGCCCTCGTTCAATTAGAGAGCATTGGGGTACTCAAACATCAAATAACTCAAAACGTGGACAATTTGCATTTTAAGGCAGGCTCTAAGGCTGTCACAGAAATACATGGAAATAGGCATAAATTGAGATGTGTAGTATGTGAATTACGATGGAATAAGAGTGAATTTCCATCAGGAGACATTGAAGCCACGTTGAAGATCGCACCCAATGATTTTTATCCAACATGCCCAGAATGTAATGGGATTGTTAAAACAGATACTGTCATGTTCGGGGAACCTATTCCTGAATACGTTTTAAAAGAGTGCTTCTATCAAACTAATCAAAGCGACTGCATATTGGTAATAGGAACATCGGCTACTGTATATCCTGCTGCAAGTTTTCCGAAACGTGTAAAAAACAACGGTGGGTTGGTTATTGAGGCAAACCCGAATGAAACTACATTATCAAACTATGCTGACCACGTGCTAAGGGGTCCTACCGGAAAAACCCTACCCAAACTAGCCAGAAAAATATCTGAATTACTAGGCAGCGGTTAATGTTGAAACTGAGATCAGCTATTACTATCGCCGGTTTGTCTCATCTATCGACAATGATTGCAGGATTAATTCTGTTGTTTATCCCGTTATTTAATGGAACAAACGTGTTAAACAACGATTCTGGCATAACCCAAATAGTCATCACAAAACAAACAATATTGGAGACAAATAATCCAAACGCCTTAATTATGATTCTATTCCCGTGGATCATAACGGGAATCGTAATGTTTACAGCAATTATGGCAGACCCTATAAAAGGCGATCAACAAAGGATCAGGTGGCGTTGGAAATCCTACGGGTGGGCATGCACTTTAGTACTAATTATTTTCATTGCATTAACTATTTCATCGATCGGCTGGTTCTACGTTCCGACGCTATTATTGCTAATAGCATATTGCGTTGTAAATAAATAAATACAATTCTGTTTTATAGCTAAAGACGCCTTTGAACCATTGATCAATTAATACCTGCAAATAATCTAATCTTTGTGCTTATAACCCGCGACATCGCAATTATCGCGGTTTCCATTACAGACGAAACATCAGACTTTTCTGATTTTAAACTTTCCCGTAATGAGAACATGTAAGCTTGCCTCACCTCAGTATTGACATTTAATTTCCTAAC
>CAZCOH010000002.1:0-121335 GCA_964500645.1 uncultured Dehalococcoidia bacterium
TAAGTCCACATATGGGTTGGCGGAGTCCCCATAGACCGAACAGGAGGGAATCCAATATTGGCATCATCTGCAGCAATTATCATGTCACAATGTAAAGCCAGATCCGTGCCTCCAGCAATAACATGCCCGTGAATTCCAGCTATGATCGGCTTACTCAAATCGAAAACTGATGTCATAAGTCTAGCCGTCTTCCGAAGACGGTGCATGTCGTGCCTTATGTTACCTCGACGCTCTTCAGCTGCCTTTCTAGCTTCATCTGTTTGCGGAGGAGTGACGTCATATCCGGCACAAAAAGCCCTTCCTGCCCCACGAAGGGTTATCACTCTGACTTGTGGATCATCATCTGCCGCTTGGAGGCAATCATACAATTCAGCTTGAAGAGGAAGGCTCAATGCATTAAGTTTTTCAGGCCTATTTAATAAGACCTTGGCCACTCCGTTGTCTGCAACTTCATACTTTATAAACTCATAATTCATTTGGATCTCCTTCCCAATTAGCTCTCTCATAATTTGGTGAGAAAGTTGCGAAATAGTAACACGCATTTCTGGAAAACAAATAATAAGATAGGTAATTATCGTTAACATTTCTAAGGAACGAAACTATTGAAGGCATTATTGGTCAATTTGTACCGTTGGCATCCTAATCCACCTTTTTTCTATGGATGGGTTGTACTCGCGGCAGCCGCAATGGGAGCATTTATAGCAACTAGCGTTGCACAAACCGTTTTGGGAGGCATACAAGACCTAATAGTTCAGGATATGAATTGGGATCGTAAAACCATCGCTTTGGCCGCTACATTGGGAACCTGGGGATCTGGATTGACAATGCCGTTCATTGGAAAGCTTGTAGACAGATTTGGGCCACGTTGGCTTATGCTTTTTGCCTGTTTCGTCGTGGGATTAGGATCAATATATCTGGCAGGTACGTCGACTGTATGGCAATTTTTCTTAACTTATATACTAATTAGAGCAATTGCCGGACCCAATCTGCAGAACCTCATTCCTAGAACGGTAGCAGTTAATTTTTTTACAAAACGCCGTAACCTTGCAATGGGGATAACTGCTTTAAATCGCATAGCTGGTGAGTCAGTAAATATTCAGATTATTACTGCATTGTCAACTACATTTTCCTGGAGAACAGCATACAGATTCTTGGGTTACGCATCACTTCCATTATCAATACCAATTTTTCTATTGATTCGACACAGACCAGAGAACGTTAACCAATTTCCCGACAGCAAATTTAACAGCAAAATAGATGATGATTATTCTAACCCAGTTTCTAATACTGAAAAGACTTGGAGTGTACGGGAAATATTATCCCTACCGTCATTTTGGCTAATACTGACTGGCGAGTTTGTAGCAGTTACATCTACTTCTATGGTGATTTTTCAAACAGTCCCATACCTAGTGGATAACGGTACGTCGTACGCTACTGCAGCAACGGCACTAACTCTAGGAAATATCCTTGGCGGTGTATCGGTACCCCTCTGGGGTTGGCTCACAGATAGATTTACTACAAAAAAAATAGCATCCATAATCATGTTGGCTGCAATACTACCAACAACTCTTTTAGCGATCAGCAATCCTCAGGATTTTGGTTTTACCTTAGTCGTAACTTGGACCACTGCGACTGGAGTCGTTTTTGTGCTTGGCAGCATGATGTTAGGAACAGTTTTTAGTCGCCAATCGTTCGGAACTGTAACAGGTTTGACAGGCCCGAGTAGAACAGCTGCTATGGGATTAGGGCCCACACTTGGAGCATTCATCATAGGTTGGTTTAATAGCTACCAACCTATTTTTTTAATAGCAATTGTTGGATACATTCTGGTTGTTGTTCTTTACTATTGCGTTAAGACTGAAACCTATCAATGATAAATCTTCTCATTCTGGCTAAAACCATGTCCGCAAGCTGAGTAGGTTGTTTTTCAAAACTATGGGTCGCTCCAGGATAGACGTTGAGAGTAGAAGGATTACCGGAGGCAAACCACCTCGAATGCATAAACAAGGTGTCATCTAGAAGAGGATCAAGCGTACCTACTGAAAATAAGGCCGGGGCGAGATCATGCAACCGAGCATAAAGTGGCGAAACATCAGGATCTCTTTTACTAATATCGTTATGCGGGACGTATTGATCTATATACCACTCCATAATCGGAGTACTTAGGATGAGATTTCGGTCTCCCCAAAGTTGTGAACTGGGAGTCATAGACAAGTCAAAAACCCCATAAACAAGGTTGGCTCCAGAAAATCCTGTATAACCATGCTTATCCCGCATTCTAATCATGGTTTCTGCAGACAAGTGACCTCCCGCGGATTCACCACCTATCACAATCTTTTCCGTTCCAAATTCTTTCGGGGCATTTTCAACGACCCATCTTGCAACAGCCTCGCAATCGTCCTGAGCCGCCGGATATGGGTTCTCAGGAGCTAGTCTGTAATCCACACTGATCACTGCAGCATTGCATTCATCCATAATAGCCTCAAGAATGCCGTCTTGATGATGAGCTCCGCCTATGACCCATCCGCCTCCATGAATATGTAAATATACGCCGTCAATGTCACCTCTTGGTATAAACGCTCTAACAGGCACAGATACATTGTCCCCAGGAATTTCTCTTTTTATTGCTACCTCAGATAATGAAGGTTCTTGATACCTTCCCACACCATTTTCCTGCTCTTTTCTCACCTCATCGGGAGACCTCTCAAGTATTGAAGGATACTTTGCGATCTCTTCCTCAAGTTTCTCAACATAATCGCGAACTTCGAGTTGCATCTCGGAAGTATAAAAAGAAGTTTCCTGCTGCATAAATTTCCTCTGGGTAGCTCTTGCCGTGTCTCAAATTTTGGTTACGTTTATGGTCGTATATGTCCCATCCCTAATACAACCCACTTATACGAAGTTAGCTCTTTTAAGCCCATGGGCCCTCTAGCGTGCATTTTATTTGTACTTATTGCTACCTCAGCACCAAGTCCGAATTGTCCACCATCATTAAACCTAGTTGATGCGTTAACCATAACCGCACTAGAGTCAACCTCTCTAATGAATCTTTCCGCAGATGTGTAATTCTCGGTGACTATAGCTTCAGAATGCCCAGTACCATGTCTAGCGATGTGTTCCATAGCTTCATCTAAAGAATCGACCACTTTTACTCCTGCAACAAGAGACAAGTGTTCAGTATCCCAATCCTCATCTTTTGCAGGGACTATATTTAAGTCCTTACGTGAGCCTAAGGCAGATAATGCACGCCTGTCGCACCGCATCTCAACTCCCGCTTTAGCCAAATGATCAGCGATTACAGGCAAATGACTAGGAACTGTAGATACATGCATTATTACAGTATCCATAGCATTACAGACTGAAGGTCTCTGTACTTTAGCATTGAATACTATTTCAGATGACATTCCAACCTCAGCTGAACTATCTATATACGTATGACACACGCCGACACCACCAGTTATAGCTGGCATCGAAGCTTCAGAAGATACTCGCTTAACCAAATCCGATCCGCCTCGTGGAATCATTAAATCTATAAAATCATCCATTTTCAACATTTCCGAAACTAATGCTCGATCCGTATCTCCTACTCCCTGAACCGCATCTTCTGGAATTCCCACTGACGATATTGATTCCCTTATGATGTCGGTTAGAACAGTGTTTGAATTAAACGCCTCACTACCACCACGCAAGATAACTGCATTTCCGGATTTCAGACATAGTGCAGAAATATCTACCGTTACATTAGGTCTACTTTCATAAATAACCCCGATAACTCCCAGAGGTACTCGCTTGCGCCCCACCTGCATCCCATTGGGCATAGTCTTCATTTCCATGGTCTCGCCAATCGGGTCAGGTAATTCCGATATCTTAACCAAGTCATTTGCCATCGAATCTATCCTATCGGAAGTAAGGATGAGACGATCTAAGGACGCATTTGATAACCCGTTTTTCTTCCCAAGTTCAGTATCTTTTTCATTCTCATTTAGAATTCGTGTATGAGAATCTGACAAGTTTTTGGCAATGCTCCTTATAGCCTGATTTCTTACATCACCAGACAGGGAAGATATCTCCCTTGAGGATTTTCGTGCACCAACTCCAATTTCACTAAGATTACTCATAAAATTACGCCTACTCAACTAGAAGAACCAGATTATCTCTATGTATCACTTCATCGCTGTAATGGTACCCTAGAATTTCATGTATGCGATTCGACCGTGCGGCCTTGATCTTTTCCAAATCACCACTTCCGTAATTCGATATACCTGCTCCGACGATCGATCCTAACTCGTCAACTATAGCAACTATGTCACCCCTATCGAAATTACCAGAAACTGAAATGACGCCCGCTGGTAGAAGACTAGTATTTGATCCCCTCAAAGCGGTAAAGGCACCATTATCAATACAAATATTACGTCGCCTAGATCCTCCAGATATACCACTCAACATCCATCTTTTCCTGCTCTCCAATTTGGTCACTGAGGCACTAAAAAGAGTTCCCAATATTTCTTTCGATGCCAACCGTTTTATAACATCTTTTTCGAGCCCACTGGCGATCACAACATCTACTCCCGAAGCAGTAGCCAACCTCGCAGCTTCTATCTTGGTAGACATCCCTCCTCTACCCATAGTGTCCGAAGAAGGCCCCCCCAGTGAATTGATATATTCGTCTATTTTCTCAACCATCTGGATGATTTCAGCATCATGATGAATATTTGGATCCTTTGTATACATACCTGGGACTTTACCCAAAATCATAAGTAAATCTGCATCTATTAAGTTAGCTACAAGAGCGGATAAGTTATCATTATCTCCAAACACTTCTCCTTCAAGTTCCTCAACCGACACAACATCATTTTCATTGACGATAGGCACTATCCCTCTACTTAAAAGAGCGCTGAGCGTATTTCTAAGATTAAGATAACCGAGCCTGTCATTTACATCTCTTTTCGAAACCAATGCTTGTGCTACTGGAATATCTCTTGAAGAGAATTTTTCTTCGTAGACTTGCATCAATTTCCCTTGTCCGACAGCGGCTAATACTTGGCGATCAGGTAGAGTGACGCCATCATCTTCAATGTCATCTGAAAACGATTTAATAACACCTTTCCCTGCTGCAACAGCCCCAGAAGTAACCAAAATCATTTGGCTTCCACCATGTTGAAGATCCGCCATCTGGTCGACAATATTGGCCATCATAGCAACATCTAGTTGATCTTTTCCTGCTGTAAGAAGACTGGTGCCAACTTTAACTACGATACGCCTATTTGGTAGTTTTTCTGCAATCATTTCTGCCATTTGCCCGCAAAATACCTAAAAACATAATCCGTAGCCATCATCAGGCACAAAATTATATCAGCGAAAAAGCAATAATATTCGTGACTATAAAATTAAACTATGTCGTGGATTACCAACTAGGGTTAGTATCGGATGCTTCATTATTCGTAACACGAGTTTGATTCTCCCCTTTGTCATTCATAAGGAATATATCCGGATCTCCGTCCAACTCGGACACGAAAGCTATGGTTCCTCCATCCGGAGACCAAATCGGGTCATAGTCTGGTATTTCATTATAGGTAAGACGAGTTTGTTTGTTACCACTCTCTTCCATGATATAGATCTCTTTGTTACCGTCCCTCTCTGAGACAAATACAAGTCTTTTTCCATCAGGCGACCAGGATATATCGGATTCTTTCTCATCGGTCTCAGTTAACTGGTAAGCCTCAAGACGGGAATCATTCTTATCTGGGCAAAGATCGTCCATAGCATCTCTATCCATTACATAGATATCGGCGTTTCCATCTCGCTCCGATATAAATGCCAACTTCTTTGAATCAGGCGACCATATTGCGTGATAATCCTTTCCACAAGTCATTTGTCGCTGATTCACACCGTCTGGGTTCCTTACATGTATGCCTGTCCTTTCCCCATCTGTTGAAGAAAACACCACTGACTCCCCGTCAAAAGACCAATCTCCAACCTCTGTAACTTCTATGTCAGACAATCTGGCGGGCGAATCATCAATTGACGTTATATAAATCCGTGAACCTTTACCGCTTAGCTTTCCAGTGTAAGCAATGCGCTTGCTGTCTGGGCTCCATACCGGAGTTGAAAATTTACCACTGCCCTTTGATATGGTGAATCTTTCTTTGTCCTCACCCGAATCTAAATTAAGCACATCAATAGAAGATTTCTCTTTATCTCCGACCAAAAATGCTATCCATTTACCATCGGGTGACAGTGAAGGCGCATATTCATCCTCGGGCTTATTAGTGACGTTGATTTCCTCTCCAGAATTTGGAATTGTAGAGTAAATCTCCAAATTACCATCTCTGTCCGAAGTAAAATACAGAACTGTGCCACCAGACTGGCAACCTAGCATGGTCAGGATGAATCCGACACAACTCATTATTGTAATAAGGCGAATCATATTGAAATATTACCTAAGTTAAAGATGATAAGGCTACTGATTCAAGGTCCATCTAATAAGAAAATAATCTTACTGAAATCCTATAGTTTGCCAAATTCCTTAATCTATCAGGGATACGTTATTTAAGCTGTGGGCTACCTGGATTCTTTGAAATGAAAAACAAAAAAGCTCCGATCAGCATCAATCCAACACCAACCCACCAGACTGGATCATAAGATCCCGTTTGATCAACCACATATCCTGCAATAGGTGCTCCCAATCCACCAAAGAAGAGAGTAATAGGCATCACAATTCCTCGTATACTTCCAAGATTGGCACGCCCAAAATACTCAGCCCATATGTAATTTTGATTAAACATATTTGTACCTATTCCCAGACCAAATAGAGCCATAGACCAAAACATGAGCCAAAAATCATAAGCATAGATAGACATAACACTAGCTATAGCTAACATCAAAAATGATGATGTGCCGATAATTCTTGCAGGTATCTTCTTAACTAGCATTCCGGCACCAAAACTTCCCGCACCGGCACAAACAGCATCGAAAGCTGTGGCTAGAGATACCAGGCCAGGGTCAAGCCCACGGTCCATGAATGCGGGAATTCTATGCAATGCCAAAGTAAGGATACCTAAAGATAAGACTGAAAAAGCTGCTGTAAGAGTCCACATTGTTAAAGTGCCCATTGCCTGATTACGAGTCCAAGAGGCTTCTAACAAAATCGGTTCTCGTGACTCAGAGTCATTACTTTGTCTCGAATGGCTAGAATCCCATCCATCTGGCAAAAGGCCTAAGTCTTCTGGCTCTCTCCTTATGAAAACAAGGGACAAAGGAACTATGACTCCCATTCCGATAAAAGCAAGATACAACCAGGCATGTTGCCAGGAGTAAGCATCAATCAAAACTTGGGTAAGCGGAACGAAAATTACTGCCCCCGCCGATATGCCCGCCGACGCATAAGCTAAAGCCTTGCCTCTTCCTTCGACAAACCATTTAGTTGGAGGGACTGAGGTTACCAACGAACCTGGCCCGCTCATCCCCACCAATCCCATGACAGCAAAAATCAAGATCAGATGAACGGATGTTTCAGTTCGCGATAGTCCAACCATACACAAGCCAGTAATACACGTAGCACCAGTCAATATCCACCGCGAACCATATTTGTCCAACAACTTACCAATGAATGGGGCTGTAATCGCGGCGGTAGCACTTCTGGCAGTCGAAGACCACCCAAAGGAGGCTCTCCCTATGTTAAGTTGATCCCCCATAGGTTTTATAAAGAGACCAAAATTCAGGGACCCCATAGCCATACTTACTGCACTGGCCACTGCCATAACAGCCACTATCACCCAACCGTAAAAGAAACGATTATTTCGAGTGACAAGCACAACAACTCGATCCAAACCATTCACCTCGCCCAAAATGAAACTAAAAGAATATAGCTACTCTACTGAAAATTAAGGATTAGATGACCGGTTCAGGGTCTTTTGTAGAGAACATTGATTTAGTGGAATTGTACCTATAGGAATAGGTTTTTTCATTGACGCAATATGCGGCGATACTAGCCCCTATCAAAGTTACCATGGCTATAGAAAATGGCAGAGTGTACGATCCAGTCATTTGATGTAGCTCTCCGGCCATAAAAACCGAAGCTGCACCACCTATTTGATGTGCCATATTAACCATTCCATTAAGAACACCAATATTTTTTAGCCCAAAGATATCCGCTGTCATTACTGAAGTTACTGAAGCAGTAGCAATCCAAGACACTCCGGCTACAACAGCAAACACCCACATACCTTCTAATCCTCCGACTCCAATTAAAAGTGCGTATGCTATTCCTCTTAGTGCATAAGTAGTACCCAAGACGTTCTTCTGTTTAAACCTAGTAGACAAATATCCAGCTGACAGAACACCTACAAAATTCAATCCCATCATCACTGAAAACATAGTCGCAGCAGTGAGTTTCGGTACTCCGCTATCTTCCGCAAATGGTACAAAATGAATAGCTATAATATTGGTTGTTATTCCACAGACAACGTAGGCAGCCGATAGTTGCCAAAAAGGCGAAGTGTACAACGCTTGCTTCCAACCCGTCGTAAACAAAAGACCAGACACTTGCTTAGAACCTTTGTCTGAAAAATCGCCGTCTTTCTGTTTATTCACTTCTAATTCCTCTTCGCCTAGTGGAATGACATCTTTAGGCTGACTTCGAAGAAATGCAAAAGCGACAGGAGCGACTACAAAGAATAATATCGCTCCCAAAACCAGAAATCCGGCTCTCCAATTAAAAGCTTCGATTAAATATGCAGAAAAAGGTGCAAAAAAAACCGGACCAAGCGAACCACCAGTAGCTGAGATACTTATGGCCATACTACGCCTTTTAAAGAACCATCTGGACAGTAGAGAATTAATAGTCACGTTTGATACGCCACTACCGGCAAAACTCATTATGAATCCCCAGATGATTATAAAAGCCAACATTGAATTTATTAGACTTGAAGCCATGATTGAAGCTCCGAGCAGGAGTAGAGAAAACCCTATAACTGCCCGACCTCCAAATCTGTCGTAGAAATACCCGGTTACAAGGAAAGAAAAGGCTCCAACCAGAATGCCAACGGAAAAAACCCTGGTGATTTCAGCTCTGGACCATTCTAAATCTGACTCTATAGACGTCACAAAAACCCCTGTAGAAGTCCTGATACCCATTGCGCAAAGAGTTATGAAAAAACATGCGCCTAAAAGAAGCCATCCGTAATTTAATTTCCGCTTATTCATTTCCGTCCGAACAAATAAAGTTGAGCCCGATGAGTAAGATATCCTAAAACCGATCAAATCTGTCGAGAAATCGTAGCATAGGTTTAAACATAAAACCCTTTCTTTAACCCAATTTCAGTTAATCGTTATGTTAGAGTTCTCGGACTTGATGCTTATTGAAGAGGAAATCCTTATATAAATCGATGATATAGGAGAACCAATATGCCTTCAGACCAACCTAGGAATTTAGATCGTGATTGGAATAATGACGTGATTACATATCCTGAACCTGCAGTGGAAATTATCGAGGAAAGTTTTAGAAAATACGTAATCTTCAATGCAGGCATGGAAAGAATTTTCACGGGTTGCAGATGGGCTGAAGGACCCGTTTGGTTTGGGGATGGGGGATACCTACTTTTCAGCGATATTCCCAACAATCGAATCTTACGATGGTCTGAAGATACGAACAATGTAAGTGAATACCGAATCCCATCAAATAACTCTAACGGGAATGCCCGCGATACCCAAGGCAGACTAATAACCTGTGAACACCTAACTAGACGGGTGACTAGAACAGAGCACGACGGATCAATAAGTGTAATAGCCGATTCATTCAGAAACTTTAAACTGAACGCTCCCAACGATGTAGTCTCACATTCTGATGGCTCAGTATGGTTTACAGACCCAGGCTACGGAATTATGAATGACTATGAAGGAGATAAAGCGGAATTAGAACTTCCAACCGCTGTTTACCGTATTCATCCAAGTACTGGAGATGTACAGATCATGGCCACTGGACTGATCGGACCAAATGGATTGTGCTTCTCACCCAATTTTGACAAATTGTACATAGCAGATTCTGGGTCAACAGACCCGAGATCTATTTTCGTCTACGACGTTACTGACAATGGAACTTCACTTTCCAGAGGTCGTATATTCAGAGAAACAGGCTCCGATTCAACCGACGGTATCAGATGTGACATTGACGGTAATCTATGGGCATCATCACAAAGGGGAACAAATTCTATTTCTGTTTACTCACCGGAAGCCAAATTAATAGGCAGAATACATCTTCCAGAAATGCCTTCAAATTTAACTTTTGGAGGAATGAAGAAGAATAGACTGTTCATCACAGCAAGCCAGTCAGTGTACTCAATCTACACAGGGACCAGAGGAGCATCCCTAGGATAAACTCGGATAACTAGGATGGGGTAACGTGCCAGCGGAATGAATTGAGTGCCGCTTAAATCCATAACAACGCTGCACTATAATCACGGCCTTGGCACAAGAAGGAACTACCTTTGGCTTATAAACCCATAACAACTTTGACAATTTCATCTTCGTATTGTTCGTACTGGTCATAAGCGTTCTGTACGTCTTCAAATTTCATTTCATGGGTTTTCATTTCACCAGGATTCCACCAGCCTCGATCCTTCAAAGCAATCATTCGATCTATATGCCCAATAGGATCTCCGCTTCCAGCCCCAGATGTTGGAATTATCGTGGGAGCATTTCTCAAGAAATATTGGGTATCAATTTCTGTCATTTTTCCCGACGGACCAGGCTGAATACCAAAAATCATGACTTTCCCATGCTTTGTAGCAGCCCTCAAGGAGGCATTCAAAGCATCTGGATAACCAGATGCCTCGACAGATATGTCAGCCAATCTTCCACCGGTTATATCCATCAATGCCTCATCTAGATCATTCTTATCTGGGTTTATGGTATGAGTGGCACCGAACTTTGTTCCCCATTCAAGACGATAATCTAAAGGGTCCACCGCTATGACCTTCCTCGCACCTGCTCTTGCACATATCGCTGTAAACGATAGCCCAATACTTCCTTGCCCCATTACTACTACGTCTTTTCCCAAGATAGTTCCCATTAATTGACAGGCATAGAGAACCGTCCCTGACGGTTGGCAAAGAATCCACTCTCCCAGATCCCCATGGTCCGGTACGAGAGCCATCCTCCCTTCGTCGCCAGGATAATATTCAACCAGACCCCCAGGTCCATCTGCACTTGGTAAAACTATAACTCTCTGTCCTACCTTAAATTTATCTGATTTACTCTCCACGATCGTACCTGCACACTCGTGGCAAGCACCACCATGTCGCATAGGGTATTCTTCTTCAGGATGAACAGGACCATATGCATGCCGTATATCACTTCCGCACACTGACCATTTCTCAAGTTTTATAAGGCATTGCCCTTCAACTATAGTTGGCGTAGCTATGTCTTCTATTTCTATTTTTTTGGGACTTGTGATCCTTGCTGAAAACATTCCTATTTATTCTCCTATCACACTCTTATATGCTGGCTAATTCTAGTTACACCTGATTGAATATAGCAAGCTGATACCAAATCTAACCGGAAAAATGATGAGATGAGTGGTAGTACATTTATATGAACACATTATTCAGTTTTCCCGACCCAGTTAACGACTACGCAGCCAGATTCGTTGCTACCATGGTCGTTATCTTAACTCTAAGTTTCCTAGTCACGGCTAACATTTGGGTATTAATCTTCATCTTATATGGATTCCTAGCGCGGGTATTAACGGGGCCAACACTTAGTCCAATCGGTTTAATCGCTACAAAGATACTGGTTCCCCTTTTTGGTAATCATGAAAAACTTGTGCCTGGACCACCCAAAAGATTTGCTCAAGCAATCGGACTAGTATTATCAACAGCTGCACTAATTACTTACTTGTCTTCCGATATAAGTACTACAAGATACCTAATAGGTATATTAGGATTTTTTGCATCTTTGGAAGCATTCATTGGATTCTGTACTGGATGCTACGTATTCGGATGGATGATCAGATTCAGATTAATCCCTGAATCAGTATGTGAATCTTGCAAAATTGACTACTCAGAAATTAACGATATTTGATATTGGAAACCAACAATCCAAACACTATAGTACCCGCACCGGTAGACGAAGCCTCCATAACCATCTTGATGGACAATTTTTCCAGTCTGCTGGCACCTGATTTTGGACCGGCGAAACGACTAAAAACCAAACAACAAATAGTTGCCAGTCACCTTGATGATCAAACTACTAAAGACGCCTTAGTAGCGGAACATGGATTTTCTGCGTGGGTTTCAGTAACAAACAATAATAGTACACACAGTATCCTTTTTGATACGGGAATCTCTCCTTTTGGGGTTTCTGAGAACATGTCACGATTAGAGTTAGATCCTAAAAATGTAACAGCCTTGGTGATGAGCCATGGGCACAATGATCACACAACAGGTATCCACGGGATTATAAAAGCTCTCCCTTCCGGCAATATCCCGATTATTATCCACCCTGACTTTTGGAACAGAAGAAGAATTTATTTGCCAGACAGTGACCCTTCTTACCTGCCCACAGTAAATAGATCCAATCTAATAGACAACGGCTTTGACGTTATACACGAATCGAAACAACCATCTTTCATACTTGGTAAATCCATACTCATTACCGGTGAAATAGACCGAACCACATCATACGAGATAGGTCTGCAAGGACAACAACGGCTTGAAGGGACCCACTGGATACCAGATCCACTCACTTTAGACGATCAAGCAATAATTGTTAATGTAAAAGAAAAAGGTCTAATTATAATTACAGGATGCGGCCACTCAGGCATAGTGAACATTGCTAGATACGTAAAAAAAATCACCGGTATAAGCAAGATACACGCCTTGATTGGGGGATTCCATTTGCCAGACCATCCAAGGTTCCAAAAATTAATTGATTCAACTTTAATAGACTTAAAGAAAATAAACCCTGATTGGATATCCCCATCTCACTGTACCGGATTTGAAGCTATGAAGAAGTTTTCAGACCATTTCCCCACAGCATTCATTCGAAGCAGCGTCGGCACTTGCTTTAATTTTCAAGCTGGTATCGAAAAATAACTATTCCGGCAAAAACATCTCTGTTTCACTGTCAGGTCGCGTTAAAGAAATATGGAAGAAATCATGACCGTCTGAAGCCCCATGCCAGTGTTTTTCACCAGCGGGAATGAAGGCCGTGTCTCCTGCATTCATCTCGACTTCCTCCGACTCATTGGCAACTATCCCGACTCCATGAGTCGCAAATAAAATCTGATCACTTGTATGAGTATGAAAATGGTTTTTAGCCCCACCATAGAACGACACTAGTGAGAAGTTATATTGATCAGTTTTAGGAGATCCAACCAAAGGTTGCCTAGTCACTTTTCCACCATAAAACAGGGGTGCATTGCTCGCATCATCTGGAGTAACATCATCTTTTCTTACAACATCCATAAATAAACTCCTAAACTCATCCTAATTTTTATTATTCTAATTAAACGTTAACTATAGAACCGATTCAGTCAACACATCAACGAATATACCGCTAACTAGAAATATCAACAACAACTTTATAATCCTTAAGGCTCATCCTTATCTAGGACTAAACAAAAATATATTTAAACCAATCCAGAATTTAGTTACGAAATTTCAGGTCTTAAATGCGACCAGGGATTTACAGCCTCAAAAGCGGCAGATGCTGTAATTACAGTTTCTTCGTCTCCATATTTTCCTATTATGTGTAGTCCGACGGGGAGCCCTCCAGATGTCATACCAGCTGGAATGCTAGCCGCTGGATTTCCAGCTGAATTTATAGGGTATGTGAAAGGAAGACAACCCCAAGAGCCATCTAGTTCAGAACCCTCAATTGCAAGTGGTGGATTTCCGCATTCATATGGGGGTACAGCCATGGTGGGAGATATCAATATATCAAACTTCTCAAACTGATCATCCAGGGCCTGTCTTATGGTGTTGATGTTAGCTATTGCCTTACTAAAATCAGCGGCACTGAGAGAACTCCCAAAATCATAAATGTCATTTGCATAGTCTGTCATATCTTCAGATCGACTGGGCCAATACTCAGAGTTAGAAGCCAAACTCATCGTAGAAAAAAGCACCATCCAGTGTTCGAAAGGATCTTCGATAGAGAAAGTAGAATTTTCAACCTTGCAGCCAATATCCGAGAAGGATTTGACCGCAGTTTCACATATTTTAAGAACTTCGGGATCGACTTTTGCATAGCCGAAATCGGGAGTCCATCCAATTTTTAGTTCGCTGATATTTTTCTGTTTGCTAGGGTCAGCAAAAGATGAAAAATCAGGCACATCTACCCTTAAGGAAGATACATCTCGTGGATCATATCCTGACATAACTTGAAGTAGCAGGGCACAATCATAGACAGAACGAGCCATGGGACCCGATTGACTTGTCTGGTTAGAAATAGGGGGATTTAATACAGGATATCTAGGTACTCTTCCCTGACTGGGTTTTATGCCATATGTCCCTGTAAAACTAGCTGGGATTCTTATGGAACCTCCACCATCAGATCCCGTAGCAATGGTACACATACCAGAAATTAAAGCTGCAGCTGCTCCGCCACTAGACCCACCTGATGTCTTTGAGATATCCCAAGGATTCCTACAATGATCACCCAAACGGTTTCTGGTTTCCCCCAATAGACCAAATTCCGGGGTATTGCTCTTACCCAGAATTATCGCACCTGATGCCTTTACTCTCTCGACAACAATAGAATCTTCAACAGGTATTCTATCCTCGTAAATCAACGATCCACTTGTTGTTCTCAAGCCCTCTGTTAGCTCTAAGTCCTTGATACTGATTGGTATTCCTTCCAATATACCTTCGGAATCTCCACTCAATATATTTGCTTCTGCCCTTACTGCTTGTTCACGGGCCTGAGAAAAATTGAGCTCAAGGAATGCGTTTAATTTCCCATCCAATTTACCAATCCGGTCTATAAACAGTTCCGTCATTTCTACAGGAGATACTTGTCTCGTTCGATAAAGTTCAAGAAGTTCCCTTACAGAGGCATAAGCTAAATTATTTGTACTTTCAAAATCCATAAGAACTTCCCTATATAGATACTATGTAGAAATTATTTATCTCATTGGAATACAAACAATTAGCTCCCAACCGATATTTTATCGAAACCAGTCAAAGACCTTAGCACTTCAGGAACAGTAACCGAGCCATCCTCTTGCTGGTAATTTTCAAGGATAGCAATCAGAACTCTTGGCACGGCTAGCCCAGAACCATTCAGGGTATGAACTAATCTCGGTCGTCCCCCTGATTCAGGCCTGTAGCGTATTGCAGACCGTCTTGACTGAAAGTCTGTACAATTTGAGCAAGAAGATACCTCAAGCCACTCTGAGGTCCCAGAGGCCCACATTTCAACATCGTAGCTTTTAGAAGCAGCAAATCCTAGATCACCCGTGCAGAGTTCCAATACCCTGTGAGGTATTTTTAAAATCTCACACACTCTCTCTGCATCCTTGACCAATTTTTCCAATTCTTCATCGGAAGATTCAGGTTTGACAAACTTATACATTTCGACTTTATCGAATTGATGTACCCTTTTTATTCCTCTAGTATCCCTCCCCGCTGAAAATTTCTCCCTCCTCCAACACGGTGTATGAGAAACATATCGTAAAGGTAGGTCAGATTCCTCAATAATTTCACCCCGAAACAATCCCGTAATTGGTGCTTCGGCGGTAGGGACCATAAACAGATCGTCTTCTTCATCATGGTACATATTTTCCTCGAAATGAGGTAAATGACTCGACCCTTTAACTGTTTCTCGATTTACCATAAACGGCAAATACAACTCATCGTAATTATGATTGTTTACATGAAGGTCCAACATCCAAGAAATAACCGCTCTTTGTAGCGTGGCCCCTTTTCCTTTTAAAACATAAAATCTCGATTGTGATAATTTCACTCCACGTTGAAAATCAATAATCCCCAAGTCCTCGCCAATTTCCCAATGAGGCTTAGGTTTAAAAGAGAAAGAGGAAACTTCTCCTATAGTACGAACAACAATATTCTTACTTTCGTCTTGCCCAACGGGCGATGTATCACTGGGAACATTAGGAATATCCAGAAGGATCGAATCGAGATTTTCAGCAAGTCGTTTTTCGTCATTTTCAAGAATTTTTATTCGGGAACCAACCACTCGCATTTCCTCAATCAATTCTTTTGGTTTATCCCTGGTTTTACCAAGTTCCCGCGACACATCATTTCTCTTAGCCCTCAGATTATCAATTTCGGTAATAGCTGAGCGTCGACGACGATCTAAATCAATAGCCTCATCAATCCTAAATTCTTGGCCTCTTTTTTCTCCAGAATCTCGTAAAACATCTGGTCTTTCACGAATCAGATCAATATCGATCACATTATTTGTCTCCCTTACACGTGAGAAGCCTTAAAATCGTAATTCCATTTTATATTAAACGTAAAATGAAACTCAGCCAAAGATATTTTTATTTCAAGGGAAAATAGAAACATATATGGCTATGGCGAAGAAATTACAACTTCTGTTTTTCATATTGAAACATACAGGAAACATCATTCATAAATTTAGTGACGAATCTCACAACATACCGACTCATTAAGGGTTTTCGGTTGCACATTATCAAACATATTTACGTTTGTCGTCGTCATGGAAACGTTTAGATTGACAATATTCCCTAATCATCGATAATTATCTGTGAAAGGTTTCTAGGTGAAGGTAACAAAATAAATTTTCTATAGTTGCATTTGTGAATCCCCTTGAGAGGCGTGGCATGGCCCATAACTCAGGGCTGAGTATGGTCGCCCAAATTTTTGGTTTCTTGTAGGTCCCCATCAAACGTAAGAATTTTCATGCTTGCAAAAAAAATCTTAGTGTTAGACGTATAATGCGGTCCAAAATCACTCCCAGCATGAGGTCAACTTTTGGTTACAGTATCCCAATACGCGGAAGATTTGATATCAATCCCTAGGGCCCACGTTAGAATGGAATTTTCTCAAGATGAAATGGGAATATTACTGACTCACGATGAAAACCTCTTAGTCCGATGCCCCCTAACGGAATACGGAATGGCTGCAGCAGGTTTCATGTCTGAAGCTATGGGCGTTAAAATCCCAGCCTTGGGAGAATCTACCCCTGTGAGAGTATCTACTGGAGTACTTTTCAGAGTTATTTCTATTGCTCAATTAGACTACAGTATTGAGGAATCTATGGTGATACTCACAAGGATGCTTGAGGAGGCGGAACTTCAAAGAGGCAGAGCTGGCGGATCTGAATAACTAAGTTTTAGTGGGTCGATTACGATTGATAGCTCCACAGATTCGACACTATAATCCTGACTGAAAGATTTATTTAATAAACTCACGCTACTCATAACTGAGGAAAATTTTACGACATGGCTTCTGAAGAACCTGACATTTCAACTATCGACTATGGCTCGCTCTCTACTGGTGAAACAATATCAAAAAGAACATATTTAATAGACCTGGAATCTGTTACCAAGTACAGGAATGCTGTCCAAGATAATATACCTTCAGAAAATCGGGAAGAATCCATTGCTGGCGATAACTTTGCGCCCCCTATGTCAATCGCTGCTTTAAGCCTAAAGGGAGTGGTAAATGACCTTAAAATTCCAGGAGGAACCCTCCACACCGGTCAAGAGATCAATTTTCTATCAAAAGTTCCTATAGGAGAGACCCTCGTCTGCACAGCAACTCTTAATTCAAACACTGTTAGAGCCGAATGGAGATTTATGGTCGTGAAACTTGTCGTATGCGATTCCAAAGGAACCACAGTCATGGCCGGAAAAAGTACAATAATGATCCCAGCGTAAAACCTATGAAAATCTCACCCATAGAAAAAAACATTAATAAAGAGCAAATACATTCCTATGCGGAAGCTTCAGGTGACTTCAATCCGATACACGTGGATGAAGAATTTGGTAGAAGTTCCCCATTTGGGAAAAACATTGCACACGGGATGATGATAGCTGCGACAATTTCCGAGCTGATGACCAATGCGTACCCTGAAACCTGGGCGAAAACAGGGAGTATGAAGATTAGATTTAAGGCTCCTGTATTTCCAGGAGACACTATCACAACTTCTGCAGAAGTCCAGAAAGTTTTGGAAATCCCTGACGGAAGAGAAATTAGGTATATAGTTACGATTAAAAGGCAAACTGGCGACGTGGCCATATCTGGGACCGCATCAGTAATTACATAAATAACCACTCATATTGGAGACTAATTAGTGACACAAAGACTTAGAATTGCAATTGACGCAATGGGAGGAGACAACGCCCCGTCTGTGCCAGTCGAAGGAGCAGTCCTAGCAGCAAAAGAAAAAGACACAGAGATAATATTGGTGGGCGACGAGGATTCAGTAGGCTCAGAACTTTTGAAACACGATGCTTCAAACCTCCCTATATCCATAGTGGCATCACAAGGAAAAATTGAAGATGGAGAAGCCCCTGCGCTAGCATTGCGACAAAAGCCTAATGCATCAATAATAGTGGCAACCTCTTTAGTAAAAAAAGAGTTGGCTGACGCCGTAGTTTCCATGGGATCGACGGGAGGCACTATGGCAGCCGCGGTTGTAATATTAGGTACAATTCAGGGAATCGACAGACCTGCGATTGGCGGGCCAATCATAGGATCCGCCCCAAACCAAACTATCCTAGACCTTGGATCAAACATCGATTGTAAGCCAACTCAATTACTTGGTTTCGCTGCGTTAGGTTCTGTATTTAGCAAACTTCTAATTGGCATAGACTCACCCAAGATAGGTATTCTGAGTGTCGGAAGCGAAGAAGGTAAAGGAAATACACTCGTAAAAGAATCAACTGAACTATTGACAAAAAGTGGTCTGAATTTCATAGGAAATGTTGAGGGTAACGACCTTGTCTCAGGAACAGCAGATGTCGTTGTATGCGACGGATTTGTGGGTAATGTAGTACTCAAACTGGTTGAAGGACTAGGTAAAGGCTTTTCAAATCAATTACATTCCGCATTATCTGGAAAAATACCAGGGGAACTACTCGACGGACTAATGCAAGAACTCTACAAAAACAATAACGTAGTTGATGCTAGGGGAGGGGGGCCAATATTTGGGGTTAACGGAGTTAGCATAATAGGACATGGAAGTGCCACAGCAGGCACTGTGCAAAGAGCCGTAAGCACAGCTCGCATGTGCATAGAGACAAAGTTAATTGAAGAGATGTTGACTCAGGTGAAAAGAGTCAAGGAAACAACCACATGAATTCCCTCGTAAAAACTATATGGAGCTAAATTGGAAGACACAAACAGCTTAGTAGGCAAAACTGCTTTAGTCACGGGAGCAAGCAAAGGGATCGGACGAGCCTCAGCAATAGAGCTAGCAGCTATGGGTGCAAACATTGTTGTCAATTACAACACATCCGAAGAAGAGGCAGAACAAACGGTGAAATTGGTTAAGTCCCTTGGTGTTGAATCATTCTCGCACAAAGCAAACGTAGGGGATCTTAGCGAAGTCACAAAAATGGTGTCAACAGCCGAAGAGGTTTTTGGTCAAGTTGATATTTTGGTAAACAATGCTGGAGTCATTGATGACGGCTTGTTATTAAGAATGAAGGATGAAGCCTGGGAAAGAGTAATTAATACGAACCTAAACGGAACCTTTTATTGCAGTAGGGCAGTATTAAGATCAATGGTAAAAGCCAGATGGGGAAGAATTATAAATATAGGGTCAGTAGTGGGCCTAAGAGGTAATATTGGCCAAACTAATTACACCGCTTCAAAGGCTGCCATTAATGGATTCACCTTCGCTTTAGCCAAAGAGGTGGCTACACGGAATATAACAGTTAACACCATTACGCCAGGATATATACACACCGACACGGTGGACGTATTAAGTGACAAACAGAAAAATACGATCATGACATGGATACCAATGCAGCGTTTCGGAGAAGTTGAGGATATATCAGCCATGGTCGGTTATCTGGCAAGCCAGAAGGCCAAATATGTAACAGGGCAGGTCATAAGCGTCGACGGCGGAATGGCCATATAAATATGAACTAATAAGCTGGATCGATATTGAGTAAATCAGAAAATTTCAACGGCAAATATGTGTGCGTAACCGGGGGCTCCCGCGGAATAGGTAAAACTATAGCCTTAGAATTCGCCCAAAATGGCTGTAACATAGCATTCAATTATCTGCGGAATCATGATTCCGCAGAACGGACCAAGCAAGAAATAACAGATCTTGGAGTCAAATGTCTGAAAATCAAGGCACATCTCGGTGAACCCGAGAAAATACAAGAAATGTTCAAGGTTGTGGGGGATGAATTTGGCAAACTAGATATATTAGTCAACAATGCAGCATCCGGTGTGCAAAGATCTGCCGAGTCTCTTGAGCCAAAACATTGGGACTGGGCCATGAACATAAACGCAAGAGCTCCGTGGCTTTGTTCTATAGAAGCTTCAAAACTCATGACAGAGGGCGGGAGCATTGTGAATATTACTTCAGAAGGATCACGGACCGTCCTTCCCTATTATCTATCTGTGGGTGCCTCCAAGGCGGCTCTAGAATCATTAACCAGATATCTTGCGGTGGAATTTGCCGACAAAAATATCAACGTCAACGCAGTATCTGGTGGATATATAGAAACAGGAGCATTAGACAGCTTCCCAAATAAAGAAAATATGATAGCAGCTGGAAAAAACACGCTTGGAGGAAGAATGATAACTGCTCAAGATATTGCAAATGTCACCACTTTCCTGTGTAGTGAAAAAGCTACAATGATTCGCGGTCAAGTGATTATTGTGGATGGAGGGGTAACCCTGCCAGCAAAATTACCAGAAACCACATAATTCTTTCAAAAATTAATCCGAAAGTACTTCGGTCACATACAGTGACTTCTCACCGCACATTAATTCACTTTCCAAGTTTGCAAAGTTATTTCGTACAAATCCTAATCCAACCCCGTCAAGATTTGAAGTTATAACGCCAACTACCTTGCCCCCCGAAAATATTTCGTTTTCTTCTAATAATCCATCCCATGACAATTTGACTAATTTCCTTTGCACTTTGTCATAAGTATTTAAGCGAGCGACAACTTCTTGGCCAATATAGCAACCTTTATTGAAACTTATATGATCAATCAATCCTGCTTCTAATGGATTAAATTCCTCCGTAAGTTCCGTACCAAATTTTGGAAACCCCAGTGAAATTCTAATGTTTTCAAATTGATTCGATTCCAATTGAGTTCCAGAATTTTTGAGAAACTCAATAATCCTTTTTTTATCAGATAGGTCTCCTATGACATCGAGACATATTTTCTGATTCATCTTATTTGAAATGATTGTTACTTTCGCTTCAGCTAGATTACTTATGAAAAAATTATCTGTTTTACAATTGTTTATTTCAGGAAAGATTCCTCGAGGGTCATCAGAGAATATTCTGATTTGAAACGTTTTATCAGAAACATCGATTTGGGTCACATCTTCCATAATGGTATAAAACTCAATCCATTCAGAAACTTTACTAATTGATCCAATATCAGAAATAAGCATCAAGTGATCTTTGAAAAAATAGACTTTCAATAGATCTATGATTCTTCCTTTATTGGTAGTTAAGACTGTAGATATACCCTGACCTGACTCTTTCAACGTAGAAATGTCATTGGTACTCAATCGGTCAAGTAAATCTACTCTGTCTTCACCACAAAGCTTTAATCGACCATAAATAGAAGTTAAATCGATAAAGGAAAAAGTTTCCATTTTATTTCAATAATAGGAGTAAGTCGGTTTAAGGATTTTCCGTATCAGACACTAAACGATGTTCCGCACCCGCATGTAGTCTTTGCATTAGGATTATTGAATACAAAACCCTTGCCATTAAGCCCGCCGGAATACTCAAGCACCGTACCGGCTAAAAATACGTAGGATTTCTTGTCGACGTACAATTTTACGTCATGTTCTTCTATAACCTTGTCGTTTTCCCCAGGACCATCGTCAACAATCTCCAACATGTACGTTAAACCTGAGCAACCACCACCTTTGACTCCAACTCTGAGATCGGCACTCGATTTGCCTTCAGCAGCAGCAAATTCCTTTACGTGCACAGCGGCCTCTTCGCTTATGGTGATCTTTAGCGGCTCCGGGATTGTTCTTGTTGCCATAAGATTCTCCTCAACGGTACCTATCTAATCTAATTCGACGTCAATCCTAATTCTGACTACACTGACCTAGATTTTATAAAGGAAGACGGATACAGTCAATTTAACACAAAATATTAACTTTCGGAATTCTCTATTCCTTTGTAGTTAGTATATCTCCTTAAGGAAAATTTTTATGCCAAGAAGCGTTGATATCGCAATCATTGGTGGTGGCGTAATTGGGTGCTCGATAGCTTATGAGCTATCGAAGAAAAACGTGAAATGCATAGTATTTGAAAAAACCAGACTAGCGTCTGGTGCCTCGGGAGCAACAGCTGGAATGATAGGACCAATCTGGTATATGGACCACACCATTGATCCTTATTTTCAACTTGGAATGAAAAGTTGGAATTCTTTTCCCAATCTAATAGAAGAACTCAAAGAATCAGGAATTGATCCCGAATTTCAACAAAATGGAGCTATTAAAGTTTTCTTTGATGAAAGCCGTGATGGTTTTTTGCTAGATGACCTTAAATGGCAAGAAAAACTCGGTCTTGGAGTTAGATGGATTGATCGTAAGGAACTTATTGAACGAGAACCTCAAATAAGCGATAAGGCATTGGGCGGTATATTTTCACCCAAAGATGCCACAATAAAAGGTTCTGCATTTGTTAGAGCACTAGCACATTCAGCAGGGAACTTGGGAGCAACGATTTTAGAAGGCATTGATGTAATCTCACTTAAAACTGAGAGAAATAAAGTAGTCGGTGTTATAACTCAATCCGGGTATTTTCATGCGGAACATACAATAATAGCCGCAGGCGCGTGGAGTGGGATTTCACGACACTGGACGCCTGATCTAGTCCCAATCCGTCCCATAAAAGGCCAGCGTATCCTAATCCGTAAATCAGGCTTTGTTCCCAAGAGCTGGATTCAGAGCTTGGTACCACAAAAAGACGGCACTATTTTATCTGCAGCCACGCGAGAAGAAGGTGTTTTTAATAATACTGTGACCGGTGATGCAATATCCCAGATGGTAGCAAATGCAAAAGAGATTTTTCCAATCTTAGGCGATGCAGAATTCATTTCAGCCTCTGCAGGCGTTAGACCTGGAACTCCTGATGGAATGCCAATATTAGGATCCCTACCTGGGTTGACAGGTGTGAGTATAGCTTCGGGACACGACCACGTAGGAATCATGTCCAGTCCAGCCACCGCAAAACTAATGGCTGAATACGTTACAACAGAAGACGAATCACCACTCAAATTTTTCAATCTAGATAGATTCGCAGAGGATATTTAGTCTGATTATGCTCTCTAAAAATAAGTCAACAGTTAAATCTTCACACAGACGATAAACTCAACCGTTGCATATCAAGTTAGATTCAAATTATATGAAGCTATCTGGTCGAATATCTGAAACCGCTTAAGCTGCCTTGCCCTTTTTACCTTGGGGTTTATTTGAGGTGTCACTCGTCTGAGCACCGGCAAATTCCATAGCCGGTTTCTCGATAAGATCCTGCAACAATCCACATTGTATGCATTCCTTAAAATCCCCGTAAGTATCCTTTCTTATGTGCATGTCGCCCCTACATTTTGGACACGACTTGTAATACACCATTTCTCCAATCTCCTAAAGGCTCTTAATTTTCCCTTAACTTTAATAATATTTTAATTAGTTAATTCTGTATCAGTAAATAAGATTCTATACTAATAATTACTGAAGTTCAATTCAGTATTATGCAATCTTATCACCAAATTCGACACCATTAATTTCCATCCATAATTCACGAAATACATCGTGTACTATTAGCAAGTGTCGACCGTGAATTATACAAGCGGAAATGATTATCGCAAGAGGCAATATACATATAAATAGTATTGTATATATAAATACTATTTAAATTATCTGGTAACTATGTTAGAAAAAACTCATTCCTCCATTCATACTTTAATTGGAAGTGCCAAACGTGTTTTAATATTGGCAGCCCCAGACAAATACGTTGATGAGATAGATAAAATGGCAAAAAGCTATCAACTCTCGACCAATGCCCAGGCAGTCCCAACCGAACTTTTTGATTTCATACTTATATTCCTCCGCAACAAATCTGATCTCACAGAGTATGCTGCCGCCGCAGTATCTGTTTTGGACAAAGAAGGAAATCTCTGGTTCGGGTACCCGTCACCTAAATCTTTACATAGTAGTGATATTACCCCTTATGAGGGATGGGAGACACTAAATGATGCAGGATGGAAATCGGTCTCAGATTTAGCAATAGATTCTGCTTGGAACGCCAAGAAATTCGCTCAGTAACCAATCTACGAACATTAATATTCATGTTCTGATAATTGGAAATAAGGTAACTATAAATCAACATAAATAAATATCGGAAAGATAGGATTACGTGATTCAATTTGCATAGGTTTAATTGACGCCTAACGAACTATTGCGTTTTAGCAGGTACATTATTATAGTGGCGGATACTTGTTCACTAATCGAAGAACCCTCTAATCGATTGTGTGCTGTCAGTAATCCACAAGTTGGAGAAAGTTGAAGTATGGAAGCAATGCACATACTGAACCAATTAAGGAGCAATCAATAATGGATGCAAACGACCGAATCGGTGACGTCGTTTTAGAAGTTAAGGATCTTAAAACATACTTCGTTACGAAATGGGGAGTAGTAAAAGCCGTAGACGGTGTAAATTTTAATCTCAGACGCGGCGAAACTTTAGGCATAGTTGGGGAATCAGGATCAGGAAAATCCGTAACTACACTTTCAATGATGAGACTAGTACCCTCACCTCCTGGGCATATTGTAGGGGGTGAAGTAGTTCTCGAAGGTGAAAACATTCTGGAAATAGACGAAAAGGAAATGGAAAGTGTGAGAGGGTCCAGAATCGCAATGGTTCTGCAGGATCCAATGACAGCACTCAATCCTGTTTTTGATATCGAAGACCAAGTGGGTGAAGCCTTACAAATCCACGAAGGCCTTAAGGGGTCCGGTCTAAAAGATACAGTTATCGATATGCTCCGAAAAGTCAGGATACCTGCTCCAGATGTCCGCATGAAGGATTATCCTCACCAATTATCGGGCGGAATGAGGCAGCGAGTAGTCGGTGCCATAGGAATATCCTGTAACCCAGCGGTCTTGATAGCAGATGAACCAACAACTTCTTTGGATGCAACAATTCAGGCACAATACCTGAGACTCCTGAGAGAACTACAGGAGTCTACTGGGGTAGGAATTATATTTATCACTCATGATTTTGGCATTGTGGCCAAAATGTGTGACAGGGTAGCAGTTATGTATGCGGGTAAAGTAGTAGAGCAAGGAGACGTAAGACAAATTTTTAATAACCCTCAACATCCATACACTGAGGCATTAATCAACTCCGTACCTAAAATGGAAGAAAACGTTGAAAGACTATATTCAATTCCGGGAAATCCTCCTCCTTTGTGGGATCTAAAGGAGGAATGCTCCTTCGCTGACCGATGTCCCTATGTTTTTGACAAGTGTCGTGAAGCCTATCCTCCTGTTTACGAAACAGCTGATGGTCAAACTGCCGCCTGTTGGCGACTCGAAGAAACTTCAAAAACCACGGCAAATTCCGCAAAATAAGTTTAGGAGACCTACGAATGACAAGTGAAAACGGGGCCCTACTTCAAATTAAAAACCTGAAAAAACACTTCTCAGTCGGTGGGAATATGTTCAGTGGTTTATTTGGGAATAAGACATGGCTGAAAGCGGTCGATGGAATTAATTTAGAAATAGCGCCAGGAACCACATACGGACTTGTAGGAGAATCTGGTTGCGGAAAGTCCACTACCGCGAAGATGGTTCTTATGCTAGAAGAACCCACAGATGGAGAAATTATATTCGAGGGCGAAAATGCCTTAAAAATGAATAGATCATCCCGAAAAGACTACCAATCTAGTGTACAAGCTGTGTTTCAAGATCCTTGGGCATCTTTAAACCCTCGCATGCGAGTGGAAGGTATTGTTGGAGAGCCCATGGAGGTGAATACTTCCATGACAAAAGGAGAGGTCCGAACAAAAGTGGGTGAACTTCTAGAGGAAGTAGGGCTTCAGCCCTATCAGTCCAAATTATATCCTCATGAATTTTCAGGGGGTCAAAGACAAAGGATAGGCGTTGCTAGAGCACTTGCACTAAATCCAAAGCTTATTGTTCTCGATGAACCTGTATCGGCCCTGGATGTTTCAATAAGAGCTCAAATTATGAACCTTTTGATGGACCTTCAAAAAGAACACGGCCTAACATATCTTCTTATTGCCCACCATCTGGCAACAGTAAGATATATGTGTGACAAAATAGGGGTGATGTATCTTGGACGTCTTGTAGAAGAATCGACAACAGACGAACTTTTTGACAATCCTTTGCATCCATATACAAGAGCCCTAATGTCGGCAGCTCTTCCATCCCATCCTGATGATGACCGGGAAGAAATAATCCTTACAGGTGAAGTACCTTCACCTGTGAATCCTCCATCCGGCTGCCATTTTCATGAAAGATGTCCTTCGGCCATAGACGCTTGCTCCACGATAGAACCGAATAGAATGTTCCCAGTAGATAACCATGGGGTAGTTTGCCACCTCTATAATGATTAGGTGATCATCAAGCAATCGGTCTCATTGTGAATCAATTGGTGTTGGTTGCAACCCAAACCATTTTCGTACTTCTCTCATCAAAAGACTCCATATTGAAGTCGGAAAAAAGCTGAATTGAGGTAAATCCACAAAGCTTCAACAGCTGAAACATTTCCCATCTAAAGGTGTATCGAAAACCTAATTCATGAAGAGTTCGTTTCGTAACAAGGCCGCTAGCATCAATATGTTCTGCAACAATCTTCAAAAGACCTATTTGCGAAAAAAAATCGTAATCCCTTTGTGTGTATATTGAGACCCCAGAATCTTGTTCAGCGTCCAAGTCTAACTCATGATACAGAATAGATGGATCACACAACATTACCGACGGATCAGGTACTTCCATATCAAGTACTAGCAGTCCTTCATTCGACAGAATTTGATTTATTCCTTTCAAAAATGTTTCCTGATCTTCAGGAGAAGTAATTGACATAAACCCGTAATTGGGTACCACAACTATTCCGTATGGATGACTCTTGCCTAGCTGAAAATCATACAAATCACCATGAATAAGATTAGATTTTCCTCGACTCCCTCGTTGTATATTATGTGCCGCTTTAGCAATTTGAACCGCAGACGGATCTATTCCATCGGTATCTTTACCGCTACCCACAAGGGCATTAACGACTCTCCCAGTAGAACATCCAAGAACAAGGGCAGAACCTCCCACTTTACTAGACTGTTCCACATAAAATGACAAGTCATTTTCAACCCCCAGATAAAAAAGGTCGCAAAGATCTGCCCATTCACTATTGTTACTTTCATCAATTAAATGAATCATGAAATTACTCTCACAAATACTGGACTCTGCCCGTATTAGATATCAGCCTACCAATCACCAACTTTTAAAGCCAATCAATTCTCCACGATTAATAGTATCTCTCACACAACCTCTTACGCACATGTAAACCCAATCTCGTAATAGAGAATCCTAGAAACACTTTTTAATATGCCTATAGGCTATTATTCCTTGATATATAGCGATTTCTCTAAAGCTGGTGATTATGACATTAAATGACTCAACTCCTCAAATAGAGGAAGTAACAACACTTACTTTTGATATATTTGGTACAGTTCTTGATCTTTCTGGAAGTCTAATTCCACCCTTGGAAGATTTGCTTCGTAAATGTAAAGCTCCCTCAGGGTTAACCGGTGAAGATGTGTGGTCTCAATGGAGATACAGACAACGGATCGAACAGTACCAAGACAATCTTCTGCTCTTAGGCCACAGTGGGTATCTTTCCGTAAAAAAAAGATCTTTGATATACACTTTACGAACCTTCAAAGTTGAGTTCACGCTTAACTTGGTTGACGATTTCATGAATAGTTACCAATTTCTAAGCCCATTTAAAGAGGCAATCCCAAGCCTAACCCGACTGGCAACTAAATATAAACTAGTGATGTTATCAAACGGGGAACAAAAGTTTCTAGAATATTTGGCTGACGAGAGAATAAAGTTCAAGTTTGACTCAATACTATCGGCAGAAACTGTGGGTCAATTTAAACCCCACCCATCCGTTTATAGATTTGCTGCCCAATCTCTCTCATTGGAACCAAACCAAATAATGATGGTAGCTGCGCATTCTTTCGATATTTTAGGAGCTAGGCACAGTGGATATAGAGGTGCTTATGTAAATCGATATGATTTGCCATATGATGAAACTATATATAAGCCAGATTTGATAAGTTCCAACTTCATAGAATTATGCGAGCTGCTCCACGTTTAACCTTCATCTATCCAACTAAATGAATCACTCGGCAAGGAGATGAAATACATGAATATCTCTACTGACAAAGTCAGAATTGGAATAGCGTTAGGTGGATGGCCATTTCCTTCGCCAGATCCTCAACTACTTTGGGACTACATTGAAAAAATGGAGGCTCTAGACATCGATTCGATCTGGTTCACTGATCGAATAGTTTCTCCTCTATTTTCACTTGAGACCATAGTAGCTATGTCATTTATTGCCTCAAGGACGAAAAAACTTAAATTTGGAACGAGTGTAATTGCTCTACCATTGAGAAATCCCACGGTGTTGGCAAAAGAACTAGCCACTATAGACTTTTTATCTAACGGGCGATGTTTGCCAGCCGTAGGTCTAGGCACCGAGGACGAGATTGAATATGAAGCCTGTGGCACAAGCAAAAAGGTTCGTGTTTCCCGAACAGAAGAAGCCGTGGAAGTCATGCGCCTATTATGGACGGAAAATAACGTTAACTATCAGGGGAAGCACTTCAAATTGAACGGAGTATCTGTAGAACCAAAGCCCGTTCAAAAACAATTACCACCCATATGGTTTGGTGGAAGAAGTGAACCCGCGTTAAAAAGAACCGCGAAATTAGGTGACGGTTGGCTAGTTTCACAGGCACCGCCTGAAGAGGTAGCTACGAGCATACCAAAAATTAAGGAAATGGCCTCAGATTTCAATAATCCAATAGAAGATGACCACTATGGAGCGATTTTCAGTTACTGTTTCGCCGACAGCGCCTCGGAAGCTGAAAAAATAGCCCAACCATACACACTGAGGCGTCGTACGGACGTTCCATCGAAAAACATGAACGCGTTTGGCCCACCAGACACGTTAATTAAATTATTAAGTGAATATATTGAAGCCGGCGCGACAAAGTTTGCTTTGCGACCGGCATGCCCACCTGAAATGACATATCAGCAAATGGAGCTAATGGGCGAACACATAATCCCAACATTTCATCAGGGCTAATAGACAGGGACCTATATCGAAAAGGATAAAGAGAACATGCATAGCGTACTAGTCGGAGATACCGCCATTTTTTCGGTTTCAGACGGACGAATGATTTTTGATAAATCCCAATTTTTCAGCGATATTGATCATGAAAATTGGGACGATTATTCTGAATACCAAGGTCCAAATTTTGAGATGAATGTAGGGTCTTTCATCATAAAATCAAAAAAAGACGTTGTTTTGGTAGACACCGGCCTTGGAAAACTTGATCATAAAATAGAACAACCTGAAAGAGAAACCTTAGTAAAGGAGATCAATTCTGCGGGATTTTCAGTATCAGATTTCAATATCATATTCATGACTCATCTTCATCTGGACCATGTTGGCACAAACATGACTAAGACACCCGAGGGATGGAAACCAACATTTCCCAACGCAAAGTATATGGTGTCAAAAAATGACTGGTCTTACTTTAGTAGGATGGCAGAACGTAAAAGGTTCGAATACCTGAATGAGCAAATCCAGCCGCTCGTAGATAGTGGCACACTTGATTTATTCAACGGTGAATCCAAAGTAACAAACGAAATAACGACATTGCCAACTCCAGGGCATACTCCTGGGCATTCCAGCCTACTCATAGCCTCCAAAGGAGAAAAAGTAGTTATATTAGGGGATGCCGCCCATATCCCTCCACAAACACATGAAACCGATTGGAGTCCATCGCCCGATCAAGATAAGAAATTATCAGCTAAATCCAGGAATATGGTCATGAACTTTATTGAAAAAGAGAATGCATTACTTGCCTCAGGTCATTTCCCTTCACCTGGATTTGGCAATCTTGTGAGAGTCAACTCAAAGAGACTTTTCGTACCTGCAAGCTAATATTTCGTAAATCTGTCTATTATCAAGGAAAGTTTCCCTCGAAATCTTTCGGCTAGCACTACTAATACGATAATCAATGCACCAAATATTACTCCTACCATGGCCCCGCCTAGATAAGACAATAGAGAAGTGACTTGATATATAACATCAAGGGCAAATATCAAGACTCCACCCACAAACAATGTTTTCGAACGGCTCACCGAACCCCATATGACAATTAAGACCCCTTCGATTCCAAGCAGCAGAGCATAAATCCATTCGGGCTCCTGAGTTACAGATTGAATAAAAGCTGAACCGCCCACAAGAAGGAGAGCCAAAACCTCAACGAATGGGCTCCACATTATGCCGTTTTCATTTTCAGACGACGTTCGATCTATGAAATAGGCATCCTGATATTTTTGTGGACTCGACCTTATTCGCTCATAATGAGCGACTCCAAAAAGATATAACCCCACTGGTATTGCATAAATCTGAGCTTGACCTATACGCCAATCAATCGCTTGAAGTATCCAGCCGAAAAGAAGTAGAACAAATCCTACATAAGCTAAGGTATGGCTCTTCTTCATTATCGATGTTCCTACATAGGAAATTCCGACAATAGAAAATGTAATCGCGAGTATCGACATGTTTGAACTTCCAAAAGTATCAGAATCGAATGACCCCCCGACTAATACCAATATAACGTACCCTAACGCGAACCAAGACAATCTCAAGGAAGCTTGTTCAATAAGATCATTCCAAAACCGATTAGGAAATAATTTTCTAAATACGCCTATATATGCGATAGCTTGATTTAGCCACATAAGAAGAAGGGATTCTATAGCCCAACCTACTGACCTTTCCATGAAGGAGAGACCCATCATCCCCATCGCGAATCCTCCGGTCGCTGTTAGCCAAAATAAGACAGCCACACCAATGATTTTCTGTTGGCGTATCCGGATTAAAAACAAGCATATGCAAAAGAAAGTGATGCACATGAATAATCCTTCCCAATTCGCCCAATCACCCCACCCAGAAATTGTGACTGCTGCCAATGAAAAGACTACGCTCGCCGAAAGAAGAGGAAGAAAAAATTTCTCGGCTACTCTCAGTCCTACAAATGAGCCTAATTGACCGACTAACGCAGTGCCAAAGACTAACCAAGCTAGTTCATAATTACCTAGATTCTGACGTTCTAGTAATAGATCGATTAACAATAATCCGCCTATTGCTATTGGAATCCCTGTGAACAACAACAATTTTTTTCTTGATAATTCAAAAGCAGAAATCCAAAAAGAACCTCCCGCTATAAATAAGGTGAATCCCTTTGAAAATTGGGAAAATTCAGGCCATAGAAATGCAATAACTGAAAGAGCCAACACACAATATCCTAAAGTTATTGACCAATCCGAAGAAACAAGTGCTCTCCGACTCACTAAAGTCATCAAGACTGCACATCCCAGAGCAGTCAGAGCAATAAAAACCCCAAACCACTCATCCTGCACCAACCTCGATTCAAAAACAAAAGTGCCTAGAGCTAAAATTAAAAATCCAATGCACCCGTATCTATAAAAAGCAAATTCTCCTGATGGCTTTAACTTAACCACAACAACCGACGTTAAAGCAGCAGCAATAAAAATAATCGAGGAACAATACAACGATATTCTGTCATCAGCCCATTCCTGCAAAAAAACCAGGAAAGTAGCAGGTAAAATTATTTGTGACGTCCAAAATAAGTAATCCCCTGCTTTACCAATCCCGAAGCGCATCGACATACTTGAAAAGAATGTCACTAAGGAGGATGCGAAGGCTGCACTTCCAAGACCCCAGTGCCAGGTTGTACCAAGAATGGAAGGTAGTAAACCCATGCTCGCGACAAAAAATATGGCGGCTCCATTAATTAGTACATGCCCTTTATAAAAGCTTGATAGAATTGTCCAAATAAGAAAAGATACCGAACTTATAAGAATCCATCCATGCGCCGGTAAATCTATTGCCAATGCAATACCAGGAATAATAATTTCTCCTCGAGCCCCAATAAATTCATAGGCCATAGCACCCGAATTGAACAATCCCCATACGGCACCAAGAGTCACCAGTGCTAAGCCAGAATAATGCAACTGAAGCCTGTATTTCATAAAATGTCCGGCAGCAATGAAGGCGACCATCTGTACCAACAAAATAATCTGTTTCACAATCCATGAAAAATCAGACCACAACGTCACAAGTAGAACCAAAGAGCTGACTGCAAGTAAGAGAACTCCAAGTAATAGAAGAGCGGGGAAAAGGTTGTCTGAAAAAGAATAAAACCCTTTATTCTTCACATTATTTCGTACTTTCGATCGTGAAGATGGTGTTAACTCCTTTGTCAGATAACCATCAACTTCTAGATTCGATAAGCCGGAAGCTTTTAGTAGATTTTCTAGATACGACCGATGTTTAGGGGTAGTTGAAACATGTGCGTCTACCGCTACTTCCTTAAATTTTTTCAATAGGGATTCTCTTCGAAATATCAATCGTTCGGTGATATCAATTGCAAAAGTATCTCCAGACCCTACAAAAGGGGCTAGAGTTCTTACAGAAAAAGAAATTGACCTTAGTTCTTCTAATAATCCCTCTAGAGAATGAGAGCCTATTTGATATGAATCAATCTGAAGGGTAGCTCCACAGCTGGTACAAAATCTCTGGGTCTCTTGATGCTCTTTACCACAATTGACACATTCCATACTGACTTTATACCTGTCTTTGAAAAAGAACGATCCGAGTGCGGCAAATCTTGATAGAGATTATTTATCTTACGAGGCCACAACCTATCCGTATACTGACGGGGGATATGTCGCAGCACGTTGTTTTGCGAGTTGTTGCTTATCGTATTCTAAAACAGCAATAACAAGGTCCTTGATATTTCTTACTCTCATAGGCAACTTACCAAGATCTCTATTATGACCACACATAACACAGAATATTCGCACCCCGAACATATCCTCATCATTTGTGAGGGTACCTGTTCCACATCTTGGACACGAGCCCGTCAATATTATCGTTTCAATCATTCATTTCACAAAGGTTCAATACTCATCGATCTCGATTTAAATATCCCTGAACTATACAATCCGTTCCACATTCTAATAATAACCCTACAACGACAGTAATCCAGCCCCTGAACAATAAATTTCCCGCCTTTTTTATGTCTAATTTAGTCCCCAATTCTGAGAAATGTGTTAAATATCTCAGGAGTTTTCACTAAAAGTTGCAATTATTCAAACGCTGACATAAGCTGCGATATCGATTGAAACATGTGGTGATAGATAGGCGCACTAACATAAATATTGTAAGGAGAGAATATGCCGGCAGAAAAAATAGGTTCTTTGACAGCTCAGACGACTCTTAAAACATTACCAGCAAACGAAACTTTCCCAAGATTCGAAACTTCCGCCACAGGTGGAGGTACGTTAGCAGGAGTTGAAGTTCAATGTATGGCTACATACGCGGCGGAAATTCGCCCCAGCGGTTTTCTGTATGGAGAATGTCCAAATGCTGGAGTAATTATGGCAGCTGACGGAGTTGCAACCTTTAGAGCCACGGGAGCTGGTTCTTTTACTGAAGATGGGGGAGCGGCTTTTAAGGGCGTAGCCTACTTTGAAACCACAGCACCCTCGCTTGCCAGTCTCAACGGAGCAGCCGTTGTATACAACTGGGATGTTGATGCGGAAGGAATGGCTACTTGGGAACTATGGGAGTGGAAATAATTGATAGTAAGTGTCCGATGTTATTATCGGACACTTACTGCTCCTACCAAAAATCTCGATTTCATGAACAGTACCAATTAAAAGTGCAGTAAAACTGAGGTCATGCCATACGCTAGAAACGGCAATATAAAACTACATTATCAAGTAGAAGGCAGTGGGACACCATTGGTATTAGCCCACGGTTTCATGATGGATACCACTTGTTGGTATGACTTTGGGTATGTCGATAAATTTAAGAACCATCACACCCTATTGATTCTTGATGCCAGAGGTCATGGAAAAAGCGACAAGCCCCTAGAAATTGAATCATACAACGACAAAACTATGGCTCATGACGTGCTTTGTGTTATGGATAAGGAAGGGATTTCCTCATCTCATTTTTTGGGGTTTTCTATGGGAGGAAGGACAGGTTTCGAACTAGCAACTATCGCCCCTGAAAGATTTTTTTCATTTACGATAGGGTCTGCAACCCCAGGTCCCAGAACCGAAGTAGGTAAAAAATCAGATTTGAAACGTATAAAAATGTTTCGAGAGGGTCCTGAAGCAGTAGCCGCAGTAATGGATAAGCTTAGCCCAGAGATGGACCCCTACAGAAACCAAGCTATCGAAGGAAATCTAGACGCTTATCTTGCAAAGACTCAGTCTAATATGAACAGAACTGATATTACTGATGACCTCAGGCATCTTACCGTACCATGTCTGATGTACGCGGGAGACCGAGATCCTCTTTCACATGATTCTGCGAAAGATACCGCTTCAAAAATTCCTTCTGCAGAATTTATATCTTTGCAAGGCCTTAAACACATGTATACATTTGGCCGCACCGACATAATATTTCCTATAGTGTCAGAGTTTTTGGAATCCGTGTCATCGCAACGCGCTTAACCTAGAAAATAGGATTAAGGCGTAGATTTGTCAGTAGTATACAGGCGGCCCACGATAATACTATTCATGACAAAGCATTAAACCTTTTCTTCAAACTCTCCACCCTGACAAAGTGCTCCTCTTTATCTATGAGTCCCTTTTCAAAAAGAATATCCACCTCAGCAATCATGTCTCCTATAACTTGCTTCTCCTCAGACCCGGGAAACCAGCCAGATTTTCTTCTTCTGACCATCATAGTTTTCCAGATACCAACTACCCCTACTATTAACAAAATAATTGAAAGTGCAATTGGGCCACTATACTCATATCTAGCTGTAGTGAAATAGCGTAATGATTTCTGCCAAATTGAGGGCATGCTGAGATTGTATACATCAACTGACATCATTTGCTCTCTACCGATACCTTCAACTTCTTGGACTTGGTATATAAGTCCACCTATATCTTTATTTATGACTTCAGATCCGAGATCTGTTCTAAAATCAAAAATGCCCTGTGGGGCCACCATTCTGAAATTATCCGCACCATACCGCCAGTTTTTTGAGAAAGTAATCGCGGAGGAATTATACGGGAGAGAATAGCTATACATAAGTTCATGTGTTCCTGGAGGAACTGAAGCAATTAATGCGAATCCACGATCAACTTGAATCCAATCCGCATCTCTCAATCCAGTATCGACCACAAGTTGGTCAACACCATCCGGTAATCCAAATCTAAGAAGTTCCATTGGTCCTGAACCAGGCTTATAGGTCATATCCGTGTTGTTATCCAGTGAGACCATTTCCATAACAAAGATTTTTTGAGATTCGATATCGACATCAGTGAAAAGGAAAGAGGCATTAACAACTGAGACGATTTCATCAGAATTAGTTGTCTCATAGATGACTAGTTCTACAGGGTTTTTAGAGTAAATGTCGAAACCCGAAGCGTAGGTAACTCCGTCATAAAGAACAGAAATACCATACAAAGCATCATCTTCAATAGGCACGTCTGTGAAAACAAAAGACCCGTCAGATTTCGTCGCTCCGTTTATCATGGTAGAAGACGATCCTAATTTACTTACATGTAGACCTACTGATATGTCCTTTCCAGCTTCTGAACCATCCGTGCCATTTATAACAAGCCCTCTTACTTCGGTTATATTAGGATCGTCTGGGGCCGCGTGAATTACAAAGTCTGAAAATATAAATAACAAAGGAAAAACCAACAAACCAGACAAAATAAATTTTCTCAAGCCTTGTTCTCCTGAGAACAATCTGACTCACGATTGACATCCCCCTGAGATAAAAGACTACTTTTTGTTAATTCTTCGCTAATCTGATCAAACAATAATTTTTCATCTTCTCCAGATAAATCAAACATCTTGAGTACTACAGCCGCTTCCAACATGTGCACTTCCCTCAACTCCTTATAATCCTCCAGGCTCAAGTTACCTACCGAATATTCAAGCTCAGAGGAATGAAGACCATCAATCGCTGACTCCCACCTCCTATCAAGATCTGCTTCTAAAGAGGATTCATCTTCAGGCGGTGGAGACATAGAAGAAAATTTCCTCCACAGCGGATATATAACAGCTATACCTGGAACGAGACACAAGAGGATTCCTATAATAATTACCATATAAAATACTTAATCTCCCACTCCCTGAGGCTTAGAAACACCAGAAATATTGCCCCTACTAGTGGCCAAGTCTGTGAGACTAAGTTTCCGAATGATTCGTCTATTAGGAGAAAGAGACAAAATTGTCCCTAATACTAAGATTGGACCAGATGCCCACATCCACCAAACCATAGGATTAATAAGCACCCTAAAAACGGCCTGACCATCTTCTCTAAACTCAGATGGAACTAAATAAAAATCCTCCCAAGGAGTACTACGAATTGCCCCCCTTGTGGCAGCTATCCTGAATTCCGGATAGAAAGATCTATTTGGAAACATATTGCCTACATACGAATCCCCAGACCAGACCTCAAATTGGGCTACCTCTTTAACACGATCAGGGAAAAATTCTTTTTCAACACCGACATACTTAAATGTATATTTCCCTAAAGTTTCTATGTCTCCCGGTCCCATGACTACATCTCGCTGGACATCATAGAAAGACGAGGCAACTATTCCAATGCCAAGCATGACTATAGAAAGGTGCACCACATAGCCTCCATATCGCGGCCGGTTAGCACTTATGAGCCCTATAAAAGCTCGGTGTACTGATTCACCTCTCGAATGCCTTGAACGAGTACCCCTAACCCATTCTTGAAGAATTCCTCCTAAGGCAAAGGAACATGTCCCAAAAGCAAACACAGCCCAAGGCTCCCTTATTCCTACAATTATCGATATCACAATGAAAGATATTCCCAATAAAAGTGGCCCTTTTAACATCCTTATCGCACTTCTCCAAGTTGCCTTTCTCCAAGGCAAAAGAGGCCCGACTCCCATCATGAAAATAAGTAACAACATCAAAGGACCATTGACCTTATTAAAGAATGGTTGCCCTATTGTCATTGTGGTTTCATCAACAGCCTCTGAAAATATTGGAAACACTGTTCCCCATAAAGTTACAAATGCGATAAGCAAGAAAAGTACATTTTGTGCTAAAAACGCAGCCTCTCTGGATATAAATGACTCTAGAGTCCCCCTGCTTTTCAAAGTGTCATATCTGAATATAAACGTCGCCAATGAACAAAATAGTGTTATCGCCATCACCGCCAGAAAAATCCATCCCATGGTGGATTCTGCGAATGAATGTACCGATGGAACTGGCCCTCCTCTATTAATAAACATTCCTAATTGAGCCATTGCAAAGCTCGTGATTACAAGGAGCATGTTCCACATTCGAAACATCCCCCTGCGTTTCTGTACCATTATCGAATGAACAAAAGCAGTCATAGCAAGCCAGGGCATCAAAGCCGAATTTTCCACCGGATCCCAGGCCCAATAACCTCCCCAACCCAAAATCGTGTATGCCCACCAAGAACCCAATAAAAGTCCGGCAGTTAGTAAAAGCCAGGAGAGCATACCCCACAGTCTTCCTTGATCTACCCACTCGTCACGGCCCCCTCTACCAGACAAAAGGGTTCCTATAGCAACGGAGAATGGGATGGCCACAGAAATTAATCCGAGCATCTGAAACGGAGGATGTATAAACATGCCAAAGTGGATTAACAATGGATTTATGCCTTGGCCATCTTCAGGAGCAACAGGCAATCTCTCAAGGGGATTTGCAAGAAAAACGATCACACCTAGGAAAAATATTAAAACAAGTGACATAACTCCAAGTGCATAGGGGGCGGTATATGGCAACTTAACATTTATAATTTTTATCGCCACAGAGCCCATAACAGAGAAGGCTAAAGCTATATATAGTAACGACCCTGCATTGCCTGAATAAAAAGCGACCCAGGCATATGCTTTCGGCATCGCTAAATTACTGTTTTCTGCCACATATTTAACTGAAAAATCATTTGTGACGAAGGCATATATTAGACACATAGTCGCGACAAGCAATAATGGAACTACGGAATAGAAACCCCATCTGGCACTGGAAGCGAGATCACGCCCATTCAACATACCTCCAGCAAACCCAACAAATGTCGAGTACATTGTTACCAAAAAAGAGGCAACTATGGCTATATGACCAATTTCAACCATATTTATCTAAATTTGCCCTTTCCAGAAAATTCCTCATTTTCAATCAAAGCTATATATTTTTTTCGCTCATCAGCAGTGAGGGACACATCAAGATCATAGTAGAGGCGTTCATCTCGACTTTCTGATTTCTTACGACGCATAATCGACAGGACAATAAAAACGATAAGAACAGCGATCAAGAAGCCAATCGGAGGCATTAACCATGCAATTCTTCCAACGCCCTTGTTTGGAGGTTGCATAAGAACCACAGGTCCATACCTTTTCACAAAGTAGTTCCTAATTTCTTCGTCTGTCTTTCCCGATTCTACTTGATCAAAAACTATCTGCCTCATATAGCTCGCGATATCGTTTTGAGACTGATCAATCGACTCTCCCGGACACACAGGACACATAATTGATTTATTTAAATTAGTGACTCTTACCTCGGTTTCCGTTACTTCCGCCGGGCGGGAACAAGCCAGGACGAAAACAATAAATAACAAACAAACTAGCAGGCATGATTTGGTCAAAGAAAACCCAGTGCTTAATTCTTCTGTCATTTATCTGTTCACAATAGAATCTTCTAGTAATTTTGATTTAACGGTCGCCAGATAATGATTTTCATGGCATTTCTCCCAGCGTAAGTTCCACTGTGGATAGAGTACCTCGTCTGTAAAATTCAACAGTGATAGTTTCTCCCGGAAGGTGACTGATTAAGAATTTAGAAAGATCACCAGCATTATTAATCCCTATTCCACCGAGGCGGACAATAACATCTTCAACTTGAAGTCCGGCCGACTCTGCAGCGAAACCTTCTATAACCCTAGCAATGATGACCCCTTCAGCCACTGGAAGGTCAAGTTGTTCTCGAATAGAATCAGTAACGTTGAAAGGCGATATGCCTATAAATCCACGGTTAACTATGCCATTTTGAATCAATTGTTTTACTATGATCTTTGCATCATCAATATTAATGGCAAATCCTATTCCATTACTCCCTTGGATTATTGCAGTGTTAATTCCAATGACTTCACCTTTAGAATTAGCCAAGGGACCCCCACTGTTACCCGGATTAATTGACGCGTCTGTTTGTATCAAATCAACCATAGACCTTTGGTTATCTATCTCTATAGTCCTTCCCAAGGCACTAATTACACCCTTACTTACTGTAGGACCACCCTTTAGACCCAAAGCATGTCCGACCGCTATTACATCTTCCCCAACTTCCAACGTTTTTGAATCACCTAATCTGGCTGGATCTAACTTAACGGCCTCAATTTGGATAACGGCCAAATCTGTCTTAGGGTCCGTACCCACAACACTGGCAGGGTAAGATCTCCCATCGCTCAACGTAGCAGTTACTGACTGAGCTCCTTGAATTACATGATTATTAGTCAAAATCCTTCCTTTATCGTCAAGCACTACCCCGGAGCCCACACCAGACCGGGGCATAGGTTGACTAAACATCCCTGTTACCACTTGATCATTGGCTATATGTACAACAGAAGGCTTTAAAAGTTTTACTACTTCAACCGTTGTAAGTGTCTTAGAAGCCTCGGTAGCAGGTATTACAACTGCTGGCATTGGAGAAGGAAAGGGAACAGGAGTTTGAGTTGGTTTTTTCTCAATTATTATGGATGGGTTTTCTTTTGGAGTCTTAACAGCAGGTTCTTTCGTAGGAACCAACAAAACTGCAGTTGGGATTATCACATTCTGTGGCACTGAGGTAGCCGTCGGTGTGACATCACCAGAGTCAGACATTACAACCGTGTTAAGTGCGGGATCAGAGCGAATCGCCTCTGAATCACCACATCCTACAAGAATTGCAAAAAGCAGTGTACTGGCAACTAATACCTTAATCATACTAATATTAATTGTACGTTATATTTGTGAAACTTTTAACAGGCGACTGAAAATTTTCGCCGCTTCACATAGTCGTCGTTACCCTATTCTTCAAATTGTCGAGACACTGCACTGTAGAAGTAATCAAATCTTCCATTATTACTGAAGCTGGCCTAGCTTCTCGAATCATACCTGAGGCTTGACCAGAAGGAGTAAATACCAGATCATGCCGACCTGCCTTTTCAGCTGCGGATCCTAATTTCGCCATCAGTATGCCTTGTAAAGGCATAGGTAGAGGTGCCAAACCTGAATTCTCCCAAGCTTCGACAATCGGGTTTCTAAATTGTCTTGCAGTTTTACCAGTATAAGAACGACTGATTTCAAATTCGCCTGAGTGTCCAGCTATGATCGCATCTTGCTGAGTTTTATGAATTTGTGATTCCTTAGAGGCAAGAAAGGCTGTCCCGAGCCATACTCCTTCGGCACCTAAAGTTAAGGCCGCTGCTATACCTCTCCCATCGGCGATTCCTCCAGCTGCTACCACTGGTGTAGGATCTACGGCATCAACGATTTGAGGAACCAGAGGCATGGTGGCAATTTTTCCCGTATGTCCCCCTGCTTCTGTCCCCTGAGCAACCACTATATCTACGCCTGCTTTTAATTGCCTTTCAGCATTTCTAACACTACCCGACAATCCCATAACTTTTGCACCGGCTTCCTTTGCGATAGGCACTACCCAGGCTGGATCCCCCAAACCTGCAGCAAATACAGGCACCTGTTCATCAAATATTGCGTCTACCTGTCTCTTTACAGTCCTGTCTTTAGGATCTCCCTCCGGTTCTTTATAAGATTCAGCCTCATCTTCTATACCAAATTCAGCTATTAGAGATTCCACGAAATCTGCGTGCTTAGGGTAATCATGTCTTAGCTGGCTCATGGCCTCTTCGTAAGGTTGACCTTCCTTACCTGCCCCAGTACGATCCACTTTCGCAGGCAAAAGCAAATCAACCCCAAAAGGCTTGTCGGTTAACTCTTTTGTTTTCCTAATTCTCTCCTTTAATATCGGAACGGGGACTCCTGCCGCACCTATGACACCCAATCCTCCAGCGTTAGAAACCGCGGCAACAAGTTCAGGAGGCGTGAATTTTCCTTGCAAACCACCCATACCAGCCAGACAAATTGGGTATTCGATCTCCAGAACTTCGCATAATTTTGTTCGCAAATTTATTTCCGACATTACTTACCCCCGAATTTACCTTTTAATCAACATTTTTTACATCTACAATCACTGGCAGAAAAACGACGCTTTCCGCGCTATGGAATTAGCCAGCCTTTTAAGGATTTACTAAGATCTTTCCTAAAATCAGGGTGGGCAATGCTAATGAGTTGCTCAGCCCTTTCACGATGATTTTTCCCGAGAAGATTAGCGACTCCATATTCAGTAACAATTGTGTCCGCCCAATATCGAGGAATAGTAACAAGCTCTCCCTCATTTAATTTCGGAACTATCCTTGAAATTGACCCTGACATCGCAGTGGACTGTAAAAGAGTTATGGCACGCCCACCTTTTGAATATAAAGCTCCTACATGCGTCTCAGGTTGTCCTCCAATTCCATTGATCATCTTTCCCCCAAAAATGCTTTCCGAACATATTTGACCCGTTAGATCAACTGTCAAAGCATTATTTATCGCAACTTGATGATCATTAGAAGAAATCAGAGACGGATTGAGTAGATAATCAGGTTCATATAGTTCAAAGTTATGATTGTCATCTATGATCTTCAAGTCCCTATCATCAGAGCCTGACCATGACACAGCTACAGCTTTATTTTCATGTACATTCTTTCGCGAACCATTAATGACTCCAGCCTCAACCAGCCTGGCAATACCAGGAACAGTTAATTCAGTATGTAATCCTAGGTCAATTTTATTATCAAAAATTCCAAGTCGTGGCAAATATGAGGATGGAGATCCAACACCAATCTGTATGCACGCTCCATGAGGTATGAGAGATTCCACGTAATTTGCTATAGATTTTATTTCGTCGGAGGCGTGATCCAGCCCAAACATAGTTCTCAAAACCTGTATATCAATATTCTCAAAGCGACTAGCAAGTGGAGCCAATCGCTCCGAACTAACTGACCTTATGATTTCCTCAAGAGCCGATCTTCTAGGTTCATCATATACGGAAACCAATGTAATCAAAGATTCTCTTGTGTGAGTCACAAAATCTTTTTCTACAAAAAAATCAAACTCGTCAACGTGCATAAAACAATCGCCGTGAGTCCTGATCAAATTAGGGTTTACTTCAGCAATTACTGTTCTAGCTCTTTTTGAATATCCCATCTTGAACCAAGGCTGGGGACCAAAAGATACCATCCCTTCATCATTTGGAGGTGTTACAGAAACGAAGCAAACATCAATAGATTTAGCCTCCCGGGGTCTTTCATCATTGGCCTTGAAGGTCATAGAAAAGGGAAGCGGTAGGAACGGAGCCATGCCTTCATTCTCATATTGTCTAGCCAGAGGACCTAAGAAAACCTCAACCTCCACATCTATGCCTTGTTCAATCAATAGACCCATATCAAAGGCTGGAGTCGACACACATATTGAAACATTAGAAAGCCGATTAGCTTCTTTCATCAATTGGGAAATCAAATCCATCGGCTGTTCTGTCAAAGGAATAACCACTCTATCCCCGTCACGCACGCCTTGTAAGGCCTCTTCTAGCCCGACTAGCCTAGTCTCATAGCCATTCTTCCATCCCATGCTTTGACTCCACAACTCCACCACTATTTTAAAAAGATTTAGATATCCAATGAATTCACTTCAATCCCATTTCCTTGGAGTATCTTTCCCTGTGAACTGAAGCCAGTTCAAATTTCAGTTCAGCAACCCGAGCTCTACGAGTCCAAAGTTGCAAATCATATTCCTTCATAAAAGCAACTCCTCCGTGGAGTTGCTGAGATGTCAGTGTAGTCCACTTATAAGCGTGGTCAGTCAACATACGTGCAAGAGATATTTCTCTGGAAGCATCATCGCCATCTTCCAGTTTAGCAATCGCTTGAAATGTAGCTAGTCTTGCAGCATCTACCTTGTTGACCATATCTGCACAATCGTGTTGCACAGATTGAAAACTACCGATTGGCCGACCAAATTGCACCCTCCCTTTTACATATTCGACAGTCCTCTCGATCACTGCTTGCGTTCCCCCAACGCTCCGAGCACAACTCATAATAGTCGAAATGTCGAGATATTGGCGTATATATTCCCATCCTCTTCCTTTCTTGCCCAAAATATCATTTTTATGTATTTCCACATTATCAAAATTAACCTCATACAGAGGTTCACCAGAAAGACTTTCCATCCTTTGTATTGTTATCCCGGAAAGAGACGGATTTACGAGCAGCATTGATATTTGGTTCGAATCTTCGTGGGTAGCTATTGTTACAAATAAATCGGCTGCCTCAGCATGTTCAACAAATAATTTAGTTCCATTCAATGAATATCCATTTTTCGTCAATAACAACCTGGACTTTACCGCTTCTGGAGAATACCTATAATCTGATTCTTGGAAAGCACATGTCCCTACAATGGCACCACTCGATATCTGTGGAATGTATTGAGATTTTATTTCGTTAGAGGCAAATGCATTTAATAATGGAGCAGTTTCAACAACGGAATTAAAAAATGGACCCGGCACTAGAAAACGTCCCATTTCTTCAAGAAGTACTGCTAAATCGGTATACGAACCCTCATTCCCATCATATTGATTTCTGTTTATAATTCCCATCCATCCCAAAGATGCCATTTTTCCCCATAGAGCCTCAGGAACATCATTTTCAGATGATTCCATATCTCTAACTAGGGCAGTCGGACATTCAGCTTCCAGAAAATCTCTTGCCGAACGTCGAAGAATTTCTTGTTCTTCTGTCAATCCCAGATCCATTCCTCGTCACATCTCCTTATTAAATTTTAGATCTAGAAACCAATCGCCGAAATGTTCTTCACAATCTTGGGAGACCTAGTCCACGCCTGGCTATGATGTCTTTTTGTACCTCATTTGCACCACCACCAAAACGAAGGAAAATTCCCCCTCTATAGGCCCTCTCCATTTCCCCATCAAGTGGAGCTCGCGAATCATTTTCGGTTAGCTGACCATACGGGCCTAATACTTCAAGTCCAAAATCTGCAACCTCTTGGATAAGATCAGTCGCAATGATTTTTAAAGCTGAACTCTCATAATTAGGAACTTCCCCCTTATCAATCATCCAAGCAGTCCGATAAGAAAAAAGCCTCACTGTTTCCAATTTCATTCCAATTTCAACGAACCGGTCTCTAATGTGCGGATCTTGTGAAATAGGCCTACCGCCAACTTCCGTTTCATTTGCGTATTTAATTATTTTTTGCAAACGATCCGACAGCGAAGCATATCTAGCACCTAAACTGACTCTTTCAAAGTCAAGAGCCATGGCCACATGATACCAACCCCGATTTTGTTCACCTATAAGATTTTTTCTTGGGATTCTAACGTTATCGAAGAAGACCTGATTCGTTCTACCATCATCCATTCTCCAAAGGGGATTTATACTTAAGCCAGGAGAATCCGTCGGAACCAAGAATGCCGACAAACCTCTATGTTTCGGAGCATCTTGATCAGTTCTGGCCAGAAGCCAGATATGGTTAGAAAAATGGGCAGCGCTTGTGTATATTTTCTGTCCATTGATGACATAATCGTCACCATCTTCTATAGCCCTAGTCTCCAAACTCGCAAGGTCCGTACCAGAGTTGGGCTCGGTATAGCCTAATGCACATTCCACTTCCCCACTCAACATCTTTGGTAGCCATTCTTTCTTCTGGTCCTCACTACCTGCTCGCATGATAGTTGGACCAACCATAGTTACAGCAGTTGAATTAGTATAAGGAGAACCAGCTCTACCAATCTCTTCCGAAAATATATATTGATCCATCAGAGACCTGCCTAATCCACCATATTCGACTGGCCATGATATCCCTAACAAACCTTTCTTCCCCAACCCTTCCATGAATTTTTTTTGTTCAATACCAGGGCCTAAATCAGGACGCCCTCTCAATTCTTCTCTTACTTCGTTGGTCATGAGAGAATCGATAGCCTCTCTTACCTCGAGTCTCCACCTATCTTGATCAGGGGTAAAACGAAAATCCATACGAGCCTCGCCTCTCAAAAATATTTAATTCATGTCGTTGATCAAAAAATCGCTTCCATCTGATACAAGTTTTCTATTTCTGTCTGGGAATATCCACTTTCCAGCAAAATTTCTCTCGTGTTAGAACCTGGAAGTTTCCCCAAAGATCTGATTGAGCCCGGAGTTTCAGAAAACTTTGGTCCTATTCCAATTTGCCTGACTGTCTCTTGACCAAAATTTCCCACATTAACTATCATTTTTCGAAAATCTACATGTGGATCCTGCAAGACCTCATCCATATTAAGTACTGGGGCAACAGCTATATCCTCGTGCATTTTTAGCTCTTCCCACCACTGATCTCGCGTTTTCTTCAAAAACTGACCCTTCATAGCTCCGAATATAACGTCGTAATTTTCTTTGTCAAATTGAGCTTTACTAAATTCCTTCATTTCAATCGCCGAACACAGGTTTTCCCAGAACCAACCCTCTATGCATCCAATACTGATAAATTTCCCATCAAGGCACTGGAAAACATTATAGAAAGGCACTCCTCCATTTAATGTCATCTCTCCAGGGGTGGGCAGGAGCCCACTTCGTAAATGCTCACCAGCGGCTGCTGCCAACAAGTAGGACACACCATCTGACATAGCTATATCTATGGACTGACCTATTCCAGTACGCTCACGATGAAGTAATGCCGTAACAATTGAGAAAGCCGCATGCATCCCGCCAGCCGCGAAGTCCGCAATTATGTTGTATGGGATTGCGGGGGTTCCATCAGAGGAACCAATCATACCTAAAGCACCACCTATAGATATATAGTTAATGTCATGGCCAACAAGGTCCTTGTAGGGACCTGTTTGACCATAGCCGGAAATCGAACAATATATGATTTTTTCATTGACAGACCTCACAGTTTCATAATCACATCCCAGTCTTTTTACAACTCCAGGCCTAAAGCCCTCAACCAATACATCAGCATTCTTGCAAAGTTGATAGAAAACCTCACGGGCTCCCTCTTCCTTTAAATCTATGACTATGCTGCGTTTATTTCTTGTGAGTGGATTCCAGGTTATGTTCCGAGCCTCCTCTTGACGAGGCAACAACCCTCTATTGGATATTCGAGAAGAAGGGGGTGGATCTATCCTTATAACATCCGCGCCCATGTCACCAAACATCATCGTACAAAAAGGCCCAGGAGCCATCCGAGTTAAATCAAGGATTCTAAATCCAGACAATGGACCTGCAATTCTGGTCATTTTATTTGTATCCCCTTTAATAGAATTTACATAGAGTGCTCTAAAACCCCTCGCTCAAACAAATCTCCTATTTGTTGCTGAGTAAGCTTCAGATAATCCCTCAGGATTTCCTCATTATGCTCCCCTATCATGGCTTGTGGCGATCGTAATCTACCTGGCGTTTTTGACATCTGAAATTGTTGTCCATCGTAAGGCATTAGGCCAACCTCAGGATGATCTAACCAGCTAAAATATTTCAGGTGCTCCAACTGAGGATCATTCCAAAGATCCGATTGGCTCTGAGCCGCCCCAGCAGGAACACCAGCATCCTGCAGGAAAATCATAATTTCTTGTGCGCCTCTGCTAGAACACCATTCTGTGATTGCAGAGTCAATAAGAGACTTATACTTTTTTCTACCCTCAATATTTTCTAATCTACGATCATCTTCTAAGCCGATTATTGATGCAAGATCCTTCCATTGGCTGTCTGTTTGCACCGATATGGCTATCCACGATTCTCCTAAACCTACCATTTTTCTTTCCTCATCCTTGGCTGGATATATACCATGCGGAATCGACTCATATTCCTCATTCCCAATCCTAGAAAAAACTGTTCCATCATCGTTGTATTTCATGATGTGGGGAGCCAAAAAATGGGTGGCCCCTTCAAATTGGGACAAATCAATGTGTTGACCAATTCCTGTCCTATTCCGGTACATTAACGCCGCAATAATAGCCCCAAAGGCAATAGGAGGGTTTAAAAAATCTGAATAAGCTCCGTATGGACCTGACGGATCTCTATCAGGCCAACCGGTCAGTGAATAAAAACCAGCTAGAGATCCCGCTAATTGACCAAATCCTGCATAAGAAGAATGTGGTCCGGTTTGGCCCAATTGACAGGTACTGAAGTATATAATCTCTGGATGAGATCTACTAATAGAATTGTAATCCAATTTCCACGACTTCATGACTCTGGGCGTAAAGCTTTCTGCAATAATGTCGGGCTTCCACTCGTCTATCAGTTTTAGAACCAAATCTCTTGACTCTTGAAGGGCCAAGTTAATTCCCAGCCCTCTTTTACTTGTGTTCCAATTTGCCCCAAACTGGCTTCTGTTAATACCTGGAATACCGTCCTTGAACGGCGGAGCACCCCTAAGAACGTCAGGATGAGTCACGGACTCAATACGGATAACTTCTCCCCCAAGATCCGCAAAATATTTTGTTGTTATTGGACCAACCCCCACCCAAGAAAAATCAAGAACCTTTATTCCATGAAATGTGTCTTCTGTAAAATCCTCGTTTTTCTGATCTATTTGTTTCATATCACACCCTGTTCAATGAGCTGCCATTGATCATCGAAACTTAGACCTATCTCACTGTATATTTCTTTATTGTGTTGGCCAATCGTAGGCGACGGACACCTAACTCTAAAGGGAGTCTTTGATAACCTAATAGGAGGACCAAGATGGCGAATTCCTCTTTCAAATTCGGGATGATATAAATCCACCCAATAATTTCTACTCTCTAGTTGAAGGCTATTGCTGATATCTTGAACCGTGTTACAAGGTGCTAAAAGCAATTTATCAGACACTGCTCTTTCAAATAATTCAGATTTATTCTTCATGAGCATAAATTTTTCCAAGAATTCCTCTAAGCGTTGGAACTCATAGATATCCTTGGAATTTTTAGGGCTATCCGTAGTTATATTCCAAGATATTGGATCATAGGAAGCGACATCAGACGGAACTTTGTCTTCATTAATCATCCATTGCAATAGTTTATTCAGGGTTGCAGCCTGAGCTAAAATTGTGACGTGCCCATCCCTGCATTTATACACGTGCCTGGCCTCTATAGGTCCTCTTTGCCGAAAAGTTCCTGCCCTTTTCATATCCATTTTTTCAAGAGGTGGAAATGGTGTAGCATTCATTAAAGTCCATATAACTGATACCTGTTCACTTACTTCCACTCTTTGACCAATACCTGTCCTCTCACTATGCCAGAGAGCGGCCATGGTGCCGGCAAAAGCCTGCGACCCTGCATTTAATTCGGCCTGGGGAAAGCTGATCCTTACCGGAGGCCTATCCTTATCTCCAGATAAATAAGGCATACCGCCCATAGCTGAAGTTATCAAATCCGTTGAGTTAAATTGAGAATGAGGTCCACTTGATCCAAATGGAGTAATAGAGGTGTGGACAAGTTTTGAATTACAAGAATCCAAAAAATTTGAACTGATCCCTAACCTCTCTAGATACCCTGGGGAGAAGGATTCCAGGATAACATCACTCTCGGCAATTAACTTCAACAGGATTTCTTTACCCTTTTGAGAAGAAATATCTAATGTGACTCCCCTCTTATTTGAGTTGTACGCTGCCCAGTAAAGGCTATACTCCAATAAATCCCTTGCCCCTGAGGCAAATGGACCCCTCAACCTAGTGGGACTTCCTCCGGGAGGCTCGACTCTCACTACATCAGCACCCAAGTCTCCTAGCAATCTGCCACAAATATTGTGCCCACCTTCTGTTAGGTCCAGAACCTTAAAAGGCAAAACTGGTAAATCTAGTCTAGGACTATCACTCGGCTTTATCTTCAAACAAAATCCATCCCCACTAAAAAAATATCAGCCCCTCGGTAACCCCAGTCCTCTACCCGCCACGATATTTCTTTGTATTTCCGAAGTTCCAGCGGCAATAGTTGCCGAAACAGAATTTAGGTACATAGTCTTAACTGCAGATTCTACAGGTGAAGGCTCAGAGTCAAACAACTGCGCACCACCTTTCATACCTATCACCTTCATAGAGGTATTTGCTACGCGTTGTGTAAGCTCTGTTCCATACATTTTTGACATTGAAGCTTCATAATTCGGCACCATACCTTGACTTTGCATCCAGGCAACTCGATAAGACAACCAGCGCGACACTTCAGTTTCAGTCCATCTTTCCGCGAGGCGGTTTCTAATCACGGCATCTTCCCATAACAAGTTGCCATCCCTACCTTCATTATTTTTTGAATATGCAATGATAGCCTCCAGCATTTTCCTACAAGTTGCAGAGTATCCAACTCCAGATCTTTCAAAATCCAAAGCAACAGCTAAGGTATACCACCCTTTGTTTTCTTCACCTACTAAATTTTTTGCTGGAATACGAACATCCTCAAAAAAAACTTCGTTAAAATCATGCCCACCCGCCATATTGTAAATAGGTCTGACCGTAACCCCAGGAGACTTCATATCCAACATCAGCAAACTAATGCCCCTATGCTTAGGCGCATTCAGGTCTGTCCTAGCTGCGAGCCAGCCCCAATCGGCGATATGAGCTGAACTAGTCCATATTTTTGAACCATTGATAATATAGTCATCACCATCTCTTACAGCTTGAGTCTTCAGAGATGCTAGATCTGAGCCGGACTCAGGTTCGCTGTACAAAGTGCACCAATACCTTTCGGCCCTAGTGATAGGTGGAAGATGTTCTACTTTTTGCTCTTCTGTCCCAGCCATCATTAAAGTAGGTCCTACCCAACTTATAGCTCCTGTACCTAGATCGGATCCAGGAACACTTCTATAAGTGATCTCTTCCCGATATATAAGCTGCTCCATAATAGACCGACCTTGACCACCATATTCAACTGGCCAAGCCATGGTCAACCACCCCTTTTTTGCTAATTCAGTAGACATAGCCTGGGTAAATTCCAAATTGGTTGGAGAATAAGGGCTACCATTACCCAGGCTATTCCAGTCTTCCGGCAAAGATTCATCTAGAAAACAATTGAGTTCATTTCGAAAATCTTCATTTTCAAGACTGAATGAAAAATCCATTTCCCTACCTCAGATGTATTGAAATAACATGAGTTATTTAAGAAACCACTCTTTTGTTGCAGCCTCGTCGGGCCAAAGGAAATCAAACCCTGCCCGAATAGCATACTTTCTATCAAGGTCCTCTCGATCTCCTACATGCCAATATGAATCGGCTTTAAAATCCTCTTTTAAGTTGGGAAGCATATGCTTGTAACAAACGAAATCAAATTCAATGTCATGCTCTCTCCAAATAGCCCTCTGGGTACTCATAGGTCTATCAGAGCAACTTCCTGTTATAAAGCCTCTTTTCCTAGCCATTCGGACCATGTCCATCGTTACAGCACCAGGTGGGTCTCCAACTTCCAAAGTTCCATCTATATCGAAGCTTATAAGAATTGCCAAGAGTCAACCTTTTTATATCAATGAATCTTTACTTCCTAGTTCAGTCCTAATCAGGGGTTGCGCTCCAAACCGTATAGTTTCCCCCCAGTGGCATTGGACCTCCAGAGACCGCGATTTCCGGTTTCACTCCTGTAACTTGGCGTGGCCCGGCACGGCCCTGCAACTGCTGTATGCAATCAGTGTGCATCCAAAACCTACTTCTCCCACTGCCAATATTTCCTCCACTCGGAGAGACTGGATTTGGTCCCTCAATACTTATATCTGTTTGGTAGAAATCAAGAGCTTCCCCAAATTTAATACCTCGATAACCCAATCCCTCGATGTGGAATTGATGAAATAATGTGAATCCATCATACATATTCTCAAAAGAGAGATCTTCCGCTGAGATCCCGGCACCTTCATAGATTTTTCTAGCACTTCTAGCCGTATCTTCCTCAACTTCATCAAGGGTTGGTGTAAATCCTCGTGGGGTAGCATCGCTGGAAGCATGGTTCAATATATAGACCGGCTTCTGCTTCATGTCTTTTGCCCTGTCAGATGTTGTAAATAAGTATGAAGCCGCACACATAATGGGAATATCGTTATCAAATAGATTAGCCGGTTTCGCAATCCAACGAGCCAATCTATAATCCTCTGCGGTCAATTCCTCTGGCCTGTGCTGGGCCCAATAACCCTCAGGAAACATCAATCCATTCCTCCTAGAGTTACCCATAAAAGGAGCCATCATATCGTGCGTCTTTCCATATTTTCTACAATATTCAGCAAACTGTAATGCCGTCCCATAAGAAGCAGGTGCCCCCCAAATATTTTTGATAGCACTGGTTCCATCTATCTCATTAGCAGCATTTTTTCCGCCTTGGTAGTACCGTCCTTCAAGATTATGCCAAGCCTTGAGAACAAGACATGTGCTGGTTAGTCCATCTCCTACAGCTTGAGCTGCCACATTCAGTGCATTTGACATACACACAGGACCATAGGCAGTGTATTTCACGTTAGTGAGTTCTGGCATATTTTTCAATAGCCACTCCGTGCTCAATTTTGCTACCCCGTCAAGAGGGTCTGAAGTCTGATTGAAAGCGTTAATAGCATCCATTGGCAGAGGCTTATCGTCAGGCCAAAAGGCACCTGTGGTCGTGACCGGGACAATAACGAGACCATCAACCTGGTCAGGAGATACGCCAGCATCTTCTATCGCCCTTCTTAAAGCCATTATGCTCCATGCACCTACTGACGTCTCAGGTCTCTCATCCCAGCGACGAGCCGTAGGAGAATGTCCGATTCCCACAGCTGCAACTTTTCCTCTGTGTTCCCAAATGCCTAAACCTTCTTTGCTTCTATACATCGATGCAGGTGCATTCTTAGTAACCAAGGTTAACTCCTTAACACTTAAATCAAATCTAAATCCTTAGAGATCAAGTTACAATTTCCCACTCGGGTATTAACTGACCATTTGCACTTTTTTCAAATATCACCCTCACATTTGCTCCTGCAGGAACCTCATCCTCAGAAACGCCAGGCATGTGCGAATACATTTGAATCCCAGAATCTTCGTCTAACATGACTACAGCGAGATTAAATGGTTGATCATCTTGCAATAATCTCACTGGGCAATCATGAACTACTCCGTAGTTATATATCTTCCCTTTTCCACTCATCTCTTCCCAACCAAGGCTGTCACTTGACTCACATTTTCCGCAATGGAGCTCAGGAGGATGTTGCAACCGGTTGCAAGCACTACATTTTTGAATCACCAATCTAGATTCATTTGCCGCAGCCCAAAACGGAGCTGTAAGTTCGTCAGGCACGACCCCTTGTTTAACCATTCATCTCACCTTTTTTTAAAAGAAACATGATTTTCTCTGATCACCTTAAAATTTCTATTGCGGCTTCATATTACAGTTAGGGCGCATAGTACCATCAATAGATCTAGATTTATAATTCCTGATCTTTAGTTAAGTTTCCTTAGGATTATTTGCCCTACTGCTCGGCCTTCTCCAAGGAGTCGACTTGGTCAAATTCATAAAATCATGGTGCAGAGGTGAAGACGCAGCAATGATTCCATCGGAATATAGACGTGCTCTATAACCCTGCCTATCCGTCACTATTCCTCCTGCCTCCTCAACTAAAAGAAGTCCTGCAGCCTGATCGTAAGGTTGCAAACGATGATTGATATATATATCCGATCTCCCGGCCGCTACGTATGAAAGCCCCAAAGCAGAAGAGCCCAAAGTTCTCGTAGTATTAAGATAGGGCCATAATTTACGCACAACCTGAAGGGTACTTCTGGTCCCTTCTGCCGGTCCGTTTGATGGATCAAATCCACAGCTAGCATATTCCAGCTTTAACTTGTTAGATACTCTGATTCTTTCGTCATTTAAAAATGCCCCTTGATATATAGCTGCGTGAAACATTTCACCGTGTATAGGGTCATAATTCACGCCTACTACTACATCTCCATCTTTTACCAATGCAACCACGATAGAAAAATGTGGTATGCCAGCAGCAAAATTCCGAGTCCCATCAATTGGATCTATTACCCACACCCAACCCTCATTTGGATCATCACCAAATCCTTCCTCACCGAAGGTTCCATGACTAGGAAAATGGTTTTTAAGTTCCCCTCTTATAAAATCTTCACACTCTCTATCAACATTAGTGACGATATCGGCTAGACCCTTGTTAAAAACCTGCTTGGTCTTTGGCCACCAATGCATCAATATTCCACCCGCTTGACGGGAAACTTCCATCGCAATATCCCATGCATTCTTTCCACCTTCAGACATCGGTAAATTTCCTAATTTATATGACAACCTACTCAACCTCCTTGAGAATCTTATTATTATGCCATCAACACAATTACCACTATTTATATCTAATTTATGTTTATTACACGTTTTTTATGAAAAAAATTGTGTTTTAAGCCACTTTTTTATTTGAAGAATCAGGAATTACATTTCATGAAGGTTAAATTCTGCCTTTCTTACCTAGAAACAGATTGACGTCAAAATTCCCGGCCTCCCCCCTTGCAAAGGTTGAAAAGACGGGTGTACAAAGTTAGAGCACTTTTTAAAGAGAGGTGCAGGGACTAATTTATTCTGTTGTAGTTATTGCAGAACAGGTCTCGAATTGGGAATGATTATGACAATGCGATTCTTCATCAATCTTCTCGAATGTATTTCCGCAGTGACACACTGCGCATAGGCCGGCTGAGAAGTTGGTGAACCGGAGAAATTACCGTTAAGGTTGCAGTTCCGGTGGCAGCGAGCAATGTCTGGAGGACTAGACACTACTACGCTCTCGATATAGACCAAAAAGGTCGCTGTCTTCGAAAATATTGAAGACACATTATAGAAAGAGCGATAGCTTTTAGACTTTGACAGGTATGCATAAATACAATGCAGAAAGCCTGTATGCTGCTAGTCTAGCGGAAGCACTCATTTAGTTCTTTTAAAAAGAAAGAACACAAATCCTTGGGTCGCTTTGTGCCAAAAATTAGGTCACATTTATAAAAGAAATTAATGGCTTCTGAAACAAATCGGCAGGCCGCGACAGTATGGAATGCAGTTCTTGGCAAACTCGAACTAACTATACCGCGACCCAGCTATGAAACATGGATAAAAAATAGCGTAGGGCTTTCAATTGATGAGGAAAGTCTCACAGTTTCGGTTGACGACGCATTCACGGCTCAATACCTCAAAGACAGAATGTCGGGAATAATTGAAACTAAGATTCGAGATGTCACTGGACAGAATCATCAGGTCATGTTTTTAGTAAAGGGTGACAAAAATATCACTTATACGGATGATCCCGAAACTCAAACAAAGTCTAACCAAGATCGTAAAATTCACAATACCGTGGACGTCAATTCAGATAATAATCAAGGTTCCATGGCTAGAATGCCAAAATTAAATCCAAAATATACATTTGAAAATTTTGTTTTGGGGAACTCAAACGAATTAGCTCTGGCTGGTGCTAAGGCAGCAGCAGAAAACCCAGGCCATTCTTTTAATCCATTGGTTATATACTCGGATGTAGGGCTTGGAAAAACTCATCTCTTACATGCAATAGGACACGAAGTTTCAAAAAAAGGCCTAAACTGTGTTTATGTAACGTGTGAGGAATTTACTAACCAGTACGTGAAATCAATTCAACAAGGTAGCACTGAAAAATTTCGGGATTTTTATCGTTCCTCTGATGTCTTACTTTTGGACGATGTTCAATTTCTGATTGCCAAAGAGCAAACACAAGAAGGATTTTTCCATACATTTAACGCACTCCATATGGCAAACAAACAAATCGTCGTCACTAGCGATAGGCCAGTATCCTCTCTGAATGTATTAGAGCAAAGAATAACGTCCAGGTTAGCGGGGGGTCTGGTTGCAGACATGCAACCACCGCCTTTCGAGACTAGACTTGCAATACTTCAAAAAAAAGCTCGCAAAATGGACTGCGATGTTCCTTCAGATGTGTTGGAATATCTAGCTAAAAGAATTCAATCTAATGTTAGAGACTTGGAAGGAAGTTTGAATCGAGTCATTGCATGGTCCCAATTTCGTGAATCTTCCATATCACTGAACGACGTGACTATACTCATCGGTGAAAGCTGGACAACAATGCGAGGGAAAACAATAACAGATGCAGCCGTGATATCAGCAGTCTCCGAACATTTTGGGATAACTACAGAGCAAATTAGAGGAAAGGGTCGGCGCAAAATGACTGTTTTATCGAGGCAGGTCGCCATGTACTTGCTTAGAGAGGAAACAGACTTAAGCTTTACAGCAATTGGAAAAATCTTAGGCGGTAGAGATCATTCCACAGTCCTACATGGTCACGAAAGAGTTTCAATCAAGATTGAACAGGACGACTCCCTAAGAAACGACGTTATTAAGATACGTCACTCAATGATGGGGAAATTTTAGACATGAAATTAATCTTGGTGCGTCACGGCGAAACTCATGCAAATCTGGTTATGAGATGGTCTGGTTCAAAAGATTTAGAGATAACGAATCTTACAGAGAACGGACGTGATCAGGCAGGAAAACTTGGAAGATGGTTTAAGGAAAGACGCTTAATTCCAACTCACGTTTATTCCAGTCCTCAGAAACGGGCCAAAGACACTGCGGAATTGGCTGGAGGGCACTGGGGAATTCCCATTAGGGAGATGGAAGATTTAAAAGAGACAGGAGCGGGAATATTTGAAGGCCTAACCTGGCAAGAAATAGAAGATAGTCATCCTGAAGAAGCTGACAAATTTAGAGACTCACGCGATTGGGCATATATAAAAGATGCGGAATCTGAGGAAAATCGAAGGGCTAGAGGAAAGAAAGTTACCCGCTATTTTATTGATACTCATACCAATGACGACACTATAGTAGCCTTCGCTCACGCAGGAATAATTCAACAGATCATCTGCGCAATCTTAGAATCTCCCAGGCTCTGGGGCCTTTCTGCAAGAAACACAGCCCTATATGAATTTCACATCAACGTTGAGGAATGGGATAGCCAATCAAGAGCGTTATTGAACCCTACTCAATGGAAAATTGTCCGGTTCAACGAACAACCTCACTTAAACCAGAATTAATAACCATTCTGTACTTGTTATCTAATTGTCGGCGAGATGAATGTCATCCGCAAAACGCCTAATTTCGAACAATCCAAACTGTTGTAAAGACGCCGTACCTGTAATGAAGGGGTTTTTCATATCCCAAGAACCTGGATCTATTCTAAAATCAAATATCGATGTATTCGGAATTCTTAGAGTCCAGATCCTATTAGTACCCATAAGCACCGCCACAATAAACATCAAAAAGCCACTATGAGTAAAAACAACAATTTTTTCGTTTTTGTCATGTCCTTTTACCAAAAAGTCGACAACCTTTTCTGCCCTCTTTCGAAAATCGTATCTAGATTCAGCACCCGGTACTGAATTAAAGTTTTTAGTTCTTTGAAATTCCAGAGCTATTTCAGGATATTCAGAACGAATTTCATCCATGTTCTTACCTTCAAAAACCCCGGCTCCTCCCTCTTTTAAGTCGTCTATTTTAATTATGTTGCTATCTGGCAAAGCGATTTCTGCCGTCTCCAACGCTCTTATAAGAGGACTACTATAGACAAAATCAGGTAGAAACGCCTCAGATACAAATCGATCTCTCAATAACTCACTTTGTTTTCTACCTTCTTCCGACAATTCATAATCTAACTGCCCTTGCCATCTCTTTTCGGCATTAGCGGTAGACTGTCCGTGACGAACAAAAACGATTTGCATTACTGTATTTTGCCCCGTTTATTTATAAATTGCCCATAAACAAAAGGTATAAGAGAAAGGAAGGCCGCCACACCCATTATTACAGTAGACACTTCATAGGCCCGGCTCATTGAAATAGTGTAAGCACTTCTAAGCCCAACATCATTTAAACTATCAGGATCTGACAGGTCTGCGTCATAACCCATTGATGCCATCACAGCTACTACTATTGCTGTTGGGACAGCAATTCCAATTATATGAGCACCATTCCTAGTCAAATTCATAAAGGCAGATACTATTCCGTAATGTGTTCTACCGGCACTACCCATTATGGAACTCGTGTTGGGCGCCATGAACATACTCAGTCCCATTCCAGACAATCCAGAGGCCAACGCAACTATTAGAGGATCCGACTCGAGCCTTATCACAGAAAATAGATACATCGCCACAGTGCAACAACACAAACCCGTAAAAGCTGGAATAGTTGTTCCTATTTTATCTGCTACTCTTCCACTTATTGGACCTACTATCATAAGGGTTACGGAACTTGGCAGTAGATATAGTGCGGCCAATCCGGTACTCATCCCAACTACTGAAACTAGGAAAAATGGGATAAGGAAAAAAGTACTAGTCCCCGCCATGAATGCTAGGAAACGCGCGGATGAACCCACTGAAAATAAAATTTTATTAAATAAAGACAAGGGTAGCATGGGAAAAGGTGCTCGTCGCTCCCACACAATAAACATTAAAAACAAAACCACAGTGAGCACTAGTCCCACAATTATCGTTCCGGAAAACCACCCTAATTTTTGCCCAAATGTAACCGTGAGCATAAAGGTCAATAACAAAATTGCCGACAATCCTGTTCCTGTCCAATCAAACTGGCTTAACGACGGCCCTTTCCTATCTCCACTTTTATGATCCGACTGTAATATCAGGCTTGCTACCAAACAAGAGACCAAACTAAAAAGCGTAATAAATACAAAAATCGATCTCCACCCCAGCCAACTTTCCATCCCGCCACCCAACAATGGCCCTGCCATAGCCCCTATACCCACAGATGTCATATGTAACCCACTTGCTTTACCACGCTCTGAATCTGGAAATGCGCCCGCCACCATGGCCATACCGTTAGCCTGGAGAGCAGAAGCAGAAAGCCCCATAAGAACCTTCCCAAACAACACCATTTGAAAATTCGGTGCTACTGAAGTTATCAACGAGGCAATAGAGAAGGCAATTAGTCCCCAAATCCACACCCTCCTGCGACCCAGTGTGTCGGCGATTGCTCCTGCAGGCATCATCATTGCACTAACAGCCAACATTGATCCTACCGTTAGCCATTGTGCTGTTGGTATATCTGCTCCAAATTCTCTAGCAATCGAAGGAATTACAATAGCAGTAGCTGATTGCTCAACTACTGTTATGAATGTGCCTATTGCTATTGCACAATAAGTCCAATAACGAAAATGTGGACTCTTCTCCAGGAAACTAAGTGGTAAATTCAATCGTCCTAGGCACCTAAGCAAGATCTTGTAGAAGACTTAAGAGACAATGGCTATCTCTCCATCAGGATTTGCAATAAATATACTCTCGAAGCTATATCCTCTAATCCTGCATTCATCACTACCTCCCGCCATCCTATCCATAATCGAGAATATTTTTACCACCTCGCAACCTTCCTCTTCGAGAACTTTTACCGCATGAAAAATACTTGATCCTGAAGTACACGTATCATCTACGACCGCGACTTTCATGCCTTCTCTGAGAGATCCTTCAACAGATTTCATGCCCCCATGCGATTTAGTTTCTTTTCTCACTATCAATGCCGGGACACTTGTCTTTTCTATGTAACTCAATGACGCCACAGAGGAAACTATCGGATCCGCACCAAGAGTTGGGCCTGCTATTGCTTCCGCTCCACAATCCAGAATCAACGGTAGGAGTATTTTTGCCGTTAAATAAGCTCCTTCCGGATCAAGTGTCAGTATGCGTCCATCAAAATAGTAATTGCTTGTTCCTCCTGCAGACAAATTAAATTCTCCAAATAAAAGAGCTTCTTTTTGCTTCGCAACTTCAAGCAATCTTCTTTTTAATTCGAAAATTTCGTGCATAAACCATTCCAATCTTTACTATCAAGAATTGAAGGATTGTAACTCATCTTAACCAAATACCGAAGATTAGAAGTGAAGAAGAATTATTTATAAAGTTGGTGAGTATGAATGTAATCTCTCACAGGAGCACTGATACCTTCGACATTACGTCCACCTTTTACTGTGTTTCTAATTTGTGTACTCGCTATATTTGGGGTTATCGAATCTATAATTTCTATGTTATTCAATAAGCCTCTATTGTCGTCAGCAACTATTGACGAAATGTCGACACCGGGTCGAGCTATTACTGCTACTCTTGCCTTACTTACGATCTTTTCTGGTTCTTTCCAAAGATGAAAATAGGAAAGGGTATCCGCGCCAATAATTAGCACCAATTTATCTTTTGGAAGGTTGAAACTTTCTACAGTATCCAGTGTGTAAGAAGGTCCTTTACGAGCAATTTCAATATCAGAAACATAAAAATTACTGTCATTTTCGTAATCTAAAGCTCGATTTATCATCTCCATTCTATGAAAAGCAGGAGATACAGTTAAAGAAGACGTTTTCATATAGGGATCACCCGCAGGTATGAATACAATCTTATCTAAATTAAGGGCTTTCAAAGCCTCTCGTGCCACAGATATATGTCCATGATGAATGGGGTCAAATGTCCCACCAAACAATCCTAGGCTTTTTGCACATATATTCATATTTAAAAAAATTATCTGGCTATTATTTGTTAAAACGTCTAATTCATTTACATACTAGAAGTTTTTCAGTTATCCTGCCACAACCATGAAATATGACTTTATAGTGGTGGGTGCAGGATCGTCTGGAGCAATAATAGCCTCAAGATTATCCGAAGACCCGTCCATTTCCGTACTACTATTAGAAGGGGGGCCAGATTACCCCGACTTCAGGAAATTACCTGACGATATTAAGTTTGGTTATTCAACCGGGACTTACATAGCAGTTGGCCCAGAACATGACTGGGGCTACACCGCAAAAGTTAACAGTTATGAATCAGACGGACTATCCAGATACATTCGCACACCTCGAGGAAAAATTACCGGAGGCACGAGTTCTATAAATGGACAGATTTTTCTACGAGGACTTTCACATGATTTTGAGCTGTGGAAAAGCTTGGGACTAACCAACTGGAGTTACGAGGAAGTTTTACCGTATTTCCGAAAACTAGAAACCGACTTGGACTTCTCAGGAGATTTTCACGGAGAAGACGGTCCAATTATTGCACACCGGTTTCCAAGATCCGAATGGACCAGTTCACAGAATGGTTTTTTTGAATCTGCGATTGACTTGGGATTTAAAGAAACACATGATATGAACTTCCCAGATGCTAGCGGAGTGGGGGCATTTCCATGTAACAATCCGAATGGCATACGGATCAGTACGGCTGTTGGTCACCTATCACAAGCTCGCCACAGGCTTAATCTAACAGTCAGCCCCAATACCACGGTTAACAAAATTATTTTAGACAAACAAAAAGTATCCTCTTTAGAAGTTGAAAGTGCCGGAAATACCTACCTAGCCGCTGGAGAGAATGTTGTTCTTTGCGCCGGCGCTATAGCAAATCCGAAAATCCTAATGTTATCTGGTATTGGCCCTATGAATCATTTAGAAAAATTAGGTATACCCACTCAGATCAACTTGCCTGGTATTGGACAAAACCTAAGTGACCACCCTATAAATTTTTTAAAAGCCTCTGTAAAAGATATAGATCACTTAGACACACAAAAGCCATGTCTACAGGTTGGCCTACGATACACTGCATCAGAATCTGATATTGAAGACGACATGCTAATGTGGATGAATTCGTATTCGCTATCAACTGATTACCGCGAAGTTGAAACTATGACACCCCAAGGAAATCTACAAAGTCAGAACATAGATGGTATACAAATAGCAGTATCTGTTTACTTAGCTACTAGCAAAGGTAGTATCCAATTAAATTCATCAGATCCTGAAGACAGTCCGGACATATTTTTAAATCTTCTTGATACAGAAAAAGACGTTGAGAGAATGGCAGAAGGTATAAAAATCGCCAAAGATTTAATGGAAAGTAAGCCGATGAGACCTATAGTTCAAAACGTTACCTCCCCAACAGATTATATTCTAAATTCGAGAGAATCCTTTCACCATTGGCTTCGAACCAATACTGTAACTGGTCATCACTTGACAGGTACATGCCGAATGGGGTCAGACACTGACGAAATGTCAGTTGTTGACTCAAATGGCAAGGTCAAAGGTCTAAACAATTTATACATTGCTGACGCCTCAATAATGCCAGAATCCGTGAGAGCCAATACAAATGCAACAACAATGATGATAGGGGAAAAAATATCCGCCTATTTAGAAACCAATCACTAATCTACAGATCAAATAACATTGATTGGCTAATGGAAACCACTAATTATCACTCATATTTGCACTTGCTGGTATGCTTTGGGCAAAGTTGCAGCGCTACACCACGATTTAGGTAGTAACTTTTACAAAAGGAACCTTCAGACTATGACCACGATAAAGAATGATTCTGAAATTGATTTGATGGCACATTTAATGCGTCGTGCCGGATTTGGTGCTTCCCGCAAAGAACTGGAGTCTCGCATTCAAATCGGATATGAATCTACAGTCGACGAGCTCCTGAACCCGGATTCAAATAACCAAGTGGACATTTTCAAATTCCTTCGATATTACCCAATGTGGTGGAAACCGGGCACCATGGGAGGACTAGGACAAGCTTCTTGGGTATGGTCAATGATTAATACTAAGGCACCATTACAAGAAAAAATGTGCTTGTTCTATCACAATATTTTCGCGACAGGTGTGGCAAAAGTAGATCATTATGACGAGATTCAAGACATGATAGATATGTTTAGAGAAAATGCTTTTGGAAACTACAAAGACATTTTACTCGAAGTTGCAAAAAGTCCCGCCATGATTTACTGGCTAGACAACAACGAAAACCATTCTGATTCCGTAAATGAAAATTGGGGAAGAGAACTTCTTGAACTTTTCACAATGGGTGTAGGAAATTATACAGAGACAGATGTTCGTGAATGCTCTAGAGCATTCACAGGGTGGACTTTAGAACATAAATTACCGAGATTTCATATGGGTAGATGGGATTGGCAATTCAAGTTTGTACCTGAAGATCACGACTACGGTACAAAAGAATTTCTCGGCGAAAAAGGCATTTTCGACGGGGAAGAAATCATAGACATAATTTTATCCAAAAGAGCTACTTCATTGTTTATTGCCCGACATTTATATAGCTTTTTTGTTTCCGATGAACCTCAAGTTCCTGCATGGTCGGTAACTCCGCCTAAAAACCCGGAGGCTGTTGAGTTTTTAGCAGATACTCTTCAAGAGTCCAATTTTCATATGGGAACAACACTTGAGGCACTATTCAAAAGTGAATTTTTCAAACAACAGAGATTTAGTAAAGTCAAAAACCCAACGGAAGTTGTTGTAGGGACCGTGAGATTAGTAGGTGAAGGAGATAGACCTTCACCTCAAATTATGGATTGGACTGGTCAAATCGCATACATGGGACAGGACTTACTTAATCCCCCAAGTGTAGAAGGGTGGCACAACGGTATCGAGTGGATCAACAGTGGAACTCTAATGAAAAGGACCAACTTCGTGTCAGGAATGATATCGCAGACATCCTTGCCTGGAGTGCATGACATTGTCGACAGGGTAAGGGAAATCAGTACAGAGCCACGAGATGTCGTCGAAGCAATTCTTGACATAATGGGACCCTTGAGGATGTCAGAGGAAACCCAGAATGAACTAATCGAACATGTAAATAAACTAGGTAAGTTTAATTGGTCAACTTCGGGGGTAGAAAGATTGGTTGAATTAATGCAACTAGTCGTATCTACAAGAGAATATCAATTTGCCTAATTTTCCGATTTACAATAGCTAATATGTACATTAAAAACCTTCAAGGGAAAACATCATGAGTACTCAAACTGCCGATCCAGTCATAGTTGTCGTGCAACTAACCGGAGGTAACGACTATTTGAATACCGTGGTTCCTTACAGCGATTCTAAATACTGGGATTATCGTCCAGTTGTAAATGTTCCGGAAGAAGAAATCCTCAGAGTCAGTAACAGTATTGGATTCCACCCCGCAATGAAGCCAATTGCAGATATGTACAAAGAAGGTAATGTTGCCATAGTACACGGAGTTGGATATGAAAATTCACCCAGATCTCATTTTAGATCAATGGATATATGGCACACATGTGAACCTGAAACCCTAGGTACAGAGGGCTGGTTAGGAAGAGCAATAAAACAACTGGACCCAACGAAAGAAAACGTTGTCACGGCGGTAAGTATGGGCCCATCTCTATACAGAGCTCTTGTGGCTCCTGGAGTTCCTGTCGCCACTGTGGAAAATCTTGACAATTATGGTCTACTTACTGACATAACTCCGGATGAAAAGAGAAATCGTGTTCTCGATCGATACAAACGCATGTATTCTCCGATGATAGGTTCAGGTCCAGTAATGGACTTCTTAGGACAAACAGGCTTAGATGCCATAAAGGGAGCGGATATACTCAATATCGCTCCGGAGATGTATTCATCGAGTATAGAATATTCAAACAATTCAATATCGCAGAAACTAAAATCAATCGCCCAGATTCATTTAGCAAACTTGGGTACTAGAATTTTTTACTGTGATTTGGGTAGCTTCGACACACACGCCTCCCAACTAGAGACCCACGCGAATTTATGGTCGTCTGCCTCCAATGCAATCCAAGATTTTTTCGACGACCTTAAACAACACAGCGCGGCGGATAACGTGGTCATGCTTCTGTTCTCTGAATTCGGTAGAAGAGTATACGACAATGGTGCCGGAACAGATCATGGAGCTGGAGGTGTCTGTTTGGTTATCGGTGATAATGTAAAAGGTGGAGAATACGGTGAATACCCGTCAATGAAGGAAAATGACCTGGACCAAGGAGATCTAGTACCTAATATTGATTTCCGTAGCGTATACACGACTCTTTCTGAAGATTGGATGAACCTCGACCCAATCCCAATCGTAGGAGGAAACTTCGAAAAACCGGCTTTCATCATATAGGTACTCGCAAAAATGCTAACCACATCCATCAAGGGCAGGGCTTTAGATTACTCAAGAGTTGTTGGGGGTCGACTTTTCAGGGGAATTGTCAACGTCACAATAGGAGAGAAAGACGACGTCTACGTCGTTCTGAGAGATTCATACAATGCAGGAATCGTTAAATTAGAAATAGGTAATGCACCTGACGATGAATCAGAAATTTTGTCTTTTAACGACACTTCCCCAGGAATTTTCGATTCCACCTGGCCTGCTTGTGCAGTGTTTTACAAAGGTGAAATATTTGTCACAGATGAGCTTAACAGTGAAATTTTAGTTTTTACGCCGGAAGGAAAACTTCTCCGTAAATTTGGAAGTAAGGGAGACACCACAGACAAATTAGATCGACCTTCTGGAATTAGCTTTAACACTAAAGGTCAAATACTAGTATCAGACACCATGAATCATAGGATTCAAATCTTCGATATACATGGAAAACACATATCATCTTTTGGTCGAGAGGGATCCAACGACGGAGAACTGTTATCCCCTTGGGGAATCACTACTGACGATGCCGACAATATTTTTGTTTCAGATCACCTAAATCACAGGATTCAAAAATTTGATAACGAAGGCAATTTTATTTTTTCCTTTGGGAATATTGGAACTGGCCATCAAAACCTAAATCATCCATCTGATGTCACTGTTGACCCAGCAGGAGACATTTACGTGGCAGACTGGGCCAACAATAGAATACAAATTTACGGGCCTGACGGATACCATATTGGAGGACTTAAAGGATCAGCTTACAAACTGTCAAAATGGCAGGAACAGTATGTCCAAGGTAATCCAGACGTTTATAAAGCACGGCGTCGGGTTGTCTCACTTGAACCAGAGAAATTCTTTGCTCTCCCAACCTGTGTCTTGTTCGACGGATCAAAATCGAGACTTTTGTCAGTAGATTCGCAAAGGTGGAGAATTCAAATATACGACAAACTTGAGAATTACTCAGATCCGCAATTTAACATCTAAATAAACCAACTCACGTTTATACGAGAACCCTAGTCTCCCTTAGGATTCTATATAGGTATTAAAATTGCCGGTCTACAATGCTATCGCTGATTATGTCGTACTTGTTACAATTACGGTTCTAAAACAATTTTTAATAGTTATTATTTTTTTGAAAGTATAAATTTTTGAACAACGAAGACATGGTGATTATTTGCGGCCTTTGTGGGTTGCACAATCCTGCGCAATCTCGGCATTGCTCTCACTGTCGTGCTCGCCTATCCAAAGGCACTTTAATAACCAGTCAAGAATCGACAGACATCTTGATCAAAGAAAGATCCTCCTTGAAAAAGAAGCGTCTAATCTATTCAATAAGCGGAAGCTTTGTTCTTATCTTAGTTGTCGGTTGGATCGCTTTATCTTACTTTGGATCAGCTAGGTTTTTGGACCCACCTGAAACACTTATCAGTGCCAAACCAGAAAAAGGTGACTGGCCTATGTTCCAACGTGACCCGCTCCATACGGGCCTTTCTTTCGATTATTCCACTCCCAACGCAATTGGAGTGGAATGGACGTTCAAGATAGACACTCCTTTCTATACTTCACCCGCAGTCGTTGGAAATAAAGTATATGTAAGCACAGGAGACGAGCGTATATTAGCTTTAGACGCCAACTCTGGAGAATTGATCTGGGAACATTTTGTCACAGGCCCTGTAAATTCATCGCCGGCTGTTGCAGGAGATTACGTTTTTGCCGGTTTGCGTGATGGCACGATAATAGCCATAGACAAAACCAACGGCACCAAAATTTGGGAATACGAGACAGGGTCTAATATTTATTCATCCCCAGCTGTCTACCAGGGTGTTCTATACATAGGGGCTCGTGATGGAACTTTGCATGCGTTGGATGCTAAAACAGGTGAATCTAGATGGATCCATTTAACAAGGGGAAGAATTACCTCAAGCCCTGCTGTAAACAGGGAAGTCACAGCAGTTATGTCTCAAGATTCTTACCTATATCTGATAGACCACGCTACCGGGAAGCGACGACTTGACTTCAGGACATCAAGAGGGGGAGGCTCTCCAACATTCCACAGTAACCTAATCTTTATCGCTGATGAAAAAGGTGCTATAAGGGCCATAGACTGGCATAAAAAAGAAGTCCCATTCGAAAAAGGTGCGCGCCGCCTCCGTACACAACTATATTTACTCGGATTAATAGATACTCTACCTCCAACCAAAGGATTTGTTTGGGGGTTTCAAGAAAGAAATGAAAGTTTTATAGGAGCACCTGTTATAGGAAATGAGTTGCTTTATGCAGGTTCTACGAATAGCAAAAGTGGAGACGGAACTCTATTTGCCCTAGATAAATCAAATGGTTCCATTATTTGGACTTTTGAAACACAGTCTTCGATAACAAGTCCTATTTCTGCTTCCACAAACTCTGTTTTCGTGGGAGACGAATTCGGAATTCTTTACTCCGTTGATTCAGCCTCAGGAAAATCTCAATGGACCTTCCAAGCAGATGCTAAAATATCATCTACCCCAGTAATTGCTAACGACATGATATATGTATCTACCATGGGAGGAACTTTATACGCTCTTAAATGAGATCACATTTATGGGCTTGAAATAGATATCAGTCTATCTGCCGTCACCTGAGTCACAACTGACACCTCACCGTTAGGCCACTCGACTCTGATTTCCTCAACCATACTACTTTCCCCAATACCGAAGTGAGCTACACGTCCGGGTTCCTGACTAGCATAATTTGTAGATGCATGTAACTCTCTTAATTGAGTAACACCATCAGTAGTAACGTAAATACGCGCTCCTATACCGTGCGTATGGTGTCTACCTTTTCCTTGCACCATTACCTTTATCCAGTGGTTTTCATTTAATGTATCGTTGCGAAGAAGTACTGGTTCAGCCGGATTTCTTTGCAAAATCCCACCCTTTTCAACGTATTCCTGATTATTTGTTACAAAAATGTCGAGGTCTCCGTCATTATCATAGTCAAATACAATTACTCCTCGAGCCTGAGATTTAAGCCCCGCTCCAGCCTGTACTCCCACCTCTTGAAATTTCCCATCCTCAACATTTTCAAACAATTTATTTGACTCGTTATGAAATTCCAGGGGATCTCCTTCTTCTTCATCTTGAATCCAACCATTAGCATGATATAGATCCAAATCACCATCATTATCAAAATCCCCAAAACTCGCAGCCCATCCCCAACCTCCTCTGCGAACACCTGATTCCCCTGTAACATCTGTTAGTTGCAAACCAACATCATTTCTATAAAACCTGTTACCCGTTCCAGCATGGCTGTCTTTAATCGGATCATGCTGGCCAAAAATACTAGATATAAACCAGTCGAGATCTCCATCATTATCATAGTCTGCAATTGCAGAACCCATTCCATTTTCATCTGTCAGCGACCGAGTAGCTGACACATCCAGCTCAAACATTCCATCACCAACATTTAAATACAGTCTGGAACTATTAAAATCACTCACTACTGGCAAATCAACCAGTCCATCACCATTCATATCTGCAAAGCGGGGAGCAAAAACCCACAAATCTATTTCTCTGTTTTTTCTGAATTCATAGGGCTCCATTTGGCCTTCACCCATATTCTTGTACATGAAAACAGGAGCCAATTGATCCTTTCCTATCTTAGAATCAGATCTAAGTCTAGGTTTTCTCAAGTCTCCATCACCTGCTGGAATCGCACCTAACTCTGATGATTGATTTGAGAAGAAGTCATACTCTTCAGCACGGGAAGAATTCCACTCACCCACTACCAACTCCAGAAGACCATCATTATCGACATCACCCCAGCTTGGACTCGTGGATAATTTTTCAGGCTGAGAAAACAAATTAAAGTCAACTGTGAAATAACCTTTGCCATCGTTCCTTAGAAGAGTTGGTGATAAATCTTCATAGGTCACCACGATATCAACATCATTATCGTTGTCATAATCTGCTGCTGCGGCAGAAACTTTGAGATTCTGATCTAGCGACACTCCTCTCCTGTCCCCCTCTTCTATAAAACCAGATTTCTTATTATTCATATATAAGAGCGCCGGACCTTCACCAGTAAGAACAAATATGTCTATCCAACCATCTCCATCAAAGTCTTCCGCAACCGCACCAGCAATCATATCTCTAGGTTCAGTTCTACCAAAGACAACATCTGTCACGACATGTTTGGAAATTATCCCCGATTCGAGAGTAACATCTGTGAACTTTAAGTTAGTAGACCGACCGGGATATAGAGGTTCCTTAAATTCAAAATTTACATTTCCCCCGTGTCCACCCTCATAGTCTTCACGAAAGGTAAAGTTCCTGTCCTCTTCAATAATTGAAGTCACAAATAAAAGAATTAATCCACCCAACACACCCAGAGACCAGGTTGCGAAAAAAAGTGTGAATACTCCTCGCTTAGGCATAACCTTGGACAATCCCCAAAAAGTAATAGGTCCACCTGCAGCAGCAGTAAATAATATCGCGCCTGCGGGTGCTGTACCCATCCCAGCTAGTAACATTGCTGCCACCAATGGAATTTCAAACATAAGGGGTACATTGATAAAGACCCCGATCGTAGCAGCAACCAAGACCCCTAAAATATCATCTCCGATCCACGTCGTCACAGTTTGAGGGCTTATCCACTGTATTACGAATCCACTTGCAAACCCAGCGATGAGCATTATAGGTCCAAGTCGAATGAAATATCCAAAAGTGGCCCTCAAAAATTGAAGAGAAGCTGTATACAGGGTCTCACGCCATCCAGATTCGTCAGGAATCTCTATCACCGTTGGTATATTTCCAAACGGGTCATCCTCAGGATTAGAAGTCACTGATGACCTGGAAACCCAGGCAACTAGCGGACCCAAAAGAAGGGCCCCGGCCAAGCTAAGAGATATACGCGTCACGCTTATCGTTGGAGCAAAAGCTATCGCCGCCATCACTAACGCCAATAAATTCAAGGTGGAAGAACTCTGCGTAATTGCTACCGTCGTCTCCAAACCCGCACCTGTTCTTCTAAATCCATTTGCAATAGGCACGATACATGCTGAACACAAATTCACTACAGGGCCAATCAAAACCCCCTTAATTACACCTCTAAATCCAGACCCAATGAATCTCTCTCTTTTGTCAGGCGGGAAAATAAAAGCCTCTGTTAATCCTGCCATAACGAATGCAAACAACATTCCGATGGAGACATTCCTCAAATACTCTAGCGAAAAATCCCACCACCTTTCCAACAAAGACCTTTGTTCCACATCTTCTATACAAAACCCTTGGAAACACTGAGAATCTGGGGATGCCACTATTGCTAAATCGGCATCAATGGTGTCGATCTTAGGGAATCTATTTAACGAAAGAAATGCCGCAAGAATAACCAGGATTAGTAATACCCCAACCATGCGGCGTTTTTTTAAAGACGTGTCAGTTAAAGGAAATATACGTCCTATAACGGAACTAAAAAGAAACATAAAATGATCTGCCAAAAACTAAAGAGGGGTGTGACGACTCATAGCCATCACACCCCCACACTTATCGTGTGTTAGAAGGAGAGATTAGTCAGCGAAACCTGTCTCTCTTTCTCTGTGCTCCCGATCAACCCAAACATACATCCACCTGGAAGCGTAGTCGACGAATGCCAATACACGCTCACCATTGTGGTTCTTCAACCAAGGTTGCCAGTAGTCTCCACCTAGACCTGCCGGAGTATTAACCGACGGGAATAGCTCTAAGTAACCAGTCGCTGCCTTCTTTATCAACTCTGCTTGTTTACCAGAGTCGGTAGCAACAAGTACGTCGTCCCACATTTCATGGAAGTCTGTATCGTTCAAGTTTGACCTGTTCCACTGGTGGCCAGCTCTGAAGTCGTTCAAAGCATTAGGTCGCCCTGTTACGTTGTTAGCAAAGAAGTCGAACTGCTTCTCGAAAAGCCTGCTCTGGTGAACAGGACCATCAACAAGCTCTAGGTTTACCTTGACCCCGATATCATCCCAGAATCCAACTGATATTTCAGCTGCTTCCAGTTCCATCTGGTTGGTATTCCTTATCAACAAGTCAATTTCAAATCGGACGCCGTCGCCATCTCTCGTGAGGCCCGCTTCATCAAGCAGGGCTTCAGATGCGGCTGGGTCATATGAGAACCCTTCCTGAACGCTCGCTGGCTGTGCATCAAGGTCTTCATAGTGCAACGGCCATTCGGGCTGTAGTGGGAAGGACAAGATAACAGAGTCGCCTTCAAATAGAGCGTCTGTGTATACCTGTCTGTCGATAGCCATACTCATAGCCTTTCTGACTCTTACGTCATCAAAAGGAGGCTTGTTCATTGGCATGAAGTAGCCAAACGAATCTTCTAGAGCGAGGGCTCTTCCCAATTCAGGGTTAGATTTCTCGAGTACAGGCCTATCAGCGGTTCTTACCCTCATGACGTGGTCTACTTGACCTGTCCTGATAGCAGCAAGCCTAGTGGCTTCCTGAGGGATAATAACTTCCGTTACGCCATCTAGGAAGGGTAGATCGTAATCCTCACCTTCGTAGGTGTACTTTTGCCAGTAATCTGGGTTCTTCTCGAACTCAATTGTGCTACCAGCTGTGTAATCTTTTGTCATCCATGGTCCGGTACCTGACTGGTTGTCGGGGTTATCCGTGCCAAGTTCAATAGTTTCCGGTGGTGCATATATGAAATATGGGCCCCAAGCAAACTCATATCCCCAGAAGGATATAGGCATGTTTGTGTGGAAGGTTAGGGTGTCATTTACACCGTCGCCATCACTGTCGTCACCGGTAATATCGTCAACAAAGTCATGTCTTGGGAATCTGCAATCCCAAATTCTTATGGCTTCAGCAACGAGCTCATCGACGTTAACGGCTCTACCGTTTGTTACATCATTAGGCTGCCACTTTATGCCTTCTCTCAAGTGAAAGCTGTACGTCAAAGGATCTGGAACTGACCAACCATCGGCAAGTGCGCCAATAGCCAGTTTGTCTGTTCCAATACCAAGACGTGGCTGGAATGTTGTGGATCCGTCTCCAGATGGGCCCTTATGATAGTCACCCATTAAGAAGTTCTCGACAGGGTATGAAAGCATACTCTGTGCCTTGAACTCACACATATCCCACTTTGATCCTGGGTCAGCACCAAGAACAACTCTTAGTGTGCCGCCATACTCAGGCCCGCCCGTGGTCTCAACCACTTTTGCGGATTCCGATAGTTTCTTAGGTGCTGTTGTAACACCCGCTACCGGCTTTGCTGGTATAGCAGTCGGGTTTGCTGCTGGTGCAGCAGGGGCTGGTGCAGATGGCGCAGGGGCCGCTGCAGCAGGGGCTGGGGCAGCCGCGGCAGGTGCCGGGGCGGCAGCAGCAGGAGCTGCAGGAGCGTCTGCCTCATCATCAGCAGAACTACACGCAGTCCCGATGATCGAGATCAAGGCCACTAAGGCCAAAATCGCAATCCCGTACTTTCGTCCAATACTCATATTTTTCTCCTCAAGCTATTAAAAGCTACTATTTTTCTAATCTTCCTAAAGAAAATCCGAAAACAAACTAATTAAAACCAGTCATAAAATGCCTAATCCTAAGTTCGCAGCGGACACTATATCACAGCATCATTCAAATTTTAAAGGGGTATAACCCGAATATTAAGATAATCTGAAACACCTTTACGTGTAACGCTAGAAACCGCCTCCACTTCCCTTGCCTCTCAAGCGAGGATCAAGGAGGTCTCTCAAAGCATCCCCAAACATGTTACTTCCATAAACAACAATGCTTAAAACAAGGCCAGGCCAAACAGATAACATAGGTGACGAGAATATATGATTCATTCCCGACCCACTAAGCATTCCACCCCAACTAGGGGCCGGTGGGGGAACTCCTAATCCGAGGAAACTCAGACCAGCTTCCGATAACATCATGCCAGGCATCCTTGTAGTGACTAATACAAGTAGAAATGGAGCAACGTTAGGAAGTAGATGTCTTAAAAGAATTCGGAGTGTGTTGGCACCATTTGCCTCCGCCGCCTCTACATAGGCATTTTCTCTAATACCTATCACAGCTCCTCTTACAGATCTTGATCCACCTAAGCCATAAGAGATGCCCAAGATAAATACGATGGTCCACAAACCGGGACCAACAACAGCAACCATCAATATAAGTATGATCAGTTCAGGAAGACAAATCCAAGAGTCTATTACCCTTTGAACTACTAGATCAAACTTGCCTCCGAAATAACCGGAAGGTAAACCAATCAGCAGAGATATTATGAGCGAGAATACACTACCGACCACTCCCACAATCATCGATATTCTTGCCCCATACACTATCCGGCTGAAGATATCTCTTCCAAGATTATCCGTCCCTAACAGATGCTTCCATGATGGGCCTTCTAGATATTGTCCTCTAAATTGTTCGTTGAAACCAAACGGGGCAACAATGTTCGCAAACACGCCGACAAAGAAGAAAACCAACACTATAACTGCAGAGGCCGTGCCCAGCGGTTTTTCCCTGTAGAGTCTTACAAAAAATTGAGCAACCGGGTTCAATTTTTTTCGTCTCTGGCCAGGAAATTCTATTTCCGAACCTGGCTGGTTATCTACTGTACTTTCAACCATATTATTGAATTCCTCTTCTAGCTATACCGGATTCTTGGATCCAGTAGAGCGTAACTAATGTCTGTAATTAAAATGATAATAAGGGCGAATATACTGAATACCAACGCCACTCCCACCATTAGAGGGAAATCTCTTATGAATGCTGCTTCAACAGCCAGTCTTCCCATGCCAGGAAGCCCAAATATTTGTTCAATTATGATCGACCCCCCCACAACCACAGGAACATTTAATCCAATTACTGTCACTACTGGGATCAACGCATTTTTAACCGCATGTCTTAGGACCACCACTCTTTCCACGAGCCCTTTAGAATATGCTGTCCTGATGTAGTCTTCCCGCACTACCTCTAACATCATCGTCCTCATAAGCCTCATATTGACGCCGTTAATTGCCATTCCCATAATCGCAGCAGGGAGTAAGTACATTTTAAAATTGCCCCATGGGTCATCCCATAGAGATATGTTTATGATTGGTGGTGACCATCCCCACCATACGGAAGGAAACACCACACACATAATCCCAACCCAAAACGAAGGGACACTGATTAGCAAAATAGCCATACTTCTAGCTATGTAGTCTCCCAGTGTATCCTGCCGTATTGCAGAATATATCGCCACCGGAAACGATATAAGCATCGCAATTATTAGTGCCATGATGCCCAACTGAAAAGTGATTGGAAGCCTTTCTACAACGTGGTCTCTAACAGGTCCACCAATAAATATCGACTCGCCTAAGTTTCCGTGGAGAATAACTTCTTTCCAGAACCTCAAATACTGTATGTATATTGGGGCATCAAGACCTAGTTCCTTCTCTAATTGTGCACGTAGCTCTGCCCTATTTTCCTTTCCTGACAAGTCCATTTGACCCACTAATACGTCAATGGCGTCTCCCGGTATCAGTCTGATGATAACCATTACGAGAGCAACAACTATCAACACTGTCGGAAAAAGTAAGAGTACCCGTCTGGCTATATAAGTTCGCATACTGCTATTTAACCTCTAAAATTTAACGTCCACTCCTGCAGCTTCAAGCGCAGGGATGACATTATTTATCGAATTGTCATCTAGGGGAACTCCCCAGCATCTGATCTCTGTTCCTTCACCCCATCCCGCATCCAACAATGGAGATAAATCCGTGACATTGTTCTTTGAAAACTCCAAAGCCTTAACATTTGGAAGACCAGCTAGAGGGGACAAATCAGTAATTTGGTTTGTATTCAATCTAATTACCTCTAAACCTTTCATGCTAGCTAGAGGTGAAATATCACTAATCAAGTTATCTTGTATGTTTATCTCTGTTATACCCGTCATACCAGCCAAAACGGATATATCGGTTATCTGGTTCTGCATGAGATGAAGATAGTACACATCCGTTAACGGTGCTAAGGCCGAGATATCGACAATAGCATTCTGGCTAAGGTTAAGTCGTTTCATTTTAGTAAGCTGACCAACCTGAGTAACATCAACAAGTTTATTTTGAGCGAGATCCAAATCTTCAAGATTGGACATTTTCTCTAAACCGGAAAGATCTTCGATATACAACTCAAGTGCCGCATTGAAAACTGTAAATTGCGTGAAGTCTGTATCTGCTGGAATGTCCGCCCCTTCCGGTAGATTCAATTTCAACCTGATGTTTTTCGCAAGAGTCCCGTCTGGGAAAAGTGACGAAGCTGTTGTTGAGACTCTGTTAGACGTCCCAGACCCTAGGTCTGCTTCACTACTAGAACTTGAAGAGCCGCATGCCATTCCCAAGATCGAAAATAAAGCTACCAAAGCAAGCAGGGCGATTGTAAATTTTCGTCCAATACTCATTTCTTAAACCCTCATACCTAACCAGTATTTTTCTAAAACTTTTTTAACTTGCCGATGTTAACATCCCACATAACTTTTATGATAGCCCATTGGCGTACCTCTATATTTACCAATCGCCACTATTTTTAAAAGAAGCGAGATTTCTCCAACCTGGGCGATCACCTTAACGTGAACCTCACCGCGGTCAATATGCTACTAATAAATTTTTAAACTTAGATGCCCAATCATTCGTGACCAAAATAATAACCTATTTGTCAGAACCTTCAGGACCTATGGCCTATTTACATTCCATCTCATATAAAACAGGGGATGATAGTCTAGCAAATTTTCGAGTTTTATCAATCAAATTCGAAAAATAACTCAACTTTATTTCGTTTAATAGCTTCCTGTTTTTCTAAAAAACTAAACCCTTTCTGACAAAAATTTTGCCAAAGTAACTTCCGGTGAGTAACATTTACGGACTAATTTTCAAGCTCACATCGCTGTAAGGAAAATTCTAAGAAACGAGTAGATTTAAAGGGTATCGAGAATATACAGGTATCAAAGTAAGGTATCAGAATTGCTTAGCTTCAATAAAAAATCGCTTATCGATAGGTGGTCATCTCTAAACGTAGAATCGTTGCTTTCTGAGGCTGCACAAGGAATAGAAGCAGGAAGTGCAACTGATTCAGGAAGATTCGGAAAAATACCCACAAATCACCCGGATCCCATCTTCCTCGCCGGAGGAATACCCGATGACACGGCCTTACCGATTGAAGACCTAATTCATGGATTCACAAAGGCGATTAAAAATCAATCTAGTGAGTCTTTGATGTATGGGGGCTGGTTTGGATATAGTGGATGTCGTGAAGCAATAGCCAAGAGACAAAACAAACTCGAAGGCACAAACCTAACAGAAGCCAACATAATAATGCACAACGGATCCTCAGGATGTTTAGAGAACATTCTCCGGGCTTTTGTACAACCAGGCGATGTTGTACTTGTGGAATCGCCTAGCTACTCAGGAACCGTTAGAGCCATACTCGGTTATCAAGCAGAAGTTGTTGAAGTCTCGATGAATAGACATGGTATAGATCCTGACCTATTCGCAGAAACGGTCCTCAACCTAAAATCCCAGGGAAAAAGGGTAAAACTTTTTTATACAATCCCGGACTACCACAACCCGATGGGGAATGTCACCGATTTAGAGATTAGGCAGTCCATCCTACAAACCTGCGCTGAACATAAAATTATCGTAGCTGAGGACGCAGCCTATTCTGAGCTTCATTATGACGTCCCTCCGCCTCCCTCATACTATGCTCTATCAGATGGTCACGGTGTATTGAGAATGTGTAGCTTTAGCAAAATAATTGCTACTGGCCTGCGTGCGGGATGGATCCAGGCGAGAAAGGATTATGCGGATGTTCTAACGCGCGTGCGATTTGATATGGGAAACAGCCCACTAGTTCACTTTGTTTTAGAAGATTTTATTAAATCTGGTCGTCTCGACACTCATGTTGAAGCCATGAGAAAACTGTATAGAGAAAAATGTTTCGCTATGATTGACTCTCTAAAAACGCATTGCGAACCATACACAGAAGTAGATACTCCAGAGGGGGGATATTTCCTGTGGGTTCGAGCCCGCTCGGGTAAGGCTAGCGAACTGGTAAAAGCCGCGACTGATGAGGGCCTTATTTTCCCCGAGGGTAATGTGTTCTTCGTAGATAAAGAACCCGATGACGATCACTTCAGACTAGCCTTCACTCGGGCTTCACTTGAACATATTGAGGAGTCAGGGAAACGTCTCCGAAAGGCGTTCGAAAAAATCTTAGACTAAATTAAGTGGAGCCGACGATCAGGATTGAACTGATGACCTGCTGTTTACAAAACAGCTGCTCTACCACTGAGCTACGTCGGCACGAGAGAAATTATAACTCAGGCAGGACGTTTACACTTCGAGTGACAGTCATTTAATCCCATTCCCATTCAACAGATCCTATTTGAACAGTGTCCCCAGCCTGTATTCCTGCTTCTTCTAAGGCTCGAACCACCCCCGTTTTCAATAGATGCTTATAGAATTGCATCCTTGCTTTCCAATCTTCGTAATCGATCCTTTGAGCAATTCTTTCGACACCTGGGGCATCCACAATGAATATTTCATTTTGCACGTGAACACGGACTCCTCTCCTCCGAGGCTCAGGCCTGATAACAGGCAATTCTTCATCAAAACTTGTCGTGGACGCAGAAGCAAAGTTTGCAGATTCAAAATCTTTTTCTGGCTTATTCGACAAAGGTCTAAAACCTCTGTTAATTTCGACCTCTGGTGCTACCAAAAGTCGAACTACTTCATCCATTAAAGATTCAACTCCTTCACCTGTTGCCGATGAAATAACATAACAGTTCACATTATTGTCTTTAATAACATCAACTATATCGTCTATCAAAACTCTGACATCGTTGATATCTATCTTGTTTATCGCAACAACCCTCGGCCTATTTAATAAACTCTTATCGTACAGTTTTAATTCACTGATAATCTGATTGTAAGAATCCTCTGGGTCTTCATCCGATCCATCAACTAGATGAACCAACACTTTTGTACGCTCTATGTGCCTTAGAAACTCGTGTCCCAGACCGATTCCTTCACTTGCTCCTTCAATCAGGCCTGGTATGTCTACCATTACAAAATCCATATCCCTATGATCAACTACACCTAGATTAGGCTCTAGAGTCGTAAAGGGATAATTAGCTATTTTAGGGGTAGCTTCTGTAACAAAAGACAACAGTGTTGACTTGCCTGCGTTCGGTTTCCCTACTATACCCACATCTGCTAACAACTTAAGTTCAAGGCCTATTTCAAGCTCTTCCCCTATCTCTCCTGCTTGCGCAATTACAGGGTATTGATTGGTTGATGAGGCATATTTAACATTTCCATATCCACCTCTTCCTCCATTAGCTACTACAAATTTCTGGCCATTTCTCTCCACATCCGCGATGATGTTTTGGTCTTGATCAACCAGTTGAGTCCCTAAAGGTACTGATATCAATACATCTTTGCCATCTGCCCCATGTTTTTTAGCCCCTGCTCCATTTCCTCCGTGACCAGCAGCAAAATTTCTTTTATATCTAAATCCTAGCAGCGTGTTCTCATTGGTATCTCCAATTATGATAATATCCCCTCCTTTTCCTCCGTCTCCCCCATCAGGTCCACCTCTAGGAACGAATTTTTCATGTCTACCACTTACAGCACCGTCTCCCCCATCCCCACTCTTTATTGTTATTTTTACTTTATCGATCATATCTTCATTTTTGAAATATAAATTTTTTAAGATAATAACAATATCTCATAATACTGTAGATTCTGTGGAAAATATGAGTAACAGCCAGAGAATAGTCAGAAATTTTCTTGCTGTTTCTAGTGGAGCGAATGTGAGTAATAATATCTATATTGTGGATAGAAAATAAAGAGAATAGAAATTGTGGAAAATTGTTTATCTTATAGACAGTGTTTGGTACGTTTCAACAAAATATATGCACTGAAATGTTTGTAGCTAATATTGGAGAAAAATAAAAATGTCATCAATAAATGAGTCAATCAAAAATCTTCTTACCAGGAAATCCATTTATCAGGCTTATCTTGATGTGGAAGTGGCGCTGGCCAAAGCACAAGCAAAGCAAGAAATAATACCTTTATGGGCAGCAACAAAAATTCAAGAAAAAGGGAAATTAGAATTAATAGATTTAGATAATGTAGATGAAGGATTAAAAAAGACCGGGCATCCGCTTGTCCCTTTAATTTGGGAATTAGACAGGGTATGTGGAGATGATGCAGGCGGCTACATACACTGGGGAGCGACGACTCAGAACATAACGCAAACTGGAAAACTTTTAATAGTTAAAAAATGCCATGACTTTTATTTAGAGGGCTTAGGTGAATTACTACTTACTTTGAGTGACTTGGCGGAAAAATCTAAGAACTATTCAATGCCAGGAAGGACACACGGGCAACATGCTGTTCCTGCAACGTTTGGGTATAAGGTTGCTGTTTGGATTGATGAATTAATTAGGCATGTATCGCGATTAAAAGAATGTGAAGATCGTGTATTTGTAGCAATGCTTGGAGGAGGTGCCGGTACTATGGCATCTGTAGGATTGGAAGGAATAGAAACCCAAAATCTCATGGCAAAGGAATTGGGATTAGCGTCAATGTCTATGCCTTCTCGGACAATCGGTGATCATCTCACAGAATATATAACTCTTTTAGCAATGCTAGCGGCTACCTCGAGTAAGATGGCTCGTGAGGTGTACACCATGATGAAGCAGGAATTTGGTGAAGTTGAGGAACCAGTACCACTGGGGGCTGTTGGATCTTCTACAATGCCTCAGAAAAGAAACCCACGATTGAGCCAAGATGTGGTGGCTTGGGCATCAGAGGTCCGGACATTTGTGCCTATGGCGTTGGAGGCTATGCAAACTGAACATGAGGCCGATAAAACTACAAGTATGATGATAAATTCAGCAATCGACAGAGTGTGTTTTTTAATCGCTCAGATTTTAGATAATCTAAATGAGATATTTTCAGGCCTCACGTTGTTTCCGGACAGGATGAGAATCAATCTAGATTTGTCGGGAGGGTTAATAATGTCCGAGAAAATAATGTTAGAGCTAGGGAAGGAAATGGGAAGACAAAAAGCTCATGATGTTGTTTATGATGCAGCCCAGAAATCTGTTAATGAAGGACGACCTTTCAGGGAGACTCTGTCTGAAGAAAGCGAAGTGTCAAACAGACTAACACCAGAACAGATTTCAGATCTTCTTAATCCTGAGCACTATATCGGCTTGTCAACATATTTTGCCGAGGTTTATGCAAAAAAAGGCAGGGAAGTTGCTTCTAAATTGTAAAGTGACTTTTTGTTCAGATTAGAGGAATCGGTAGATCAGCAGGGATAGCTCCGCTTTGTACCATACGTGAGATATCTATGTCAGAAATGCCTATCTCTTTTAGAACTTGATGAGTATCTGCTCCAAATGAAGGGGGAACAATGTCGATGAGTTTGTTTCCTGACATAGATACAGGGTTACCTGGCCAGGTAGTATTTCCCCAATTTGTTTGATCTTTTGGAGTGTCATCAGAGGAATATTCATAATCTGTTTTTATAACCATTCCATTCTCTTGGTTGTAAGGATCTGAATGAAGGTCTAGAGCCGTGTTATTACGAACAGCAGGAATTCCTGCTGTATTCAAAATAATTTCCCAATCTGAAACAGACTTTGTTTCAAAGATTTTCTCTATTAAATGAACTTCACCTGACTGTATTGCCTTACAAAAAGCTGGAATTGCCTTGAAATTGTCACGTTCTGATTTAGTGGAAGCAGAAATGAAGATCCATCCGTCACTGCATTCGTAAAGTCTGTTGCAACAGTCTTTACCTCTAGCCCCGGGTCCACCTATCTCTTCCCTATTAAAACCATCGTAATCAATGTTATAAGAACCGGTAATTGTTGATGAGGTATATGACAGGGCGGCTTCGACTTTTTGTCCTCTACCTGTTTTGTTGCGTTCCAATATAGCTAACATAATTGCGAATGCGGCTGATATTCCTGTTCCGTAATCATTCAAAGTAAATGTAGCCGGACGAGGTTTTATAGTTTCACTATTGGGATCGGCCGGAATTCCGGAATTTCGCAGTTGTACGCCTGTGGCGGCCTGGGCATTTTGTTCAAACCCTGGTCTCAATTGCCACGGGCCTTCGTGTCCGAAGCAATTTATTGAGCCGTAAATAAGAGATGGATTTCTCTCGGAGAGCCTTTCGTATCCGATTCCAAGTCGATCGGCCACTCCTTTTCTAAATCCTTCTATGATTACATCAGCAGAATCTGCCAATTTCAGGAATGCTTCAATACCTCCTGGCTTATTCAAATTAAGTGAAATACTTCTTTTTCCACGCCCTACGTCAAGCCAAGGTGTAAGTTGAGGGAGACGGTGATCCGGGTCTATTTTTATTACTTCTGCGCCATACTGTGCCAAAGTTCTTCCGCAAGTAGGACCTGCAAGGACAATACAGAGATCTAGAACCCGTATTCCTTCCAACGGCGGTGATTCAGTCATTTGAACCTGCTCTTTGCTATTCATGGCTATTTCCAATGTATGGCGCGCCACCAGAAACTGCACCCGGATTAGACAGAGTCCTAACTAAAACCCCGGGTTGTTTCATTTTCCCGAAACGAGGATCATTAATTTCTATAATCGCACTAGATCGCAAGGCGTGTTCTTCATTAACCCACTCGTCGATACTTCGACACATAGTAACCGGTAGGCCCACATCTGACATTAAAGATTCCCATTCCAGAGCGGTTCGTTGTTTCCAAACTGCATTAATTTTGTATTTCCAAGAAGCTATCAAGGAGGAATCAGGATTGGAGAGCCCGATACTAGAAATCTCTTTCATCCATTCAGGATGCTCTATAACATCAAGAAATATCTCTAAAAACCTTGGGATCGATAGATTTACATTTACCCATCTATTGTCTGAGCATTCATAGAACCTCTCGATAATTGGATGGCCTTCTTGCCTACCATGACTCCTCTTTGCATGGCGTATTAGAGCAGTTCCCATACCTTGGAACATAGCATCATGTATTGGTACCGTGATTCTTTGACCTATTTTTGTGAGATCTCTTTGAATAAGAGCTGCTACGACTGCGGGAGCAGCAGTCATGGCAGCAAAGGTGCTGGCGTAGTGAAGACTATGAAAAGAGGGTCCCTCTCCTTCAACAGGGAATTCACCTGAAGGATTGAGAGCATAGATCGCTGCAGATGCGGCAACTAATTCTTCTCTGGCGGGTATATTCTCGTATTTATGGCCTTCCCGGAATGCAGGCAACGAGACAGTAATTAGGCCTGCATTTGTTTTAGAAAGGATATCTGACGTCAGTCCTATATCATCTGCCTGATGTGGATTTAAGCACTCGATTAAAACATCAGCGTCACTAAGAAATTCAAGAATAGTTTCTAAGGAAAATGAAGTGTTGATTTGAGTCTTACCCCTGTTCCAAACAGCGTGTTCAGCAGTGCCTTCTAGGGGATTTCCTTCTTCAGGGCAAATTTTTAACACGTCGGCACCTTGGTCAGCCAACAGCATTCCTAAAATATGACCCGCAGGATAGTTACTGAGTTCGACTACCTTAAATTGATCTAGGACACCCAATATAAATATGCCTTTCTACTAATCAGTAAATCTTGCCGAGTTACAGATGGGCCCCGAGTTTGTACTCTATGGTGGACCCACCTGCAAATGTTTAACTTATTTGCGATATTGGTCTATTCCGACGGTAGCAGCCGTGGGACCAGATGGGAATACCAGTGTTTTGGCCCTATCTGCTCCTACTACAACTAGATCGATATTGTCTGCACTATGAAGCAGGGGTACTTCAATTGCCAATCTTTCCTTTTCTGTCTTGTCTTTGAGATAGTGCCATTGTTCATCAACTCTCGCATCATTAAGGGGCATATACTGAATCATTTTTCCGAGACTGTGGTTGGCATGCTTGTGTATAAACTCTTTGGCATCTTGCTTTGTGAAGCCCTCGTTGCCTACCGGCCCTGCTACGTCCGGAGGCATGAATATAAGTCTCTCATGACCCTGTGCATGACTACCCCCCAAGGTGGTATTTCCGAAGGTTATGCCGTATGCCAATGTTTTTAGTAACCCTTCTGCTGATGTATTACCTTGGTCCTGAACATCAAGCTCTCCATCTGTAACAAAAATAGAAATAGCACTTTCTTTTCCGTCAAACCCACGATCCTGAGAATAGCTCGGCCAGGGGCTCATATCTTCATTTTCAGCCACGCATTGAATAAATTTCCTTGTCGTGCCTATGGTGTCCATATCCATTTTGTTCGGATACCACATGCCTATATTTCGGAGACACAAATAAAAGGCTCTACCTATAGTTATGTTTATCTCGTTTTCTTTTCCAGGTCCAAGAGCTGACCGGGGATTCAAGCCAACCTCTTTGGCGATTGGACCGTTAACAACAAGAATAGGGGCGTGCGGGCTAGTAGACATAAGTAAAGATTTGCCGCCGTGGGCGCCCATTTCTGATAAGCATTTCACGCCGGCGATTATAATTGGCATGTGTTCCGGCTTCGCCCCGGCGAGAGCGGAGTTTATTGCTATTTTCTCAACGGTGGCGACACCAAAACCCGGGGGCATATCGCACACAATATCGTCCGATTTCAGACCTGTTCCAGAAATTAAGTCAGCCACTGCTTCATCTGTTGCGGGATATAAAGGAAGGGCATCCGACCACTCTCTTTTATTGAATTCCGCATTCATCTTCAAAACAGCGTCGTATCTATCCTCTCCTTCAAATCGTATTTTAGATTCTTCCTCTTCCTCTGTTACGGATGAGATTCCCTCCGATGTCAGGCAAGCTATAAGATCGTCTATGGCTTCTTCAGTTTGTGAGACACACAGATCATCTGCTAGATTGCGGTAAATACGAGGAACAATAACAAATTGGAGGTCTGGCATCCCGAAGGTTTTGCTACTTGCGATTGCATCGTCTTTAAAACGCCCAGATACAATTGGAACCGCAGGTTTTCCCATTTTCTCAATTTCTATCATGTCGTGGCACATCCACGACGCGCAGGTCCCTCAATCAGCTGTGGCTCCGATTACAACGTCGCATTCTTCTCCCGCTTGTTTCACTATGGGTGGAGGAGTAGGGTAATTTCCCCCAGTGTAAAAATTGATTTTAACGTTGGAAAATCTTTCCTGAATTATTTCTCCGGCCCTGTTGAGAGCTAAGTCCCCACCATGGGTTCCACTCCATACTAAACCTATTGTTAAGTCATTTAAGGTACTTGGACGAGGATTAGTTTTTAGTACATTCATCATGCCTCGTTGCTGAGCAACTGGGTTTGAAACTTCAAGAAGGTGCATATTGATCCTCCAGACAGATATCTAATTATTTATAGAAAAGTCACATATTTAATTAATTCATCGTGATTATACAAGAGGTCATAAATTCAAGTTTTGTCTATGCTCACACTATTGAACGTTACAATCAGAGAGAGTTGGAACGGTATAATTCTGGGCAATGGTGATGACTTCACGATAAAGGCCGAAGAAATGAAACTGCTTGTAGCAACAAGAAATGAAGGAAAAATTTTGGAATTGGCTGAAATGCTAAAGGATCTTCCCTATGATTTGGTATCTCTCGCCGATTTAAATATTGATCATGAAGTTGACGAAACTGGCTCTTCATTCGAACAAAATGCGATTCTCAAAGCAGAAGAATACGGCTTTTTAGCGTCTATGATGACGATAGCGGATGACTCGGGAATAGAAGTAGATGCTTTGGGAGGGGAACCTGGTGTCTTTTCTGCAAGGTATGGTGGAGATGGTTTAGATGACCAAGATCGGAATAAGTTGCTTTTAAAAAATGTATCAAATGTAGAGGAAGAACTATTAACAGCTAGATTTAGGTGCGTTGTAGCAATCTATCAGCCATGTCAGGAGACAATAACATTTGATGGTAAAGTGGAGGGATACATTACTAGGGAACAAAGGGGAAGTAATGGGTTTGGGTATGATCCCCTGTTTTTTTACCCACCAAAAGGAAAGACCCTAGCGGAAATACCTTCCCGTGAAAAACATGAGGTTTCCCATAGGGGCTCTGCAGTAAAAAAAGCTAGAGAATACCTAATTTCGCAAGCGTCTATATAAGAAGAATAGATAAATGAAAAGCGGACAAGTAATCGATCAATATAAAAGACCCTTAAGGGATTTACGAGTTTCTGTTACTGACAGATGTAATTTCAGATGTCCTTATTGTATGCCGGCAGAAATATATGGTGAAAGGTATCAATTTCTCCCAAGAAACGACCTACTGACATTTGAGGAGATAACCAATGTCGTGGAGGCCTGTGTGGAACTTGGTGTAAGAAAAATCCGCCTGACTGGTGGAGAACCCTTGGTTAGACAGGATGTTCATGAACTCATCGCCATGCTGGCTAATATAGATGGAATCGATGATATAGCAATGACAACAAACGCATATCTTTTGGCTGGCTCGGCTCAGACCTTGAAAGATGCTGGATTAAATCGAATCACTGTTAGTATGGATTCTCTAGATGATGAAGTTTTCCAAAAAATGAATGGTAGGGGTTTTAGTACAGCAAAAGTTATAGATGGAATTAGTGCTGCTAAAGATGCGGGATTAGTTCCGATCAAAATAAACGCCGTAGTCCAAAAGGGCGTTAATGATAAATCAGTGATTGATTTGGCTCGCTGGTGTCGCGAAAGTGGTTACACTCCTAGGTTTATCGAGTATATGGATGTAGGTAACTTAAATAATTGGAAACTTGAAGAGGTGGTGCCAGCCCAAGCTATAGTTGAACTTATAGGTAATGTGTTTCCGGTTCAACCAATCCAATCTTCCTATGTGGGTGAGGTAGCAAAACGTTTTAAATACAAAGATGGCAAAGGTGAATTTGGTGTAATTTCATCAGTAACTCAGCCATTTTGTGGAGATTGTACGAGAATGCGTCTTTCTCCAGAGGGACAGGCCGTAACTTGCCTGTTTGCTGAAAAAGGTACTGATCTCAGGACGCCTTTAAGAAATGGGGCTGGCAAATCTGAATTAATGGAACTTATACAAAATATTTGGAGAGTTCGGGAAGATAAATATTCAGAAAAGAGAACGGAAATGACGGATACAAGGCAAAAAGTAGAGATGTACCACATTGGTGGATAGTTAAAGTGATTACTATATACACAGATGGGGCTTGTTTAGGTAATCCTGGACCAGGTGGTTGGGGGGCCGTGATCTTAGGTGATGGACCTCGACGAGTTCTTCATGGGAACGATCCCGATACAACAAACAATAGAATGGAGATAAAGGCGGTAGTAAAAGCCCTGCAAAGCATTCCATTGAAGTCAGAAGTGACTGTTTATTCAGATTCATCTTATGTAATTAATACAATGACAAAGAACTGGAAGCGTAAAAAAAACAATGATATGTGGGACCTTTTAGATAAAGAGGTTTTGATAAGAAATGTAAGTTGGGAATGGGTTAAAGGTCATGCGGGAGACCCATTGAATGAGGAGGCCGATAGGTTGGCCCATGGAGAGGCGACGGGAACCATAGATTCTAAAGAAAAAAGAGATGAGGTAAACATGAGTGCCATAAAGGAAAATCTCGAAGAAAAACTTACTCATGTTGATGATTCCGGTAAAGCAAGTATGGTAGATGTGGGAGCGAAACCGGATACGGAGAGGGTTGCGGAGGCGGTGGGAACGGTAAAAATGCTACCAAGCACCTTGCAATTGGTTAAAGAGAATTCTCTTGAGAAAGGTGATGTGCTGGCTATTGCCAAAATTGCAGGAATTATGGGTGCAAAGCAGACATCAAATCTCATACCTCTTTGTCACCCACTACCTATAACGCACGTAGATCTAAGTTTTGAAATAAATTCAAAAGATTCGGCCGTAGAAATTAAAAGTATGGCTAAAACGCAGAGTAAAACCGGGGTGGAGATGGAGGCCTTAACTGCGGTTTCTATAGCCGCTTTAACCATCTATGATATGTGTAAGGCTGTAGATAAGGGCATGGAGATGAGTACGAAACTTCTTAGTAAGAAGGGAGGTAGATCAGGTGATGTCTATCTTGGCTAGATACGATTTTTCTTTCTATATACCGCGATGCCACTAATTGCTTCTAACATTATTCTATGTGCTGCCTCCGCAGTAATACCCGCAGGTCCATCATAATGTGGTGCAACTTCAACGATATCAACTGCGACGATCTCAACTGACTTGGATATTGTTCTTATGGCACGTAATAGTTGTGATGAGCTTAACCCGCCTGGTTCCGGGGTGCCGGTGCCGGGGGCAAATGCAGGATCTAGAACGTCTATATCGACCGATAAATAGATTTTGTCCGGTCCATCAAGTGCTTCATTTATTGCCTTATCCAGTACAGTGTCAAATCCATCTGTCTCGATTTCAGACATCGGGTGCCATCTCATTTGTTGCTCTCTCATCCAGTCGAATAAGGTGTGAGGAGGCCAATATCCCCTAAGGCCGACCTGTATAAAATTCTTACCGGGTATGGCTCCGGATTCAATCAATCTCCGCATTGGAGTGCTATGTGACTCTAGAACACCTCCGTAAGAGGAAGGGGCTGTATCGGCATGAGCGTCAAAATGTACCATGCCTACATTTCCAAAGCCAAAATGATTTGCAACGGCTGTCGCTGAAGGCAAGGTGATCGAGTGATCTCCCCCAATAACTAGGGGAATAGTATCTGTGTCGAGAATTTCTCGAACCTTCTCTTCTATGGCTCTGTGGCTTAATTCAATAGAATTTGGAGGACAATTAGCGTCGCCATAATCCACGACTTTCAGTTCATCTGTTGGGTATATACCTAAGTCCATGTGATAAATATCATCGTTTGGAGCGCCAAAATATCCAGCTTGTCTGATAGCACGAGGACCAAATCTCGCTCCTGGTTTATGTACAACCCCTAGGTCAAATGGGGCTCCGATTATGGCAACGTCGGCTTTATATTCACGAAGTTGGTTTGGAGTTTTAACGAAGGGACCTTGCAGAAAAGTATCAATGCCAACAAAAGCTGGCGTGTCATCATCGGTCTCCGCATAAATATGACTTTCGTCAGAACATGTCAATTGTTAACTCCCTTAAGCCCCGGTTATCTCTAGCTCAATAGAAGAATCGTAGCACTACTACCAGGATTAATGCAGAAGTTCGTTTATAGATAGGCTATGCGTTAAAGTATTTGCTCATGATGTCATCAATTCTTGTGAGATTACTTGGTCCGGCTATGGGATTTGATTCATTTAGGTCCTATTGGTTTGGAACCTTGGCTTCTGTGACAGGTTTTCAAATGTTGACGTTTACTCAATTTTGGTTGATACATCGACTAACAGAAGATCCTATTTTTCTAGGTTATGTTGGACTTGCTAATGCGGGACCTGCAATAGCATTAAATCTTTTTGGTGGGCTCGTGGCTGACAGGATCGAGCGTAAACGTCTCATCGCGATCACACAAGCTATAAATGGACTTCTGATATTAGTTTTAGGAACTTTGACGATCATAGGTGTTGTGAGTTCATCACATGTCATAGTTATTGCTTTTCTTGCGGGTGGGGTCAATGCTTTTGATCAGCCAGCAAGACAGGCTTTTTATCCGAGTCTAATTGAACGTTCGGCGATGAGTAACGCAGTTGCACTCAACTCAACTATATGGATGAGTAATAGGATAATTGCTCCAGCTTTAGCCGGGTTCATAATTGCCTGGGGAGGGGAGGGAGTATCTTTCTTACTTTCATCTGCCGGGTTTTTCGTTATGGTGTTTGTTGTGATGACGTTGGAGGTAAGAAAATCTTGTAACAATAGAATTACAGAGAGTAAAGAGCTTTTACCTGAGGATGATGGATTATTTGGCGTTATAAAATTTTTGGCGGCGAATAATATTTTCTTGATATTGATTTCCATGACGTTCTTCAACAGTTTTTTTGGAATGGCATACATTCCTATGATGCCGGTTTTTGCAAAAGATATCTTGCAAGTAGGAGCAGATGGCCAAGGTTTACTAGTTGGAATTAGTGGGACAGGTGCCTTGGCTATGAGCCTCTTATTAGGTCGAATAGGTACGGTTGGAAGGACGCGGTTTTTGCTGATGGCGGGATCTGTGTTATTCGGGATCACTCTAACAGTTTTCTCCCTGACTTCATTGAAATATGAACATTATTATCTTGCTATGATCTTTATGTTGATCATGGGTTTAAGTAATTCGGCCTACTTAATATCGATAATGAGCACAATTCAGCTGCTGGTTCCCGATCATATGAGGGGAAGAGTGATGGGATTTCATGGGATGACGTTTAGTATTATGCCTTTGGGTGCAATGTATGCAGGTGGACTGGCAGGATTTTTTGAAAACGGCAGTGTTGGTGTAGCCACAACTGTTGCCGTAGGAGGAGTACTTGTATCAATGTTCTCAATAGCTTGTGGATTACTAAATTCAAATGTTAGAGGTATAGACGATCTGATAAAAAAACATCAGGAAAGCTCTTAGTCTATTGCGGAAGAATTTTTTATTATCGCTTTCTATAAAAAGTCTGAATTGATGTTAAAGAGAGGAGATAGTTTTGGATTACATTAGTCAGAATTTGGACATAGAAATATTGGCTAAAACTGATGTAGGGAAAAAAAGAACTAGAAATGAGGACAATTTCATTCAGCTTCCAAAATCTATTGGAGAAATAAAGGCGGTTTTGGGAGTTGCTGATGGGATGGGTGGGCATGCTGCAGGAGATGTTGCGAGTAGAATCGCGGTTGAAACTTTCCAGGAAGTGTTTTCTAGAACTAGTATCGGACATCGGCAGATCAAGGATTTACTGAATGACACTTTCTTGATGGCTAACAAGGAAATTGTAAAAAAAGGAAAAACTAACTCCGAAGGGTCAATGGGGACGACGTGTACAGTTGCTGTCTTTACAGGTGTTGAGTGTCATATAGGCCATGTTGGTGATAGCAGGGCATACTTGATGAGAGATGGAGAATTGAACCAGTTGACCGACGATCACAGTTGGGTTGCGCAATTGGTGAAAGATGGACATATAACGAACGAACAAGCGCGAGTTCATCCAAACCGTAACGTTATAACCAAGGCTCTTGGTATTGACGATGATGTGAAGTCCGACTTCATAAAATTAGAAATACATTCTGGGGATCGATTATTAATATGTTCGGATGGTCTTCATGGCTTGGTGGAAGATTCAACAATTTGCGATTTCTTGAGAGAGGGATCGGCTGAAGAGATGGTTGATAGGCTAATTGAAGAAGCAAATGACAATGGTGGGCATGACAACATAACTGTAGCCATTGCCATGTTTGAGCAGGCTATCTAGTTCCTAGAAGTTTTTTAGAAATAGAGCCACTTTGTTTCATAGAAGAGATAGTTTCTTCGTCGTATCCTAGGCCTTTCAGGATTTCTTCATTATGTTCTCCAAATAACGGACTGGATATAGAAGGAAGACTAGTACGGTTAGAAAATCTCCAGGTTGGCCTAACTGTTCTATGAGTACCTACAATAGAGTGAGTCACAGAGATAAAAACGTTTCTTTCTTTGATGTGATCATCATCTAGAAGAGAAGCAGCTGTTGCCACTGATGATGCTGTGATTTGTTTTGACTGAAGTAAGTTCTCTAATTCGTCAGCATCTTTCTCGCGGGTCCATTCTGATATCACTTTATCTATCTGTTCCGTATATTTTAGTCTGCCCTGCAAAGTCGAATATTCCCGGTTATAGAGTCTGGGATCTTCTACGATTTTTTGTAGGGCTTCCCACTCTTTGTTACTTTGACAATCAATGGCGATCCATCTATCAGACACTTCACCTACGGGATTTCTGTCAGGCCCTAGAACTATTCTTGGTTTATCGTCTGTCTTGCATGGGTATATATTATGAGGAATAGAAGAATTGGAACTGTTGCCTAGCCTTAATTCCATGGGAAATCCTAATGATTCCGCTATAAAAAATTCTCCAACAAGGCCAGTGACTCCATCTCTTTGAGGCAGGACACAATAGCATCCGTAGCCTGTTTTCTCTCTTCTTAACAGCGCGGCGGCAATAGCAGCAGCACATGTGGCCCCTGCGATAGGATCGCCATAGGAAATTCCTGTTTTGTGTGGTTCTCCTCCCTTATATCCTTGTAGTGCGACAAGCCCTCCCATTTGCTCTATAGTTGGGCCAAATCCCACCATGGATGAATCTGAACCCTCGTGACCAAAACCTGGCATGGTGACGTATATGATTTTGGGATTAATGGCTCTTATGTCTTGATAACCTAAAGCGTTTCGATCAGCCACCCCGGAAGACCAATTTTCAAGGAAGACATCTGAGGTGGCTATTAGCTTTTTCAGTGCTTCTAGGCCACTTTTTTGTTTTATATCGACGGCGAACCCTCTCTTACCCCGGTTATATTCACTAAAGTATGCGGATATGTTTATGTCTGGTTCCCCAGCACGATGTTGTCTTGTGGCGGTTCTGATGGGGTCGGGAAAAGTAGGCCCTTCTACCTTTATAACATCCGCGCCCATATCCGCGAGGAACCGGGCAGCGTAGGGGCCAGACCAGACTTGAGTCATGTCAATAACTCGAAGGCCCTTAAAAGGAGGGGCATATGGGTCCTCACATTCTGTTGATTCCGTAATATTGGTTGTATTTTTAGGAGTTTTAGATTGGCTACGTAATGTTTCAAGTACTTCTTTTGTGTGTTGTCCTAAGGTTGGCGCAGGCCTAAACACCCCTTTATCTGGAAGTGCTTTTTTTCCTCCTTTATCAGGGCTAAACCATATTGGTCCAGACGGGACGGGGTGATCACCTAATACTGGATGAGTAACTTTCTGCCAGAATTCTATTTCTTGATAGTGGCGCCAATTTAAAAGGTCTCTAGGTTCTGGGATCATGGCAAACGGAGCGCGGTAAGAATTTGCTACTTCAAAAATCTCCTCAGCGTTATGTTCTAAAGTAAATAATGGTACTAAATGTCTTAATAAATCGTCAGCTTCTTGACTCCAAGTATTGTCTTTGAAAAGAGGATCATCTTTTAATGTTGAGGCGTTTATTGTGTCCAAAACAGAGTGGGTTTGACGAGGCATGGATGCAACACCGATCCATCCATTTTTGCAAGGGTGGACGCCCCATAAGGCCCTTGGATTGTTGCCTCCTCTCGGTTGTTCAGATCCATACCAAAGGGCGGCTGGGCCTGCCCCTTCAAGGGTGGCGGCCTGAACTTCTTGTAAAGATATGTCAAGAATATCTCCTTTACCGGTTCTCTCGGCTGCGAATAAAGCGGTTAATGTACCACCGAGTGCGTGAAGACTTCCTTGTATGTGTGCCTGATGTCCTGCCGTCATAAGTGGTTCCCTGTCCGGGTCACCTGTTAGGTACATCTGGCCACCAGATGCAAAACTTGTCATTGCACTGGTTTTCCATAAGGATTTAGGTCCAGTTTGTCCGTAGGGAGATATCCTTGTGACACACAGTGATGGTTTGATATTCGAAAGCTCTTCAAGATCTATGCCGAATTCTGTCAGATATCCTGGCTGGTAGCTATCAACTACGGCGTCTGAGCTGAGAACAAGATCCTTTAATATACGAATATCCTTCGGTTGATTTAAGTCTAGGCGTACGGATTTTTTTCCTGTGCCCATGTATGCAAATAGGATACTTTTTTCAATATCATACTGTGATGTTAAGGGGTTACCTCCATCTCCATAAGGAGGGAGTCGCCTGAGGATATTCCCCTCCGGTGGCTCAACGAGTATAACTTCGGCACCGTAGGCTGCCATCAACCTTCCAACGTTGGCGGCAGCTACGTCGTTTCCAAATTCCACTATTCTCAAACCACTGAGAATTTGATCCAATGTTTTTGTCTCCCTCAAAAGTTTAATTGAATATTGGCAGGACCCTGTCGGCAAATAATTTCATGGAGTTTTGAACTTCTTCAGTGGTAAGGCGACCTCGTCTATTAAATTCAAGAATACATTGATCCAGTATCGGTACTCGTTTTTCAATTTCTCTTAGTCTTTCCACACATCCCTCGGGGCTGTCGTAGATGCAATGTTTGGTGGCTGACTCGAAATCCCAAGTTCCCCATCCCCCCTCTCCGGAAGAAAAGTCATGTCTTCCTCCTCCAATAGCAGTGTTGTGTACAGGTGGGCCATCAGATATAACATCGGATTTAAGCCAATTCCTCGACATTATTTCATGTGCTTTTTCTTTTGTTTCGGCAACGAAAAAAGAAATTGCGAGATGAAATGGTTGAGGTTTTAAATAATCGTTGTTGGAATATATAGTGGAAAAAGTTTCAGAGTGTTTTTCTATATTTGATAATGGTTGGCTCAGCGTGGTGCCTATTACTCCCAAATTTTGTTGCGCCGCGAAGGCGAAGCTTCCGTCGCTATTGGCAGCCATTAGCAATGAAGGTCCTTCACTTTGAATTGGTTTTGGCAGTACAGGGACATCTTGGAATTTCCAAAACTCGCCGTTAAAGTCTAATCTGTCGGTTTTCCAGGCTCTACGGAGTATATTTGTGAATTCCCTTACCATGCTTCTGCTTTGATCAGAACTGATTTGGTCGGATACTCCCATGACGTTACTAGATGCCCCCCCGTACCTTCCACCTAGGCATAAATCTAATCTGCCCTTCGTCATGATGTCACATGTAGCGGCTGATGTAGCGTACTCAATGGGGTGATGCATTGGTACCTGTGTTGCTAGGGTTCCAAATCTAATTTTGGAAGTGTGTTGGGCGGCCGCAGATATGACAAATAAAGGTTGTGACATTGGCCTGGTTGGGTAGAACGGAGATTCTGCTAACCAAGCTTCGTAAAAACCGAGTTCTTCGCCAAGTATGATCTCTTCCACTGTTTCCCAGTGACGCATAGACACGGCAGATTTTTCGTGGCCTGGAACTTGCCAGAACAAGCCGAATTTCATATACCTTTACCTTCTCCGTAAGATGTCTACATACGAAACTTAGATTTGGAGAATACTACAGTAACTATCTTTTGTTTTCAGTTCGGCCTGTAAAGGATCTTTTGTTTCTGGTTCCTCGAAATTTAGATTTGCTCCACGGTCTTCCGGATTTATTGTTGTGATCTGAAGTTGGCTTAGATCCGTTTCTGTGCCCTCTCTCCTGTCTTGGGCCTCTTGATGATTTATGACGATCTAATGTGGGAGTAAATCCTCCGTAGTCAAAATCTTCTATAGTTCTGCGTTCAATTTCTGAACCCAGGACCTTTTCAACTTTCTTTATAAGTTGCTCGTCTTCGTGAGTTGAAAAAGTGAAAGCTTCTCCAATATTTTCCGCTCTACCGGTTCTTCCTATCCTGTGGATGTAGGTATCCACAGTATTTGGCATGTCGAAGTTAATGACATGGGTTACATCAGATACATCTATCCCTCTCGAAGCGATGTCAGTAGCTACGAGGATGTCATATTTACCTTTCCTGAACCCCGATATAGCTTGTTGTCTCTTGTTTTGGGACATATTTCCCTGTAACGGAGCTACTTTAAATCCATCATTTTCAAGGTCGCTGGCAAGAAATCGAGCTCTTCGTTTTGTTCTCGTAAAAATCATGACCTGCCCTGTTGCGGTTTGTTTCAACAAATGCATGATCATACGCTTTTTCATTTTGTCAGTGGTTGGATAGAGAGCGTGTTTGACGGTTTTTGCTGGAGCTATGATTCCTATCTGGACAGATTTAGGAGAGTTCAAGATGTCAGATGCTAGTGTTTTTATTGGTGGCGGCATGGTTGCTGCAAAAAACATGGTCTGTCTTTCGGTTGGAAGATGAGAAAGTATGCTGCGTATGTCTGGGAGGAATCCCATGTCGAACATGGTATCTGCTTCGTCGATCACTAACATTTCTATTTTAGAAAGAGTTATGGTTTTTTCTCTTATGTGGTCCAATAGCCTTCCTGGACAAGCAATTACAATATCTACTCCTTTAGATAGAACTTCATTTTGAGGATTTTTGTTTACACCTCCATATATAGTTGTACTTTTCAGACCTGTTTTCATTCCCAGTTGTTGTATCGACTGATTTATTTGATCTGCTAGCTCTCTGGTAGGTGCGATAATCAAAGATCTGGGATGTTGTTTTTTTTGCCCAACATGGCTTGATAAAAGTTTTTCAAGGATGGGCAGGGCAAACGCAGCTGTTTTTCCGGTTCCGGTTTGTGCAAGCCCTAATATGTCGTTCCCTTCTAGTGCGAGTGGAATCGACTTCTCTTGAATAGGAGTAGTTTCCGCATACCCCGTTTTTTGGATTCCATATAGAATCGTCTTCGATAGGTTTAGTTGTTCGAATTTCAGAACGTGTCCTCCAAGAATTACTATGGATTAAATTCAGTATATTGAAATTGATATTCAGTGTACCGAATAGTGAAATTCTGGAGACCCAAATGGGTAAATAGAGTAGATTAGACGACCCGGCATAACAATTATACAGTTCATTTTAGTTTTCACAGGGATTTAGGGGACCGATCAATGATCCGATTTTGTAGTAATTTACATTGTGGGACCGTTTTTAGAGCATGTTTCGGAGGAAAATATGAAGATAGGATTACATTCTGCATTTAATTCTAATTCCGTAGATTTAGCTGACTTCTCTTCAACTGCAGAGGAAATAGGGTTCGAATCTATTTGGTTACCTGAACATGTCGTCATACCTGTGAATCCTTCTGTTGGCCCTGGTGGTGTCGTGGGTGCTCCAATCCCCGATTCTTATCTAAGGATGGTGGATCCTTTGATTGGCTTGAGTATCGTGGCGGCAGTAACAGAAAAAATGATGTTAGGAACAGGGGTTTGTTTGGTTCCTGAACATCACCCAATTGATCTAGCAAAAAAGATTTCAACCCTGGATTTATATTCGAAGGGAAGATTCTTATTTGGTATTGGTGCCGGTTGGCAACCCGAGGAAACTAAGGCGTTGGGTGGAGATTTTCCTCGTCGATGGACACAAACTACGGAGTCTATTGAAGTCATGAAGAAAATGTGGACGGAGGACCAACCAGAATACCAAGGGAATTACTATAGTTTCCCACCTTTAAGATTTGATCCAAAACCTGTCTCTTCGCCCCATCCTCCTATTATATTGGGTAGTCGTGGACCGAGAGTCTTTCAGAGAACAGCCTTGTGGGGAGATGGGTGGGCTCCGTTTAAAGTTTCTACAGACGCTATATCTGATGGGCGGAAAAATTTGACACTAGAATGCCAGAAGATAGGGAGAGATCCTTCAGAAATAGAGATAACGGTTTTCGTTGATCCGGTAAACGAAGATGAAATAGAGATGCAGGCCCGAAATTATTTTGAAGCAGGTGCAAATAGAGTTGTATTTATTGTGGACTCATCTCCGCATAAAGACCCGTTGGAGGTCATACGAAATATAGCTGTTTCAACAAAAATCCAGTGACCGTGCTATGGACTTCTAGATCTTCTTCCGTTTAGTAATAGCCCGATTGGCGTGTATCTAACCAGACATCTGTAAGTCACCAGACACACCACCATGGTAAAGATGCAAGATATCAAGAATTTTGATTCTGCATTCCATTCAATCCCGGTCAATTTCTTCAACCACTGATTTCTATCCATGTGACCTAAATAAAAGGTTGTCAGCGATACTAGTGGCAGGTGGATGATATAGATCCAGTATGAGGAATCGGAAAGCCATCGCACCCATTTCCTTGAGCTATTCATCGAGGCTTCGAAAACTCCTATTAATGCAAGTGTAATTAATACTGCTGAGGACCCGTAACAAATCAAATTCAGAAATTCAAAAAGTTGAATTGAGGCCAGATCGTTTCTTAAGTTGAGTGAATCCATAATGGTAACGCAAACTAAGTGAGAAACGTAAAAGATGAAGGCACTCAGGCATAAGAGTACTAAATAGGAGGACCCTTTTAGACGATCAATCAAACTCCTATTTGCCCAGAGTCCGTATCCATAGAGGAAGAAAAGGGATGAATATAAAAAGTCGGGCGCGTTTATTGGCCAAATAGGTTTTGATTCGTTACCTGCTCTAAATCCCAGAATCAAACAAGCAGCTATTACAAATAAGATGGGAATCCTAGAATAGATTGTTTTTGTAAATATGATACCCAGTCTGGATAGGAATAGAAATTTTATGAGACTAGTCAAAGTGATAGTAACGGTTATGAAACTTGCTATAAGAAATCCAAAAATAATCAGTCCGATTGCGCTTAGAGCACTAACACCGTTGAATGGACCGAAGCCGTACACGTAGACCAACAATAATAAGAAGCCTATCCATGTAAAAAGTAACAGGCTAAGTGAATATTTCGATTTAGTGAAAAAACAGATGATGCCTAGGCTAAAGTACATAATTGATAGGTAATAGAGAAACCATAGATGCCCTATAAGTTCCCCACTTGAACCTAAGTCATTTGTATTTTGAATAACCTCTTGAACTAATCTGAACGAAAAATATCCTTTCCAGCCGTATAGCCAAATTGTCGGTAATAAAAGTGCCATAATCGGACCAAAAATCAGGAGCGGAAGGAGTATTCTTTTTAATCTGTCACGGAAAAAATAAAAAAAGTGTCTGCGCTCAATTACCATATGAGCGAAGAATCCTGCCAGGAGAAAAAAAGTCGGCATTCGCCAAGTGTGTATAAAATCAAACAATAATGCCAAATTAAGAGATTGGTCACTGTCTGTTGGCCAGATTGATTCCATGCTGAAAAGTTGTGAAAAATAGGTGATTGAGCCGTGAAGAAGAATCCCCGAGAACATGGCCATTGCTCGCAAAGCATCTAATCCGTTATACCTTTTGTTTTCAAGTAAGTCGGATTCTTTCACATTGATACCTTCCAACACGTTAATGGCATTAACTTACTTCTGATGATGGTGCTGTTGTTACTTTTAGTTTCCACTGTTGAAAAGCATTTTGCGAAGAAGATATATTCTTATCTTCCGTCAGTATAGAAATTGTTACAAGAAGGTTTTATAGAATTTTGTACTGGCGTGAATCATTTTTATGTTTGTTGAATGTAGTGTATGGAGGGTAGGAAATTGGATTATAGGAAATTTGGAAAAACCGACCTTGATATTTCCGTTTTGGGATTTGGTTGTGGTGCTGTTGGTGGGTTGATGGTTCGGGGAGAACACAAAGATATGTTAAAAACCGTGGAATTTGCTTTGCAAGCGGGGATTAATTATTTTGACACGGCCCGAGCCTACGGTGATGGTCTTTCTGAAATTCATTTGGGCGCGCTTTTGCGAGAATTAGGTAGTCCTAATGTAATTATAGGAACCAAAATCAAATTGAATAAAGAACACTCCGGATCGATACAAAATAATGTGTTAGACCAAATAAACAATAGCCTTAACAGGCTCGGTTCCGAATCCGTAGATATTGTTTATACTCACAATCGTATTACACATAACTCATTATCAAATAGCGGAGATCTTAATCAATCAGACATGGAAGATGTGGTCATAGCTTTTGAGAAGGCTGTTTCTGAAGGCAAAATTAGATACTGGGGGTTTAATGGGTTAGGGCATACGTCGCCTGTGACAGATACGATTGAACAGTTCCACCCATCTGGGATCCATACTTGCTACAATCTACTGAATCCTTCAGCTGGCGAGCCTGTAAGCCCGCAATTTCCCTACCAAGACTATGATTCGTTGATTGGCAAGTGTAATTTGTCTGGAGTTGGCACTGTAGCGATTCGTATACTCGCCGGAGGTGCACTTACTGGTTCATCTGCACGACATCCTATTTCCGCTCAGGAGGTGGCTCCTATATCGACCGGACAATCGATGAATGACGATGTAAACCAGTCTCTCAACTATTCTTTTTTAGTTGATGAGGGATATGTCGATAGCTTGTCCGAAGCGGCTATTCGGTTTTCAGTAACCAATAAGAAAATAGATACGGCTTTAATAGGGCTGTCTAATTTGAATCATCTAGAACACGCGGTTAAAGCCGTAGAAAAAGGTCCTCTCGAGGAGGAGGTCCTAGGAAAAATAGCTACAGCACGAAAAGAGTTCTTTTCCTAAGCCAATGGTATCAAGGTCAGATTCATTACGTGATAAATTTGAAGATTTTGCCAATGAGTGCAAAATCTTGTTTGCACCGATGTACCAGTATTTTTCAGAGCGTGTTGCCGGGGACGAAGATCTTAAATCAATTTGTTTAGCAGTAGAGAAGGGTCAGCCTGTACCGAACCTTTTTTTTGCCGCAATAAGATTTCATCTACTTACTGGATTTGAACATTCGCTCGGAGATATATATCAAAAGATTCAAAACGGTCAGCCAGTCGATTATGAGTATGCCTATAGGCAGTTGCACTCTTTTTGTCTCGACAATGCGGGTTTGATCAGACAAACCATAAGCGAAAAACTTGTTCAAACTAATGTTCCTGCTAGATGTTCGTATCTAATGCCGGCTTTCTCAAAAATGTGCGAAAGATTCAATATCGTGAACTTCCATGTAGTAGAAATTGGGGCTAGTGCTGGACTTAATTTGCTTTGGGATCATTATTACTACGACTACTCTGTTGAAACGCATGGAGATCCTTCCTCGCCGGTACATATTAAAAGCACTTTTAGAGGGGAAAGTCCACTGGCTGGAAGATCCCATAAATATCAGGTAGCTAGCAGAACTGGGATAGATTTAAATCCAATAAATTTATCAAACGCAAAAGACCTGTTGTGGTTGCGTTCTCTTGTGTGGCCCGAACGTATTGAGGAAGAAAAAGTTTTATTGAGTGCGGTGGATTATGCACTAAACAGTAATTTATATGAAGTCAGAAAAGGTAATGCCATTTCATTACTTCCTAAGTTGTTAAATGATATTCCGTCACAATCTGATGTTTGCCTATTTGATACCCATGTAATGAATCAAATTTCGATGGGTGGTCGTGCCGAGTTAGATCAAATTATTCTCGCTGAAAGCAAGCAAAGGGATATATATAGAATTTCCGTTGGTGGTTTGAGTATCCCGGCAGAGATTAGGCTCACCGTAGCAAAGTCTGGAAAAACATACCAAATTTTAATGGGATACAGTGATGCACATGGGTTATGGTCGGAGTGGATTTAAAAATTTGGTCATTATTTATTAGGTGGATTTCGATAGGGGGACAAATTGAAGATAACTGACATAAAAACTTTTATCGTAGATGCTGGTTGGAGACCTTGGATGTTTGTGAAGGTTGAAACGGATGAAGGAATTTATGGGTGGGGAGAATGTAGTGACGGAAAATTACCTAACGGAATAGATGGAGTTATAAAAGATCTAAAGCCCGTTTTGATAGGTAAAGATCCAAGGGCATTTGAAATGCGGTTCACAGAGATGTTGATTAATACACGCCAGAGTAGATGGGGTGTTGCGGCTAAAGCATTGGCTGGATTGGATTGTGCTTTTATCGATATTAAAGCGAAAGCGCTTGGTATATCAGTTGCGGAACTATTCGGAGGTCCCACAAGAGATAAGGTAAGGGTTTATTGGTCTCATTGTGGGTCCAGTAGGATTCGTCACGCGGATATTTTGGGGACTCCTCCCATTAATTCATGGGCGGATGTAACTGCTCTGGGGAAGGAAGTAAAAGAGAGGGGATTCACTGCTTTAAAGACTAATGTTTTACTTCCGGGTGAGGGAGCTACATTCGGCGGCGGTTCATTTGGTGGGGCTGGTACTACTGATCAAATAGCACCTAAGTGGCTTATTCCACATATAGAAACTCTAATTGGGACGTTTAGAGATGCCGTGGGTGACGACATAGACATCAATCTGGATCTGAATTTTCACTTTAAAACCGAAGGTTGCTTGAGGATAGCTAAAGTCTTAGAACAATTCGATATGTTGTGGCTTGAAATTGACATGTATGATCCATCGAGTTTACGTCAAATTAAAGACTCTACATCCACCAAAATTTGCACAGGTGAAAATCTTTTCTACATGGACCAGTATCTGCCTTATTTTGAAGGACATGCAGCTGACATATTCATGATAGACGTTCCTTGGAATGGGTTTAGCCAATCTAAGAAGATTGGTGATCTAGCTGAAGTATTTCAACATAACGTGGCTCCACACAATTATTACAGTCACCTGTCCAGTTTTGTGAGTGCATCTTTGTGTGCATCCTTGCCTAACGTAAGAATCATGGAAATAGATATTGATGATGTTCCTTGGAAAGATGAATTAACAACTAACGTTCCTGAAATAGTTGACGGCTACATGACGGTACCGTCAGGGCCTGGTTGGGGAACTGAAATTAATGAGGATATTGCGAGGGCACATCCATGGGATGAGAATAAGGTAATGTCGGTGATGTCACATGGATATAAGGTGATATGAAATAAATTTTCGCTGTTGCAGTTTTAGAGTTATCTGGTGTTAACCTGAGTTGCAACAAACTCTTTCATCATCTGAATGGCGGCGTGAGATTCTGGTTGCGGAGTTCTCACAAAACTGTGAGGCATATTTTCAAACCTCCTCAGGTCTATATCACCACCCAAACTGGCATAAGTTCTAGAAAATCTATTTGGTATTTCATTTGGCACATTTGCATCAACGGTACCATGAATAAGTAGGCACGAAGGTAGATGCTGATGGGATTTGGAGTCCAACACGTTTTGGGGGTTTGCTAATCGCATATTCTCTTCGGTAATAAAATACGATTCAGTTCCGCGTATCAAGCTCTCAATGTCTGCTCCTTTGGCGTAAAGGTAACGCTCATATGAGTCTAAGACAGCTGACACCCCAATAAAATAGTCGAGAGTTGAATCGGTATCTAAGAATTTCTCTGAAGTGTGTTTGGAATAAGTAGGGTCGTGAGGTTTTAAAGAATTTAGCATCAGGGTATGGCCCCCACTCGATATTCCCATCCCTCCAAAAGTTGAAGGGTCTCCTCCGTAATTATGGCATTCTGATTTCCACCATCTAACCGCGTAATTGACATCTTGCACTTGTCTTGGGTAGGGGTCTAGGGGAGCTACTCTAAAATCTACGGCTGCAACAACCATACCGCTCGCTGCCAAAGACCTGTCGATATATTCTCCGTCAATACGCGAGCCAGATTGCCAGGCTCCTCCATGAACATCTAGGAATGCAGGGAAGGTTCTTTCTTTGGATACAAAGTTGGGACGATAAATCGTTGCACTGAAAGATCTTTTTTCAGAACCTGAACCTATTTCTAGGTAAGTGGTATCGGAGGAGGTTATGTCGAACAAGTCATTTAGATCGTACATTTGTATCTGCAACACCTGAAAGATTAGTCGCCTTATAGTAACCCAAGAGGCGTAATTTAGCTTTATATATTTGTTGAGGTATGGATAAACAAACTATAATGGAGTATCTTTTATGAGGCGATTTGCCAAATGTGGTAAAATTCGCGTCTTTAAATCAGTAGGTTGCTCCTATAGGGTAACCGTTTAGTTTCGGAGTGGAAGAATCGCGTGAATATATATGTTGGGAATATTTCGTACAGTACTTCTGAGGACGACCTCAGGGACCTTTTCGCACGGTACGGTGAGGTTACTGCAGTACGCACGATTACCGATAGAGATACAGGCAGGTCGAAAGGTTTCGGCTTTGTCGAGATGACTGATGATGATCAGGCCAAGGAAGCAATCAGCGCTTTAGATAGCAATGACTTCATGGGACGTGACATCAGGGTTAACGAGGCCAGGCCTCGAGAACCCAGATAAATTTGTCTCCTAGTCTCCTCAGATTACTCTAGGAGGCTCTCTCATTTATCACATGGCAAGTAGCTTATGTAAGTTTTGCTTGCCATGTGAATATCCCATTTAAGCGGGTCGATTATGGCCTTGGTGTTTCGACTTGTCTCGAATTATCAAAGTAAACTCCTTACTTGAAAGATTAGTCACTTTATAGCAACCCAAGAGGCGTAATTTAGCTTTATATATTTGTTGAGGTATGGATAAACAAACTATAATGGAGTATCTTTTATGAGGCGATTTGCCAAATGTGGTAAAATTCGCGTCTTTAAATCAGTAGGTTGCTCCTATAGGGTAACCGTTTAGTTTCGGAGTGGAAGAATCGCGTGAATATATATGTTGGGAATATTTCGTACAGTACTTCTGAGGACGACCTCAGGGACCTTTTCGCACGGTACGGTGAGGTTACTGCAGTACGCACGATTACCGATAGAGATACAGGCAGGTCGAAAGGTTTCGGCTTTGTCGAGATGACTGATGATGATCAGGCCAAGGAAGCAATCAGCGCTTTAGATAGCAATGACTTCATGGGACGTGACATCAGGGTTAACGAGGCCAGGCCTCGAGAACCCAGATAAATTTGTCTCCTAGTCTCCTCAGATTACTCTAGGAGGCTCTCTCATTTATCACATGGCAAGTAGCTTATGTAAGTTTTGCTTGCCATGTGAATATCCCATTTAAACTGGCTAATAAAGTCTTGGCTTTTCATGACGTTTCCAATCGTCATGAGATAAGTTCTTTGCGGTTCTTAATTAGTTTACTGTTACTTTGTACGTTTTCACCGCAGTGTCATGAAACAGCGCATTTATCGTCGATTCATCGAAATCAGACGATATTTTCTTAAAAGCGTTGTACATTACATGATAGGAAAATGACACTTTGTCTACTGGAAAATTACTTTCGAACATGCACCGGGTTGGCCCAAATTTATCTATACAATAAGAGATAAATGGTTCCATGTCATGAGCGAGTTCTTCGGATCCTACCGGTATGTCCCTGAGATGCCAGTCGAACCCCATCATAGGCATCCCCATTCCTCCCAGTTTAATCACGACATTTGGACATTCAGACACAGCATCTATACCTTCTTTCCAAATTGATATGGTCTGATCATCTTTACCAAGATAGGGCCCAGTTCTTAATAAGCCACCGATATGGTTCAGAATAATGGTTAAAGTGGGGACGGATTTCGCAAAGTCTGCAAGATCTTTAAGTTGGTGGTGATACATCCATCCTTCGAGGCTCAAATCCATATCCGCTAAAATTTGAGCTCCTAATCTGAATCGCTCATTTTTCATCTGGTCAGCTCCTCCCTTTGAGGAGGATGAAGCAAATTCTGGATTTGAATCCCAAGTTAGCCTATGTCTTATTCCTCTGAACCTGTTGGAGCTTGCCTCTTTTAATCTGTTCAGAACAGGTCTGACATCCTCTCCGAGGTTCAAGTCAGCTGATCCTATTATTGATGCTGCAATTCTTGATTCTCCGTAAAGTCCACTGGCTGACATAGCGGATATGCCCTGAACAAATTCGACTTCTCCTACAGGTTTCATTTCCTCTGGACCAGAAGCTCTTAGCATGGATTCAGCTTCTATAAACACAGTTGACCTGATGTTATGTCCCGAATTTGTATCTTCTAAAAGTTCGTCTAAAAGATATCGTTGATAAGGAATTCGTACTTGACGATGGTCCCATAGATGATGATGTGGATCACAAATCGGGAGATTAGGATTTATTGGTTCTTCCTTAGTCTGAGATAGCCAGTCATTTCCACCAAATGCCATTTTCTTCTCCTGATTAGCTAGATCTATTAACGTTTTTATCGAATTCGACTGAGATTCTGTTCATTGTATTAAGGGATTTTTATTGTGAGATAATTGGTTTGTATTTATAAATATTATTTTGCCTTGCGTCACAATATCAGTAAAAGAAATGGATGGGTAGTTAACGTTATGAACATAAAGATTGTGGTATCCCTTGTTTCTTTGATTGCAATAGCCCTCATAGGATGCGGAATAGTGGACGAGGAGGAAGCACAGGCGGCTCTAGATATAAAAAAGCAAATTTTAGAGATACAAACTACTGAACTGGATCCCTTGATGGACCAAATTGCGTTGCTTCAAGAATCGATAGAGCCTTTGGAACAGGAGATCGAAGCTCTTGAATCGCAAAGAGAGGATCTTTACGACCAAGGTAGGGAACTTGGCGATGAATTTGAAGATGAGATGCGAGACAAATTTGATGTCCTTTTCATGAAAGAAGGAGAAGGACGAGACAAATTTGAAGACGAAATAGAAGCAGAGTATGACAACCTGGAAAAAGAGCGAGGCGTGATAGAGGATAAAGCTGAGGATCTCTTTGAAACTCGAGTAGAGGACAAGCAAAAAGAGCTCTGGAGGAAATTTGAGGCTGAATTGGAGGAATCTCGGAAGAGTAAAGATAAGGAAATCCAAGCTATATGGAGATCCCTTGATGATGAGATTCAAGAACGGATGGAGGAAGCTGAAGGAGGACCAGATGACTTCAAGGCTGAAGCGAAAGCTTTGAAGGACGAGTTCAACCTTTTGGAAGATCAGAGGAAAGATATAGACAGGCGTAGCAATGATCTTCGAGAGAAATTGATGGACATAGAAGAAAAACAAATGGATATAGAAGATCAAAGGTACCCGTTAGAAGACCAGCGTGAAGAGCTTAGGGAGCAAGAAAGAGATGTTTGGGAGAGAGATGAACCGAAAGATTTTGATGACTTAATAGATGATAACCATAAGCAAATTGATGCTTTAAGAGAGACTGTAAATGATGCGTGGGATGCTTTTGATCAGAAGAAGGATAGAGATTTTCAAGAATACGATCAAAAAATAGATGCAGCATGGGGTCAGTATGAAGAGCAATTGCGGGCTATAGAGAATCAGAGATCTGAGGTATACAACAAGGCTGATGCTGCGGCTGCTTCAGCAGATGCTTCAGTGGATTTAGAATCACTTAATAATCAGTATCAATTAGATGTCGATAATTATAAGAAACTTATTGAAGAGGCAGATAGCAAGATTACTGACTTAAAGGCTGCCGGCAAGGGAGATGATGATTCTGAAGTGATGACAATTTCCGATAAACGCTCTGAATACTCATCGATACTTGTGGACCTTAAGAAAAGTCATGATGACAGGAAAAAAATCCTTGAAGCCTCAATTTCTAATGTTGGATCGGTTGATATTGCTTCCGAAGAAGCAAAATTTAAAGACATGCAAAAAGATGCTGAAGATGACCTAAACTCGCTGTTGGTGAAGATAGATGATGACATGTACGGGTCGTCGTCTTCGCAACCCGATGGGGTCTCAGATATTGAAAAACAGATTGACCTTTTAGAGGCAGAAATTAAACAGCTATGGGATGAAAGTGATTCATTCCATAAATCAAAAGAGGAAGACGCCAAGGGCATAAAGAAACAGATTCGTGAAATCGAAAACTTGATCGATCCTTTACAAGATGCCCAAAGGGCACTGCAATTAGAACAACGTCCATTAAGAAGAGAGGAGATGTCTTTTAACAAAGAACGTATGGAGCTTGATTCGAAGTGGGATGACCTTGATGAGAGACGCGGGGATATGGAACGGAGAGGTGAGGATATAAGAGAAGAAATCCGGGATGAAATGATGGCATGGGAAAAACAACGCAGACGTGAAGTTGAAGACCTCACTCAGGACATGTGGGATGAGTTTGAAGATGAGAACAGGGATATCCGCAACAATCTGGAAGACCAGAATGAAGATATTAGAGAGAAAGTAGAAGAAGAAATTGAGGCAATGTTCTCGGAACTCGAGGATCGATACAAGGAATTGGATGGAAGAAGAGATAATCTGGAGGAGGCCTTTCAGAAAGAAATGGAATCTCAGCGTGATGAACTTGAAGGCAAAAAAGATGAACTCTTTGCCGAAAAAATGGCTCCTTTGGAAACCCTGGCTAAAAAGCTAGATGCTGAGTTGGAAAATAAGTGGAATGGTTTGGATGATCTATACACTGAGCAGGAAAAGCTGACTTCTCAATTAGGGGAAATAGAGAAAAGAGTAAGAGATCTGGATAGACAGGCAGAAACCGGCCTAATTAATGTCATATCTGGGGCATTAGAAAATGCAAAAGAACTGGAGAAGGGAAAAGCCAGTAGTTTCGAGTCATTTTTGCCTCAAGTTGGCAATAGTGACAAAGGTAACTAGGTTGTCGGTCCGTTGTAAACATTAATTAAAAATAGGAGAGGATTCACCCTCTCCTATTTTTAATTTTAATTAACTGAGTTTACGCTTTCTGACGTTTGTTTGGAGCGAATCCAAGAGTCGATATCAGACCTGAAAAAACGCCACTGGTGACCCACCCTATTAGCAGGAATATCTCCTGATTTTAGAAGTTTGTAAATGGTCATCCTGTCGAGTTGTAAGTACTCGGCTAGTTCCTTGGTTGTCATTAGATCATCTAGCATAATTCCCTCCTAAAATATGACTACTAAAAAGTTTATCCCAGTTACTATATAAAGTAAATATGACTAATTTATTAACAATATTTGTTTAAATTAGAATATATATGTTCAGGAATCTGAGAGTAATTAATACGTTATTCAGAATTGTTTCTGAAGATAGAAATAAAAGTTTAATATTTGGATGAATTTTAAGGTCTGATCTGATTGGGACGTTGCACTAGGAGATGAGACATGGCAGAAAGCACCTGTATTGTGCCCATTATCATGTACACGGTCTTCATTCCTGATATGAAAGTTTTGAGAAGTTGACTTCCTTCACCAGCTCCGAGTACTGCTTCTACGTCAGATGAATAACCTTGAGCAAACATAATTCCAGAAATTGTGGCCGTTGTTATTGCTATACCTGTTACATTTCCTGCATTTCTAGAGAGATTAACTAATCCTGAAACAATCCCATGGCGATCCTGGTTCGATGACTTGAAAATAGCTGCATTATTGGGAGACATAAAGATCCCAGATCCGGTACTGAAAATTAAAATTGATAAAACAACATAAAAAACCGAGGTGCTTTCTCCCATAAGCGCCATTAGATACAACCCGGCGGCGCATAAACCAAGACCTACGGTTGTGAATATTTTCGTTCCGAAATGATCTGAAATATTTCCTGATATGGGACCCAGGATAATTCTGCTTACAGCGTTCGGAATAAGAACTAATGAAATTTGTGCAGGAGTTAATTTTAATGCTGCTTGAAGGTAGAAAGGGATTAGAAATCGAAAAGATGTTACGCCAAGAAAGGAAAGGTAATTAGTAACTATACCAATAGAGAAAAGTTTGCTATTAAACAGTCCCAAGTCAAGTATTGGAGATTCGTTGTTCAGTTCCCACCTTATAAATGTCACCAGTGTCGCAATAAAGATCAAGATACCTGCCAGCATTGGGAAGGAGAAAAGTCCGATTCTACCTATGCTTGACAATGTAATCAGGAATGTAAGTAATACTGTTGTTGATAATCCTGCACCAATCCAATCATATGATTGATTTGTTGGAGATTTTTTGTTGAATCTTGCGGGATCAATCAAAAAAATAGTGATTATGAACGTCAAGGCACACAACGGAACATTTATCCAAAAGACCCACTGCCAGCCTACATAGGTGATTAGAAAGCCACCTATTATCGGCCCAATTATTCCCCCGGTTCCAATTATTGCACCATGCGCTCCTAGGCCTTTTCCGCGTTCCTCATTTGAAAATACGGTAGTTATCATCGCCATACCGGTTGCTTGAGTCATAGAGGCTCCCAAACCTTGGAATATTCTAAAAATAATAATTAGAACAATTGGTGACCCAATGCTTAGTGAGGTAGATAAAGCTGGAGAAATACCTGTTAGAAAAGAGGTCAGTCCGAAGAGTGTGATTCCGGTTATGTACATAGACTTTCGACCAATCATGTCCGAAAGTCTTCCCATAGGCAGTAGCATGGCACTTATTGTCAAAGATTCTGCTAGCACCACCCACTGAACTGTTGTCAGCGATACACCGAAAAACTGTGCGATTGTTGGTAGAGCGATGCCAACACTGCCGTGATGTGCAACATTTGTTACAGATCCAAGCCCAAGAGCGAAAAACAGCATCCATTTATAGTGGGTGGAATTGTAGAGGCGAGGTTGCATGACAGCTATGTTATACCTTGCAGTAGTAGGTTCGAAAATATACATATAGTTCGGATATACTGACCTTCACGCAAAAACGCTTGTAAAAGACAGGCTAATAGTCAGGAGAAAATTTATGAGATTGAGACCTATTACTGGAACCCCATCTGAGATATTGGTTGAACAATTAGTGGCATCCGATGTTAAGTATCTTTTCTACAATTCAGGCTCCCGTGAGGCATTATTTTTCGATGCATTGCATCGAAACCCCAATATACAAGGTATCTTGGGGCTTCATGAGGGAACAGTGACGGCCATGGCGGGTAGCTACAGCCAGGTCGACAATGAACCTGCGGTGATGTTGGTTCACTTGGGAGCTGGATTAGCTCAATGTATGGGTCAACTAATAAACGTTTGGTATGGTGGGCTTCCTGTAGTGGTAATTACATTTTATGGGGATACTGGCAGCTGGACTGATCGAATTAATTTAGATTTGGATCATTCATTTGGACCGGCTTCTATCTCAGCACCTATGACAAAAGCGACATGGACTGTCATTGATCCAGAAGGACTCCCTTCAGCAGTAGAAAGGGCTTTAAGAGTAGCTAGAACTCCTCCGTTCGGACCTGTACATCTGGCTGTATACGACAGGCTTCTAGAAAATCGTCAAGTAACAACAGACATCATTGAAGATACGGATATTGGAATACGTTCAGGTATAGCTTTGAATTCTGAGTTAGAGGAGATTGTTCAAGCCTTGGATGCTGCTGAGCGTCCATTGATTTATGCTGGTGACGGCATTTGGAAAAGTGGTGCCGATCGGTTGGCTGAGAACTTAGCAACTCATTTTGGAACTGGCGTGTCAACTACTGCCTATGTTGAGCACAGAGGTATATCGATAAAACATCCTCAACATATGGGAGGATTTGAGTTGGCGTCTGAATCTTACGATCCAGATCTAATACTTTCTATAGGAGTACGACATCAAGGTGCGGGCAAGCCTACAGACTACGCTGGGTTTAGAAGGTTGTGGGGCAGATCCGGGAAACACATTGCCCTAGGTTCTGATATGGATTACATATCACATTACCCCGGTATACATTTGGGAATTATTGCCGATGAAAGAGATGCTTTATCACGACTTCTCAGTATGGCTGAAAACGAATATCCTTCTTCTAAGTATGACGATAGGCGAAAGGAATCACTCTCAGTGGCAGGCGATTGGAGAAATGGCAGAAGGCAGGCGATGATGCCTGATCCTGTAAAAGGTAAAGTTCGCCCTGGGATACTCATTGATGCGGTTGATGATGCTCTAGAGGCGATTGGTGGTGGGATCGTAACAAATGAACAGTTCGCCGCATCACATGAGGCATTGAGACCTGGTTTATCTGAAAATATGAACACGTATCTTCGTGCAGGTGGTGGATCTGAAGGTTGGGGCGTAGGGGCTGCGATTGGTGCAAAACTTGCTGCAGGAGATATACCTGTAGTGGGATTTGTTGGTGACGGCTCACTGTATTATGCGGATTCCGGATTGTGGACTTCAGTTCATCATAATATTCCGGTTTTGTACATAATCACCAATAATGGAGCCTATGGAATTGTGGCAGGATTCTATGGGAGAGCAGGTGGTTCTATGAGTGATACAGGAAAGTATGGTGGGGTAGTACTAGACGGAATTGATCCTCTTAAGATAGCAAATGCATTTGGGATGGATGGAGAATCAGTCGATGATGAAGACAAGGTGCAAGAGGCGGTTCAGCGGGGTCTGAAAATTGTTACAGAAGAGAATCGACCTTATTTATTAGAATTCAAATTGCCCATAGGTCTTCCAGAAGGCGGGATAGCAGATAAACAGTATCGAATGAGATAAGAATCAAAAAGGGTTACATGGATTCAGACAATTTGACGAGAGAAATAGTGATAGAGATGGCTTCCCTCGGAAAGTCTCTGGCAGGTTTATGTCTATCTGGCATAGATTTGTCACGGACTAATTTGGCTGGTGCAAATTTTCAACAATCTGATCTAAGTTGGTGTGATTTTTCCAGGTCAAACCTTAGAGGTGCTCTGTTGAATGGGGCCAATATGGAGCATGTTACGGCTGTTAGAGCTAATTTTTCGGTTGCTGAAATGAAAAATGTGAGTCTTAGAAATGCAAATTTTGAGGGATCTAATTTAAGTGGTGCTGCTTCTAATTCTATTCAGACTACTGCAAGGGTAATAGGTGCGGACTTACATGGGTCAGACCTCAGGGGAGCCAATTTTAAAGGTGCCTCTTTATATCGGGTTCGTCTGGATAATTCAGATCTCAGCGGAGCCGATTTCACGGGCGCCGATGTTATAAGGATCTCTCTTTCAGGAGCTACTTATTCTGAAGACGCCTTTGATAATGCCATTGGAGTTTAACTCTACATTCTGTTTGTTCACCATAGTATTTTTGTAGACATTTCTTAATTACTCAGCTACTTTGTGCTTCTTGTTAAACTATCAAGACATGATTTATAGGTTAAATGGATTCCAGATAGTTTTCTCAAATAAATTTCCATCCAAACCAAGCAGAATTGTAAGCCGATTGCGTATAAAAGGACTTCCAAGTTATGGAAAAAGGCAAACTAGATTTATTGGTTGTAGGTTTGGGTAATCCTGGACCAAAATATGATCAAACTAGGCACAATGCTGGATTTTGGCTAGTAGACCTTATAGCGAAAAAGAAACGAACCAGTTTTTCGCGCGCTCATCGCTCAACTCTCATATCAGAACCTGTATGGCTTGATGAAGGGTCAATTTTGCTGTGTAAACCTAGAACTTACATGAATAATAGTGGCGATAGTCTCAAATACCTAGTTTCTAGATACAACTTAGAACCTAGTCATCTTTTGGTTGTCTATGATGATATTCATCTTCCGGCTGGAAAACTTAGACTTAGGGCAAAAGGTAGTGCTGGTGGCCATAATGGCATGAGATCAATCATATCTTCTTTAAATACGAGCGATTTTCCGCGGATACGGATCGGTGTTGGTTCTCCCTCCATTAGTGAGGATCAAATTGGGTACGTCTTAGGCAGACCAAATAAAGAAGAAATGGGAAAAATAGATATTGCTCTTGAAAACGCTGTTCAAATTATGCCTTACTTACTTTCAAATGATATAGACGCTGCAATGAGTGAATTCAATTAGAATTATGAAATTTCCAAAGTCTTGTTTTTGGGTTGTCATTTTGAGCGTTTTTATTGGCTGTTCAACTGGTGAAGTTAAAGACACACAGACTTATGTTGATACTCCTGAAGAGAAGAATGAGAACTTGATAGAGACGCCTGTAAAAAAGCAGGCTCAAAATCCTACAAAACTTAAGATACAACCAACTGCTACCCCTATCCCTGATAACCAAAATGTGAGTGATGTTCCACCCGAACGGGACTTAGAAAGTTTGGCGAAAAGATATCGCTTGAATGCGACTTTGAATCAACAGGCAATAGTGACTTCAAGCATAGAGGAAGCTAGAAAAGTCGGTGAGGAGATATTTTTTACAGTCACTGATCCCATGAGTGCTCAGACGTATGAAATTGAGGCTAAACTTATAAAGATTACGGAGAATGTTTACTGGTACCTGGATACGTCTATTGATATATCTCCGGGTTCTTTTGATACAGCAGCTGAAAGATGGGAAACTGATATTCGACCAACTATCATTTCCACATTTGGTGACATAAATAAACCTGGCATCGATGGTGACGACAGGCTTGTTGTCTTAAACACCCCGCTAAATGGAGCTGCTGGTTATTTCGGGAGTCAGGACACTCAGTACAAATGGGTTCATCCTTCTAGTAATCAAAGGGAGATGGTTTATATGGACCCTCTGAAATTATCTCCACTCACATCCAAATATCTGGCGGTCCTGACACACGAATATCAACACGCTATTCATGACCACTTGGATCGAGGGGAAGAGTCATGGGTCAATGAGGGACTATCAGAGGTAGCTTCCTACATAGCTGGATTTGAAAGTTCTTTTACAAAATATTTTCTGGATTCCCCATCTATTTCTCTTGTCCACTGGCCGGATGATCCATCGGATACAGTTCCACACTATGGGGCTTCGTCACTGTTTTTTATGTTTTCTGCTGGAAGGAATGGTGGTCTTAGTACATTGGGGGAACTTGCTGGACTTGGAGAGGATGGTATTGATGGAGTCGATTCTTGGCTGTTTAGTCGAGGAACTAGTTTTGACAACGAATTCTCGGATTGGATAGTTGCAAATTATGTTGGGGCTGTGGAGGGGGCTTATTCCTATTCTGATTGGGCATTAGCTATTACTGCCAAGGCATCTTCGATTCCATGGGGTGGTTCTAGGCATCAGGTTCCGCAATATGGTGCTAGGTATTTCAAAATTCCTAGACAGGGAGATGCTCCGGGTGAAAAGACATTAGTGTCGCTGAGAGGTGACCAAATATCTCCAAGATTTTCGACAACATGTTCTTCAAAATGCTGGTGGTCAAACCGAGGGGACTCTATTAATACAAGATTGACTCTTGATCTTGATCTTAGCGATGTGCGTAACCCTTACCTCTCGTTTGAAGCATGGCATGACATTGAAAAAGATTGGGATTATGCATACGTTTCAGTTTCTGAAGATAACGGGGAAACTTGGAAAACAATAAGAGCTTCCGGTACAACGGATTCGAATCCATCTGGAAACAACTATGGTCATGGTTACACAGGATATAGAAACTGGGATACTCACTTAGTGAGTCTAGATAATTATTCGGGGAAAGAAATAAAGCTGAGGTTTGAATACGTTACTGACGATGCAGTTCATAGGGATGGATTTATGTTAGGGATAGTGGAGGTACCTGCGCTTGACCTGAGGTTGAAACCTGACGATACAAGGTGGAATTCTGAAGGCTTTGTTTTGATTGACGCGCCTCTTAAGCAGAACTTTATTGGCCGTGTCATAACTATCAAAGCTGATGGTAATTTTGCAGTGACTGAAATAGATTTCGATGAATTTAATCGTGCTAGATTTGAGATAGAGGGATTTGGTACAAGTGTGAATGATGCGGTAATGGTAATTTCTGGAACCTCTCGGGACACAATTCACCCAACTTCAATCAAGATAGACACGGTTCCCTTAGATCCATAGCATCGCATGATGTGATCGGGTGTTATTTTTAGAAAGTTAATATCTGGTTGTTTGATACATTAAAGCTACTTCCCCTTTATTTTCTCAAAAAGGTTTCAATTGACGGCAAGCGCAAAAAATATACTTGGATCACAAAAATGGTGGGTTTACACCTCGGTAGCGCTAGGGGCATTTGTTACAGTAGCTGACCAAACTGGTACTAATATTGCATTGCCTGCTATTAGCGATGAGTTAAGTGTAGATATTCCGACGGTCCAATGGATGTATCTTCTTTACACTCTATGTATTAGCGCGCTTCTACTCCCAATGGGACGGATTTCAGACCTTTTTGGAAGGAGGCTAATCTACTGTTGCGGACTGTCAATTTTTTCCCTAGGAGCTTTTTTTGCCTATGCGTCCCCTGGGTTGCCTGTTCTCCTATCTGCTAAAGCTATCCAGGGGATTGGGGCTGCGATGGTGCAGGCAAACGGTATGGCTCTTATGGCGGAGGCATTTCCTGATCGACAGCGAGGAATGGCAATTGGTTTATATATGACGATTATAGGTCTTGGTGCGGTCGGAGGTCCTGTAGTTGGTGGAATTTTGATTGGGTTTTTTGGGTGGAGATCAATATACATTGGAACATTGGTTCTTGGATTGATCGCCTTGGGGGTGTCTTTATTTGTTATAAAAGATGTCAAGGAAAAAGAAAGTGTGGACGGCCCTGCTAAATTATCGAGTTTTGATTGGATAGGGGGACTACTCTCTGCCTCAGCCTTGACTGTTTTTCTTTTGTCGATGACTTATTCTTATAGGTTGGGCTGGACTAGTTGGCCAGTTTTGATAGGGTTTTCTACATTTTCGATTCTTGCTATTTTATTTGTTTATCGAGAGTTTACTTACTTCGAACCAATGATTAACTTAAGGCTTTTTAAAATCCCAACTTTTTCTATCGGGATGGCCTCAAGGTATTTGGCTTTTATGGCAGGATCTCCAGCTTATTTTCTTCTACCCTTTTTCCTTATACAGGTATCTGGGATGGAGGAATACAAAGCGGCACTACTTCTTGCACCCAGCTCCGTGATGATGGCTTTGGCGGGTCCCTTGAGCGGAAAGCTCTCCGATCATATCGGAACCAAATGGCCTGCCGTTGGTGGTCTTATGTGTTGGACGATCGGTCTGATTATTCTTACAACCCTTGAGGTTGGATCTTCTCCTTACATTGCTTCTGTGGGTATGATGATGATGGGCGCCGGTAATGGCATATTTGGATCTCCAAATACTGCATCTGTAATGAGCGTTGTAGAAAGAAAGAGATTTGGTGTTGTATCTGCTTTAGTAAATATGGTTAGAACTTCTGGTAATTTAACTGGAATCTCAGTTGGGACTACGTTGGTTGTTCTAATGATGGCATCTAAAGGATTTTTACCTGATCTTTCAGCTTTAACCAACTCTGCTGACGGAGTGGCTTTTGATGGTTTGTCAATGGCATTTACAGCAGGGATGCGAAGAGCTTTTATACTGGGTGTATTTCTTGTTGGTTTTGGGGCCATTATCACCTTACTGACTCCAAATAGACCGGGAAAGCATAGTGACAAAAAATAGACGTATATAGAGGATATATTTTGTAAAGACGTTGTTTTATAGCTCTGATATACTGGATTCGATATTGAGCTAATGTTAACGAGCATGGTTTGCAGGACATAGTCTGGAATGTTGAGCCAAGTTGTAGTTATGGTAGCTAAGTAAGTCAACAAATAAGAAGGTTATTGGTCACAGGGTAATAGGGAAAATGGCAGGTAGCGATTTTACATTTGCAACATTTTCTAAAAATGAATTTTATGCGACTTTGAATGCACGTCTGGTAGACATGGCTGATGTCAGCTCTGATAAACGGGTTGTTGATCTGGCTTGTGGTGCTGGAGGTGTTACAAGACTAATATTGGAGAGGATCAATCGTACTCGTGACACAGTAGTAATTGCCTTGGATCACTCGTCGATTGCTCTTAAGTCCGCTATGGATGAATTGAAGGATATATCCAATAATGCCGTGAAATATGTTCAACTTGGCGTTGAAAACGTTTCAGATGCTCTTAAGGAGTCCGTTGACACCATAGTTTATTGCAATGCAATTCACTACGTCCCAGATAAAGATGCTGTAGTTGCAGATATTGCCAATTCGTTGCGACCTGGTGGCAAGTTTGCTTTTAATACATCCTTTTATGAAGGGGGCCAACACGAAGATTCTGCCGCCTTTTATAGCAAATGGATGCTTAAGGCTATGAGAATACTCAGGAAGGAATACGGATTGAAGCCTCAGAGGGAGGCACATAAGGTTGAATCAAGGAAGCAATTGACTCCTGAAGAATATGGAGAATTGATGTCCCGAAATGGTCTTACGATTGTAAAACAAAAGGTAGACACCGTTTCCGTACCTATAGAGGGTTGGTTGGACATAAGTACTTTTTCAGATTTCATTGAAGGTACAATGCCGGGAGTGCCACTTGATAAGGCCTCTGCAGCACTTCAGGAAGGCGTCAGGCAAACGTATTCTGAATTAGGCGTCACCCATGTTCCAAGAAACTGGTTGGACGTTGTAGCTGTAAAGTCCTAGCTTGTTCTCGGTTCTGTAACTGTAGCCTTCACATCCTTTATGGGCTGAATGTTTTCAATGTTTGTTAGGCAAATCTTACAAACGTATTCATTGAAGCATATGTTGCTTTTGGTTTTTTGACTTTACTTATACCTAAACTCGGCTATTCTCACTATTAAATTGACTGAATTAGAAAAATAGTTGTTCAGAGCGATGTGACGGGCTATATAATTAGTCATAGTTTATTTAGCATGATCCATAGATTCCCAATAGATATAGGGGTATGAGCGAATATGCAAGACGTAAATGATCTTCCAGATAGTCTGGGTAGATTTGGAGAATATGGAGGACGATTTGTTCCAGAAACCCTAATGCCTGCTGTATATGAACTAGAGTCTGCATACAGGGAAGTTATGGCTGATGAGGAATTTCATTCAGAACTTAATGATCTACTCAAAAGTTTTGTTGGTCGTCCTACAGAACTTTATTTTGCGAAGAACCTAACAAATAAGTTGGGAGGAGCCCAAATCTATCTAAAAAGGGAAGATCTTTCCCATACGGGTGCTCATAAAATCAATAATGCCCTTGGTCAGGGATTGTTGGCTAGAAAGATGGGTAAAAAACGTATTATTGCTGAAACAGGAGCCGGTCAACATGGCGTTGCAACAGCAACTGTATGTGCGATGCTGGGCCTGGAATGTATTGTATACATGGGTGAAGAAGACATTCGTCGTCAGGAGTTAAATGTATTTAGGATGAAACTCCTAGGAGCTGAAGTCAGGTCTGTAGGTTCTGGTAGCAAGACTTTAAAAGATGCGGTGAATGAAGCGATAAGAGATTGGGTCACAAATGTGGATGATACATATTACCTAATTGGCAGCGCCATAGGTCCGCATCCATATCCGATGATCGTTCGAGATTTCCAGAAAATTATTGGACTGGAAGCAAAAGAACAGATTTTGCGTCAAGCGGGTAGATTGCCAGATTATGCTATTGCGTGTGTAGGAGGCGGAAGTAATGCTATCGGACTGTTTTATGACTTCATAAAAGACCCAGGAGTAAGATTGGTGGGTGTTGAAGCTGGAGGTGAGGGAGTTAATACAGGACGGCATTCGGCAACCATCACGGCGGGAGATGTAGGAGTCTTACATGGTAGTAAAACATACCTGATACAAGATGAAAATGGGCAGATTATAGAGACTCATAGTATTTCTGCTGGCCTTGATTACCCTGGTGTGGGTCCGGAGCATAGTTGGCTTAGCGATATAGGCAGAGCTGAATATGTGAGTGTGAATGATGAAGACGCCCTTGAGGGATTCAAATTATTGTGTGAGACGGAGGGAATAATTCCTGCACTTGAACCTGCTCATGCTATCCACTATGTTTCCAGATTAGCACCTACTTTAGCGGAAGATCAGATAATCCTTGTCGGATTGTCTGGGCGTGGGGATAAGGATATGGAAACGGTAGTTAAAGCTATGAATATTTCAAGCTGATTTTCGATGATCCACTCCGTTATGTGGCGAATACCCGCAATTTTAATTAGTATGGCTATTTTAGCCCCTTATACATGGGCACTTTTTGACCACCATTTCGCTGAAAGAAATCCTGGGCATGATCATGCCACAACCTATCAAATGCACACACATTCCTTTGAATTGATAATAGACCATCACGAGATTACAGATGATATCAATGTTTTAGAATCGGTTGTTATAAGTAACTTAGAGGCGTCAGGGTATTCCCTATCTCAGATAAAAGGAATATGTAATTTCGTTGATATAGATAATGGCTATACGTTTTCCTTGGTGACGATTGCCTCTGAGCTAGATTCTCTGGAGGATGCATTCGTTGCTCCAATGTTTAAGCCGCCAATCACTTGAGATTTTGACTGAGGGGTATTTGTGAAAGTACTGGTCTGAGTGGCTGGTAAATGAGGTACATGGAACTTGTTAGATTGAGAGATACAGGTAATTTTCTCAAAGCCATAATCGCCACGATGATAGCTTTTTGGATGACAGTATTTATTACTCTTCAATTTGTGGATGCTAATGGCTCTGTACGTAGATATGAAATAAAACAGATAGGAGGCCATGAAATTGGTCTTGGAACTGTACCTGCTTCTCCTACTGTGGGCGTCGTGCACTTCGTGGTGTATGTGAAGGATTTAGAAACTGAAGTTTCTTACATGGATGCCCAGGTTAGTTTCGCGGCGTCGGCCCCTTATTCGCAAAATCCGGATATTGGCCCTATCCCTATGATCAACACCGTTATGGACCCTGCTTATTATGAATTAAACACTTCTCTGGATGAGGAGGGAATGTGGTTCATAGTTATTGAATTTCAGACACCTAGTGGGAAAAATTCGGTGAATTATCAGATCAATATTCAACAGCCAAATCCGATACTGCCTATTCTGACAGTCTCTGCCTTACTAGCAGTGCTAGTGATATTGGGAGTGTCTGCCAGAGCGTGGGTTAAAGAATATAGAAAAAATAGTTATACGAGGAAAAATAAAAAATAGCGCTAGGTGAATTACGTCTTGCCAGGCTTATAAAATTTTAATTAGGAATATAACCAATGAAATCATTTTTTTATGTTGGTCGCCTTACATTTTTAATTGCGATCAGCGCGATAGTATTTGCTTGTGGAAGTGGTAGTGATGAAAATATAGAAATTGAGATCCAGATTCTAGCAAATGAGGTACAGGGGGTAACAAGCCCAATAGAAGTTAAAAAAGGGAATAACGTCAGACTTTCTTTGACCTCAGATAAAGATATGTCAGTTCATCTCCATGGCTATGACATTAAGGAAGATTTAGAAGCGGGAGTTCAAACCTATCTTGATTTTGATGCCATCGCTACGGGACTATATGTTTTGACATCCCATGAGAGTGGACATAAGGGTCATGCTAATCATGATAGCCATGGTCACTCTTCCAATATGAATGATCATGCATCTCTTTTTGAATCCGAAACGTTGGGAAAAGGAGAGTCTTTTTCCTACAGTGTTCCCGCGGATATGTTGGATATGACTATTTTTTATCATGACCATATGTCACACGATGGCAAAGGTAGTATCAAAATTTCTAGTGATGATGGTCAATTTGGGATTATCGAAGTGTTAGTGAAGGAAGGCGATGCTTCTTTTCAACCATCGGATATTACAGCTGCTCCTGGTTCAACGATCGAGTGGATAAATCAGAAAAGTAGCAAGATAAGAATAACCAGTGGTGAGCCGCCCTCATCTGCAAAGACCGATCGCCATGCTGGACATGCAGGCCATGGAAATTCGGATGAACATGAAGAAGATGAAAAGATTTTGATTTCAATAGAAGTTCGACCGTAATTTTAAAGGTGTGTTTCTTAAGTCAAAGTAGTTAAGTGGAGATTTCCAAATGAAGTCTGTATGGGTGTTGGTAGGAATAGTTGTTGCAATTCTAGGATTCTTGATTTCTGGTGATAGGACATATGCGCACGGGTTTGGTGAAAGATACGATTTACCGATTCCACTTAACTACTTCTTAATAGGCGGAGCCCTTACGGTGGCTTTGTCCTTCGTCCTAATTGGATGGTTTATCAGACAGAATAACGAACGTTCAGACTATCTACGTGTCAATCTATGGCAATTTTTATTTTTCAGGTTGCTAAGCAGAATCATAGTTTTTGTTGTGTCGGCATTCTCTGTAATTTTGCTTATATTGAGTATTTTTTCAGGTTTGGCTGGAACACCCAGTGCACTTGATAATTTTGTTCCGACTTTTGTTTGGATAATTTGGTGGGTAGGCGTTGGATATATTGTCGCGCTTGTAGGTAATGTGTGGGCTATCGCGAATCCATGGCAAGTCATTTTCAAATTTTACGAAAAACTTTTCATGCGCGGGCAGTCGAAGTTTGTTGGCATATTTAGATGGCCTGATCGACTTGAATCATGGCCAGCGCTAATAGGGTTTGTGATTTTTGCGTGGATAGAGAACGTATATACGGGGGCATCCAGACCTGCCAGTTTATCCGTTTTGATTATTCTATACACTGTGTACACATGGGTTGGGATGTTTCTTTTTGGCCGACATATCTGGCTAAAAAATGCTGATCCTTTTTTTGTGTTGTTCTCTCTATTTTCCCGATTTTCACCAACAGAAGTGAGGATTGAAAAGAACCATGAACGCTCTGAGGTTTGTTCGGAGTGTGGTTCAGGGTGTAGAAATGAAGTACGGACTTATGCCTGTGTTGATTGTTATGAGTGTTGGGAGATTAGTGGCAGAGACACAAAGTTAAGACAATTAAGATCTTTCTCTATCCGGCCTTGGGCATCAGGGTTGTTGAGGGGAGATCAAGTATCGACTTCGCTAGTCGTCTTTCATATAACTGCTTTAGCTACTGTTACTTACGATGGACTATCAGAAACCCCTGCCTGGGTTTCAGTACAGACGTTTTTATGGCCTTTAGTAGATCCTCTTCCAGGTTCTGCTATTTCGGCGATTGAGTCTTTAGGGGTTGTATTTATACCTTTGTTTTTTGCTGGAGCATATGTCTTGATATGTAGATATGTGTCTATTTTGTCCAGTAAGTCTTTGGGAACGGATGCGGTTATTCACAGTTTTGTGTTTGCCTTGGTACCCATAGCGCTTGTATATAACCTTTCTCATTATTTCTCGTTTTTATTGATTACTGGCCAGCAGATAATACCTCTTATTTCTAATCCTTTCGGCTGCGGTATCCAAGACTGGGCAGGAAGTATATGTTCGACCGGAATCATTAACAATTCTGAGTGGGATCTGTTTGGCACCGCTAATTACAGGCCTAACATCGCTATAGTTGATGCTAGATTCGCATGGATACTTTCTGTTAGCGCAATTGTAGTGGGACACATAGTTTCAGTTTATATTGCGCATGTCATTTCACTTAAGCGGATGCTTAATCATAGATTAGCCATTAGAAGTCAATATCCTATGCTCGCACTCATGGTTTTTTATACTGCTGTCAGTCTCTGGATAATTTCTCAACCGTTAGTAAATTAGAGGACACAGCATTGATTAAACAGCAATATATTATGAGTGATTAATACTGTAATAGTTCAATGGACTGGGTTTACTATTCTCAATGTTAGGATCTATCCATGTTTTTAGACTATTGGAGATTTTATGGCCCATTCAAATGGAATAATACAAAATGAGGATTTTACTGAACTTCCTAAAGCTCAGGTAGTAATTACCCTTGTTTGTATCCTTTTGACAATGTTTCTTGCTGCCC
>CAZCOH010000003.1:0-15074 GCA_964500645.1 uncultured Dehalococcoidia bacterium
CCGGAGAGTAGTGCGTCTCTCACTGCTTTTGTTCCCCTAGTCAAAAGTATTTCGTTGCTTTCTGTAGTAGCATGGTGGTATGCATTCGTTTCAGCACTGCAATGGATATGTGAATGCATTTCAATAAATCCGGGCATTATGACGCCATCCGGACTTTCGATGAGATCAGAGTTTTCTATGTCTTTGTGAGTTAATTCGTCTTGGTGGCATATCTTGGAGATTATCGAGTTTTCGATAACGATAGCCTGATTTTTCAAAGGAGAATCGCTTTTTCCGTCTATGGTCAGGCCTGCCTTCAAGATAGTCTTCATACTTTGTGTCTCCAGGGTTGTATTCATCTAGTCTAGTCACTCAGCCCATTATAAGTCCTTTGAATGGGCTGTTTTCATGTTGATCGCCTGCCTTTTTGACAATATACTTCGGCACGTTGGTGATTATGGAGATATGTTTATGTCAAAACTTAAATGGAATATGAATCCTTTTGGCGGAGCCATTATTGAACCCTCTTCTCTAGACGCGAGTTCAGACCAGTTTGGCAAACAAATAACTGAGACAATTGAAATGTGTCGATCTGATGAAGTGAAAGTGATATGGCTTGAGATACCAACTGATTTGGTTAATTTGATTCCCACGGCATGTGAAAAAGGTTTCTTGTTTCATCACGCAGAGGCTTCATACGCTATGTTGACTTTGGAAGTGGAGGTTGGTGCGTTTATACCTCCCTATGCTACCCATTACGTAGGGGTCGGCGGTGTCGTTTTGAATGATGAAGATGAATTATTAGTAGTGTCTGAGAAATATAGGCTTGGAGGAAGAGGTCCCTCATATAAGTTACCTGGCGGAGCCTTGTTTCCAGGGGAGCATTTGGAGGAAGCAGCTGTTAGAGAAGTTGAGGAAGAAACTGGTGTGTCCACTGAATTTGAAAGTTTAGTTTGTTTTAGGCATTGGCATGGATATCGTTATGGAAAATCGGACATTTATTTTGTTTCTAGGCTAAAGCCACTCTCAAATCAAATTACTATTCAGGAAGAAGAAATAGCAGAGTGTTTGTGGATGCCAGTAGCGGACTTTTTGGGTAGTGAGTCTATACATGTGTTCAACAAAACGATTGTTACTGCTGCATTAAATAGTCCCGGAATATCACCGATTACCATTGAGGGTTATGAGCCTGCTGAGAGGTTTGAATTTTTTATGCCTCCGGGCACTACTGTCTGAAGTCAAGACCAGGTGGGACGACTCAGTCATTTTAAAAGGATGTAGTAAGCCTTTATGTCACTGCCTGGTTTTTAAAATTGACACCCATTCTGGGTAAAAGTACACTTTATAAGTTAATTTATAAGAGAAATATTATGCCAAAGAGAACCTACCAACCGAGAAAAAGAAGACGAGCCCGTGTACATGGGTTTAGGTCCAGAATGAGTAGTAAGGGCGGTCGAAACGTTCTTAAGAGAAGAATGTTTAAAGGTCGACACAAACTCACGGTCTAGATTAACGGCTCCGGCCGCCTCAATAAAACGTGTGTATGGGGTCCTATTAAGCATGTTTTTGAACGTCACATATTTGAGATGGAGTGCAGTCATTAATGCAAAAGCATCGTCGATTGCTGAAATCCAAAGATTTTGCGTCGATACGTTCTTTTGGGGATAGCTGGTCAAACAAGAGTTTCGTGTTATTGGCAAGGAAGCGCGATAACAGGTACGCTGAGAGTCCTTCAAGATTCGGATTTATAGTTTCTAAAAAGATTGGAAATGCAGTTATTAGAAATAGATTCAAAAGACAAATGAGGAACTCGGCGAACGGATTTGATGTCAAGTGGGGTTATGACATCATTTTTATTGCTAGAAATAGGATCCATGAATGTGACTATCAAGACATTCGTAGATTTATGGGAAAATTGATTTCTGGCGCAAATTTACAAGCAGAGTAAAGTGCAATTAGATTTAGTTTCCTGTTCAAATTATGATAAATAAAGTCCGCAATCTGAATAAAGTGATTGAAACTTTTCTTTTAGCCCTCATCAAGGGTTATCAGAGGTTGATATCCCCATATTTGCCAGCCGCCTGCAGGCATATTCCAACCTGTTCCTCGTACGCTCATGAAGCAATTAGTCTGCATGGTATTCGTAGAGGTGTTTTATTATCCGTGTCAAGAGTCATAAGGTGTAACCCATTTGGGACGAAAGGCTATGATCCAGTACCCTCTAAGAGATCTGATAGCTACCTTGCAAAACAAGAGTGTGTATAGCGTAATGACTAGCTTAAGAAGGAGAATGGTCGTTCCTTATATTCTGATTACATCAATGCTATTACTGGTTACATCGTTAGCTTGTTCAAGTTTGTCTAACCCTGAGGGTTGGTCTGGTGGCGTATTAGTGGGTGAATCCATAGTGGTTGCGAGCATGGATGGCCAGGTGCTATCGCTTGATATTGAAACAGGGGAACATAACTGGGAACCTGCTTTGATCAGGGTAGACGATAAAAATAAGAATAGGCGAGCGATATATGGAACCCCTTTGGTTGAAGATAACGTCATATTCGTGACTTCCTACGATGGGAAGGTTCATGCATACTCTTCCGACGATGGAAGGCTACTAGAGACAGAGCCAGTCGCAGAGGAATTTGTAGGGGGGATTTCATACTATGAGGATATGCTATTTTTTGGTTCCAGCGACGGTGTTATGTACGGCTATGATGTAGACATCATGGATCAAACCGTTATGATGAAAAAGGCGTGGGAATTTAAGGTAAATGGCAGCATTTGGTCTACTCCGGTTATTGCTAATGGATTGTTGGTTTTTACCTCTCTAGATCACTTTATATATGCCTTGGATCCTTTAGATGGAAGTTTTGTATGGAAGATGGAAACGGGGGCTGCCTTAGTGTCTAGTCCTGTCGTTGCCGGGGATAATTTGTTTGTCGGATCTTTCGACACAAATTTCTATGCAATTGATGTAAATTCCGGAAAAGAGAAATGGAGATTTACAGACTCTTCAAACTGGTATTGGGGAAGCGCTCTTTTAAGCGGGGATAATATATATGTGCCATCCCTTGAAGGTAAACTATATGCCCTTAACCAACAAAATGGTGCAAAACAATGGGAAACTGAGGTAGTTGGTCCGATTGTGGGAACGCCGGCTATAGTTTCAGACATGATTGTATTTGGGTCTCGAGATGGACAAATACGCGTGGCGGAGCTATCTTCGGGGATGATACTTGCAAGCTGTGATGTTGGGGAAAAAATCGAATCTCCATTAATATCAACTGAAAATGCGGTCTATTTTAGCGCTAGGGATCATTCTGTGAGATCTCTTTTGATCAAACAAAACGGGAATCCGGATGAGAAATGGGATTCTCCTTACTTCTCTGAAAAAGCTAAGGACGAAGAGGATCCCACCCCTAATGACTGGTCGCCGTCTTGTTAACTTTGGGTAACTAAATAGAGGTATTTGATTTTGGAATTTTTGGGCCAAATATGGAGCAACGTATTCATTCAACCAATGATTAATACGTTGATTTTGCTTTATAGTTTAGCGTTTAGTAATTTCGGCATAGCAATAGCGATTTTTACAATAGTTATTAGGGCAGCAATGATGCCGCTTACTGTGAAACAAAGTAAGCAAATGAAAGCTATGTCTGCATTGCAACCAAAAATAAAAGAGATACAGAATCGATTTGCCAATGACAAACAAAGGCAATCAAAAGAAACTATGCAGCTATATAAGGACCAGGGAGTCAATCCAATTGGATGTCTTGGTCCCATGTTTATTCAGATGCCTATTTGGATTGGTCTTTATCAGGCTATATTAAAGACGGTTCCTACTACACCTGAGAGCCTTGTTGGTTTATCGGGAAACCTCTATACATGGTTGCCATTCGTCCAGGAAGTGATACCAATCAATAGCGAATTTCTATGGTTGGATCTTTCGTCTCCTGATCCGCTTCCAGTATTACCTTTGCTGGTAGGTATATCTATGTTCCTAATGCAAAAAATGACAACTATGCCTGCTGCTGATGAAAAGCAAGCTTCAACGAATCGTATGATGCTTTGGATGATGCCACTTATGTTCGGGTTTTTTTCAATGCAATTTCCCAGTGGACTGGCGTTATATTGGGTCATTTCCAACTTGGTGGGAATTGTGATACAAGGTTTCATAACAGGGTGGGAACCGTTACAAAATTTATTAGATTTTAAAAAGAGTCGTTCTCCAGAACCGGCAACAGCTATGGCTTCTGTGGGGAACGCTGCACTCGAGGAGAGTGAACAAAATGGAATCGATAGAGATGACAGGGAAGACAGTGGACGAGGCTCTGGAAATCGCCCTAAGAGAACTCGACGCCGACCGCGGAGAGGTCGAAATAGACGTCATTAGCCGAGGAAAGTCGGGGATGTTTGGAATAGGAAGTGAGCCGGCGAAGATAAAAGTAACAAAATTATCAATAGAATCTAATGAGCTTGATTCTCCGGATTTAGTCACTGTTTCTAGAGAGGTGATTAACAATTTGATTTCCTATATGGGTGTGAATGTTATTTCTAATCTCAGACAATCCGATAGTGAAGATATTGGGGGACCTGTATTTGAGATAGAAGGTGATGATTCTGGATTGTTAATAGGAAGGAAAGGTGAGACTCTTCGATCCTTGCAATTTTTGGTTAGATATTTGGTTAGCAAGAAGACAGGACAGAGAGCCAATCTTTCTCTAGACGTAGAAGGATACGATGAAAGAAGACGGCAATCACTTAGTAATTTGGCAAATCGGGTGTCGCAACGAGTAGTTAAAACTGGACGTTCAATAGAACTTGAGCCCATGAATGCACGTGAAAGAAGAGTTGTGCATATGGCATTATCGGATAGAGATGACGTTTTTACTGAGAGTTCTGGCAGTGGAGAGGATAGAAGGGTTGTGATTTCTCCGTCTTAGTAATTATGCGCCACTGGAATAATATGGTGATTCTAGTTTAAACTTCTCTCACAATAATGATCGACTATTTTGCTATAGGGCATATCACAGAGGATAGGGTAGACGAGGTTTTAATGCCTGGCGGGGCAGTGTTTTATGGCACCCTGACTGCATCAAAATTGGGTCTTACGACGGCTATTTTAACTAGTTGTCCGAAGGGTTACTTGCCTCCAGAGAAGTTGAACTCCACGGAAATATCAATAGTAGAATCTGAGCAAATAACGAGATTTCAAAACATATATAAACTCGATGATTCCGAGTCTTATCGTACTCAAATTGTGGAAAGTACCGCAGGGAATATTCATGTGAATGATGTTCCTACTGATTGGCTAGACTCAAAATTGATACATTTAGGACCATTAGTTGGAGAGATAGATGATGAGGTTGTCAAACTGTTTCCTGGCGCACTTGTTGCTCTTTCATTACAAGGCTGGCTAAGGCACATAGATTCAAATGGGTTGGTTCAAAATAAAGCGTGGTTGGGAACCGATATACTCCCGTACGCCGACCTTGCATTTTGCTCCGTAGAGGATCTAAGTCCTGATGTAGATATTGAAGAATGGGCTAAGCTTGCACCTTTGTTAGCGATTACTGATGGCAGGCGTGGTGCAACGATTTATGAAAAAGGTGTACCTTTTAAGATTGACCCGATTCCTGTTGAAGAGGTTGACCCAACGGGCGCGGGAGATGTTTTCGCTGCTGCATTTTCGATCAGATATTGTGAGACTAGAGACTCAAGGGAATCTGCAATTTATGCTTCTGTTGTTGCGGGTCTTAGCGTTTCATCTTTGGGTGCGGATTCTATACCGGATAGAGGTTATATTTGCGAAGTCATGAAGAAATTGAATTTCTAGTTGACTTTGTTGCCTATTTGTACATCTGGGGACATAATTGCCTTATTCACATAGCTTTTATTTCTGCGCTGTGACTTTGGACTAGAATCGAAGTCCTCACTCTTGCGTATGCGACATTCATAGGTGGGTATGAAAATAGACTTTACTCTGGAAAAGATAACAAAAATTGCTTTAGTTATCTTCATACTAGCGGCTCTTACATTTGTACTTTATTTTGTAAAAGGAGCTCTATTCCCGTTTGCTATAGGAATAGTTTTAACCTATGTTCTGCATCCTTTAGTTATTTCCTTGGAAAGGATCCTTCCCTTTAAAGAACAGCATCCAAATCTTATTCGTAGCATTGCTATTGCTATTGTTTATTTACTCATGGCCCTTGCGTTGATCTTCGCGTTGATATTGATAGTCCCGCCTTTGTTCAGTCAGTCGACGGAATTACTAAGTAAATTGCCCGCATTTATAACCGATGCTCGTAATACGGTGGAAGGGTGGAATAGAGAATACGCTACCAGCATTCCTGAGGAAATCCGTCTTGAAATCGACGATATGTTGGCAAATGCGGGAGAGATTCTAGTAGGGGCGTTCAGAGGAATAATCAATCGAACGGCTTTGGCCGTAGTTCATGCGTTGACGTTAGTTGTGGGGTTGGTTGTAGTACCAATCTTTGTTTTTTATCTATTGAAAGATAAAGAAAAAGTTCATGAATCTTTCATAGAGTCGTTTCCACCAGAAATGCAAATTCATGTAGTTCATATATTGAGAATATTAAATCGAATTGTAGGGGCATATGTGCGTGCTCAAGTATCTTTGGCGGCGGGTGTCTGGGTCGTGATTTCGGTGGGATTATTTTTTATGGGTGTGGAATACGCAGTGCTATTGGGTTTCGTAGCGGGTGTGTTTGAATTTGTACCTATAGTGGGAGCATGGTTAGGCGTGATACCTGCGATAGTGGTCACCCTTTCCACATCCCCTGAAAAAATTCTGTGGGTCATCTTACTCTACGCCGGGGTTCAGACTATTCAGGGCGCCTTCGTAATACCACGCATACAGAGTTTTGCAATGAAGGTGCATCCTTTGTTGGTTTTAGTAGCGATTGTTCTAGGAAGTGAGATTGGTGGCTTGTGGGGTGTAATAATTGGGCCACCTGTTGCGGCATCAATAAAGGAAATATTGGTTTATTTCTCAAATCCAGATGGGTACACTAATTCTGATGCTGTTTCAGTGGAAATTTCCGATAATACTTAGCAAACTTACTTAAATTTATACTAGAAAATGTTCTCTTGGTGGAAGTAAAAATTATGTCGGAAACTACTCTCATTTATGATGGTGCTATCGCGGTTTTTAGCTTTGAGGATGATACTGACTTTGACCAAGTGGACTGGGAGATCGCTAAGGCTTGTGAGGGTGTGAGGTTTGAATCTGATGCTAGAGCCCTGTTGCTTACTTCAAAAAATGATTCATTTCTGAATAAGCCAAAGAAACTAAAGGATTCTATAGAATCCAATTTCAGTCGGCATATTTCTGAAATGGAGATCCCTGTCATAGGCGTCGTAGAAAAGAATGCATACGGAGTAGGGTTGGAATTAATCCTTGCTTGTGATATTCGGGTTTGTTCTGTGAATAGCAAATTCGCTATGAATCACATTGTGGAAGGATCTTTGCCGTTGAATGGTGGAACACAGAGGCTGCCAAGAATTGTGGGACAGGGTAGGGCATTAGATTTAATGCTATCTGGCAGGGAATTTGACTCAAATGAAGCTCATGATAGCGGTGTGGTCCAATACGTCAGCGAATTATCAACATTGGATGATGCTTTAAATCTGGCAAAGACAATTTCAAATTATGGACCTATTGCAGCTAAATATTTAAAAGAGGCAGTCAAGTCTGGTGTAGACATGTCATTTAAACAGGGCATGAACCTTGAAGCCGATCTTAGCGTAATACTGCAAAGTACCGTGGATAGATCGGAAGGTATTCAGTCTTTTTTGTCTGGTACTAAACCCAGATATAAGGGTGAATAGAGTTATATATATGGATAACGTCATTATTTACGAAAAAATTGAATGTGTGGCTTTTTTAACACTCAATCGTCCAGATATGATAAATGCATTCAATGTTGCAATGAGAGATGAAATGTATGAATTATTACGATTGACTGATGAGGATCCTGATTGTTCAGTAGTGGTCATACGTGGGGCCGGAGATCGTGGGTTTTGTGCTGGTGCAGACCTAACGGAATTTGGAACTGCGCCGTCTCAAGTCATAGCTAGGAAGGTTAGATGGGAGCGAGACTTATGGGGATTGTTTCAATCTCATAGAAAACCATTAATAGCTTCTTTACATGGCCATGTTATTGGATCTGGGGTGGAAATATCCTCGCTATGCGATATTCGAGTAGCAGCAGACAACTGTAAATTTAGGATGCCAGAAGTAGCATTAGGTATGATTCCAGCGGCAGGTGGAAGTCAGTCGATATCGCGTCTTGCTGGTGAGTCAGTTGCTTTAGATATGTTATTAACTAATAGGGTTTTTACTAGTGATTATGCTAGAAAAATTGGTCTTGTTGACAGGGTAGTATCACCGGATAAATTGAATTCGGCAACAATGGACCTAGCAAATCAGATAAAGATGTTTGATGGTGGTCTAATTGGACAAATAAAACAAATGGTTCGTCTGGGTGGAGATATGAGTTTGCACGCCGCGCTACAGTTTGAAAATAGGAACGCTCGTCTATTAAATGCTTTATTGAGCTAAACTAAAGAAATGGCTGCCCGGCCAGGATTCGAACCTGGGTCGAAGGATTCAAAGTCCTTAGTGCTACCACTACACCACCGGGCATCGTGCAATCGACTTACTAGTATAGAACAGACTTGAGAAACTCTCATCATTTACAATATGAGTTTGGGATGTTTATCTGCCCTGAGAAGTTTGTTAACTAGAGAAATGTAGAATGCAATAGGAATCGTGAATGGAGAATTCTAGAGTCGTAATATTAGATTCAATTGAATTGTTGCGTAGTGCTGTAAAACGTATTGTCGTTGGAAAAGATGATGTGGTCGATCTTGCGATCACAGCTATTTTATGCGGAGGACATATTCTTACAGAAGACGTACCTGGCATAGGTAAAACCACTTTAGCACGTGCGATTTCGGGGGCAATGGATTTTTCTTATGGTAGGGTTCAGTTTACCCCTGATTTGATGCCATCGGACGTCGTTGGATTGAACTGGTTTAACCAGCAGAAAAGTTCCTTTGAGTTCAGAACGGGTCCTATATTTAATCAGATAGTACTTGCAGATGAAATAAACAGAGCGACTCCTCGAACTCAATCGGCTCTTTTGGAAGCCATGCAAGAAGGGCAAGTGACCATCGACGGAGAATCCAAGATTCTACCGGCTCCATTTATTGTAATTGCTACCCAAAATCCTATAGATATGGAGGGTACTTTTCCCTTACCGGAAGCACAATTAGACAGATTCATGATGAGGATAAATTTAGGGTATCCTTCTGCTCTTGAAGAAGAAGAAGTAGTAAGTAGATACAATTCTGGTGATCCCTTTAATAATCTAAGTGCTGCAATCAATTTTGATACTTACACTACTATGTCTGAGTCCGTGAATCTTGTCCGAATCAGTGAGAACATTCGTAGATATTTGATATCTATAGTGCGAGCAACTAGAGACTCTGAAAATGTTAGACTCGGGGCGAGTCCCAGAGGATCTATTGCACTGTATAAAGCCTCTCAAGCTTATGCACTGATGTCTGGGCGCGATTTTGTTATACCCGATGATGTAAAACTTTTGTCCGGCCCTGTTCTTGCCCACAGAATTATTCTCTCTTCGAATGCTTCTTTAAGAGGGATAACCCAGCAGTCAGTTATCCGAGATATATTGGAGACTATTTCAGTCCCCATTGAATACTGATAGAAATCAATTTGGGTTTATCAATGGAAATATTCAATGTTTCGTAGATTGTGGCATGATCTCTGGGTAACATTATTTGTTTTATTGATTTTGGTAGGATTATTTTCCGGTAAAGGCTTAATTATTGGAATGGGAGTTATGGGACTCCTGGTGGCAGCTCTATCATGGGTCTGGAATAGCCTTTCATTGGAAGACTTGGAATATCTGAGGAAACTTGATAGGACGCGGGTTTTCGCTGGGGAAGAAATTACTCTTCAAGTGGAAATATCAAACAAGAAACCTATACCCGTCCCAAGATTAGAAATTGAGGACGAAATTCCCGATTCTATAGGCATACAAGGCGGGAATATTACCTATAGTCCTAACCCTAATTCAACAAGAATTAAACAGACTACATCTGTGGGATGGTATGAAACGACGCGATGGGACTATCAATTAACTGCCTCCAAGCGAGGATATTTTAGATTAGGCCCAGCCACTATAAAAGGAGGGGATTTATTTGGGTTATTTGTAAATTATAAAAGGGATAATTCTAGAAACCATATTTTGGTATATCCAGAAGTGTTCGATTTGCCGGATTTGGGCCTTCCTCGAACTAATCCACTTGGAGATGCTACTAAAGGATCAAAGATAGTACATGATTTCTATACACCGTCTGGCATAAGAGACTATCAAAGTGGAGATCCAATGAAGAGCGTGGATTGGAATGCTACGGCGAAGAATAATGCTTTAAAGGTTAGGACTTATGAACCTACTTCTTCTCATACCTTCATTATCGCCACGGCAGTTGAGTCTGCTGACCCTGTATGGAGTGGTTATTCACCAACATATCTAGAAAGGACAATATCTACCGCTGCTTCCATTGCTTCTTATTGTGCCGATAATGGGCTTAAATATGGATTGTTTTCCAATGGTACTCCTATTGTCTCTGACAGAGCCATGACAATCCCACCCAGTAATAATCCTGATCAACTAAAGATAGTTCTAGAGACATTGGCGACTATTAGGCCTATTCCAACAAAGCCAATTCCAGTACTTCTAAATGAGACACTACAAAGTTTTCCTGCAAATTCCACTTTAGTTGTGGCTACATCAACAATGTCTGCAGAATTTGTAAGAGTTATAAGACGTGCCAAAAGCTTTGGACACAATGTCGTAGTGGTCAACGTTTCTGATGAAAACTGTCCGGAATTACCTGACACCGTTATTACGTATAACATAGGCGTGTACTTGAAAAAAATGGAGATTTCAGGTGACATCGATTCAAGATAGGGTTATATCGGTATCGTTGGTACTGGTGGAATCTATTTGGATATATGCATTGTTCTCAATGCTAGGAATATTGCTAGGTTTGGCTGGAAGTCCAATTTCTTGGATAAGTTGTCTTATTGTTTACAGTTGTGGCCTTTATTTTTCTAGAATTATTTCATGGCTTCGTCTTAATAATCTAACATCATCAATACTTATGGTTCTTATTGGATTCATCCTAATTTATATTGCCGTTGGCATTGAAGTTTTACCATCTGGAACAGGGTTTTCAATAACCTGGATAACACAGGTTTATACAACGGAAACTGATAGCCAAATCTCGATGTTTTTCGTGGTCATGGCTGTTTTATGCACACTTATAACGTGGGTCAGAAGTCTTCGTTCTGGTTCAGATGATTTTCCGTTAGATACCCTCGTATTTGCTTTTCGCGTAGGTATATTAGTACTTGTTTTAGCAGTAACTGTTGACACGTTTTATTCAAAGCGTCTTTACATACATTCTTTGATGTTTTTGTTTTTCTTCGCATCGCTCTCTGGGATGAGTTTAGGACATATAATGCCGTCTTCGAGGCAGATCAAAACCTACAGGTGGTTTCCTGTCATGTTTGGGATAGTCGCTATTATTCTGTCTGTTGGTGCTGTTTTTAGTGTCCTACAGCCTGGGGTTATCAATTTACTGTCTAGGCCAATAATTTATGTAGCTTCTATGTTAGGGCAACTGTTGATATATGTGATTGTTGTACCTATCGCATTCTTAATACATATAGTTTTAAAGGCAATTATTTGGATTATTGGTGATCGTGAACCGAATTCCGCATTTGCTCAAATCGCTGAGAACTCTAGGCAACGGATGTCCCTTCAAGAATTTGCTGCGGAGTCGGGAAACGATAGTGGATTCATGTTTTCACAGTTGTTTGAAATAGGTGCGATATTTATAGGTGTAGCATTTATTTTCATGATTTTGTTTTGGGCGTTCAGAAGGAGAACTCAGTGGGGTAGGAATGTATATGAAAAGGAAAAGATGGATACATCTTATGACGTGGATCCATTTTCTGATTTGTTGCGCCTGTCAAGAAATTTATTTTCCAGAGGAAAGTCGAATCAAATAGATAGAACATTTGTAATACCCGAAGATTTGGATGAATATTCAGCGGATATATTGAAATCCTATTATGAAATGAGGCAAATGGCGGAAAATAAAGGAGTTAAATTTAAAAAAAACCTGACTCCCGAAGAATCCGTTTCAGTATTAAGTAAAGTTTTTTCCATTGAAAATGTTAAGTTTGTTACCCAAAAATTTGTCCATGTCTGCTACGGTAAGGTTATATACAGTCAAAGGGACGCGAAAATTGTAAGAGATAAAATTACTGATTTAGACCAGTAATAAATTAAAAAGTGTTTTTCCCTAGCCAAATACCTATGTAGGCAGACAGCAGACCGATAGTAAAGCTTCCTAGAACATTGAAAGTGAACTTTAAGTAGTCGCCATCCTCTACACTTTTCACTCCGGCTACAGTGACTGCAGAGAATGTTGTAAATGACCCGCAAAAACCAACTACTAAAAAGAAATTGTAATAGTCGTGCCAATTTGTTTTTAAAGAAGCAAGGCTAATAAATAAACCCATTAGAAAAGAGCCGATTATATTTACTGTGAAGGTTCCTATTACAGTTGGACCTAGAATATTAGTAGCAAGTCTGTCTACCCCGTACCGAGTCAAGGCTCCTAATGCACCGCCCAAAGCTATAATAATCCAACTCAAAATACTAACTTTCCCAATTCCCGGATTTAATGTATCTGAACGCAGATAATGCGGATGTTGCACCGTCTCCAGCACACGTTATCAGCTGAGATGCAGAGTTTTTTCTTATATCTCCAGAGGCAAATAGCCCTTCAACCTTTGTTCGCATCCATATATCAGTCTCAATGTGACCTGCAGGGTCTAAATCCAATATAGAGTCTAAATAATTAGTGTTTGGTGCCAATCCTACAAAAATAAACACACCACTCATTTGTTCAATCGATTCCTCATCTGTTTTACTATTAACTATAGAAATAGATTCCACCATTTGGTCCCCATTAATTTCTTTAACTGAGGTGTTGCAATGAATTGTAATTTTTTCATTATTATCAACTTTTGATTGAAGAATTGCTTGTGCGTGTGGTTGAGATTCCCTGCAATATATATCCACACTTGATGCAAAGTCAGTTAGTGTAAGGGCCTCCTCAAAAGCAGAATCTCCTCCACCAATGACGCAAACTTTTTGATCTAAAAAAAATGCTCCATCGCAAGTAGCACAATATGAGACTCCGGAACCCTCCAGTTTTTCTTCCCCTGGAACGGATAATTTCCTTAAAGTGGAGCCTCCTGCAATTATAACTGTACGGGTTAGTATGGATGAATCGTATGTGACAACTTCTATACCAGAATCCCCAGTTTTTATTTCCATCACTTCCGTGAGAGAAATATCTGTACCTGCCGACATAGCCTGTTCTTGCATTAGACCGACTAGTTCGGCTCCAGACACTCCATTTGGGAATCCAGGATAGTCTTCGACTTTTTCTGCGTTAATAACCTGACCACCAGGCATCAGTCTCTCCAATAGAACTGTGTTTAAACCAAGTCTTGCAGAAAATATTCCTGCAGACATACCAGATACACCCCCACCAATAATCACCGTATCCTTTACGTCTATATTCATATATGTTCAGGCTCCTTTTGTGTAGCCATGCTAGATGCCAAAAAAATGTTTATATGGTTGTATGATACCTACTTCTTATACCGCGAGTTGCAAATTTAGCCTCATTAGCGATATACAGTGTCCAGTGAATTCTAAGTATACGATTCAAGATAAATTTTAAAGGATTAGTATTTAAACATGAAAAGCTTTCTTTCCCATTTAGAATGTACTTATTGTGGTCATATATTCTCTTCAAAAGAACCTAATCGACTTTGTAAAGAATGTGGAAAAGTACTTTATCCTAGATATGATATCGACAATGCGAAGAAAGAGTTCACTAGAGATTCACTAAATGGTCGGGAACCAAATATGTGGCGCTATTTTGAAATGATGCCCATATTAGATGAGAAAAATGTAGTTAGTTTGGGCGAAGGGTTCACACCTATTTTACGAGCAAAACGACTAGGTGACTTGATCGGCGTCAAAGATATTCGTATTAAGGATGAATCTCTAAATCCAACTGCTTCTTTTAAAGCCCGAGGATTATCAGCCGCTGTTTCAAAGGCAAAAGAACTGGGAATTAATCGACTTACCATGCCTTCAGCTGGGAATGCAGCTGGAGCTATGTCCTGCTACGCTGCTCGGGCCGGTATGGAAGCCTATGTATACATGCCAAAAGATGCTCCTGATGCAAACCAAATAGAAGTTCAGATGAGTGGTGGGAACCTAAATTTGATCGATGGCTTGATAAGTGATGCTGGAATCATTTCTAGGCAGAAGGCTTCTGAGCTAGATTTGTTCGACGTATCCACTTTGCAAGAGCCATATAGAGTGGAAGGCAAGAAAACTATGGGCTATGAAATAGCCGAACAATTTAACTGGGTACTCCCAGACGCGATCATCTACCCTACTGGAGGTGGTACTGGAATTGTAGGAATGTGGAAAGCTTTTGAAGAGATGCAAAGTCTTGGTTGGATAGATTCCAAGAGACCTAGGATGTATGCAGTACAAGCAGATGGATGCGCACCCATCGTACAAGCTTTCCACAATGGAGATAGGTTTGCTAAACCTTGGGAGGAGGCCACAACCTTCGCTGCGGGTATTAGGGTTCCGGGTGCTATTGGTGATTACTTGATATTGGATGCGTTACGAACAAGTATGGGAGGAGCAGTGGAAGTTACGGATGATGAAATACTTGACATGATGAAACAAGTTACTTGTAGAGAAGGTATATTTGTATGTCCAGAAGGCGCGGCAACGGCGGTAGCACTCCAAAAGTTTTTGTTTGGTGGGCTAATTTCACCAGATGAACAAGTTTTGTTGTTAAATACTGGATCTGGTCTAAAGTACCTAGACCTGATTCCGGCATCTAACTAAGGTTTATTTCGCTACTAG
>CAZCOH010000003.1:15084-88690 GCA_964500645.1 uncultured Dehalococcoidia bacterium
CTAAAGTACCTAGACTTGATTCCCAGTATTTAACTAAGGGTTTATTTCTCTACTAGGTTATTTGAGATCTACTGATGCTACATGTGGAGCGTAAATAGATAGAGAACTCTCCATCATCATTTGTACCATTGTATGATCTGGAACACATTCTGGACATTCCTCATTGATTCCCTTTATGTATTTAACACTTAGCTCTCCATTGTCCAAAGAGAGAAATTCAAGAGTACCTCCTTCAGAGGCTACTATGGTTTCTAAATTATCTAGAACGGTTTGTACGGCGGGATCTGTGTTCTGTACCATCAATATCTCCTATCTTAGTTGAGCCTCTCAAATACCGTTGCGACGCCTTGGCCTCCACCTACACACATAGTAACGAGTCCTATGTTTGTGTCACTTCTTTCCATTTCTTCCATCAGTTTAACCGTCATTATCGCACCTGTTGCCCCTACAGGATGGCCTAGACTAATCCCGCTTCCGTTTGGATTTGTTTTTTCAATGTCTAGATCCAATTCCCTAATGCAATATAAGGCTTGTGAAGCAAATGCTTCGTTTAGTTCTATAACATCAATGTCATTAATGTTCATCCCGGCCTTAGTTAAAACCTTTTGGACTGCTGGTACAGGTCCGGTACCCATAATTGCTGGTTCGACCCCGGCAACTCCTCGTGTGTGCCATTTCATTCTAGGTGTTAATCCTAATTCTGCTGCCTTTTCTACTGTCATTAGAACGAGTGCGGCCGCTCCATCATTAATACTGGATGCGTTGCCAGCTGTAACTGAACCATCTTTTTTGAAAACAGGTCTTAAACCGGATAATCCCTCAATCGTAGTTTCTGCTCTAGGGCCTTCATCTCTATTTACAATTACAGGGTCAGATTTTCTTTGAGGAACCTCCACATTAACAATTTGACTGTCAAATCTACCGGATTCAACCGCGTGACTCGCTCTTATGTGACTGAGGACGGCGAGTTCGTCTTGGGATGCTCTGGATACTGCAAATCTCTCCGCGACGTTTTCAGCTGTGACCCCCATGTGATAGCGGTTGACAGGACATCCTAGACCTTCTGTCAATCCATCAACTAACGTGGAATTTCCCATTCTTAGTCCGTCGAATCTTGCTTGATATTCAATTAGGAATGGCACTTGGCTCATGTTTTCAGTGCCCCCGGCAACTGCAATTTCAGCTTCTCCAGTTCGGATCAATTGTGCCGCCATGTTTATAGCTTCTAGCCCAGAAGAACATTGCCTGTTAACAGCTATGGTGGGCACTTCGTAGGGTATTCCAGATTTTAACGATGCTAGTCGTGCCGCGTAACCTGCTTCGGCTGACTGGATAGCATTTCCTAGAACTACTTCGTCAACCATATCTGGCGATATGCCTGCTCTTTCTAACGCTGCTTTTATTGCTGTAGCTCCTAGATCAGGAGCACTTATGTCCTTAAAAGCGCCACCGAATTTTCCAACTGGGGTTCTAGCTCCGCTTACGATTACCGCCTCTTTCATGGTTTTTCCTCCTAGGTTTAAGCAAATCCGATGTTTCCGATGTCTAAAATATCAAAGGGAAGTGAAGCGTGCAATTCGGGATCCTGAATAAGTTCGACTTCGCCCACTAATATTTAGCGATGACATTTCGATGATTAAGAAGATTGCGCTGTGATATTCTACGCTTATATTGCATATACTTTCGTGTCTATATATACGAAATTTCTGAGGTGATAATTTGTTTGTTGTCGGTACAGCTGGCCATGTTGATCATGGCAAATCGGCACTGGTGAGAGCCCTTACAGGAATAGACCCTGACCGCCTTCAAGAAGAAAAAGAAAGAGGGATGACAATAGATCTGGGATTTGCATGGTTATCTTTGCCTAGTGGGAAAGATGTATCTGTTGTTGATGTTCCTGGGCACGAAAGGTTTGTTAACAATATGTTGGCAGGGGTTGGATCAGTAGATATGGCTATGCTCGTGGTAGCAGCTGATGAATCAATAATGCCTCAAACAAAAGAGCATCTGGCTATATTAGATCTTCTAAATATTAACAATGGAGTGATTGTTATCACAAAAAAAGACCTGGTTGATGAAGAATGGATGGAACTGGTCAAACTAGATATCGAAGATCTGATTCAAGACACGGTTTTGTCAGATTCACCGATTTATGGTGTGTCATCGGAAACAGGAGAAGGGATAAATGAGTTAGTAGAAGGAATAGATAGAGCATTATCTTCGTCCAATCGAGGGCGGGATATATCCCGCCCTCGATTGCCTATAGATAGATCTTTTAGCGTCTCTGGGTTTGGGACTGTTGTTACGGGAACCTTAATAGATGGCTGCCTAGAAGTAGGGCAAGAACTGGAAATTGCGCCTTCTAGGAAATCGGTAAAAATACGTGGACTTCAAACGCATAAAAGAAAAGAAGAAATAGCTAACCCAGGTACTAGGGTTGCCGCTAATATATCTGGGATTGACCATTCCGAGGTTAGTAGGGGAGATGTTCTGACTATTCCTGGATGGCTCCGGCCAAGCCAAGCTTTTGATGTTCATTTAAAAGTATTAAAAGACGCTCCGAATAATCTTAGACACAATATGTTTGTTAGTCTCCATACAGGGACTGTTGAAATAGTATCTCGATTGCGTCTTCTCGAAGATGATATAGCAGAACCTGGATCAGTAACATGGGCCCAAATAAAGCCGAATAGCTCTGTCCCTGTGGTGAAAGGAGATCATTTTGTGCTTAGGTCTAACATGACTACTTTAGGAGGTGGCGTAGTTGTAGATCCACACGCAAAAAGACATAAAAGGCGTGATGATCAAACAATTGAAAGATTGGCTATTTTGGAAATGGGTACCACTTCCGATGTATTGGTTAATACGATCGAATCTTACGGACTGAATTTATTGGACTTAAAAGGCCTTTCTGCTGAGATTGGAGTTGAGACATCCAAAATATCAGACGAAATCTTTAGCCTGATTAATGACGGAATAATTTTGAGTACAGGCGATGATATCAACGCAGCATTCTACTTCACAAAAAACTCTTGGGATTCACTCGTTGATATTACAACTTTATGGCTTAATGAATACCACAGTGATTTCCCCCTTCGATTTGGGGCACCGAAGGAGGAAATGAGGAATAGGCTAGGCATGGATGGCCTCGCTTTTAACAAGGTTTTGTCACTATTAAGCAAAAAAAACATTGTAGAAGAGAATCCCTCAACTGTATGTTTGATTGGGTATACTCCAGAGCTCTCTCCAAATCAATTGGAAATAACGAAAGAATATCTACATGCCATATCTAAAGACCCATTCTCTCCTCCTACTGATGTAGTCATTGATGTAGAGATATTGAATTTTTTACATGAATCTGGTGAAGTAGTCAAAGTAGCAGACGGAGTTACTTTTTCTGCAGATAGCTACAATCAAATGGCCTCTTCTGTGATGGAATACATAAATAAAAATGGGGATATTTCGGTAGGTGACGTTAGAGATTTGTTTCAAACCAGCAGGAAATATGCTCTGGCGTTGGTAGATTATTTGGACCAGCAACAAGTAACTAGGCGAGTCGGAGATGTCAGGATTTTAAGATAGTTGTAATAAAGGCAGTTTCAATATCGGTACGAGGAAGTAAATGACATCTGTCGATACGCAAAATATTGTAGTAAAAATCCCGCAGTCAACTGTCTCAGTCTCTCACATGTCCAATTTGCTAAGGGTGCTTCAAGCAACTGTAAGAGAAATTTCTACAGGTCAGCTAAACGAGTTTGATTCAACGGGACTACCAATTCTAGTCGCCGATTTTGGTTCTTCCCAAAATGGAACAACGATTAAAATAAGATTTGGAAATTCAATTGAGGTTGGTAGTTCAGAACTTGAAGGTGCAACGTCTAAAGCATTTGATGTATTTAAATCGATGTACATTGATTTTCTTAATCAGGATGCACAAAGTGACTTATGGGGAGGGAAGCTTGTGAGCCAAAACGCCCGATTAAGTAAAGGGGTGGAAAAAAGATTTGTTCAATTGACCGGTGCCTTGAAAAAGACTCCCGGGACTAGTATTACAGTATCTAAAATGACTATCCTATTTAATGAAAATGGATTCGGAGTTTCCTAATTGGCCTTAGATCTAACAGAAACAGCTTTATTACTTGACAAGATAGCCTTAGATATTGGAAATACACAAAAAGAATCGGACTCAAGATTGCGGTCAGCGCTTTCATTAATAAACAATTTTGATGAGCATCAATTTGTAGAAGATTTGAGAAATTCCTCAGATGTATTTAATTGGACATCACCTGAATTTCCTATAAGGCCTTATGCATCCGTACCTCCAGATATTTTGCCGGAAAATTATATGGTTATTGGTGTTGATGGTTCTCATATTGATGTGAATCGACATATTCCAATCAGATGTTTTTTGATAAACACGGGTACTGTAAAGATACGGTATGGAGCATCACCGGGGGCAGATCTTTCTAGCAATCCTTCCTTGTATTTTGGCGTTAAGGAGACCTATATATTTGATTCTTTTCATCCCAATCGTTCAATTCCAATCCAAGGGACGATTTTGGGTGCTGTTAGAGCAGTTAAAGAAATTAAGGCTTTGGCTGATGCAATTGAGGAGTTGCAGAAAACTGATCCGTATATTCCTGTTTTGGGATTGATAGACGGAACCTTATTGATGTTGGATTTGTTGAGAGGGGGAATTCCGGATTTTGTTTTAGAAAACATTTTGGAACAAGGGTTTCTTAGAGAATTAGGTAGACTAAAAGCGTTGTCTGAAAAAGGTAAAGTTTTGATTGCAAGCTACATAAGTTTACCTGCTAGTACAGAAGTGATGGATGGAGTACGTCTAATCTCGTGTCCATATTCCGTAGCTGATTGTTCCTTAAAATGTGGGGAAAAATTATCAGGAGAACGTCCGTGTGATAGATCTGCCTTGAACTTGTTGGATAGAAATTTATACTCAAGTGTTTTAAAAAAAGGGCATAGGAGTGAGTTGTATGCTAGTAACGCGAGGTTAGTTAAAAATTACTATGGAGATAATCAAATAAAGTTTTTTTATATGAATACTGGTGATGAAATAGCAAGAATAGAGATACCGTCTTGGGTATCGCAGAACCCAGGTAATTTAGAATTAATCCATTCAATAATCTATAGTCAGTGTATATCAGGAATGGGGTATCCTACTTCCCTTATGGAAGCCCACGAACAGGCTGTAATATCAACAGGTGATAGAGGGTATTTTCTCAATTTAGTTGAACAGGTTGTTGAGTCACAGAATATGTCGTTTTTTACATCCAGAAAAGATCATTCTAAAAGGGTTCGTTGGCTGTAACATGAGCAAAACTGAAAGGATTGGCGAGGTCGTAGAAAGCAACACAAATGAGTTTGTTGCCCAATGCTATGATCTTTATACATCTCCCCCAATAGGGACTCTGATTCGGGCAGGGGAAACGGAAACGGTTTATGGACTGGTAAGTTATTCATCGACAGGTGGACTTGATCCAACTAGAAAACCGATACCAAGAGGCAGAGACTTTGAAAGTGAGGACGAAATTTATCGTGGAAATCCCCAACTGAACAGACTTTTAAATACAGAATTTAGGGCAATATCTGTTGGTTATAAGACAGATTCCACCATCAATTTGTATATGTCTCCAGTCCCTCCAAGAATACACTCATTTGTATCTATGTGCGAAACTGATGAAATAAGTACTTTCGTTAGTTCGATGAGGTTTTTGGATGCAATATTGAGATCTCCAGTCCCTCAGGCAGATGATGTTGTGGCGGGCTTTATTAGGTTTGCTAGCGCTACCTTTTCAGGGAACGAAAATATTAAGTTGGAGGCAGCTAGACTCTTAGCTAAAATGCTCAGTAATGACACAAGGCGACTTGAAGGGATAATTAGGAGAATCCGATGAATGGCGGCACAGGCTATCAAGAGAGATTGGGCTTAGTCGTATCAGGTTCATTGGCCGAGGGTGTAAAAGTTAAGCTTGATTCCTCCTATTCAGTAGAGGATGTGAGCATTGGCTCTAACGTTGTTATTCAGGGGAAAGAATCCAAATTTTTTGGGGTTGTAACAGATATTGCTCTTGAGTCGTCTGATCCTTCTCTACAGTTCAACCTTCCCGACGTATCAGACACATTTGTGCGGGACGCTTTGTCTGGTACCTCCGCGTACGGTGTGGTCACAGTAGAGCCTATGTTAACCGTAGGTATAAATCCCCATTCTGGTAAGCAGTCGCCCATGCCAGCCAAAACTGTACCATCTCATTTTTCAGTGGTTTCTGATGCCACAGAAGAGGATATTTACAGCGTCTTTGGCTCTGAGTCGGATGGAGGTTTTTGGATCGGAAGTCCCTTAGATATGGAAGCTAAGCTGTGTCTTAATATCGAGGAATTAGTTAAACGTAGTAACGGGGTTTTTGGAAAAAGTGGGACAGGAAAAACTTTTTTAACTAGATTATTACTGATTGGTATTTTGCAGAGTGGGAAAGCTAGTAATCTTATTTTCGATATGCACAACGAGTATGGCTGGAAGGGAACCAGTGAATCTAATTATGACGTTAAAGGCTTGAAACAATTATTCGATTCAAAAGTTTCGGTCTTTTCTCTCGACGCAGATAGCGCTTCAAGAAGAGGCTTCAGTCCTGACCATCTTGTTAAATTTTCTTACTCGGATATTTCCCCTGAAGACATACAATTATTAAGAGAAACTCTGGATCTAACTTCCGTATCTGCAGATGTTGCTTATTCGTTGGAAGCACATTTTGGGCGTGGAAATTGGTTTCAAGGATTTACGAAACTCGATACCGATCAAATGAATGACCTCGCAATCAAAATAAATGTAAATGGCTCCGCATTAGCTGCTCTAAGGAGGCGACTAGATCGTTTAACTAGGTTTGACTTTGTTACAGAGAATAAAGTGGAAGATTCGGCTAATATGATCATAGACCGACTAAGAGCTGGACAGCATGTTGTCTTAGAATTTGGAAAACATGGTAATAACGCCACTGCTTACATGCTCGTAGCCAATATTTTAACAAGACGTATTTATAATCGATATCAGCAGCAAAAAGAGACTGCGATGGGGGATTCTAAAATGGAACCACCGAATCTGGTTATTACTTTGGAGGAAGCTCACAGATTTCTCAGCCCGACTATGGCCAACCAAACTATTTTTGGGACTATAGCGAGAGAGATGAGAAAATATAACGTTACATTGCTAGTAGTAGATCAAAGGCCTAGTGATATCGATGAGGAAGTCATGAGCCAAATAGGTACCAAGGTAAGCTGTCTTCTCGACAGCGCTCGAGATGTAGATTCTGTTTTGTCTGGGGTCTCAGGTAGTAGAAAACTGAGGGGAGTTCTATCAAGGTTAGAAACTAAGCAACAAGCACTGGTTTTCGGGCACGCTATGCCTATGCCGGTCGTAATTAGAACTAGAGACTATGGGACTCCAGAATCTTATTCCCTTATAGGTAACAGTTCTAAGTCTCCATCTGATATAAAGAAAGATGTTGATTCCTTGTTTGGACCCTCCTGATTATGCTCAGATTTCCTCGAGCCTGTCGTCATCTATTCCAAAATGGTGAGCTATTTCGTGGGTTAATGTGGATTTTATCTCCAACGTGATTTCTTCTTGTGTTTCGCAAATTGACTCAATTGGTTCTTGGAAAATTGTAATTTTGTCGGGTAAAACCAGATCGTATCCATATCTTTCCGTGAGCGGTATGCCTTCGTATAATCCAAGCAATTCCATAGAGTTTTCAATACCAGTCCCAATAAGTTGATTCGGAGATGCTGCGTTGTCCACAACTATGTCAACGTTGTTTAATCGCAACTTGAATTCTTCGGGCAATTGAGACAATGCACTTCTGACTAATCTTTCAAATTGTTCTCGCGTTATCGATGTCACACGGAAATATTACCAAATAACCCTAATAAATCTATATTTGGAAAAGCTAGCTTGTTGTCCCGAATCGAAACTGGATGTATCCTAGTCGCCGGCGCATCCCTATAGAAGGGGGGCACTTTTTATAGAAAATCATTTTAGGAGGCAAAAATATGACCGATCTTCGGAAAACGGTCGCTATCGTTGGAGTAGATGAATCTGACGAAATAGGTAAGGTGCCGGATAAATCTAATCTGCAGCACCACGCTGAAGCGGCTCACAACGCTCTTGATGACGCAGGGCTATCTATGAAAGACGTCAATGGATTATTCACAGCAGGGACTTCAACTTTAAATCTTGCTGAATATCTTGGACTTGAACCTAGTTTCACAGATACGACTGCAGTTGGAGGATCATCATTCATCATACACATAGCCCATGCTATGGCGGCGATAAATGCTGGCTACTGCGACGTAGCTCTTGTAACCCACGGTGAAGCTGGTAGAAGTAGGAGGACGAGACCAGGAGGGGATGCAGCAGATCCAGGGGCACAATTTGAAAGCCCTTACGGGTTTTTAGGGGCTCCTATACTTTATGCAATGGCTGCTAGAAGGTATATGCACCAGTATGGTGAAGATTACGCAAGACAGGGAATGGCTGAAGTTGCTGTCGCTACTAGAAAGTGGGCACAGTTAAATCCAAAAGCATATATGAAGGATGATATGTCATTTGATGACTATCACAATTCAAGATGGATTTCAGAACCATTCCATCTGTTTGACTGTTGCCTAGTGACTGACGCTGGAGGTGCGTTTGTTATCACTTCTGCAGAACGTGCAAAGGATACAAAGAAGAAACCAGTTTGGGTACTAGGTGCGGCAGAGTCTCATGATCACAATCTGATTAGCCAGATGCCTGACCTAACTCGAACAGCGGCAAAGAATAGTGGTCCCGCTGCTATGCAAAGAGCGGGTGTGACTCACGATGATATCGACCTTGCGATGATATACGACTCTTTTACATATACGGTACTAACAACTCTAGAGAGTTTAGGGTTCTGTGGACCAGGAGAAGCACCAGACTTCGTTGCTAATCAGAGGACAGCTCCAGGTGGAGACTTCGCCATGAATACCTCTGGCGGAGGTTTATCTTACACACACTCTGGTATGTACGGCATGTTCTTAGTACTGGAGGCAGTAAGGCAGTTAAGAGGAGAATGCGGAGACCGTCAATTAGACGATCCTCAGCTCTGCTTAATCAATGGTACAGGAGGGCAACTCTCCTCCACCGGAACCACGGTTCTGGCGGTCGACTAATTATAAGGAGAATCTAAAAATGGCATATAACAAACCAATACCTGTTCCACAGGGAGAATCTGACGTTTATTGGCAAAAAGCCAAAGAAAAAGAATTGTGGTTGAGATACTGCAATGGTTGTGAAGAGGCGTATTTTTACCCCACCGACTTTTGTCGCAATCCAGAATGTGCTACTCCACGAGACACTAAATGGGTAAAGGCTTCAGGAAAAGCTACATTGTTCACATACGGTATTGTTCAGAGGGCTCCACATCCGGGGTTTGCAGATGACGTTCCATTTGTTACTGCGATCGTGGAATTAGAAGAGGGTCCAAAGATGGCTACAAATGTGGTCATTGAAAATCCGACATTTGATAACTTGAAGATAGGGATGGCTTTGGAAGTTGTGTTCGAGGACATAACTGATGAATTAGCGCTTCCTAAATTTAAGCCTGCATAGGTCAAAAAGATTTTGTGAATTTGAGAAGGCTGTCATCAGGCGGCCTTCTCTTTTATGTATAAGGAGCGGGCCTTAGTTATTGCTCTTCTCTCTGTGATAAGCAGCTAGGGCATGGGCACATACCCCTAAGAACGTTAAATGGGAATATACCTGTAAAGTGGGCGTCACTCCACAGAAATTGAATGGCATAGTTTCCTATCATTAGATGGTCTTCTGCCTTTAGATCTGATGGTACGCTTGCAGGATCTAGAATTTGGCGCTTGCTCCATTCTTCAACGCACTCAGCGCATTGGCAGCTAATCCTAATAGATTTGGCTCCGTAAGTGCTTTCATGAGAGTCAGACCATCTGATTAATATCTTTTCTCCGTATAAACCTACTTTTTCAATTTTCAGTGCCTCGTCCAATTGAGTTCTCCTGATTTTATTATTGTTACAAAAATAAAAAGATATAAACTTTTTAGTTCAGTTGGGTGTCTCCACGTAACCTATATACGGTAGATTACGGTATTTTTGGTCTATATCCAATCCGTAACCCACAACGAAGTGATCTTCTATTTCAAATCCCACATACTCTATTTCTAATGTAGTTTTTCTATTCAGCGGTTTGTTAAGCAGAGTACATATTTTTACTGACTTTGGACCTAATTCGAATAATTTTTCACATATGTATTCCATAGTTTTACCCGTATCAATTATGTCCTCTACAACTACTATATCTCTGCCCATAACGTCCTCTAGATCCATGCCATGAAGTTCGATGTTCTGGCTTTGTGTACCGGAGTAGCTGGACACACTTATAAAGCCAATTCTTACTTCACCAGCTATAGAGCGTAATAGGTCAGCGGCAAAACATATTGATCCCTTTAAAATAGCAACTAATGTTAATGAGGATCCTGTTTTATCAAGTATCTCTTCGCCTATTTCTGTTACACGTCTTGAAATCTCTTCTGAGGTTATTAGTGGCTTTATAATCATCAATAATGTTGTTCTCAAATGTTTTTTTCATTATGAATCACAATCGAGGATAGAGTATAAATCATCGTAGACGGTTTGACGCATATCTTGAAGAAGGGTACTAGTCACAAGTGGTTTTCAGCGTATGTGAATGTAAGTTGGCTTTGACATCTAGAATATTGAAGTCAACAGAAAAATTGCAGGGGCATTAATAAATCAAATTATTGATCACATAGAACATTCAAGGTCCGATGTAAAAGTGACGCTAATAGAGAATGAGATCCTAAGAGGATTCTAAAGGCCAATATTTTGGATGTAGAAAGATTTATCGCCGAGATAGTTAATTCCGACTGGTATTCGGATCAACTCGTGCATTGGGAAAAAATACCTGGTCGTAGATTTATACCAGGAAAATTAAAGGCCAATCTTTCGCAGTCTATGTGGAATGTTCTAGAAACCAAGAATATAGAACGTCTGTATTGCCACCAAGCAGAGTCCATTGATCTGGCTCTTTTAGGTAGGCACATCATAATAACTACGTCCACAGCAAGCGGAAAAAGTCTTTGTTATAACATCCCGGTTTATGAAACCTTGTCGAGGGATAAATTTTCAAGAGCTCTTTATGTTTTCCCAACCAAGGCTCTTGCTCAAGATCAATACAAAGAGCTCGACTCATTTCATAATTTCTTCGAAAATGTTAGCCATGGCCTATTTGATGGCGATACTCCGTCCGTAGAAAGATCTTATTTAAGAAGGAATTCACGTTTGCTGGTGACTAACCCAGACATGCTGCATCTTGGGGTATTACCACATCCTAATTTATGGGCTACTTTCTTAAGAGGTTTAAAGTATGTTGTTATTGATGAAGCACATATATATAGAGGCGTTTTTGGCTCCCACGTTGCAAACGTTATACGACGCTTAAGGAGATTATGTTCAAAATTTGGAGCTTCCCCTAAATTCATATTGAGTTCGGCAACAATCGCTAACCCTAAGGATTTGGCATTCAATTTGACCGGTCTTGATGTAGATCTTGTTGATATAGACGGGTCTCCATCTGCTTCAAAACACTTTATATTTTGGAATCCTCCATTTGACAATCAATCTTTTGGTACGCGTAAAAATACGAATGCTGAATCTGCTAAGCTCATGTCAGAATTGATAAAAAGAGAGATAAGAACGATTAATTTCGTTCGTGGAAGAAACCAATCTGAAATCCTATCTCTGTATGCCAGAAATTATCTTTTGGATAAAAACAAATGCACGGCCACGAAAATAGCTTCTTATCATGGGAATTATTTGGCTGCTGATAGGAGAGACATAGAGAAACAATTGTTTGAAGGAAAATTGTTGGGGCTTGTTAGTACTAATGCGATGGAGTTAGGTGTTGATATTGGTAACCTTGAAGCGACGATACTTACAGGGTTTCCTGGATCTGTCTCTAGTTCTTGGCAACAGTCTGGCCGGAGTGGCCGAGGGGAAGAAGAATCTCTAAGTCTATTGGTAGCTTCTAATGATCCCATAGATCAGTACATTATGGACAATCCTTCATCTTTTTTTGAAAAATCTGTCGAATATTCTTTACTCTCTCCTGCCAATTTGCATATTCAGAAGCCTCATTTGAAATGTTCTGCTTATGAAATGCCGATTTCTATGGGAGACACTAAATTTTTTGGTCCTGAAATGCTTTGGAGTACCGACGAATTGGCTGAATCAGGTTCTCTTAAAGTAAAATCCTCGCAATGGTATCTTTCCGCTGACATTTCGTACCCAGCCGGAGATGTAGATATTAGAGGCGTAGGATCGTCAACGTACACTTTGGTAAACAAAGTAACTGGAGCGATACTTGAAACTGTTGATGAAACAACTGTTTATAAGAATCTTTACCCAGGAGCATTACATCTTCATCAAGGGGAATCCTTTTTAATCACTGAAATAGATTTTCCCGCAAATACTATTTACTGCACTAAGTCAGATGTGTCTTATTACACAGACTCTAAGAGCCTAACGGAAATAAAAATAGTTAACACGATTGGCAATCGGCATGTGGGAAATTCTATTGTCCATTATGGAGTTGCAAATATATCTACCGATGTGGTTAGTTTCAAAAGGATTCATAAATATTCGAATCAAGTTATCAGTGAAGAAAAACTTACTCTTCCTAATTTAAGTTTTGATACCATGGCAGTCTGGGTCGATGTTTCCGTAGAAATTCTAGAACGTATTGAATCTTATGGGTTCAATCAGTTTGGAGGTTTGCATGGGGCTGAGCACTTAATAATGTCTCTTATTCCTATGTTTGCTATGTGTCATAGAGATGATATTGGAGGAGTTTCTAGTTTGTTGCATCCTGATACAGGAACACCGCAAATTTTTGTTTTTGATAACTACCCAGGAGGTGTCGGGATATCAGAATTGGGTTATGGAATAATGGAGGATCTGTGGGATATGTCTTTAAATGTGATCAAACGTTGCCTATGTGAAAGCGGTTGTCCTGCTTGCATACAGTTTCCGGGGTGCGGTAGAAATAATGAACCTTTGGATAAAAAGTCAGCAAAATTAATACTTGAAGAAATATTATTGGTCTAAAAAGATGCCTAAAAGAAAACTCGGAATTGAAATAAAGAGGTCTGGGCGACTGGACAATGAAAATGACGTGGTGATTCCTGTAGCTTCAGATCTGCTCAAGGTGGAGGGAATTCCAACACGTGACCCGGAAGTTTCATATTACAGTCGTGAATTTCCTTTGGAAAGTTTTGCTGTTACAGAGAGTGCCTCTGCAATTTGGGCTGAGCAAGAAAGGAATAAGGTTTCTCCGGAAACTTCAAAGTTATATAAGGCATATCAAGAGGAAATTATGCCTTGGGTTCAAAAGATAAGAGATTCTTCAGCAAAGCTGCCGACATCCCAGAAAGTATCTAGTAACGTAACTGAATTAGTGAGGGATAAAGCAAGAGAACTGGGGTACGGAGAAGTTGGATTCACTAAGTTTGATAGAAGGTATATTTATTCTAGTAGGAAAGATGAGGTTAAGAGAGATTTACCTAATGCCATTTGTCTTGCGTATGAACAAGACTTTGTGAGAACTCAGACCATTCCTAGCCTTGATGCGGAAAGAGCACAAGGTGATGCCTATCTAGAGCAAGCAAAATTATCATTGGAGCTTTGTGAATTCTTGCTTGCTCTAGGCTATAGGTCCCAAATATCTGGACCTGTGTGGCATTTCGGACCACTGATACCCATGTTTGTACAATCAGGACTTGGTCAACTTGGTGTAAATGGTCAACTTTTGTCACCACATTTTGGATCTAGAGCCAGACTTCAGGTAGTAATAACTGATGCCCCTTTAGAGCATGATGTACCTATAGATTATGGAATTTATAAACTTTGCGAGACCTGCCAAATTTGCTTTATGAGATGCCCTGGAAAGGCGATTCAGGCCCAGAGAGTCTGGTATAGAGGAGTCGAAAAAAACAAGTTAATTCATAGGCGTTGTAGGCCTGTAATGACCAGGTACTCTGGATGTGGCATCTGTATAAAAGTTTGTCCTGTTCAGAAGTATGGGATGGTTGAAGTCATGAGTCATTACCTAGAAACGGGAGAAATACTTGGTAAAGGGACAGAAAATTTAGAAGGATATGAGATGCCAGGGAAAGGCTACTTTCCTCCAGGTAAGGTCCCGGCGTTTGACCGTGAATTTTTTGATATGCCGACAGGTAGTGAAGAGGAAATAGCATTGTCAGATTTTAATAATGCGATGGATCGTACCCCTGATCTTACTGACAATGAAAAGGAAGATATATGGAGAGAATTTCAGAATAGACTTATGAAGGATAGGGAAAAGAAAACCGCGATAATTGATATGGGTATGGACATCGACAGCTGATAAATAAGAGAAAAAAACCTGTTAAGGTGTGGTGACATTAATAGGTGGTTTTCGTGTATGATACTGGATATTGGTATTTAGCCTAGTTACAAGGAGTAGAATATGGCTGGAGAAGGTAAGTTCGAGGTAGAGATAGTTTATTGCGTTCCTTGAGCGCATCACGGTACGGCGGCCTGGATGGCCGGTGAATTCTTCGCCGAAGGCGGAAAAGATGTTGCCATAAAGATAACACCAGGAACTGGTGGGATTCTGCAAGTGTTTGCTGATGGTGACAAAATTTATGATAAAGCAGAAGAAGATGGAGCCTTTCCGAACCTCCCACGAGTTAAAGAAATGCGAGCAGCTATAAAGGAAAAACTGGAAGCTTAAATACCAGTTTTATGAATTAAAAAGGCCCCGAAGGAAACGCTCCTTCGGGGCCTTTTTAATTCATTTATAATTTTATATATATGTTATTTCTGAGCCGCAGTGTTTTCATGTATTCAGATTTATGCTTTTAATCCAATTTGAAAGTGATAAACAGGCATTTATTCTTCTAATCAGGGGAATAATTTTTTCATTCGTTGGTTGGGATCTTCTTATTGCTTACAAATTGCTGTTATCAATACCACTTATGTTGATTGATACTGCTGATGTAGTACTCTGTTCAATCCACACCTATCATTCTTTTGACAGCAATCCTACGTTTGTCAGTTTCTCCATTCCAAGTAGAACATAGTGAGTGAGATTCTAATAGATATAGCCGTAGTGTTGTTAGCATTGTTTTTCGGTGCGCTAGTTCTTTGCTTTGCTGGTTTTGGAATAGCCATCGCGAGCTCCCCGCTTCTACTCCTAACCTTGGATCCCAAAAACACTGTAGTGATAATCAATACGGTGTCGTTGGCAGTTTTTTTATTATTGATATTCCAAAACAGGAAAGAAATTGATTATGGAGAGATGCGTTTCCCAATCATATTTGGACTTCTTGGAGTACCTTTTGGCCTTGTGTTCTTTGAAGGGATAAACAATATTCTGCTTGGTATATCAATAAGCATTTTAATTATTTGTTCTGGAGCATTCATTTATTATGCTAAGGACACCAAAATAGAATTGACTAGAACGAAGTTTTATATGATTTCTTTTGTTGTCGGGACATTACTAACCTCGACTGGGATTGGGGGACCATTAATGGCTGTAGCTGGTTTGAGCAAAAACTGGACTAAAAACGAGATCAGAGGTTCACTTTCCCTCTACTATATTTTTGTAGAAGGTGCCGCGGTTATTGGTTATTTGTATACAGGGAGCTTCGAGAGGGAAGTGAGTTTGTTGGTATTGGTAGGTTTGTTTCCTTCAATTTGTGGATTTTTAATAGCTTCATATTTAGCGAATAAATCTACCGAAGAGGTCTATAAAAAAGCCCTATTGGGTGTGATAATTTTATCAGGGATAGTCGCTTTTTTGACTCAAACAGCATCTTTTTTGAATATTTGATCTCATTAAAAATGATTTACAGATAAATTGACCCTACAAATAGGCAAACATATAATTCGCACGATTCTCATCGTCGGTTTTAGGTTTAAGTAAAACAAAAACTTGTCGGGGGACTTCACTTTGCTACACTGTTAGCTTCAACATTATTTTTCAGAAGCTATTTTTTTATTTGGATCAACTGCTTTTTGTGTGAGGCTTGTTACATGAATGACGAGGAACTTTCAAATTTAAGGTATAGAATCAGGCATTCTGCTGCGCATGTAATGGCTGATGTTGTGACCACGATGTATCCCGATGCTAAATTGGCTATTGGTCCCCCAACTGAAGATGGATTCTATTATGATTTTTTAGTTGAAAATCCTTTTTCTGATGAAGACCTTAAAAGAATAGAGCGACAGATGAAAAAAATCATCGGTCGTAATCTTTCATTTGAATATTCTGAGTATTCCCGCCAGGAAATTTTAGAAAAAAACAAGCATGAGCCTCTGAAATTAGAGGTTATTTCAGAAATTCCTGAGGGCGAAACAATCACCACATATAAGCATGGTGATTTTGAGGATCTTTGTGCTGGCCCTCATGTTGATTCAACGGGCCAAATTCCCGCATTTAAGCTTATTAATGTTGCTGGCGCTTATTGGAGAGGGGATGAAAACAGGCCGATGCTACAGCGAATATATGGTACGGCTTGGGAAAGTAAAGAGTCTTTAGAAAAACACTTGAACAACCTAGAGGAAGCAAAGAAACGTGATCATAGAACTCTAGGTAAAGAAATGGATTTGTTTTCTGTACATGAAGAGACTGGACCCGGTTTAATCATATGGCATCCTAAAGGTGCTAGGGTGAGAAACATCTTCGAAAATTTTTGGAGAGAAGAACATTACAAAAGAGGATATGACTTAATTTACACGCCTAATATAGGGAGAGCAAATCTTTGGCAGACAAGTGGGCATCTTGATTTTTTTAAAGAGAACATGTTTTCACCATCAGAAACAGACGGACAAGATTATTATCTAAAGCCCATGAATTGTCCTTTCCATATAATGTATTACAAATCTTCCCTACGAAGTTATAGAGAACTTCCGATGAGGATAGGAGAACTTGGGACTGTTTATCGTTATGAAAGAGGTGGCACTCTTCACGGAATGATGAGAGTTAGAGGGTTTACTCAAGATGATGCACATATATTTTGCAGACCTGATCAAATTGAACATGAGATTAATAACGTTTTGGACCTCACTTTTTATTTATTGGAGGCTTTTGGCTTTAAGGATTTCACATTAAATCTATCTACACGCCCAGATAAAGCTGTTGGTTCTGATGATCAATGGGATCTCGCTGAAAATTCTCTTAGAAATACTTTGCTAAGCAGGGGATTGGATTTTGACATAGAAGAAGCGGGCGGAGCATTCTATGGCCCTAAAATAGACGTCAATATAAAGGACGCACTTGGACGATCTTGGCAATGTACTACGGTACAGTTTGATTTTAATTTACCTCAGAGATTTGGGATAACTTATATTGGGGAAGATGGAAATGAACACCAGCCATATATGGTTCATAGAGCTATATTTGGATCTCTGGAAAGATTCATGGGTGTTTTAATTGAACACTACGGTGGTGCATTTCCGGTGTGGCTGGCTCCACTTCAGGTAAAGGTCATACCAATAGCTGATCGTCACTTTGAGTACGCAAAGAAAATCGGAAATGAAATGGATGCCTCTGGCCTACGTTGTGAAGTGGACTTAGGTACTGATCGTATGAATTCTAAGATCAGGCAAGGACAACTTCAGAAGATCCCTTATATGATCATAGTTGGAGATAAGGAAGTCGATTCCGATACTGTGAGTGTAAGATCTAGGAATGGAGAAGACGTAGGGGTTGTTAGTTTGAAAGACTTAGTTAGTCGCATAGTTTCCGAATCAGACAATAAAGAGTAAATGAAAAATCGGATTTGATATGTTGAACGAAGTTTGATGGTGTGCTATATTCGAAGTGGCTCAGTGTTGTTACTGAGTTGTTCATATTTACAAGTAAACGGAGAAATAACATAGCTAAAAATTATCGGGTTAATGACAGAATAAGGGTTCCATCAGTGCTTCTTGTGGATGACAAGGGAAATCAACTGGGGGAAATGTCAACCCCAGATGCCATTGCCCTGGCCAGTGAAAGAGGGTTGGATTTGGTTGAGGTAGCTCCTGCAGCTGAGCCTCCTGTGTGCCGCATTCTAAACTACGGAAAATTTAGATATGAGGCTACTAGAAAGGAACGTGAGGCAAGGAAAGCGAACAAAGCAAAATCTAAAAATCAACTTAGGGAAGTCAGGATGAAGACGAGGATAGGAGAGCACGATAGGCTTTCTAAGACTAGGCTTGTGAAGAGATTGATGTCCCAAGGTTCAAAAGTAAAAGTTTCCATAATTTTTAGGGGTAGAGAGATGCAGCATCCCCAAATAGGGATGGACCTGCTTAAAATTGTTGCTGAGGATCTCGGAGAGGACGCTGTTCTTGATAAGGCTCCGTCGTTTGAAGGGAGATTTTTGGCGATGGTTTTGGCTCCAAGTGCATCACTAAAAAAATCAGTACAGAATAAGGAACTCGAGAGTGCCAAAGCTTAAGACCCACAAAGGGGCAAAAAAAAGATTTAAAGTCAGCGGCTCAGGTAAACTTTTAAGAATGAAAGGTATGAGCAGCCACCTTCGTAGGAAAAAACCAAAGAGAGTCAAAAGGTTGTATGACAGCAAATTGCCTGTCAGTGATGCGGATGTTCCAAGACTTAAAAAGTTACTTCCATACGAATAATAATCAATTGATTTGTAGGAGATAGATTTGACAAGGATAAAAGGCGGCGTAACTCGACGCCGTAGACACAAAAAAATTCTCGGGATGACCAAAGGTCATCAAGGTGTGAGGCACAGGTTATATAGACGAGCCCATGAATCTATGATTCATGCAGGTCAATATGCCTACGATCATAGGAAGCAGAAAAAAGGTGATATGCGAAGGCTTTGGAATATCAGGATCAATGCTGCCGCTAGAGCTAATGGGATAAAGTACAGCCAACTCATACATGGACTTAACTTGGCGGGTATAGAAATCAATAGGAAAATGCTGGCGGAGTTAGCGGTTAGTGATATTGATGCATTTTCTGCGATCGTTGCTGAAGCCCAGTCCGCTCTTGAGGAAGCTGCCTAAAAACCTGATTATAATTGAATCTCTTTTCCTCAAAGGTTATAGAATTGTCTCTGGTTACCATTTAGATACTATGGATATGTCTTTAGCCAGGTCTTCCGTCGTTATTGGGTTTGTGTGAATTACTCTGGGTTTGCCAGTCCTATCTATTATGTATATAGGGGAAGTGTGTACAACTTGGTATTTTTCCTGAAACAATGATTTTAGAGACTTTTGACTATCAGCGATTTCGCCTTTCTGAGGATTTATAAAATATGCATCCCAGATCAAGTCTAATTCAGATTGTGCTCCTGATAAATAAACCCAGTTACCTGGTAAGTCCCACTTATTCATAAATGAAACCCTAGATTCTCTGTTATCTCTATGTGGGTCTACAGAGATAATGTGTACGTCGATTTCTGACTGAGACTCTAAACTGTTCATGGCTTTTTTAATTTTTGAGGTGACTATAGGACAAACATCCGTGCAATTTGTAAACATGAATGTAAGCACAGTAGGTTTGTCAGTTCTGCTTGAAATACTCTGGCCTAGGTGGTCATTGAGAACGTATTCGTGTCCTTGGTGATTAGATAATTTTGTACCTAATAGTTCATTATTGGTATCGTTTGCAGAACAACCAACTAAGGAAATTATAGAAAATATAGCAACAATTATCGGATAGTACAAACTGTATCGGGGGAACCTAGGGTTATTGTATTTTGTCAGTCCTATAATACTGTACTCTAGTTTTTTTCGGTGTTCCGTTCCAAAAGATATGCGATTACTGGAGTTAAAATTAATAAGGCCATACCTATAATTATGACGCCTCCGGTGCTTAATGACGTGTTGTGGTGAACTTGGTAAAAAACGTACCCAAGTACTATCGCAAAGGCTGCTATAAACGCTAGCGATACAACCGGGACAATTATAGACAGAGCTACCTTATTCATTTGTTCTCCTAATATGTGACCGCAAAAAGATTCAGCTACCACATTTTAATAAATTGCACATCACGTTTCAATTATAAAGCTGTTTCGTCTTTTGAACCTTCATCAAACCACTTAAAAAATGTAATTATTATTAATATTAGGAATAGGAATCCACTTCCCACTTTCATTATAATGCCACCGATTTGCTGATCCCAAAGTGGACTGATATTCCAAATTCTTGGAGCTTCTATGTAGTGCGAATATATTGGCTCTTGTGAAAAAGTGATTATCCCAAAAACTATGATTTGCGCTAATGACATTACGAATAAATAGATTAATTGTATGGGATAGGAAAGTCTTGGTAGTTCAGGAACTTTACTCGATAAAGGCCACCACATAATGAAAGCAGCAACCATAAATAGGATATGTTCGCCTACATGTATTGAATGAAAAGTGACAGATAAATTATATAGGACGGGAAGATGCCAAATGGAAAATACCATGTTGAATATTACAATAGCTGCTATCGGATGGAAGATTAATTTGAATATCCTGAGTACCGTTCGGTTTCTTAGTAAAGGACTAATGAGCCAGGCCGGAGTTCCTAATATGATTAGAGGAGGGGATACTAAAGTTAGTAAGACATGCTGAAGCATGTGTGCGCTAAATAGGTACTGATCGCTTAATATATGGAGGGGTGACAATAGACATAAAAATATAACTAAAATTCCAGTGGTGAAAAGAGTTGTCTGACCTTGATCAATACTTGGTGAAAGATTATATTTTTTTCTAATTGGTCCGATTCCAATGAAATATATCGTAAGAAAAGCTGTTAGGCCTATTAAAGCGTCTGGGTGACCATGCCAGTGAAGCCAGATAGACTCACTCATATTATGATCAACCTGCCAAACCTGTAGTCATATGAGACTTTGGTAAATATAGTCAGTTTATATTAGAGCTTGAAATAGGAACATTAGTGCAAATATGACTGCGGTGGCTAAAATGAATCCGCCAACAAACATGTAGCTAAACAGTTTGTGGTCGAATTTCAAATGCATGTAGTACATGGCAACTAATGCAAATTTTCCTGCAGAAAGCACAAATAATACCGGGATTATCCAATGACCAAGCCATTCTAAGTAGAATATGCCCACTTCAATTGCCGTAACAACCGAAAGTATCATGGCTATTTTGAAGTACAGTCCCGCGGTTGGATGACCTTCGTCGTGACTTTCTACCACAGATGTATCTTGACTCATTTGATCTCCATTTCCTATCAGTATCCTGGGAATACTCCGAACAGATAGACTACAGTGAATATTACTATCCAAACTACGTCTACAAAGTGCCAATAAAGTGCTGCTAGATCTAGGTCCAAGTTTTTCTCAGGAGTGACAATTCCTCGCTTAAATGATAAGAAAAATATAGACAAAAGCCATACCACTCCCAAAGTGACATGAGCACCATGGAAGCCAGTAAGTGTAAAGAAAGTGGTGCCAAACAAATTTGTTTGAGGCTTGAGGCCGTATTTTTCATCTACATGGTGATCGGTTTTAACAAGACCGTTTTCATCAATACATTCCTTATTGAAAAAGTGTTCATCACCAGGTTTTACGTGCTTGCCTTGAGCTATATCTTCGCCAATTTCAGAGCATTCGAAATGCACATGGTAGTTTGCAAAACTGGCGAATTCATATACTTGGAAGCCTATAAAAGTTGAACCCATTATTGCAGTAGATACCATCCAGATACGAAAACCCTTTATGTTTCCACGGGTTAGTGCAGCATAGGCTAAAACCATGCTCATACTACTGATCAGAAGTACGAACGTGCTAACAGATGTTACTGGTATATCGAAAACATCCATAGGCATAGCCCCTGATAGGCTTTTACCTTTGTATACCAAGTACGTCGCTATTAACGACCCGAAAAACATGCAGTCAGACCCTAGGAATGCCCACATCAGCATTTTCCTGTGGTTTAGACCAGTGTATGTCTCCTCGTGTTCGCCGTGTACAGGCGCTGTATGTTCTTGTGCCAAACTATTTAGCCTCTCTTAGTGTCCACTATCTTCATCTGGGTCATTCACAGGTTCAAGAGACCAAGCATAAACCCCTACAAAACCGATGAAGGTGCCGATTATTGCTATCGCCCACGGAACGATCAGATCATTGAATACGACGCCGTATGCTGCAATGAAAACTCCCAAAGATACAACGAGCGGCCAATATGAAGGCTGAGGGAGGTGGATTCCGTGGCCACTTTCTTCTTCGTAACCTCCGGATCCTCCGGAAGCAGGAACCTCTCTATGGGGATTACCTTGCTTTGTCGCCCACCAGTCATCTAATGATCTCACAACAGGTATCTCTTTGAAATTGTATTCTGGCGGCGGTGAAGGTATGGACCATTCAAGTGTCCGTGCATCCCATGGATCCCCTGGTGCAGGCTCTCCGTTTTTCCAACTGTTTACCATGTTGTAGATAAAGACAAGGAATCCGGCGATTAGTATAAATACCCCGAATGTGGATACACCATTCCATAGTTCCCATCCCATTCCATCTACATAGGTGTATATCCTGCGTGGCATACCGTCGAGCCCAACAAAATGCATAGGGAAGAAAGACAGGTTTTGACCAATCATCATCAACCAGAAATGTATCTGCCCTTGTTTTTCATTGAACATCTTTCCAGAGAACTTAGGGAACCAAAAATAAACTCCGGACATCAGAGCCATGATGGCCCCACCGAACAACACATAATGAATATGTGCAGGTATGAAATATGTGTCTTGTTGTTGTGCGTCTGAAGCGGAAACTGCGTGCATGACTCCACTGATTCCACCGATCAAAAACATTGCTATGAATCCCAATGAGAAAACCATGGGAGTATTTAGTCTTAACGAACCTCCCCATACTGTCCCCATCCAGTTAAAAACCTTAATCCCGGTAGGTACGGCTATAAGCATAGTCGTTATTGTAAATACAGCGTTTGCAACAGGGCCAAGTCCCACTGTAAACATATGATGGCTCCAAACCATCCACCCCATGAAGGCAATTATAGCTCCGGCGAGCACAACAGTTGTGTAACCGAATAGAGGTTTTTTCGAAAATACAGGTATAACTTCTGACACTATACCCATCGCAGGTAGGATCAATATGTATACCTCAGGGTGGCCAAAAACCCAAAAAAGATGCTGCCAAAGAACTACGCTTCCACCTTGCGCTACATTGAAAAAGTTAAAGGCGAAGTATCTATCGAAGGTGAGTTCTATAAGTGCGACGGTAATTACCGGAAATGCAAGTACTAACAATATAGCTGTTAGAAAGCTCATCCACGTAAACAAAGGCATCCTCATCATGGTCATGCCTGGTGCTCTCATATTTATGATCGTCACTATAAAATTGAATGCGGCGGCTAGAGAGGCTATCCCTAGTACCTGCAAGCTAATAATCCAAAAATCAATTCCTTTACCTGGATTTTGGTCAATTGAAGTTAAGGGAGCGTATCCGAACCATCCAGCGTCGGTTGCTCCTCCTATCCAACTGAGTTTTAGCATTATTGCTCCTGCTAAAAATGTCCAGTAGCTAAACGCATTAAGTCGAGGGAATGCAACGTCACGCGCCCCTATTTGGAGGGGGATTAGAAAGTTGAAAAATGCGGCACCCATGGGCATTATGGCTAGAAATATCATGGTTGTACCGTGCATAGTAAATAGCTGGTTGTAAACAGCTGCACTCACTATGTCCAACTCGGGGCCACTTAGTTGGATTCTCATTAAGGTTGCTTCTATACCACCCGTTATGAAAAGAATAAAAGCCGTGACACCGTATAGTATCCCGATCTTTTTGTGATCTATTGTCGTTATCCAGTTCCATATTCCTGTCGGATGGACCGGTCTGGGTATCGCTAACGGGAATGTACTCACTTATGCGCCTCGCTTTTCAAAGACGGTGATTTCTTTTTTAAAGTGTCCAAATTGTTCATTTAAGCGTTGTCAGATATGAAACTAAAGCAGATAGTTGATTCTCTGTTAAAGCTCTGTCAGGGTCAGTGTAAACAGCAGCTTGTGCAGACATAATGTTCCCCTGTTTTATTGACTCTGGGTTTTCTATCCATTTCCTCAGGTTTTCTTGTAGATAGCCATCATTTACCGGACCACCATGTCCATCGGTATTATCCAACATTCCTGCTGCGAGATCTCTTCTAGAAGCTACATGAGCCAGGTTCGGGCCTACTCTTCCCTTGGAACCTTTTTTGACTACGGTTTTTAACGCGTGGCAACCGCTGCATCCGGCACTTTTAAAGGTTGCAGATCCTTCTTCCACAAGTGGATCAGTGGACACCAAGGCTGGTTTCGATTGTTCTGAGAGCCATTTGTCGAAATCTGATTTTTCTACGGCTATCACTTTAAACTTCATATTGGCATGAGAAGTACCACAGTATTCCGCACACTGACCATAGTATTCTCCGGGTTCGTCCGCTTGAAACCACATGTAGTTTCCTTCGGATGGCACCATGTCCACTTTACCTGCTAATTTTGGTACCCAAAAACTGTGGATAACATCCACTGACTCGAGGTTGATTTTGATAGGCTCGTTGATTGGTATATATACCTCGTTGGCAGATACAATCTCTTCCTCTGGATTATCGGGATTAGGGTATCTAAATTCAAACCACCATTGGTGACCTATTGCCTCAAGAGTATATTCGTCTTTTGCTGTGTTGGGAGCATCGCTAGCGTAGAAAAGAGCATCAATAGTTGGGAACATTAATATGGCGAGTAATATCAATGGTATTACAGTCCATGTTATCTCTAATTTATGATTGCCGTGTGTCTGCTGAGGTATATCATCTTCGTTTTTCATTCGATATTTAAATATCGAATAGATCAATACCGCTTCGACTAAGACGAAGACTATCATCCCTCCGGCCAAGATCCACCAGAAAATATTCAATTGGGATTCCGCTACGGGCCCTCTAGGGTCGAAAGTAGATTGATTATTATCAGGATTGATAATGACGCAGCCTGCCAAAAGGGCGGTCATGGCTAAAGCCGCTAGGAGAGATGTTATCTTACTACGTAGGGAAGATTTCATTAATTGTGCTTCCGAGTCCACTTCAATTATATTTATACTCAATCACAAGGGAAAAATCTATCAAATTTCCCCTTGCTGAGTCAAGGTAAAACATTAGTTAATCCAAAGTCCATCCACGCTATCATTCCATCTATCATAATCGATCCGAAGCTTACAGCGAGGTAAAGGAGAGAAAAAAGATAAATTGGCAACGCGAGCCGTATGTTTGATTCACGCATTAATTTCCAAGACATCCATGAGAATATTAGGACGAATATGACGTTTGTAAGGCCGTATATTATGCCTAGTCTATCCACAGTTAAAGCGGTGATTATAACGACTGCCATTAAAATCCAGGTATAAACAAAAATCTGTTTTTTTGTGTTCTCTACTCCTTTAACTACTGGCAGCATAGGAACTCCTGCTCTCGCATAGTCGTCTTTCAATATTAGTGATAATGCCCAAAAATGCGGAGGGGTCCAGACGAATATATTTACAAACAACATGATCGGAGCTGGGTCAAGTATGTTGCCCGTTACAGCAGCCCAACCAACCATTGGAGGTATAGAGCCTGCAGCGCCTCCGATGACAATATTTTGTGAAGTCGTTCTTTTCAGTAACATCGTATAAACAAAAACGTAAAACAATGTTGCTGCAAGAGTGAGGATTGCACTTATGAAATTTGCAAATTGCCACAATATGGCAAAAGCCACCAAATTCAAAACAATTCCAAATATTAATGCAGTTAATGGACCTATAGACCCAGATACTAAGGGCCTTCCGTCAGTTCTGGACATTTTGTCATCTATGTCACGCTCTAGGTATTGATTGATTGTGTTAGCACCGCCAGCCCCGAGCGCTCCCCCTGTCAGAACTGCTAGAGTGATCCATAAATCAGGTATCCCTTCTGAAGCCAAAAACAAACCACCAACTGCAGTTACTAGTAAGAGAACTATAATCTTTGGCTTAGTTAAGGCTATTAAATCGGAAAATAATGTAGTCATATTTGATTTGTCTAAGTACTTCTCTCTTCAAAGATGAACGTAGTAACTACAGCCAAGAGCACAGTTGCCATCCAGACCAATGTGGCGACACTTAAATGGACTGCTTTTAAGTGGGCGTCGAACCCTGTCCAGATCATTACAGCCCCAAGCAAAATTTGTAAAGTTATAAGTCCCAAAGTTGTGTGTGCAGCCTTTCGTATAGCAGCGTTGTCTCTTCTTTTCCGTATGAATTGTATAGCAGTAATACCAATATATACCGTTACTATTGCCGCGACATAGCGGTGCAGCATGTGTATCGCGTATTCAAATCCGTCGGGAAATAATTCCCCTCTGCATAAAGGCCATGTTGAGCATGCGGAACTTGCTCCAATTCCTATCATGTAAGATCCAGAAAGCATCAACAGAAAAACGAGAATTAGTGCGGTGACTAGTTTTCCAGCTGAACCCATATCTATTGTAATACTAACTTCACCCTGACCGATTTTATTTTGAAATGCTATCCAGACTAATATCAAGAGACTAGCAATGAGAAATTGGGCAATACTTAAATGTATTAATCGGAGCCACCAAGCTAACTCCGTCAGTACTGTTAGTCCTCCAAGCAATCCTGCGGCAATTACCAAGAATAATGACCCTAAGCAGAGTCGGAAACTAACACTATCACGTTTTCTTTCCAGTGCTGCAACCCAGAGAGTTATGATGACCAGGATGCCTAGAACGGTTCCTGTTAACCTGTGTGAATATTCAACCAATGTATGAAATTCAAACGGGGGGATCAACTCTCCATGGCACAGAGGCCAGTCTGGACAACCCAATCCTGACTCCGAGGCTCGGACAATTCCGCCTAAGGTAATTTGACTAAACGCCACGACTAAGCTTATCAAAATTAACAACTTTAATGTAGCAGATCTTGAAATTCTTGGGTTGGGTAGTCTAGTGGAAATCGGTGCCTCTCTTATCGACAGCAAACACTGTGTGTTTTTTTTCACTAATACACTCATACAATGCTACTACAGGGAAAATATTCGGTCAAAATTGACAAGTCATTGAAAGGTATAAATGCGTAAATCAATAACTCTGAGTTTGAGAAATTCACGAACACCAACAATCTTATATACTTCCAAGGCTTTTTATAAATATATCGGGGCGTAGCGCAGTTGGTAGCGCGCCACGTTCGGGACGTGGAGGTCGCTGGTTCGAGTCCAGTCGCCCCGACCAGAGAAAGTCACGGTCAATAATTCATAAAGATGTGTTTTGGATTTTAAAAATGTAGCTGGTGATAAATAGATTTTTATTATATTGAGTGAAATTGATTACATGCATTTGTGCAAGATTTGAGTTATGAATATAAAGAAAGTTGGATTTTTGTCAGGTACGGTTCTTGTAGCACTGCTTCTAGCTGTGTTGATAATTGCCTACGTACTTAATATTCGTGGTGAAAGTGACAAAAACAGTTTTCACCAGGACGATCTATATACAGTCTCAAAGCGGAATATAACAAGTGTGGTATCCATCAATGGAAATGTACGTTATTCAGCCATAGAAAAGCTTTCGTTTCCTGTTGGTGGTGAAATAGAAACGATTTTTGTTAGAGAAGGTCAAATCATTGCTGAAGGTGCTCACCTAGCTGAATTAGATAAGGAAATAAGGCTTTCGTTGGACAGTGAATTAGCTGAGTTACAAAAACTTCTGCAGGATGCGGTTTACTCACTAGATCATATGAATAATTTTGAGTCCTCACTCAGGATAGCTGATGTACAGAAAAAACTTTGGTTGGCAAAAGAGAATCTAAGGGAATCTAAAGAAAGTTTAGACTCCTTGACAACACCTTCTGATGAAGAAATTTCGACAGCAACCATGGAAATTTTAAATCGTCAGAAAGACTTATCTTCCGCGGAAGAGGCTTTGCTTGAGTTTGAATCCGAAAACCCTCAAACTCTTGCCGATTTAGAACATGATCATGCAATCGCAGTTAATAACTTGGATTCTGTAGAGGAAACTTATGAAGCCTTAATGTTAAGCCCAGACGTGGCTGGAGTAGAGAACTTAGAGAGGATCATAGAGTCAGCTTCTACCACATTGTATGCGGCTGTAATTGAGGCTGAGTTATCTAAAACGGAATGGCAGGAAAAGATTGATGCTGCTGAGGTAGCACACTTAGAAAATGAGGAAAACTACATTTTGTTCTGGCGAAGATGGTTTGGGGTTGAAGATGTAGGCTTACTAGATTATGAACCTGCGGCTGTATATGGGAATTGGGGAATAGATTTAGACTACGAATTTGATCGTAATGCACGTAGTAATGATGTTAGAAAATTCATAGCAAACTTTTCCCCGGATCATGGTCCAAATGTCTGGAGCGATATATCTATTTTAACGTGGTTGGCGTTCTATCCCGGAGTAATACACGGAACCTGTGACGATTTATCGCTAAGGGATGGTGAGTTGTGTGTAGACAGAGAGCTTAATGATGCTTGGGATACCATGATGTCTTCTCGCCTAGAACTGGAAAAAATGAAGACTTTGGCGAAAAAAAATCACCATTTGCATGACGACAACGTAAGAAAAGCAAGAGACACTTATCAAGGGCAGTTGACAGTGCTAGAAGATTTTCTAGAGGGCCCAAAGCAATCTGCAATTGCATATGCAAAGTCCAATGTCTCATTGGCTAAATCGGCGCTGGATTCCTCAAAGAGAGCCCTTGATCAGGCTTATGAAAAATTACTTTTCGAGACCGAGTTACAAAAGCAATTAGTGGACGTTTTGAAATATCAGCTTGCTGATGCTGAGGATAACCTAACGTCGTTGTTGCAAGGCCCTAATGAATTTCAATTCGCTGCCGCTCTAGCTGATGTAACTATGAAGGAAAACGAAGTAGCCTATGCTGAAAAAAGTCTATTGATGGTAGAAGAAATTTTGTCTATAGACTTATCTATTCAAGAGTCGGAAGTTAATAGACTGACACATAAGGTTTCTCAGCTAGAAAGAAAAGCTAATGATACCTTGATGAAATCTCCGTTTACATCAATAGTTTTGTCTGTATTAAAGGCCGAAGGAGATACAGTAAATTCAAATGAAGACGTGTTAGAAATTGCTGACTCGAAAATCTTTGATCTAGAGGGATTCGTAGATGAAATAGATGTGTTAAATCTTAGTGAAGATTTATCGGTGCTAGTAAGGTTAGATGCCTCAAGATCAGAAACATTTACAGGGACGTTAGTAGACATTGGGGTCACACCAGTAATCCACCAAGGCGTAGTTTCCTATCCCGTAAAAATTTCTTTAGATAATCCAGATTCATTTCAGTTGCTGGATGGTTTGTCGGGAATAGGAGACATAATCATTAGGGAATCCTTGTCAGTGATTTCAGTCCCTATATCGGCTATTCATGGTAAGGGTGACAACTCTTTCGTATTATTGAAATCGGGAGATGACTTTATTGAAAGACGGGTAACGACAGGGCATGGTGATGATTTTTGGGTGGCTATTAACGACGGTCTTAAAGAAGGTGACCAAGTCATAGTTGAAAACAAGCCAATTGATAATCAAGAATTTAATATAAAGTCACTAAGGCAACTGCGAAAAAAGTGATAAGACTAATCACGAAAAATTTCTCCAATAATTATTTTTTGCTGAATGCCTGCAGATTCAGTGAACTTGATAGACGTTCAAAGACAATGACATGAGAGTTGTTGATGTTTTATTAATATCTGTATTGTCTCTCAAGGTAAATAAGTTGCGTTCGCTGTTGGCTCTGTTAGGTATTGTTATAGGCGTGACCGCAGTAACGACACTTATGTCTATCGGCAGAGGAGTCCAAGATTCAATCACCAGCAGTTTGCAGTCGCTTGGAACTAACCTAATTTTTGTGTCTCACGAAGGCGATAGACCCAACAATTTGTCCGCGGAAGATGCTAGTCATATAGAAGCGTTACTAGGGGACTCATGGGTTAATGGTATTGCTCCAGAAATAGTTACTAATTCCAAGGTGATTTACGGTGAGGAAAATCAGACGGCGACTATTGTAGGTGTTACGGCTGACTATCGTAAGGTGAGAAATATAGAGATGAAAGTCGGACAATTTATCTCAGAAGTCCATGTTGATCAGATTAACAATGTGGCTGCTATCGGATCTTCAATAAAAGATGACTTTTTTGGCATTTCTAATCCTGTAGGACAAGAACTCAAAATTGGCAATAAACGATTTACTGTAATAGGAGTTTTAGAAAGTCACGGAGGACAAAGTTTTACTTCGGTTGATAACCGTATTTTTCTTCCAATAACTACCGCTCATTACCGACTTAATCGTGAGAAGACGGCAAATGGGGAAATGGGGGTTTCACTTATTAGTGTGCAGGCTAGAAAACACGATATGGTTGATGAAACGATTGGAAAACTGGTGGAAATATTAAGGGAAAGACACAAAGCAGTTGAAGAAGATGATTTTAGAGTTACAAATATGGAAGATGCTGTCGAAGCTGCAAAGGAAGCAACAAATTTCATCGTATTTTTTCTTGGAAGTGTAGCTGGGATATCACTTCTAGTCGGAGGTATTGGCATAATGAATATCATGCTTGTGTCGGTAACGGAGAGGACTAGAGAAATAGGTGTAAGAAAAGCGCTGGGAGCTAGAAAACTAGATATTCTAATTCAATTTATATCGGAGGCTGTTTTCTTAAGTATAGGTGGAGGGTTATTGGGAATTATTTTGGGATATGTGATTTCAAGATTGCTTGATGGAATATCGATGTCAAATAGCTCTACTTTAAGTACTTCTTTCGGTTTCGATGTAGGGCTTCTAGCTTTATTAGTTTCCATATCAATCGGATTGTTTTTCGGTATTTTCCCAGCCTTTAGAGCTTCGTTGATGCACCCAATAGATGCACTGAGATATCAGTGAAGCTGTATGTCAGCCTTAGTGATTTTAATGTGGTTCAGACTTCCAAGGTGCTATTTGCTTGGATATGAATAGGGAAATAAATCCAAATAAAATAGGTATTTGTTCTTGGATTATCTACGATATGTCCAGCACACTATTTTTTTCTGGTGTTGTTGGCTTAGTTTTTCCACTTTGGGTGACTGGACCTATGGGTGGAAATGACGCGACAGTGGGATATACGTTGACCGTATCAATGATACTGGTGTTTTTCCTGTCTCCATTTCTCGGAGTTTTTTCGGATTCCATAAAGAAGAGAATGCCGTTTATATTGATTCTCACCTTGCTGGGTTTTTTCATGATAATGTCTGTTGGTACCTTCACATACGAGGTTTCCATAATAATTTTCTGCATAGCTGCATCTTGCCTACATCTTGTTGGGATTTTCTATAATGGAATGTTATCGGATATAACTACTAGGAAAAACGTGGGATACATAGGAGGTATTGGGGTTGGTATTGGGTATGTAGGAGGTATTTTAGCGGTGCTTTTGGGGGTACTTTTTCTTGAAAGCATGGGTCATGTTTTTCTTTTCAGAGTAATGGCTATTACTTCTTTAATTTTGGCAACGCCACTTTTAATTGTGGGTAATTACAGGACTATGAAAGGTCCTTCGGTTTCAATTTATAGACTGTTACTGGTTTCCGTAAAGTTCACTTCACTGGCGGTGACTAAATCTTTTAAAGACAGAAATTGGATGTTTTTTCTCTTTGCTAGATTTTGGTATCTATGGGCGGTAAATGCAGCTTCTTTCTTTGCTGTTTTGTACGGGGTAAATACAGTTGAATTGTCAGAAAGAGAGGTACAGTTGATCCTTTTGTTGGGAATAGTAACAGGTATTCCAATGGGATTGTTTTGGGGTCGGGTTACTGATCGTATGGGTCCACTTTTCGTAATGAAGATCAACGTTTTTGTCTGGGTTATTATTTTGTCTTTGGCGGCTTCCATTCCAGTATTCGATCTTCAGAAAGAATTATGGTGGTTAGTAGGCCCTTTCAGTGGATCAGCCTTGGCAGGGTTGTATGTTTCGGAACGTCCTTTTGTATTGTCACTTGCGGGACGAAATCAAATAGGAGAATTTTTCGGCGTATTTAATATGGCTGGAAGACTTGCAGCCATCGTCGGACCATTTTCGTGGGGGTTTATATCAGTTACATTGGGGTTGGGGCAGACTGCAGCCATAATCTGCCTCGCCATCTGTGTGGTAATAGCATTGGGCATACTTATGTCCGTAAAAGCCCCTGGAACATAATCTTATTTTCAGTTGTTAAAAACCAAATTTATTACGGTGAAACGGCCAATTCTGTTAACAATTTTTTTGTAGATACAATGTGTTTGTTTAGGCGCATTTTTTCCGGTTCAATTCCCAGTGCAAGCCCCACAAGTTGAGGGAGATGAATTATGGGGAGGTCAATTTCCCTCTTAGCCATCGACGATGCGTTTGGTTGATATCCATCGAGATTCAGGTGACACAGAGGACACGGGGTCACCATAGCATCAGCTCCTCGGTCTTTGGCATCTGATGTGTGGTTTGCAACCATTTTCACTGAGTTTTCAGGGTTAATAGTTAGTATAGGGAATCCGCAGCAAAGGGTTTTACCTGGAAAATCTACGACTTCCCCTCCAACGGCTTCAATAACTAATTCCAAGGCTTGTTTTCTTTCGGGTTTTTCGTTAAAACCAAGGGCTTCTGAAGGTCTGACGATGTAACAACCGTAAAATGGGGCTAGCTTCAGACCGTCCAGCTTTCGGACAATTTTGGATTCGAAAACTTCCATTCCTAGATCTTCTGCAATTATCCACAACAAGTGCTTGGGTTCTACGGTTCCTTTGTATTCTAGACCTTCCTCTCGAAGGTCCTCATTTATTGAGGCAAGATATTCGGGATCTTTTAAGAGGCGCTGATTTGCTTGTGCCATCACACCCTGACAAGTACTGCAGATAGTCATTAAAGGGAGGCCAGACTTTTCCACCATAGCAAAAGTGCGCGCGTTTAGTGTGTCTCCCAGTCGTTCATTTTTTTCTTGGAGTACTCCCGCACCTGTACAAGAAGCCCCTTTTAAGGCATCTTCATCCAGTTCTAAACCAAGTATTTGGCAAACTTCTATTGTGGCGGAGTAGAGTTCAGGGCAAGCACCCCGAGAAACACAACCGGGATAAAAAGCATATTTCATTTCTTCCCCTCAACTTTGTCAAAGATTCTTTTTATATTTTCCGAACCAGGTAATTTTTTATGAATTATTGGTGGGACTTTTCCTGCCCTTTGCGAACGTATGGCCAATGGTATTAGCCCGATCATAGCTTTTATGTTGAATATCCCAAAACTTTTTATCGGTAGCTTTAATTCATCGAGCCATCCGGAATGTCTGACCGAATCTACGAAGGCGTTTGCGTGCCTAGCTCCATTGGTGTTTTCATGCCCTGCTTCCATTACTTTTTCTCTGAGTGCCATTATTCTGTCCATTGGAGCCACTCCTTTTGGACATACTTCGACACATTTCATACACCTTGTACAATCCCATACTCCACCTGACTTGTTAAGATTGCTAAGACGTTCTTCCTGTGCATCATCTCTAGGATCTCCTACAAACCTGTACGACTTGGCTAATGCCGCCGGACCCAGGAAATTTTCGTCCACCTCCATTACCGTACAATCAGATACACATGCTCCACATAGAATACATGAGACTACTCCTGCTAGATGAAGCATATCCTCGTCGGGAGCCAAATATTCTGTTTCAGGCTCTTCCCCTTCCGGCTGTAACCAGGGTTCTACAGCCTTAACATTTTTCCAAAATGGCTGGAAGTCTACTACAAGATCTTTAATAACAGGTAAATTACCTGCAGGCTCGACCGTTATGGCAGATCCATCTTTAGGCAACATGTCTATTATTTTGGTGTTACATGCTAGACCTGCCTCACCATTTACTCTCATGGCGCATGATCCGCAAATGGCGCTTCTACATGAGCATCGAAGGCTCAGAGTTCCGTCCACGTCTTCCCTGATCTGAATGAGAGCATCCAAAATCGTAGAGGAATCATCCATTTCAATTTGGTATTCTTGAAAATGTGCGACGGTATTTGTAGATTCTGGGTCGTATCTGCGAACGCTCAATTTAACTTGCATATTGTTCGATTCCTATTAGCCTAGTACTGTCTAACGGTGGGAGTCCAATCGGTTATCACTACATCTTTGTATGATAGATTTGGTTTGCCTTCTACATCCGTAACTACTATATGTTTTAGCCAGTTTTCGTCATCCCTGTCAGGCATGTCGGTTCTTGTGTGTGCCCCTCTACTTTCTGTTCTATCACTGGCACTTACTGCAATAGCTTCTGCACACTCTGTCATGAAGTCCAATTCCAAAGTGAATATTAAATTTGTGTTGAAAGTTTTAGTTTTATCAGCCACATATACCGATTTTGCACGCTCTTTTATGGCTGCAATTTTTTTAACGCCCTCGGACATACCATGTTCTTCCCGAAACACCCCAAAATGTTCCTTCATAGTCGTTCCCATATCGAATCTAATTTGCCCAAACGACTCATTTTTTTCGTTGGATAACAATCTTTGTATGTTGTCCTTGTCTGAGTTTGCTGCCGAGTCATCAATATTTAAGTGTGTTTTGTTTCTGCTTAACTCTGCAGCATGCACCCCTGATCTACGACCGAACACCAAGGTGTCTAGTAGAGAATTTGCACCTAGTCTATTACCCCCATGAACACTGACACAGGCTACTTCACCGGCAGCATACAGACCTGGAACGTCGGTTTCTCCATCTATATTTGCTTTCACTCCGCCCATTTGATAGTGCATGCCTGGCATAATTGGTACAGGTTCCTTCACCATATCAACATTTGCAAAGTCCATTGCCAATTCTCTGATTTGCGATAGCCTTTCACTAATGTATTTTTCACCCAGATGTCTGAGATCTAAAAGAACACATCCGTCTATGCCCCTTCCCTCATTTATTTCTGTCTGCTCGCACCTTGATACGACGTCTCTAGAAGCAAGTTCTTTAAATTCAGGTGCATACTTCAACATAAATCTGTCATTTTCTGAGTTTAGAAGATATGCGCCTTCGCCTCTGGCCGCTTCACTAATTAAAACCCCACTGCCTTTTAATGTGGTTGGGTGATATTGAACCATTTCCATATCCATGAGTGAGGCGCCAGCCTGATAGGCTAGGGTCATGCCGTCGCCAGTGCAAATCATCGCATTGGTACTTGGTTCAAATACTCTTCCTAATCCACCTGCGGCCATTATTACTGCCTTAGCCCTAACTACCTCGATTTTTCCTGTTCTTATATCCATCATTACCACGCCACCGCAAACCCCATCTCTCACAATTAAGGAAAGTACGAACCATTCTTCATAGACAAATGCCCCAGCTTTCACTATTTGTTCGTATAAGACATGCAGAAGTGCTTGCCCGGTGAAGTCCGCAACAAAAAATGTTCTATCTTTACGTTGTCCCCCGAAACTTCTTGTACCCAGCCTACCTTCCTCATCTCTGTTGAAAATGGCTCCCATGTGTTCCATGGCGATTACTTCCGATCCGGCTTCCCTGCACATTACCTCAATAGCATCTTGATCACCTAAAAAGTCACTGCCCTTTATCGTGTCGTACGCGTGGTCTTTCCAATCGTCTCCTCGGTCTGTAAGGGCGGCATTTATGCCGCCTTGAGCAGCATTAGAATGACTTCGTACTGGATGCACTTTTGAGACGACTGCAACGTCTGCGCCCGCTTCTTTTGCTGAAAGCGCAGCTCTCATACCTGCTAGTCCTGCACCAATAATTAAAACATCGTGATCTTGCATTAAAAAAAGTACCCCCAAACTTACGAACAACTCAACAGAAAACGATAGCACAGGGATTGTAACCTAACAATATGACGACGCATCTTTGGTCTACTATTTTTAGCATTGTTAATTTCTAGATTAAGATTTCTCATTTAGTTGTTAGGGGAAAGCAATTTAAGTTATCCTTGTTCGTTGACGCGATATTTAAATGAGTGATAAAATCGTGCGCCTGCGTGGAGACTTTTTTAGTTTTCATTAAGGAACTGCATAATGATGCTTTGAGAGGGAGTAGTAACCGGAGGATACAGTTTACAGAGAAACCAAGGTTTGCTGAGACTTGGTGGTTGGATGAAACGGTGAACTCGCCCAGGAGCACATTTTCTAAAGCTTTGATATGTCTAGGGAAATGCGGTGGCTACGTTATAGCTAATGAGTGGCCTTTATATGTTACTAAACATGTTCTGGCAACGTGGGTGGTACCACGGGATCTCTGTTTCCCGTCCCATATTTTGGGCGGGATTTTTGTTTTTGGAAATAAATTACATAGTTTAGTTGGGGTGACACAGATGAAAATGAAAGGGGCACAAATCGTATGTGAAAGTCTTCTAAGAGAAGGCTGCAACGTTGTGTTTGGAATACCAGGAGGAGCGATCCTACCCCTTTACCAGACGCTTCCCGAATTTCCAGATCTAAGGCATATATTAGTTAGGCATGAGCAGGGAGCTTCACATGCGGCTGACGGGTATGCGAGAGTTACAGGTCGGCCTGGTGTTGCATTTGCCACTTCTGGTCCTGGAGCCACTAACCTTGTGACTGGCATAGCTTCTGCCCAAATGGATTCAGTCCCGATGGTAATAGTAACGGGACAAGTGGCAACCACTGTTATCGGTTCAGATGCGTTTCAGGAGACAGATATTACAGGTATCACTCTGCCCATCACCAAGCATAATTTTCTTGTGATGGATGCATCGGATATCGCGCAAGTGATTAAGGACGCGTTTCATATAGCCAATACTGGTAGGCCAGGACCAGTTCTTGTTGACATTCCAAGAGATATATTTCTACAAGAAGTGGAATATACAGTTCCAACAGAAATTGATCTCCCTGGTTATTCTCCAACGACCATTGGTAACACTAAGCAATTAAAGCGGGCGGCAGAATTAATAAAGAATTCAAAAAAACCGGTCATTTTGGCGGGACATGGTGTACTAATTTCTCAAGCATATTCTGAGCTTAAAGATCTGGCTGAGAATGCGCAGATTCCGGTCATAACGACCCTTCTTGGTATAAGTTGCTTTCCAGAGGACCATGTTTTGTCAGCGGGTTGGCCAGGTATGCACGGTTTGGCGTATTCAAGTTTGGCGATCGATGAATCCGATTTATTGATTGCTTTGGGGATGAGATTTGATGACCGCATCACTGGTAACCCCAGTAAGTTCTCAACTAATTCTAAGAAAATTCATGTTGATATAGATCCGTCTGAAATAGGGAAGAACATACATGTGGATGTGCCTATAGTTGGGGATGTTAAAGAGGTGCTCTCATCACTTAACAAGTTGGTTGAGCCTAAGACACACCCTGATTGGATAAAGAGAATAGAACAACTCAAAAAAGAACATCCGTCACTAGATTTGCCCAAAACTGAGAAGTTACTTGCACGACAAGTCATTAAAGATATTTCAGAGATTACTGATGGAAGGTCCATTGTTGTCACAGGCGTTGGACAACACCAAATGTGGGCTGCCCAGCATTACACTTTTAAAGAGCCTTGTTCACTGATAACGTCTGGTGGATCCGGAACAATGGGATTTGAGGTTCCTGCTGCTATGGGGGCTCAGGTAGCGAAACCAGATAGTACAGTATGGTCGATCGCCGGAGATGGTGGTTTCCAGATGACTATGAGTGAGTTAGCTACTATCGCTGAAAATAATCTCCCTGTGAAGTTCGCTATTCTAAACAATGGATTCTTAGGAATGGTTAGGCAATGGCAGGAGATTTTTTACGAGAGTTCGTATGTTTCGACTGCATATACGGGCAATCCTGATTTTGTGAAACTTGCAGAGGCTTTCAACATCAAGGGCATTCGGGTGAGTGACAAGGCCCAAGTTAAATCGGCTATTCAAGAGGCAATGGATCACGACGGTCCAGTTTTGATAGATTTCATAGTAGAACAGGAAGAAAATGTTTACCCAATGATACCTTCTGGGATGACCGTGGCAGATATTATCGAAGAGCCAATTAATGAGAGAGTAACAGTATGACCCAGCGCATTGAACGCCACACTGTAACAGCACTCGTTGAAGACCGACCCGGAGTTCTCAATCGTATTTCGAGCATGTTTAGAAGAAGAGGGTATAACATATCCAGCTTGGCCGTAGGGCAAAGCGAAACTGAAGGATTGTCAAGGATGACGTTCGTTGTTGAAGGAGACCCTGACACGGTAGAGATGGTTTCGAAGAACTTACATAAATTGGTTGAAGTTATAAAAGTTGTAAACATATCCCAAGATAATGTCGTGTCAAGAGAATTGGCTTTAGTAAGGGTTGAATCTGATGCTTCATCGAGAAGCGAAATCATGCAGATAATAGATATTTTCAGGGCGAAAATAGTTGATGTTTCACAAGGCACCTTAATCGTCGAGGTAACGGGCGATGAAGACAAGGTAGATTCTCTAGTCGATCTACTTGGCACATTTGGAGTTAAAGAAGTAATGCGTACCGGTACAATAGCTATGAGCAGGGGAGTGTCTTTTGAGCAAGAGACTCAATGACAAAGATCTATTGATAATGCCTAACAATTCATATAAAGGTTAATCTAATTTAGGAGTTTGATAACAATGCCAGCGAAGATGTATTACGAAACAGATGTAGATATGTCACTTTTGGATGACCAAAAAATTGGAATTATTGGTTATGGTAGTCAAGGGCATGCGCACGCATTAAATTTAAAGGATTCTGGCTTGCAGGTCTCGGTTGGTCTTTACGAGGGAAGTCAGAGTTGGGCAAAAGCCGAAGAAGATGGACTTAAAGTTGGCACAGTAGCTGAGGTCTGCGAGGAATCCGATGTGATAATGCTGCTAATACCTGACCACATACAGGCTCAAGTTTACAGAGACTCAGTGTTACCTCACCTTCTTCCAGGAAAGACATTGATGTTTGCTCATGGATTTAACATTCATTACGATGCAATCGTCCCTCCTGAAAATGTTGATGTGACGATGGTTGCTCCAAAAGCGCCGGGCCATAGAATGAGGGAGGTGTATACAAAAGAATCGGGAGTACCCGGGTTGCTTGCAGTTCATCAAGACTCTTCTGGAAATGCCCACGGGATTGGTCTAGCTTATGCAAGAGGAATAGGTTGTACAAGAGCGGGCGTTCTTGATACAACATTTAAAGAGGAAACTGAGACAGATCTGTTTGGAGAACAAGCAGTTCTATGTGGTGGTGTAGCGGAGCTTGTAAAAGCGGCTTTTGAAACCCTTGTTGAAGCTGGTTATCAGCCTGAGTCAGCATATTTTGAATGCATGCATGAGCTCAAACTTATCGTTGATTTGTTCTACCAAGGTGGGATGGAATATATGAGGTATTCCGTAAGCGATACTGCTGAGTACGGAGATTACACTAGAGGACCTGTCGTGATTGACGATAGTGTTAAAGAAAAAATGAGGGAAGTGCTAGACCAGATACAAGATGGCACCTTCGCAAGAGAATGGATTACAGAAAACGATGAAGGTAGGCCGACTTTTAATAGGTTGAGAGAGGAAAATGCAGGTCACCCCATTGAGAAAGTTGGTAAAGAATTAAGGTCCATGATGTCTTTTCTAACGGATTCTGATTAACCTGGGTTTTTAGAACTTTAATCATAGGTGGTTAGTATGTCTGGTATGAAGTTTAAAAATGAAATTTGTATGAGGAATGAACACGCAGTTCGCTTAAGTGGTTTGGTCTTGGCAGGGCTGAACCCAGCGGACTGCGTTGTCCTGTGAAGATTTGGGATAGACGACGGATATTTTTAACCGAGAAACTGTTTGGAGGTTCCAATGTCACAGGAAAAGGTAATAATTTTTGATACAACATTAAGAGATGGCGAACAATCGGCTGGGATTGGATTGACTACTCAGGAAAAATTAGAGATTGCACAGCAGTTGGAAAGACTAGGAGTCGATGTTATTGAAGCAGGATTTGCTGCTAGTTCGCCTGGAGATTTAGAAGCAGTCCAAACGATTGCTGCCCAGGTTAGGAGCCCGATCATAACTTCCTTGGCTCGTTGCTATATACCCGACGTAGATGCGGCATGGGAGGGAGTCAAAGGAGCAGCTAAACCAAGGATTCATGTGTTTATTTCCAGTTCTGATAATCACATAATGAATCTACTTCGAAAGAATCCTGAAGATGTATTGGAGACCGCTGTAGCATCGGTTGCAAGGGCCAAAACATATTGCGACGATGTGGAATTTTCACCTATGGATGCAACTCGGACCGATCCAGAGTATCTGTTTAAGATGCTTGAATCGGTGATAGAGGCTGGAGCTAACACAGTGAACATTGCCGATACAGTGGGCTACACTATACCTTCCGAATTTGCCCAGCGTATCGAGGACATAAAGGAAAATGTGCCCAATATTGATAAAGCTGTAATTAGCGTACATTGCCATAATGATCTAGGTCTATCAGTGGCGAACAGTCTTGCTGCGGTTAAGGCCGGAGTCAGGCAGGTAGAGGGGTGTATTAACGGTCTAGGAGAGCGTGCAGGGAATGCTTCCTTAGAAGAAATCATTATGGCTTTAGAGACTAGGGATGATTTATTCGATGTCTCTACCAGCATAGATACTACCCAGATATATAGAACTAGCCGCCTTGTTAGCGATATAACGGGATTTCCAGTACAACCCAACAAAGCCATTGTTGGAGCTAACGCGTTTAGACATGCCTCTGGTATTCATCAGGATGGAGTTATCAAAGATAGGAGCACCTACGAGATAATTGATCCTAAAACTGTAGGCTGGCCGAGTAATTCACTCGTTTTAGGCAAACTAAGTGGTAGGGCAGGTTTGAGAGCTCGATTAGAAGAGCTTGGATACCATCTTGAACAGGAAGAGCTTAACGAGGTGTTTGAAGCCTTTAAGTCGTTGGCTGATAGAAAGCGAGAGGTTACCGATCAGGATTTGGAATCACTGATGTCAACCACTCGGAGGACAGCAGATGTTCCCACTATTTATGAACTACTGCATGTACAGGTTTCTACTGGCGATCACGAAGTTCCAACCGCGACAGTGAAAATTAATTCTCCCACTGGGGAAGAGATTGTTGACGCGGCCACTGGAACTGGCCCGGTCGATGCAGTATATCAAGCAATTAATAGGGTGATAGGAGTTGAAAACAGACTGACAGAATTTAGAGTTGACGCTGTTACGGAAGGTATCGATTCACTTGGGGATGTAACTATTCGTATCGAGAGTAATTCAGATGTGTATGTCGGGAGAGGTAGCGACACGGATATAATAGTAGCAAGTGCTAAAGCGTATATGAACGCCCTCAATAGAGCTCTTTCTGTAACCGAGTAATGAATATAACTAGTTTTATAAATTGAAGCCCTAGTAAAGATGACTAGGTGAATAATTTAAATGGAGTTTTTAATGTCTCCTAAGACCATGTTTGAAAAAATTTGGGATGCACATGTTGTTAAAGAAGAGACAGGGAAGCCAAGCGTGCTTTATGTGGACCTACATTTAGTACATGAAGTTACCTCTCCACAGGCCTTTGACGGTTTACGAATGGCGGGAAGGGAAGTCAGAAGAAAGGATCTTACTGTAGCTGTTGCCGATCATAACACTCCTACGTGGGATTTAAGTCTTCCTATTACTGATCCCATTGCCCAGCAACAGTTGGACGCTTTGTCAAAAAATTGTGAAGACTTCGGTATAACTTTGCATGACAGATTTAGTCCGATGCAAGGGATAGTTCATGTTATCGGACCTGAACAAGGACATACTCAACCTGGAAAAACCATCGTATGTGGAGACAGCCACACTTCTACTCATGGCGCTTTCGGTGCATTTGCAATGGGTATAGGTACATCTGAAGTGGAGCATGTACTAGCGACGCAAACTTTGAGACAGTTCAAACCTAAAACTATGGAAGTTAGGGTAAACGGAGAACTTTCTAGTGGAGTCACCGCTAAAGATATTATCCTTGCGATCATAGGAAAAATAGGCACAGCTGGGGCAACAGGACATGTGATTGAGTACACGGGAAGTGCTATTCAGGCTCTCTCTATGGAAGGCCGTATGACTGTTTGTAATATGAGTATTGAGGCAGGTGCCAGGGCTGGTATGGTGGCTCCAGATAAGACCACATTTGAATACATGAGGGGGCGAGAATTCGTTCCGCAGGGAAGTGATTTTGATGATGCTGTGGAGGAATGGGAGAAACTCTCAACTGACGCGGGAGCAACCTATGACAAGGTTATTGAAATAGAGGCTTCAGAATTGGAGCCATTTGTCAGTTGGGGAACAAATCCAGGTATGGTCGTTCCTGTAACTGCTACAGTACCTGATCCAAATGATTTTCAGGACGAAGGTGATAAAGAATCAGTTCAAAGAGCCTTAGAATATATGGACTTGAATCCTGGCATGAAAATCGAAGACATATATATCGACAGAGTTTTTATAGGTTCTTGTACGAATTCACGTATAGAGGATTTGAGGTCGGCTGCGAAGATTGCTGAAGGGAACCAAGTAGACAAAAACGTATATGCGATGGTTGTTCCAGGATCTAACGCTATTAAGAGGCAGGCCGAGGAGGAGGGATTGGATAAGGTCTTTATTGAAGCTGGGTTTGATTGGAGGGAGGCGGGCTGTTCAATGTGTCTGGGTATGAATCCTGATATTTTGCAGCCGGGTGAACGTTGTGCGTCTACATCTAACAGGAATTTTGAAGGCAGACAGGGAAAGGGTGGAAGAACTCATCTTGTAAGTCCAGAAATGGCAGCAGCGGCCGCGCTCAAAGGACATTTCGTAGATATAAGATACTGGGATTAATTGAGGATATTAAGTTATGGAGCCGTTTAGAACGCTTAATGGAGGGGTTGCACCCCTTAATCGTGTCAATGTTGACACTGACCAAATCATACCCAAGCAGTTTTTGAAGAGAGTGGAAAGAACCGGATTTGGACAATTTTTATTCAATGATTGGCGTTTTTCTGAGGACGGGTCTGAAAATCCCGACTTTGTTTTAAATAAACAAACATACAAAGATGCATCTGTTTTGGTGAGTGGAAGAAACTTTGGATGTGGTTCTTCACGAGAGCATGCACCATGGGCACTTCAGGACTTCGGGATAAGATGCATAATAGCTCCAAGCTTCGCAGATATATTTTTTGGAAATTGTTTTCAAAATGGGATACTCCCTGTGGTATTGCCGGAGGAAGTTGTTAATCAAATCATTGATAATTCTGAGAAAGATCCTGGGTATAAAGTTACTATTGATTTAGAATCTCAAAGGGTCTGGGATATAAATGAAGAAGTCGTTGCAGACTTTGACATTGAACCATTTAGAAGGCACTGCCTTTTGAACGGCTTGGATGACATAGGCTTAACACTTGAAGACGAAGATGACATAGCCAAATTCGAGTCCAGTCGTTCAAAGCATGGTGGGGTTATTAAGAATAATTACTAATCACATGAGTCGCCGTAATTACCTGTTGGTTACCTATTACGGGAGTTGCGAATAATAATCAATCTACATGAAATATAAGGCTAGTATCAACAAATCCTAACCTGTATTAATCATCACATCTCTTGACTTAGAGCCGTCGCTTGGCCCTACAATGCCCATGTCTTCCAGTTCATCCATGAGCCTAGCAGCCCTAGGGTACCCTATCCTCAATCGTCTTTGAAGCAGTGAGGTTGATAACTTACTATGTCTTTGAGCTAGTTCAATCGCTCTATCTGTCAGATTATCTCTCCCGACTGAATTGGCAGATCCATACTGTGAGGAATCGCTTTCTTCAGATTCAGAATCACTGACTGTGTGAAGGTCGACCTGAGGTTTTGTAGACCACGGAGTATCTTTCCAATGATTTACAATTTTCCCGATTTCATCGTCAGATATGTATACGCTTTGTACCCTTACAGGCCTAGTACCATCTATAGGTTGGTATAGCATGTCACCTCTTCCAAGCAGACGCTCAGCACCAGTAGTGTCTAAAATAGTTCGTGAGTCCACTTGAGAGGTGACTCCAAAACTGATTCTGCTAGGGAAATTTGCTTTTATAAGTCCCGTTATCACGTCAACTGAAGGTCTTTGTGTAGCGATTATGAGATGTATTCCAGTAGCTCTGCCAAGTTGTGCCAATCGGCATATTGATTGTTCTACGTCGAATGCTGCAGTCATCATCAAATCTGCCAATTCGTCAATTGCAACCACTAGATAAGGCATTTTTGAAGTAGGTGTTTTTTTGTTGTAAGTTTCAATGTTTCTTACGCCTATCTCTTCCATGGTTCTGTATCGGTCCATCATCTCTTTTATTAATCCTTTGAGTAGGTTTACTACCCTGTCTGTTTCCACAACGACAGGTGTAATGAGATGAGGTATTCCGTTATAGGGTGTTAGTTCGACTCGTTTCGGATCTACGAGCAACATCTGTAATTCTGACGGTGTTCGTTCCATTATCAGGCAAGATATGATTGCATTCATACAGACGCTTTTGCCACTACCTGTTGCCCCAGCAATTAATAAATGAGGCATCCTTGCTAGGTCGAATACCACTTCATCACCATCTGATCCTCTGCCCAAGGCAACAGGTAGTGGTGACTTTGCTTTTATAGTTCCGTATGTTTTACTCCCCATTACTCTTTTAAGGGAAACTATGCTTGGATTAGGATTTGGCACTTCTATACCTAGTAAGGACTCTCCCATCACAGGGGTTTCAATTCTCAGACTTGGCGTTTTTAGGGCTAGAGAAAGATCTTTTTCTCGCCGTAGTATGTTGTCTACGCTTATTCTAGTTTTGTCTTCTTCCTGGGCAATAATTTGCTTACCATTCTTATCGAGTTTAGGATTTCCTTTTTCATCTTTTACCCTTACTCTTTTATACTTTCTAACCCATCCGGGTTCTATACCATACATAGTTACTGTAGGACCTGGACGAACTTTTTCTACCTCCACTTCTATTCTGTATTCAGCAAATGTTGTCTTGATTATGTCTGAAGTTTTTTTGATATCGTCGCGACTTATGCCTCCTTCGTCTGAGTCAGTTAATAGCTCTAAACTGGGAAGAATCCATCTCTTGGACAATGGGGCAGAATCTGTTTTTGATACTTCTGAATACTTTTCAGGGATATCTTGTTCATTTGGTATGTTGTAGGGAGTTGTATTTATGGTTTCTGACTCACTGTAAATAACATCTGTGTTAGACCAAAATTTATTAAACTTGGTTCCGTCTCTTTCTAATAAGTTCTTTTCCTTAGGGTTGAAAACCCCTTCAATTTCTCCCGCTGTTTTTGAATAATTAGGTTTTGGTATGGGTATTCCACTTGATTTAGTCTCTGGTATGAAATAACCAAGTCTTTCAGCACTCTCAGACCAAGAATCATCCTTATCTGAAGGTGATGTCTCTCCTTCGAGTACTTCTAGTTCAACATCCATTCCCTCAAGACTGCCGATTATTTCACTTTCTCTAATATGGGGAGTTAAGATTTCAGGGGGGATGTTTGGTTCGTCACTTTGAATTGGGGAGGGGAGGATTTTCGGAGACTCTGATTTTACATAAAACCTTGATAGTGCCCTTGATGTTGCAAATAATCCAAGGTATAACGATACAATTCCAAATTTGAGAATCTCTATTATTTCTATGACTGTTTTTGGTCTATAAATAATAAGAGATGCAAATAAAATGGAGCTGACTCTAATAATGCCTTGGACGATACCTTGCCCTGTAATTGCACTGCTTATTTTGCCCCCTATGGGATTTCCATATGACGCTGATGTCCAGCCAGGGAATCCCTCACTAGGGGTGTAGAAAGAAAATAATCCCCAGACACCTATGAATAATCCAATAAACGAAATTAGGTTTTTCTTATTATGGCGTATGTAAATTCGCATTAGGGATGAGTAAAAAAGTGTAACTAGAATTCCTACTGAGACGGTTGACAGGACTATTCCCAACCCGAACCAAATAAGTACCAATTCCGTTTTGGTTGTAACAAAATTTAGAACTGTGTCTTGGTTAAAGTATCCCCATATTATGCCGCCCGCTAACATGATACCGGTTATTGAAGTAACCAATAATTTCCATGTTATTACAAATGCAGGCACGTTGATGGATGAGGCTGATTGTGTGCTAGATCTCTTCTTGACCATGTCAAAATGATATTGGAGGTGTGATCTAGGATTTTTGTCTGCTTACATATTTCTACTTATATCAGCTTCAGCAGAGTGATAATCACAGGCCTCTTCTCTGTCTCCTTGTAAATATTTTCTGATACCAAATCAGAAACGTTTTTTTCTATCTCACTAAAATCTAGTACGCCTAGCCATTTTTCTTCTAGGGCAGTCTGGACCATTTTTATAGACGATTTTAGTATTGATTCATTTTCATTGTTCTCTTGGAATCCCCTTGAGTCATAAAGGATTGTACCTTCCAAAGTATTGGCACTCCCATTTATAGTAGCTGTAATAGTGACAACTCCACTAGACATTAAATCCATTCGCTCTTTCATTAGAGTACCCTGAGAATTCATAGAATTTCTACTTTCCATGTAAATTGTTCCCGACTCTACAGTGTCGACGACTTCGGCCGAATCGTGACCGATCTCCAATACATCTCCATCTTCTAGCACAAAAGTATTTTTACTTGGACGGCTGAGATCATTGGATATTTTAGCGTGGGCCAAAAGGTGTCGGTATTCACCATGGATTGGTATAAAATACTTTGGCTTAGTTACTTCCAGCATCAGTTTCAGTTCTTCTTTACTAGCGTGGCCGTGAACGTGGACTTTGGAAATGCGATTGTAGATGACGTTGGCTCCCTTTCTAAACAAATTATCTATAATTTTAGATACGGAGGTTTCGTTTCCAGGAATAGGAGATGAGCTCAAGACGATTGTGTCGTTAGGTTTCACACTGAGCTGTTGATGATTCCCTTTTGAAATCCTAGACATGACGGATGATGGCTCTCCCTGACTGCCAGTTGCAATAATAACTACTTTATTGTCTGGCAACTTTGCTGATTGGCGTATAGGAATCAACACATTTCCGGGGTCATTAATATAACCCATTCTTAGAGACATTTTCACATTGTTGTTCATACTTCTTCCAACCACGGAGACTTTTTTTCCTTGCGAAAATGCCGCATCGATAATTTGCTGAACTCTAGAAATTAGAGATGCAAAGGTCGCTATTAAAACCCTTCCTTTAGAATTGTGAATTATTTCTTGTAAAGCGACACCGACGACAATTTCCGATTCAGAATGGCCTTCCATTTCTGCATAAGTTGAGTCTGACATGAGTAAAAGTATGCCTTTATCAGCCATATTAGATAGATATGAAAAATCGGTTGGGAATCCATCTTGGGGAGTGTGATCTACTTTGAAATCACCTGTATGAATCAAGGTTCCCAACTCTGTGTTTATAGCTATCCCCATTGAGTCGGGTATTGAGTGGCACACTCTAAAAAATGTTACTCCAAATTTTCCCAAAAAAAATGGAATTTCAGGATCAATTATATTGAGTTTCGATTCTTTTAATAAACCGTGAGCCTTTAATTTAGAAGAGATCAAAGAATTGGTTAAATTTGATGAGTAAATTGGGACATTAACTCGCGATATAACATAAGGAAGAGCACCAATATGATCTTCATGTCCGTGAGTTATCAGGATGCCTTTAACTTTATCTGCGTTTTTTTCAAGGTATGTGATATCCGGTACACCGAAATCTGCATTGGGAACATCCTTGTCTGGGAAAATTAGTCCGGCGTCGATCACAACTATTTCCCCCGACATTTCTATGGCCATCATATTTTGACCAAATTCACCGAGTCCACCGAGTGGGATTACCTTAATCGAATTGGTTGAATAGTTTCCGTGTGGTTCTGTCAATCGAACAATCCTAATTGTCTTTCTTTCATAATTCCTGATTCATCAGTTGGATATTGGGCTACATTTTTTGGAGGGTTTATTAGTTCAAGTAGTTTTTCAAAGTCTTTTTCCAATCTAGGTCTTAACGAAGGATTGTATAAAGCAGCGGCAGGATGGTACATAGGCAGAATGTTTATATTGTTCCATTTTCTTACTATACCTCTGGATTGGGTAATAGTCTCACCGGGAAAGAATTTACCGAATGAAAATCTTCCGAGGGTCACAATTACTTTAGGAGATAATGCCTCAATTTGTGAGTCAAGATAACTTGAACATGATTCAATTTCATCATTTTGAGGATCTCTATTGTTAGGAGGCCGGCACTTTACCATGTTGGTAATAAAGACTTTATCCCTATCTAGGCCAATTGAATTAAGCAATTGGTCTAATAAATTACCTGCCCGCCCTACGAACGGGTGACCACTTTTATCTTCGTTAGAACCTGGAGCTTCTCCCACAAACATTATTTGTGCTTGACTGTCTCCGGAGCCTGGTACTGTCTTTGATCTTGTCGCACTCAGTTTACAAGAAGTGCAATTGGAAATCCCTGATGCGATTTCTTGCAAATTTGTATAAGGTGTCATTAGGAATGGCCTTGGTTAAACACTTGAAGTCGTTACAGGTTTTTTTGGGACATAACCACAGACCCAGATCGTATCAGCGTAATTATATTAGGGTCAATTATCACGAGCGATATAATCATATTTCAGGATACTACAAGTTTCCTTGATTGATGCGACTAGAATGTATAGATTAGAAATTTAAAACTGTAACTATTGTAGAGTGTAAATGACTAAGAAATTTGGAATATTTGGATATCCCCTCTCTCATACTTTATCTCCGGTTTTTCACAATGCAATCTTTGATTATTTAAACATGGATGCTACATATGAAGCTTGGGAGGTGTCTCCCAAGAATTTGAAGACTCAGCTTGAAAGGTTAAGGGGGCGACCATACATTGGGGCGAACGTAACGATCCCTCACAAGGTTGCGGTCATGGATTTATTAGATGAAATAGAGCCGCAGGCTAAGGAGATAGGATCAGTAAACACTATATTAAGTAAAGAAGGTATTTTGATCGGATTTAACACTGACACCCTGGGTTTAGTTAGATCTCTGAAAGAACATGGCAGATTTGATCCAAAAGGTAAAAATGTCTTGATAGTTGGGGCTGGTGGAGCTGCAAGGGCGGCTGTTTTTTCTTTGTTGAATGAAGGAGTACGGTCAATAATAATAAAAAACAGGACTTTTAGTAGGTCACGTTCCTTGGCAAATGAATTTTGTAAACTTGGTGAAATTACCGCCGTCCAAGATTCTGATTCTTCTCTTGATCTTTTTAAAACTAATATAGATTTGATATTGAATTGCAGTTCTGTGGGCATGAAGAATGGACCTGCGGAGGAAATTTCGCCATTAAAAGCAGATCAAATACCATCATATTCTTTGGTATGCGATATGGTTTACAACCCTTCAGTAACACCTCTGATGAGACAAGCAAACCTCGCTGGGGCGTCAGTTCTTGGAGGGTTGCCGATGCTAATTTATCAAGGAGCAGCATCTTTCGAATTATGGACTAACCGGCCTGCTCCTATTCAAGTCATGTTTAGAGCTGCGGAGAAAGCTTTGGGATATTAATTTGCATCATTTTGAGCTTTTTTCTGAAATTCATATAGTAGTGTGATAGCTTCTAACGGAGTCATCGACATGATGTCTAAATGTTTCAGATCTTCAATAAACTCCGGGTTTTTTGCTAATAATGGAAGTTGAATTCCTTTAACAGAATTCTTTTTTTCGTGACTTATGTTTAAAAGACTCTGATTTTCTAAATCTGAAAGGACAGACCATGCTCTTGTGATTACGTTAGTTGGTAAGCCGGCGAGTCGTGCGACATGTATACCATAGCTTTTGTCTGCTCCTCCTGGCAAAATGCTTCTTAAAAATATCACTTCACCGTTGCTTTCCGAAACAGATACGTGCAAGTTTTTTACTCGGGGGAGTGTGTTGGCAAGGTTTGTGAGTTCGTGATAATGGGTGGCAAACAGTGTTTTGCAGCCTAGTCCAGGATGGTTATGGATATGTTCAGCAACTGATTGTGCTATAGCTAGACCATCATATGTGCTAGTGCCCCTACCTATTTCATCTAGTATGATCAAGGATTTTTTTGACGCTTGATTTAGAATAGATGCGGTTTCTACCATTTCAAGCATGAATGTAGATTGCCCTACAGTTAGATCGTCTTGAAGTCCGACCCTAGTGAAAATCCTATCTACAATTCCTATTCTGGCTGATCGGGCAGGGACATAGCTTCCTATCTGGGCCATCAATGTGATAAGCCCCACTTGCCTTAAATAGGTGGATTTTCCTGACATGTTCGGTCCTGTTAGGAGTACAACTTGAGTTTCGTCTACGTCAAGATTTGTGTCGTTTGATATGAATGATCCAGTTTCGACAATTCCTTCTATTATTGGGTGACGTCCACCTTCGATTTCGAGGACTCCTGAGTTGTCAAGCAAAGGTCTTACATATCCATTTTCTTCAGCTACAGTGGCTAGCGATGATAATACATCAAGATTGGCTATTATTTCTGAAGATTTCAGGAGAGCGGTAACTGAGTGTGAAACTTGGTCGCAAACTTGCCTAAATATACGAGTTTCGATCTCTCCGATTTTTTCGCTGCCTGCAAGTATTCTTGCTTCACATTCCTTCATTTCAGGAGTGATATATCGTTCTGCTGAAACTAAAGTTTGTTTACGTATGTACTCTTGTGGAACTGAATCAAGGTTTGAATTACTTACTTCAATGTAGTAGCCAAAGACTTTGTTGTAGCCTACTTTTAATGATTTTATACCTGTTGTTTGACGTTCTCTTGATTCCATTGTCGTCATGTAATGTCGGGCCGATTCTGCCTCTTTACGAGCTTCATCAAGTTCACTGGAAAATCCATATTTTATCGTTTTCCCATCACCTACTGTCGTTGGAGTTTCATCGCTGAGGGCATTGGATAATAGATTAGCTAATTCGTCATGATATGAAAGTCCTTTCAACATAGATTGAAGATTCGGTGATTCATCTTTCGACAGAATTATCTCTTTAAGGACAGGGAAAGTATTTATACTATGTGAGATTCCTGACAAATCTCTAGGTGATGCGCTTTTATGGAGTATTTTTGTACAGAGTCTTTCAAGATCCGATATTTTTTTAAGAGAATCTGTAATTTTCTCCTTTTTTGGTCTGTTATCTTTAAACCATTCAATGGTTTCGTATCTGTTATTTAATAAAGATATATTCAATGCCGGTTGTCCAATCCAACTTCGTAACATTCGTCCACCCATGGGAGTATTCGTTCGGTTTAAAACCGCAAATAAGGATGCTTGCTTTGAGTTCCATCTCCCGCCCACAAAGAGTTCCAAATTTCGCCTGGTCTGTTCGTCGAGTACCATGAAGTCTTCGGTGGAATAAGTTGACAAGGAAGTCAAAGACCGAAGCGATTGTTGCTCGTGATCCCTCACATAATTAACTATTGCGGCGGCCGCATCCACTGCTAAGGGCATTCGTTCTACCCCAAACGATTCTAGGGTATTAATCGAAAAATGATCCTTAAGAATTGATGTGGACCATGTCGAACTAAAATTGTCGTCATTAACTTGTGTTACTGTGCAATTAGCATTGTTTAATATTGTAGAATCCATAAGCTTGGCTGGTACGATTAATTCTTTTGGAGATAGTCGGGATAATTCCAGGTCTACTTTGGATTCATCTAATTGAGTTATTTTAAATGTACCGGTACTTATATCCGCATGTGCTAGCCCAGCTTGTCCATCTCTAATCAACAAAGCTACCAAGAAATTATTTGTTTCGCCCTGTAGTAGACTTTCTTCAACAATCGTTCCGGGAGTAATTATTCGTATGACTTCCCGGTCCACGATTCCTTTTGAGGTTGATGCGTCACTAGTTTGTTCGCATATCGCAACTCTATGCCCATTTTCGACAAGTTTGGGTAAATATGTTTGTAAGGAGTGAAAAGGTATTCCAGCGAGAGGTATTTTGGTTCCTTTACCCATTTCACGGGTAGTTAATGCGATTTCAAGTTCTTTTGCTAATATCTTTGCATCTTCATCAAATGTTTCATAAAAATCGCCCATTCGAAAAAGAAGAAGATCATTTTTGTGCTGGGCTTTAATGTCAAGGTATTGTTTTCTTGCTGGTGTTGTCATGGGTGGTACTATGCCAGATTATAAATTCTCCATTAACCAAATTTATACCATTTTGAAAGTTAAAACATGACATTAAGAAATCTTGTCGTAACTCACGCAATATTTTAATGAGTTTATCAATGAAAACACCCACTAGAAATATTAGGTGATTGTAAATGGTTCTTTATCTCTTAGGTACTGACTTCAGTTGTTGAAAAAGTAGGTCCTGCTAATCGTCTTTCCAGAATCGTTCCTCTAAGAACTCAAAGCCTAGCGGAACTACTTGTTGTTTGACATCCTCAATCATTCCAGGATGACCGCAGGCGTAGATCATTGTGTTGATAGTCTCTAGTCCGAACTCGCGTATTTTTGATTGCACGATTTTGTTGACTCTGCCTTTTTCGCCATTCCATGAGTCATTTTTATTTTCTGTTGGTCTACTTACTGTCGGCACAAAGGTTAATAAATCAGGGCGCTCTTTAGCTATGGCTATAAATTCGTCATCATAAACAAACTCATCTTGGTAGCTTGCTCCTTCAAGGACGTAAAAGTGATGGCCTTCCTTATTAGCCTCAATATAGTCCCTAACAAAACTGACGTAGGGTACAACTCCAGTTACAGTCGACACCAGGAACTGATTCTGCTTTTCTTCTTTAAAAGTGAATATACCTTTCGCTCTGGGTCGTATAGTTACTTTGTCCCCTTCATGCAGGTCCCATAAAATAGGAGTGAGTACACCACCTTCTTTAACAGGTACTAGTTCGATGAATAATTCGATGTATTTTTCATGTGGTGCTGATGCTATTGAATACGCCCTTTCAATACCTTTATGGCCTATTGTGCAGTATTGTCCGGGTTTGAAACTGTATCCATCGGGTTTCTCCAGCCATACAAGTGTGAGATCTTCTGTTTTATCTTGTCTCTCAACTATCTGAACTTCCGCTAAGGGAGGCTTTTTAATTAACTTTTTAGTGGCCATTCATTCTCCATATTTTTTAATGTCGTGTACGGTTCTATTCTTTTTCTATTCGTACATGCTTCACTTGCAGAGGCTGTACCTTGAGCATAGGATCTTCATCCTTACTTGCTGTCAATTGCTCCATCAGACTTCCAAACAGGCTTGTTGAAGCTACTAGGCCGCTATGCAATCCGTTGAGGTGAGCAGTGCCTTCTTTTTCGAAGTCCTCACCGATTAATTTTATTTTGTCGCCTTCTGAAATCCCCGCACTTTGTGCGTCCTGTTCATTTAGTTCGATTATTTCTGTCCGGGTTATCGAATGCATATTATCTATAATTGATATGTCTGCTTCCCTGTCTGGTTCGTGCAATACGCGACCAGGTACAAATGACATTGGGAATTGAGGATCGTGATGAGTTGCATCAATTGATTCTAGCGTTAGAGGTTGGAAGCTATATTTATCTGGCTCCGAGTATTCCCAAATTTGACCAAACTTTTCTATTTGATTGATATCTAAGCTATTGTAGTGTTCAACGTTAGCTTGCAATTCCTCGAAGATTTCTAGCTCACTGCTAAAGTCAAAGGACGAGCTTCCCATTCTCTTAGCAAGTTGAGATATTATTCTCCAGTCCTCGTCTGCATCCCCTGTTGTCCCAATCGCCTTTCTGACTTTGTGCACTCTTCTTTCCATGCTTGTGTAGGTTCCTGACTTCTCTGCGAACGTGACAGAAGGGAAGACAATGTCGGCTTTATCCGTTAAATGGTTTTCGAAGGTGGAGTGTACAATTAGTAGTTCAGACTGGCCCAAAGCTTCTTCTAGACCACCTGATATCTGGTCAGAATAGGATATGTTATCTCCTATTATCTGGACTGCTTTAATCTTTCCTTTAGAAATAGAGTCAGACAGGTTAACAATTCCGACGCCATCTTTTGAAATCGACTTATAACCTGGACCTAGATTTGGCACGCATCCAACGTCTCTTGAACCTTGTTGATTAGCACCTGAGAATAGAGGATATAGTCCGGCTGAAGGCTTACCTATATTACCGGTCAGCAGAAGTAGATTCACCAATGCTTCTACCGTTTTCGGTTTGAGGCTTTTATCAATAGTGTCTAGGCTATATAAAACCGAAGAGGAGTCTGCTTTGGCGAATAGCCTAGCAGCTTCTCTTATAGAATCTTGAGGCAAGCCTGTTAGTTCTGAAATTTTTATCAGATCAAAATCCCAAATCGAGTTTCTAAGTTCTGAGAATCCCTGACAATTTTCTGTTGAGAATTCGTGATCCTCTAATGATTCATCTAAGATGGTTCGGATTATTCCCCCAATTAGGTGACTTTCTGAATTCAGTTTTGGCCTTAGCCATAAATCTGAATATCTGGTTAGTTCAGTTTCTCTTTGATCAATTACGATCAGCTTTGCTCCCTTGGAAACGGCCTGTTTTATTGGTACAGAAGCAACATTTTGATCTTCGGTAATGTTTGATGAGACTACCAATATGCAATTTGAGTCTAGTAATTCCCAGGTACGTGATGTTGACCCCTGAATCCCTATCATGGATTCAAGAGGCTCAACCAAATCAGGATTTGTGTTAGATGCGACGTCCACGTTGGGTGAGTTCATAATCTGACGTGCAAACTTTTGAGCAATAAAATTATCCTCGTTAGTTCCGCGGTCAGATGCCACAATGGCATAGTCTCCGTTTTTGTAATTCGCTAGTTTCTCAGACGCATAATCCAAAGCTTCTGGCCAGGTGGATTCAGTCAATGTGCCGTCTATTCGGATTAAAGGTTTGGATAATTTTTTCTTATGATTTACAAAATCCAAACCGAATTTGCCTTTAAAGCACGCCATTCCATGGTTTGCTTCAGCTTCACGAGAAGCTATAGACCGTATTACCTTGTTACGTTTATTTACGTCCAAATCTAACTGGCAACCAACTGGGCAGTGTGGGCACGTGGTAGAGATTTGTTTTTCTGCTTTGTCCCATTTGTAGTCCCTTTCCACGATGGCTCCAGTAGGACAAACATCTATACATGCTCCACAGAATTCACAACCTGATTCTAAAAGGGAAATTCCTTGCGAGGTTCCTATTATGCTCCGTCCTGAACGTTCCTTTAGGGTTATGGCTTTATCACCTCTAACCTCGTCACAGGCCCTAACACATCTCGAGCATACGATGCACAGATTCATATCCATGTCCCAATATGGGTCTTTTACATCGAGTGGGAGATGACGATTGTTGTAGGTAAGAGGAGTGGTTAAATCCATCTCCATATATCTTACCGTGTCTTTCAGTTCACATCTTTCATTTTTAGGACACGTTACACACCTGTCATTTACAGTAACATGGCGCAGGCAAACATCAGTTGGACCACACAGATCGATTCGATGGCAATTAAGACATCCATGCGGATGTTCAGATATAAGAAGCTCCATTATGCCTTTTCTGAGGTCTACGATTTCGTCAGTATTTGTCTCTACCCTCATGCCTTCCGAAACTGGTGTAGTACATGAGGCAGGGCTGCCAGGAAGGGCTCGGTAACTTCCATCTGGTGTGGGTGCCTCTGCTTTAACTACACACATCCGGCATGCGCCATAAGGCTTCATTCCTGGGTAATAACAGAGGTACGGAATGTATAGGCCATTGTCCATAGCAGCTTGTATGATCACGCTTCCAGAATCAGCTTGAACCTCCACTCCATCTATCGTCAGATTAACTTTATCTGCCATTTTTAATCTCCAGCCGCGAAGTCAGTTGCATATGGTCTTGTGTTTTTAGGTACGATTTTCGGAGAATTGCAAGCGTCCGTTGGACATATACCATCCTCGATATGAGAGCGGAAATCCTCTTCAAAATGTGTAATGGCAGATCTGATCGGTCCGAAACCTAGTTGACCATGTCCGCAAAGGGATCCTGCTTCCATGGTGCCACCTATACTTTTCATCAACTCCATGTCACCAGGCTTACTTTCAAAATTCGCTATTCTTTCTACTATTTCTAAAAGATGTTCCATCCCTAATCGACACGGAAAACACTTTCCGCACGATTCAAATTGACAGAAAGCTACTAGAACTCTGGTTAGGTCGACTGCACAGACTTTATCACTGCCCACAATTATTCCACCGGAACCGAATATTGCGCCTGCTTCCCTCATTTCATCAAAATCTATATGGATGTCTCTGCTGTCTGGCCCGAGTACACCACCTAAAGGTCCTCCAGTTTGGAGTAATTTAAGAGATCTACCTTCTGCTACCCCACCTCCTAAATCGTCTACGACTTGACCCAGGGTCATTCCCATTGAGACTTCGTACAGCCCAGGCCTGTTGACGTCACCACTAAGACAAACAATGGCTGTTCCAGTACTTCTGTTTACGCCGATTGAGGAGAACCAATCTGCTCCTTTTGAAATTATTTCAGGAGCGTATGACAGGGATTTTACGTTATTTATGTTACTAGGCTTACCCCATACGCCAAAGGCGGCAGGAAATGGTGGGCGATATCGTGGCATGGATCGCTTGCCTTCAACAGCTTCCATCAATGCGGTTTCTTCCCCTGCTACATATGATTCACCTGTTAGTGCAACTTCCACGTCAAAGTTGAAGTCACTATCAAATATATTTTTCCCTAGCACACCAATTTCATATGCCTCTTTAATAGCCTGTTCAGTTCTGTCTATTGGGCCGTTATGGCCATGACGTATGAAAACTATTCCGTTTGTCGCTCCTGTAGCATATCCAGCTATTGCTAGTCCCTCTATAAGGGTGTGAGGATCACTCTCTAAAATCCCCTTATCGTTATAAGCTCCTGGATCTCCCTCTTCACAGTTACACAGAATGTATTTGGTTGGACCTGGAGATCCGACCAGAAAACTCCATTTCACGCCAGTAGGGAATGCGGCTCCACCTCTGCCACGTAGTCCAGAATTTTTGACTTCGTCAATGACCTCGGATGGTGACATCATAGATATCGCTTTATTTAGACCACTGTACCCATCATTAGCTATATATTGGAGAATGTCAGCGGGAGCTATGTGCCCTGCATTCCTTAATGCCACTCTATTTTGAAGCTTTATTCCTGGAATTGAACTTAGAGGCACTACACCAGAGCTAGTGATATCTTCCTCACCAATATAACCGAGTATTTTGCTCCCAGGTATAGAATCCTCGATAAGGTAAGATTGAACAATAGTAGGAATTTCTTCAGGGGTCACATTCTTGAAAAATAATCTCGGATGACCTTTCTTTTTTATTTCAATTATTGGTTCGGCATAGCAAAGGCCTAGACATCCAACTTCATCCACATTTGCTTCGACGTTTAGGCTGGATAATGTTTCTAAAATAGTTTTTTTGACCCGAAACGCTCCCGCTGCGTGTCCACACATAGCACTTCCTACTCGAATCAGAGGGGTGTCTCCATAGACGCGGTCGTTCCAGTGAACATCTGCTTTTTCTTTAATACTTTCGTAAGTCAATTTTTTGTGACCGCCGTTTTAATTTTGCTATGGATTTAATGGGAGATATCATCTTTGGACATGTTTTTGATTAAATCTACGACATGGTCAGGGTTAACTTTGCCAAAGAGTTCGTGGTTTAAATTTACAACTGGAGCTTGTGAACAGGCTCCTAAACAAGTGTTAAACCTGAAAGATACTTTGCCGTCAGAGGTGTCACCTTCTGTTTCTAGTTTTAATTCATCGAGCACTTTGTCTAATATGTTAGCTGCTCCAGCAAGATGGCAGGTTGGACCCCAACATACTTCTACGGTGTGATCTCCAGGGGGTGTAAATCTAAAGTTGGGGTAAAAAGAGGCAACCCCGTATACAGCGTTTTTAGAAGTTCCCATTTTTATAGCTACTTGCTCTATTGCTTCATTGGGGATATATCCAATCTCGTCTTGAACAGCAAGCAGAGAAGAAAGCACTGTCACGGTAGGGCGTTTCTGGTTCTGTATGGCTATGTTAATTTGATCGACTAGACTTTCAGTTTCTGGTGCCAAAGATGTCCATCCTCACCTTCGTAAAAATCTTCACAATCATAGCACAGCACATATACATGAACAATTAAATTCTAAACGAAATTTTTGATGACAATATCTGCTACTTCATGACCCATTTTTACGCTGTAATTTGTACCTCTGTCTTCTGGGTAAATCTGTGTGGTATTCGCCAAATACAAATTGTCTACTCCAGTCAAATGTGAGGGGATAGTTGAAGAATAGTTTTTACCAATAATAGGTTGTGCTCCGTCTATTTTGAAATGATATTTACGCAGCATCCAGGACTTCTCGAAATTCGGATTTATTTTCGAGATATGAGGAAGATAATGTTCTAGAAGTTCTTGTTCGCTCATTTGGTACATTTCGCTATCTCGAGTAAGGTAATTTGAAAGATAAACTATGTGTTTTCCACCGTAGTTTTCAGTACCGACCAGATTCGTGTGTTCTATAACACCTACAAACGGTGTATCCCGATCTGCTACGTTGAGCCAGTATATATTGGATAATGGTCTGTCGAGAACTAGTATAAGTAGGACTGCAGACATGTAAGGTACGGTAGACAATTTTTTTCTGTAGTCGTCACTGAGTCCCTCAGTAATCATATTAAAGATGTGAGATGGGGTCGTTGAAATCACGGCGTCAAATTTTTTAAAATGATTGTTTTTTCCCACTTCAATCCCTTCTAATTTGTTAGAAGTCACTTTGATTTTATTTACAGGAGTGGACATCACAATGTTTGCTCCCTGCGAGATTGTTTTATTCAACAGAGTTTCAAAGACTTCTTTAAAGCTACCACTAGGGTATCCAAGCATTTCTTTTGAAACTCCTTTTCTCGATGCAAAGCGGGTATTCATTTTTCCCCATACCCATGCCATTCCAACTTCTTGATAATGGGTTTCCCCAAATTTGCCTTTCAGCATAGGTTCCCAAAAAGCTTTGAAGGCTTTTTCGCCTGCATTTTTCTGCAACCAATCCACAGCAGTTATATTTTCAACTTCTGCCCAGTTTTTTATAAACCGTATCTTCAGTGAGGAAAGACCGAGCCTGATTCTGTTGAAAGGAGATAGTGGTGTGTATTTAAGCAAGTCTAGAGGGGATGAGAAGTTGTAAATTTTTCCGCCTGATAAAGTACCTACGCTAGAAGGGAACCAATCAATAGTTTTTTCAAGACCGATTTCTTTGCATAATTTGATAATGTCAATATCGCTTGTGAACCAGTGATGATAGCCCTTTTCCAAAGGGAACCCTTCTATATTAAAAGTAGCTGCGTGGCCACCTACAAAATCATCCCGTTCGTATATAGTCACGTCATGATTTCTTTTTGTTAAATAATAGGCGGCCGTAAGGCCAGTCGCGCCCGCTCCTAGTATAGCTATCTTCATTTGTTATTCCGTTTTCGAGCTCTGGTTATTTATTTTCGATAAGGATAAAAGACTTATCCCATCTAACCATAAAAAGATCTGCCCCAGTATTATCATAGACAACAGCAAGCAAGAATGAGTTATTGTGGCGAAAGCCGCCGCATCAGGTCTTTCAACTGTGCCATGCGGCATTAATACTAGAGTTTCTCGTGCAATCAACTCAAATAATCCTACACCGCCTGGAGCTAATGGTATGGACGAACCAATGTTGGTGATGCCTGTCACTAATATGGTTGCTGAAAATGTAGAGATTATTCCGTCAAAATACATGTTAAGGTCCAGGCTTAGAGCTACAAACAAAAACAAGAAAGTTTCACAAATCCAAATCGGTATAGAAAGTAACAGTACTTTTGTTATCATCGAAATGCTTTTAAGAGATTCCAACCCGTCAAAAAGCTTTCCTGAGGAATCTATCAATTTCAGATGCAATCTTTGGGGGACGAATTTGGTAAATTTATGCAAGAATTTTTCGGTTTTTTTTCGAAATAATGCAATAAATATCAATGCACCGAATAAGGCAACGAAAGGAGCCACAAATATAAAAACCAAAAAAGGTTCAGGGATTTTCGCTAAAGATGATAGACCGTGAACCGTATCACCTATGGGAATGAAAATCGAAGTGATTCCTATTAAAAATATTAAGGCTAAAGCATCTAATATCCTTTCAATAAAAATGGTACTCAATCCTGTGACAGTGCTTACGTTTTCCCGCTTACTTAAATAATAACCTCTGACCAACTCTCCTAGTCTGAATGGCAGAAGATTGTTTGCCATGTATCCAACCACAACAACAGGGTAGAGCCTGAAAGAATTTACTGTTTTCGTTGTTGTTAATAAATATTTCCATCTCAATGCCCTAAACCAAATGCTTAACATATATATCAGGATGCCTGGTATCAAATAAATATATTCTGCCCTTTTAAAGGCCGATTTCATAAGGTCAAAGTCCGAGGTGTAGAAAAATATGACTAGAAGCAATAACCCTAGTGATGATGCGACTATGAATTTAATTAACATATTTGTTGCGATATATAATTCATTTGGGAGATCTGATTTCAGTTGAAATTAAATTAATTTCAGGGAAGTTTTCTTTTGTGTATAAATAGGCATCTTCACTCCCTATGTTTTCTGATACTCCGTCTCTATGTAACCAATATGACAATAGTCTGTGCCAAGAGTTTAGGTCCGCTACACTCCCAATAATTTTTTTTATGCTGACTTCTCGGTATGTGTATTCTGGAAACCACCACCTGTGAGGGATGATGACGCCATTTTTAAATCCACTGGATATTATTTTATTTGAACTGACCTCATTGTTTGAAGAATGGACCAATATCACGTCGGCGGTTATTGTTTGCTCTATGGGCCCAGAGTTATAAACGGGGTAACCAACGTTGGGACGGTTTCTTAGATACCATGACCAAGGCCATGTAAACCCATTGGTCTGGTCGATCTGTATATCGGTGGATAGGCTGACTTGATCAATAGCTACTGCCACGGTTTTAAGGTCTGGTGATGTTTGAGTGTATACAATCATCTCTACTGGTATGTCGGCGTTTTTAAAGCTGGCATGGATAGATGTTCTGATTGTGAGAATAGCTAGGAATAGAACGAATCCAATGATTACAAAATTTATTCGATCAGAGTTCTGGTTGTCTAAAATCTTTTTGATGAATATGTAGAGGCCTACGAACAATGACAATGCAATTGTTATTGCTATGACTGTTGAAACATCACTGTTAGTGTCTTTAAATGATCTAATGCTTGTCCATAATAATATGCAAGCCACTGGCATTGAAATTATGGAAATCATGTTTTTGATTGATGTGAGATTTTGAACTCTAGTTGTCGTTAAAATATTCCCTATGTAGTGTCCCGACAATACAATTAGTGGAACTGTTATGTTTACCAGCAACCAAGGCATTTTTTCGCTTGCTACTGTGTATAGAATGAATGTGGTGACACACCAATATATTAGAAATAATTTGAATCTGCTTGGATTACTTAGATAGTGAAGTATTGCAAACAAAGCTACACAAAGAGACAGATACTCGTATAGTGGGGTGAGCATTAAATAATAATGAAGAGGTTGCCCTCCCCTGGCTTCCCCTTGTTGAACAATCCAATAGCCCAGAGATTGCCATATGCCCGATCTTATTCCCCCTCCGATATTTGTTAAAAGAGTGGTGTAAATTAAAATCCAGATTGTGTAAAAAATCAGAGCACACCGCCACCATATGCTCCAACACCATCTGTAACCGATGTAAAAAGAAAATCCTAGTAATGCTGATACAAATGTAAAGGCGAGTACTTTTCCTCCTCCGATTGGCATGCCTATCATGCCTTTTTCGCTCAATAGTGTGATGTTCATCCACGATATTGGAGGGAAGTTTTCCGTAATACCTAGAAATGCTGACCATTGAGGTAGAGTAACGGAAGCAATCACAATCAATAACGACACTTGAGGTGATACTTTGGATAATGAAATTCCACCTCGATAGTAAGTAAAAGTGTTTTTAAGAAATTTTACAAAAAGATTGGGATATGTAGTTATTGATAGATCGATAGGTTCAATTGTGCGGTTCCATACTTCATACAGGCAATAAAGTATCAGGTAAAGTCCTATTAGTCCTGATATTAAATAAGCACTTTCCTTTGTGCCAAAACTTAATGCCAATAGACCGGTAAAGAAGTACAAATATTTGACTTTAGAGGTCTCTAAATATTTCCACATAGCGACAATTATTCCGAAAGTAAATACAGCCATTAGAATATCGTTACGTGCGAATCTACTAAAGTAGAGTAGGGCAGGGGATATTGCAAACAACAGTGAGGTGATTACTCCTCCAGTTCTACCTAGCGAGCTCCTAAAAAGAAAAGGCATAAGTGTGAGGAGTGATCCTGCTAAAACGTATATAAGTCTTGCCGTGAAATCGCTGTCGCCAAACAGGAAAAATATTCCCGCGGTGAGCTCCATTTGAAGTGGCCCATGCATCATCGGATTGTGAATTAGCCCTAATCCTTCAGAAAGTTGCCATGAGTGAAAGGCATGTAGACTTTCGTCATGGTGCATAGCTCGATCCCCTAAATTGTAGAGCCGGAGAAGTAAAGCTCCTAAAAATATGGTGAGGTATAGACCAATTTCAATAAAAAACCTTAAACGGGTTCTATATTTGGAACTTATATTACTTAGCAATCTATTCTCTGATACGGTAAATTCTGGGGCCATCTTGATTTCCAAATACCAGGTCCCCAATTTCATCGAATTTTCCGAAGTCTGTGTTCGAATAATCTTGATCCGTATTACTTCCGATGAAAACGTATTTGACCTGGTAGCTTGCAAGTAATCTTTTTGTTAATCCGTGATCCTCGGATTCGTATATAACCTTGACGTCTTCAATCCTTTTCTCTATTTCTTGTATTTGACCTCTCCATTGAATCTGATGACCCGGCCAATTAATTATGTTTGGTATACCAGTACTACTGGATATTTGAGCGTAATTCCCCCATTCTCCGACTATTTCGAGGATACCGTCTTTTGGAGATATATTTTTTCGTGCGTACATGATGGCATTATAAAGTTTCGGGTTATCGACTTTCAGAAATTTTAGTCCGTCCAAAGTTTTGTGCGGAGATTCAGATGCTCTTGTAGAAATTGAGGCAGGAGCGTAATAGAGTCCCATAGAAACAACAATAACTGTGATCGCAATTACTAGGTTTAATGTCAACTTTTTCAATCCTGATGAATCTTTCATATAAGCATATAGCGAATACATAGAGTATCCGGCGGGTATGGAAAGTATGATCCAAGCCTGGTAATAAAGCTTAAAAACCGTGTTCATGCGATTACCATATACATCCCCGATGTATATAAATTCTGGTATTAGTATTAATAACAATCCAGACGATATTAGAAATAATGATAGCGCTTTTGGACTAAATCCCTGGTTCATAGTTAATGAAATGGTAGTTAGAGAGCATAAGAAAACTAATGCTGTGATCAGTGGAGTGAAGCCCCTGATCCCAGTGTCTAGATTTGTCCCAATTTCGGTCGTAAATAGGCTGAATATCCACGGCGATATTGCTACCGCAATTGCTATTAATATGTTTGTTTTCCAAAGACGTGAAATCGGAGATTTCCAAAAATGCATCAGTGAGCTTGGCATTATCACTATAAAGAGTGGGCCCCACATTATTAAACCATGTCCGATCCCTGTTTTTACTTGGGTAGTAAATATTCCAGATGCAGAAGTTTGGAAGTCATATAAATATGGGGATAGCAATAGAATACTGAGAATAAGCATAGCAGCTGGTATCCAAAGCATTTTCACATCGAGTTTTGAATCTGTAGCTAATATTTTCAAAAAGAATATTGAAAACAAAGAAGCTATTAATATTGGTAAATTCCATAGATTTGAGAAACTAGCTGTGAATAGACATATTGCCGATATGACACACGTGAAAATGTTTGTTGCATTAAATTGAGTCAACCGTTTGCTATTTGTAAATGTGAACAAAATTGCTATGAATGTGACGATAAAAGGCGCAGACATTACGTGTGGATGTAGGTCTCCTAAGAGGTAGCTAAAAAAAGGGAATTCTGTGATCGTGTAATCTAGACCTTTTAGTTCGCATTGGTTCCCAAAATAATTCGTTATCCTGGAAGCTTTAAACCACCACCAGAAGTCGACTGGTCTCCAGGAATCGACAACTGTAGTAACCTCATCAGTCATTCCATCAATACAAACCAAGTTCCAAAACGAAGAAGATCCAATCATGTTTTGTCGGATCAGTTCCATAAAGCCTTGCAAATTAGCAAGTAAGATCGCAGAAATTACTGAAATAATGCCAAATAAAAACCGTGTTGAAAGCTTTGGTATCTTTTTTAACAGAGTCGTAGATAAGCCAAATACACTTATTGCAACAAGGCTAGGTACAGTGGCCATACTTAGGTTATATGCAATTTCAGGCCTAACTGCAGTAAGTTTACCTATATTTCCGAATATCCAATATCCGAAATAGTAGTAGCTAATATTCGTATTTTTCATCCAAGGGTCAATTGGACCACCTGTGTCTGAGACCAGCATAGCATTAAGAAACGCAAAATCCATGAGCTGTTCAGTATGGTTTATTGCGGGGTTAAGATATCTGACAAATGAAAATAAAAGGAAAGTAACTAGAAATACGCACTCACATGCAAAAAGGTATTTCCATCGGTTTTGTAGATAGGACAGGAATTCATTTTTGTTATAAATAACAATATATCCAGATCCTACGATTAGCAGTGCTAGGATCAAGTAAATCCAAATGATCAATGTGCCAAAAGGCACAAATAAATTTGTCATCCATGAAGCCAGAGCGATTGTAGCTAATCCTAAGGCTTTCGAAAAACAATAGCCCTTGTCTTCAGATCCAGCAAAAATTTTGAAAAGAATTGGTAGAAATATAAAACCAATTAATTCAATTACAAGTAACCAAATTAAGGGAGCCATCATGGAATCATTATATGTCTACATCTGGTGATTCGTAACACTTTTGTAATCTACATGCTCACGTTGATATTTTCAGTTTTTCAGAGAGAAACCATTGAAAGTGATTCAAGCATCATTGCGCTTATGTTCCCTAAAGTTAATATGGAAGTCAATTACTGGATTAAGGGTCTTTGTAAGTGAAAATCTGAAGTTTTTTGAAAATTGTGAGCAATTCTCAACGTCAGATCGTCTGTGTGTTTTTTAGTAGAAATCATAAGTCCGGTTGGTAGCCCATCTTTGTCAAAGCCATTTGGTATCGATATGGATGGCTGCCTGGATTGATTGAATACTCTCGTATTCCTACTTTTGTAGTCAATATTGTTGTGTTTGTCACCTATGATTTCAGCAACTTGATTACATGTTGGGACTATATAGCCGTCTATATTCCCTGCATGTAGTGTTCTTTCAAATTCCAACTCTAAATTTGCGCGCCATTCTAAGGATCTTACATATTCATGCGCAGAGTCATCGAGACCTGCCAACAATGAATTTCGCACCTCTTCCCCTATTAATTGACTGTTTTCTCTAAGAATATCTTCTATATATGTTGCCCCTTCTACACGGACAATAGAGTTAGGCGTATATCTCACATTTGGTTCAGACTCAGTTATTTTGACACCGATTGTAGATAGTAATTTTAAAGATTCCTCAAAGGAGTCTATGACAGAAGATTCACAATTCTCTAATAGGCTTGGGATGATCGCTAACGTCAAACCTTTGACTGAATGTTCTATTTTATTTGTAAAGGATTTATTCACATGTGGGTCTAGCATAGATTCCAACAAAAGAGCGCATTCATATGCCGATCTTGCCATAGGTCCGGCGTGATCCAAGGTTTTTGACAAAGGTATGATTCCTTCAGTGCTTACTAGTCCGTAGGTTGGTTTATGTCCTGTTATTCCGCAGAACGCCGCAGGGTTTCTGACGGATCCACCAGTGTCCGTTCCAAGTGCTGCTGGAATTTGGCCAGCGGATAGAGCTGCTCCTGATCCACCTGAAGAGCCTCCGGGAACGCGGTCCAGATTCCAAGGATTACGAGTGGGCCCATAGTGTGGATTATTGGTAGTCATGCCAAAAGCCAATTCATGTGTGTTGGTTTTGCCTATCATAATCATACCGGCTTGGGTTAGCAGTTCCACAACTTTAGAATTTCTTTCGGGGATTCTATTGTGATATGCCAAAGTTCCACCCGCAGTTGTTACCCCAGCGGTGTCGTATAGATCCTTCACGGCTAACGGGATTCCATCAAGAGGGCTTTTGGGTCCTTTAGTCGAAAGTCGCCTGTCAGCAGCTTTTGCTTGTTCGATCGCTAGATCTGCAGTAATAAGAACAAAGGAATTTATAATGGAATTGGTTTTATCTATGTTACTTAGAGTATCTTGAGTAAGTTCAACAGCAGAAATCACTTTTTTATCTAAAAGGTTTCTGAGATCAATTATTGAACGGTAATCACTGTTAACTGTTTTCATTTCTGCATAATACAAAAATTTGTACTTAGAGCAAATAGTGAATCACAAGATGTGAATTCATAATAAGTATCAAATCAAAGTTATATTGAGTCATGTGAGCCTACACAGATACGTTTTTATTTGTAAAAACATTATTAATTTTTATTTATTTCACTCTCTATTAATGAGTCGACAAACTGATTTGCATCGAACAGTGCCATATCGTTTGCTTCCTCACCAGTACCAACGAATAAAATCGGCAATCTAACGTCTTTTACTATTGATAGGGCTATACCTCCTTTCGCAGATCCATCAAGTTTAGAAAGAAATACCCCATCGCACTGTACAGTTTCTTGGAAGGACCGTGCTTGAGATATTCCATTTTGTCCAGTTGTAGCATCTATGGTTAATAGTACTTTCACCCTGCTATCTCCAGCTTCTCTCATGGATATTCTGTGAATCTTTTTCAATTCTTCCATTAAATTAGATTTATCTTGTAGTCTGCCGGCCGTATCAATTATTGCGACGTCGACTTTCCTGCTTTTTGCTGCAGATATAGTGTCGAAAGCTACGGCTCCAGGGTCCGATCCGGATTGATGGGAAATCATCTGCACTGAAAGTTTGTCTGCCCAAGACTTAAGTTGCTCCGGAGCAGCAGCTCTAAAAGTGTCGCCAGCACCCACTAGAACTTCTTTGCCATTTTCTAGGTACCAATTTGTCAGTTTAGCGATAGTTGTCGTTTTTCCTGCTCCGTTTACACCAACCATCAATATAACAAGAGGACTTCCGCTAGTATCCATTATCCAGCTGGGTGGTTGCATGGTTAGTATTTCAATCAATATTTCTTTCAGCAATAAAAAAACATCATTTTTGGAGTCATTTGATTTATCGGTATAGCGTGTTTTCAACTCAGTAATGATTTGTTCTGAGGTATTTATGCCGACGTCTGAAGAAACTAAAATGTCTTCTAGATCTTCTAGTAATTCATCATTCAGAAGATTGTTGGCAAACAAATTTTTGATTTGTCCTAACATCGAACCTCTTGTTTTAGTCAGAGCACCCGTCATATTTTCTTGATTGTTCTTTTTGAAAAACTTGAGCATTTTCCTTTATGTGATCCTTCGTTAATATGTACTTATATAATATTAATTGCTAGTATATATTTTTACATATGATATTCAAGCGAAGGGAATTTTGAATGGAACTTAGAGAACTGAAAAGTTTTGTGGCTGCCGCTCGTCATAGCAGCGTGTCGAAGGCGGCAGAAGAGCTGGGGCTGGGTCAACCTACGGTTACGACTCATGTTAAAAAGTTAGAGAAAGAGTTGTCTATGGTGCTTTTTGATAGGATAACTAGACCAATACGGCTTACTCTGTCGGGTCAAGCTATTTTTGAATTAGTAGAACCTTTGATTGATGGGATCGAGTCTCTCGCTTCTCGGACCTCGGAGGCTGAAGAACGTGGACCAGTTACGATCGCTTCGACCCCCGATATTATTCCTCATACCCTGTTGAGGGTTGTTAGAGTTTTTAATGAACTCTACCCCAATGTATATCTCAAGATACTTTCAGCAACAAGAACAGAAGTTATATCTATGGTCAGAAAAGGTGAGATAGATGCCGGAATAATCCAATACCCTGAAAGAGGCGATGATTTAGATTTTGAACCTTTGTTTCTGTATGAAAGAGTTTTGATAGCTCCGAGAGATCACGATCTTCTTTCCAAACCAATAGATTCGTTAGATCCAATCGCTGATTATCCTCTCATTTTAATGGCGAGAGGCACCTATACACGTCATATTCTTGAAGAACAACTTCAAAAAAGAGGTCTAAATTATGAGGTGATCATGGAACTAGAGAGCATGGATATGATAAAGAAATTTGTATCTCTTGGAATGGGCGTCTCTATAGGTCCAAGATTAGCTATTGAGGAAGAAGATTTAAATGAACTAGGTATGATCAGTCTCGCTAATTTTCTTCCAGTGGATCAGGCTGGCTTACTCACATTACCTGGAAAGACACTTTCAACGCCGGCGTCTCAATTCATGTCTGTTATGAGAGAAACACTTAGGGTCTCAGAAGATGATCAGACAGTTTAACGTCTACTAGTTTGGCGGTTACCAACTGACGATGGTCATAGTAAGGTCTATTTGAGCATGTCACCAAAACTATGTGATCATTACCAGGGTCATACAGTTCCAGGTCCGATTCATGTAATACTTGTGATTTGATGGCCTGATATACAAACTCGTTTTTGTCAGTGGAGAGTAGGACGTAAACTGGGTCACCGTCTCTTAGCATGTCGGCTATGTCTGGGAGATTATGAAAAACGTTTCCTTCGCTTTTAATAGGGCTTTCCAAATGCCCGAAATACCAACCTGTTACGCTTATGTCATAATCCTTATTATATGGAATTCTTCCGACAATATTTTTCGGTGTTTCATATTGCCATTCACCATCTTTTTGTACTATTTGTAGATTCTCTATGGTGGAATCGACTCCAATTGCTGGGATTTGCATGTTGACAGGTATTTGCATCAGATCAGCGATAGTTAAATCTTCAATTCTTTCTGACGACCCCATAGCAGTAATAATTTGAGGACTTTCATTTTTGACAGCCCACATTGGGTCTGCCCAATCTTTAGGATGAGCCAAAGACGCAAAGTTATCTAAGGCATACCCGTTTAATAAAGGAGTAATAGAATGGGATTCTACAGGGAGTTCTGTGTTTGTAGCCTTTGGTTGGGGCGTTGAAACAAGTAAGGTCTTCTCCTGATAATATTTTTTTTCCTCAGCAGATAAATCTGTTGTGTTTTCTGGCAGGTGTACTGGTTTGTTATCTGGTGTTATGAAAGATTTACTGGATTGTTCATTAGCATGAACAAAGTCGCTGTTAGAGTTTTTTTTATCAATGACCATGATTTTAGTCACGTCAGTATTTGCGAGTGGAATTGATGCGTTCAAATCATCAAGTTGGCTTCCTGAGTAAAGCCCCAATATGTACATAGATGCTGCAAACAAAATTAGGACCGAACCAATTGTTGCCAAGATTACGCCTAATGTTTTTTGTCCAGGTAATTTCATATGTACACGTAACGCAAATTCATTAATCTTATGTAATTGACTGTTACAAGCGAATTATACGTTAATTGACTGTCTTAATATTGGCCTTGAAATTAAAAAGGGAGACCAAATTTAATTGGTCTCCCTTTTTAATTCTGCCTGGTGATTATCTGATTCTGGGAGAGTGAGACGCTCCACTAGCTATAGGTTCATTCAAATAAACGTCACCGTTACGGATTTTGATATTGAATCCGCAGCTTGGGTTACTGCAAACCCAGGCCTTGTAGTGAATTGGTGCCCCTTGGCTTCCGAAATCAGATAATGGCAGCAGGCTTCCATCACTGCATTCCCTGCAATCGGGATATGCGCTTTCAGTCATATACACACTCCTATCTTCCCAGCATTCTATTTAAAATTACAGGTTCAAGACTAGCATGCTTGTGACAAAAAGAACAAGTATTAATTTGCAATACTGGATTTAATATCTTAATAATTGTGATTTAGAAATAAACGTGAAATTAGAGTTTCCTTTCATTATAGTTTTTCGTTAAATGTCCAATTTATTTGGATACATGGTTAGTGAGTTTGTAACAATGAACTCGACATCTATATATTTATTGGTTTATGGAGTCTTGAAACATGGGTGAAATTAAATCTATCCAACATGGTGATAATTGTAGAAATCCTTCTATGCAGGGTTTCTACACAAGGATTTGCCTTCAATGTAAATTTTGATTAGTTACATGGAAAATAATTTGCATACCGTGCAGTGTTAGCCAAATAATTTCAGTGCTGTTAATGATTTTATTTGTCTTTTTGTAAGTGGATCAAAGCCAGATCTGTCGATCTGCTTGAGAATTACATTTGGATTTACCAAAGGGTAGTCGCTGCCAAATAATATTTTATTTGATCCACAGATTTTTTCTACTACTTGGAAAATCCTAGGATCGTAAAGCAGATTCGTTGCGGCGGTATCAAAATAAACATTTGAAAAAGTAGCATCAACCTCAGGCATTAATAAATAAAAAGGTAGACCTCCACCCCAGTGGGCTAGAATAATTTCAGATTGAGGAAAATTCGAGACAAATTCTCCGACAGTTTTTGGATAAGTGGTGCCCTTACCTGAATATTTGTGCCCAACCGGTTCTGAACAATGAATTACAACAGGTATATTTTTAGCATTAGCTAATTGCATGAATGGTTCCATCAAAGAATGTTTACCTAAGTCAACTCCGAGGTTGGTTGTGTGGATTTCTCCAATACCCCGAGATCCTCTTATCACGCATCGTTCAGCTTCATAGATAGCTTTAGGTTCACCGGAGGGTATAATTCCGGTCACTGGAATAAGTCTATCTGGGTATTTTGAGGAGGATTCTAATAAATAGTCGTTGACGTATTGATTTAATGAATGATCCGTCCATCCCATTCCCATCACCACTGAAATTTCGATACCATGTTCATCCATACAATCTATTAATGCTTCGGCTGTGCTAGTTTTACTTCTTGGGTTAAACAATTCATTTAAAGTAGAATCGTTTTTTGAGTATTTGGATAGATTTTTGGTAATTTCTAATGGCAGAATATGTGTGTGGCTGTCTACGATCATATTTTGTCCTGTTAAAAGGTCGTAAATTTTTAAAATTTGTTACTTGGACGGCAATGGATTGCCGATTGTATTAATTATTCTGCACTAACAAATTGTAAAGTGTAAATTGGGAGTGTTTTATGAAGGCTGTTTATCTAGAGCAACATGGGGGCCCAGAGGTTTTGATCTATGGAGAAGTGGAAGATCAGCCAATGGGGGCATCAGAGGTTAGAATAAAAGTTAGAGCCTGTGCCCTTAATAGATTGGATCTTTATACCAGAGCAGGTCTTAGAGGTACTACTATCGATTTTGATGGACCTCATGTACTGGGTGCCGATGTGTCAGGTGAAATCGTTGAGGTAGGTAGTGAGGTAAAAAACCTAAGTGAGAATATGAGGGTACTTGTAAATCCTCGGATTACATGTATGCAATGCAGGTATTGCCTTTCAGGGAAAACTGAGTTTTGTCCAAAATCTTCAATGGTTGGGTCTAGCAAATTTGGTGGATACGCGGAATTTATAGTCGTTCCTGCTTCTTCAGTAATCCCGATTCCCGATGTTTTAGATTTCGTACAGGCTGCTTCTCTACCTACAGTATTTATGCCTTCATGGAACATATTGGTTAGGACAGCTCAATTACAGCCATGGGAGACAGCTCTTGTTCCATCTGCTTCTAGCGGCGTAGGTACTGCGGCTATACAGGTTGCAAAGAATATTTGTGGTTCCAAAGTAATTGCAACCACAAGTACAGACGCAAAAGTCTCAAAAGCATTGGATATCGGTGCGGATTATGCCCTTAACTACAGAGAGGATAATTTATCTGAAAAAATTAAAGAAATCACCCAAGGGGTTGGTATAGACGTGGTAATTGACCATGTTGGAACTGACTTGTGGAATGCTATTAACAGAAGCCTCGCAGTTGGGGCCAGGTATGGTATATGTGGGGTGACGTCAGGGTACCGTGCTGAACTACAAATGGGAGCAATGTTCACGCGATATTTAACAATGTTCGGCGTATTTATGGGAAGACCAGAAGATCTGAGACAGATTATATTCCACGCTGGACAGGGAAATATTAAGGGCGTTATAAGTAATACATATCCATTGGAAGATGCTAGGAAAGCTCACGAAGATATGGAAGATCTCAATTTCTTTGGTAAGTTGGTACTCACACTATAACCAATCTTATTTAGAACTTAGAAGATTACTTTAGGCACTAAAATATAATTTCTAAGGTCTGGTTGCTGGGGGTCTCATTTCTATCTGTGCTCTGACTGAGGGATTAACAAGTGACATGGGCCATGTGCCATTTAGAAGCCTAGCTGCCTCTTGGCCAACTTGTATTTGGGATGCAACCCTTGCTCTATCTGAGGTTCCTGCAGAATGAGGTGTAACTATGACATTATCCATATCAAACAAGGCATTATCTGGTAAAGTGGGTTCTACTTCAAAAACGTCTATACCGGCCCCGGCAAATTCATTGTTTTGTAGAGCTTCAATCAGAGCCTTTTCATCTACGGTCCCACCTCTGCAAGTATTTATAAAATAAGCAGTTTCCTTCATAGCTTTAAAAAAATCAGCTCCAACCAATTTTGATGTTTGATTATTCAGTGGGGTATGCATTGAAACGAAGTCAGCTCTAGCCGCTACTTCTTCTAAGCTTCCAACGAGTTCCACTCGGTATTCTTTAGCAATCCAGGGTTGAATGTATGGGTCATAGGCTATAACGCTCATACCTAACGCTTGCGCTTTTCTAGCGACAGCTCGGCCAATGTTGCCCAAAGATACCAGGCCTAGCGTTTGATCTGTGACCGGAACCATAGGCAACATAGCGTTTCTTGTGTCTTCTCCCCATTTCCCAGACTTAGTTAGGTTGTTTAGGATAGTAAGCTTCTTGGCACAGGCCAGAATCAGCATAATAGCGTGATTAGAAACTTCCTCTGTACAGAAACCAGCAGTGTTGACAACCATTAAAGATTGCTCTGTCGCTGCCTCATGGTCAATGTGGTTGAAGCCATGTCCAAAGCTGACGATGGCTTGAGCATCTTCTATTTCTTGGATGACCGTTCGGGGCATTGGAACACCTTGATTAATAATGACGTCGGCTCCCTTCACTGCCTCTATGGTTTCCCCCTCACTATGGCAAACATAAGTGTCAAATTCGTGGTCTACATTGTCGAGCTGCTTCCGAACCAATTCTGCGTCAGGTGTACCTCTAGAAATCATTGCGACTTTTAATTTGCCCATTGGGTTCCATCCTCTAACTTCTAACTGAATTTTGATTTATTGGGTTACTTTTATCGGGTTGTATTTATACAACTAATAAGTACTTGCCGACCTAGGTAGGCTAGAGGATCCCATTAAATATTGGTCTACCCCACGTGCGGCCTCTCTTCCTTCAGCCA
>CAZCOH010000004.1:0-21142 GCA_964500645.1 uncultured Dehalococcoidia bacterium
AACCGGCGACAGCCTGCTTGGAAGGCAGGAACTCTACCGCTGAGTTACTCCCGCTCAGTGTATTGATTTTAACCCTTATCTGAACCTAACGCCAATAATTAATGTAGGTACCGTCAAATATTTAATGATCGGATTTGCCACATATGTAAAAAGGCGACCCAGTTTGATATATCTGACAAACATGTCACCGTTACTAAAGAGCTAGCAGTTGTTAGGTCTATTTCATATTACCCCAATTGTTTCCAATCTTTGTTTCAACAGTAAGTGGAACGGAAAGTTGTATTGAGGAAGGCATTAATTCTCCAACTATGGATTCCATTTCTGACATCTCTTCTTCTGGTACATCAAATATAAGCTCATCATGAACTTGCAAAATCATAGCTGATGCCATTTTGTTGTTTTCAATAGCGTTCTGAATATTGATCATTGCAACTTTTATTATGTCGGCGGCTGTACCCTGTATAGGCATGTTGATGGCTGCTCGTTCAGCCTGACTCCTCATCCGGAAATTGCTTGCACTTATATCTGGTAAATATCTTCTCCTACCCAGTAAAGTTTCCACGTAACCTAGTTGTCGACACTGGACTTTCACGGAATCTAGATATTCTTGTATTCCCTTGTATTTATCGAAATAAATATCTATAAATTGTTTCCCCTCTTTTAGAGTCAGGTCCGTCTGCCTGGTAATCCCGTGTGGGCTTAAGCCATATATAACTCCGAAATTAAGTATTTTTGCTATACGTCTCATAGCGGGAGTTACTTCTGATAAGGGAATGTCGTACACGAGGGCACTTGTTGCACTATGTATATCTTCTCCATTGTTGAAGGCTTCAATTAGTCCTGGATCCTGCGAGAAATGCGCTAGAACTCTAAGCTCAATTTGTGAATAATCAGCAGCAAGTAGCCTGGTATTCTCTCCTGAGATGAATGCTTCTCTTACCTTCTTCCCAAGTTCCGTTCTTACAGGTATATTTTGAAGATTAGGATCGTTACTAGATAGTCTTCCTGTTGTGGTCCCCGTTTGGCGATATGTAGTATGTATTTTCTCAGTTATTGGATTTACCATCTCAGGTAGTGCGTCCACATAGGTGGATTTTAACTTAGAAATTTCTCTATGTTCTAGAATTCGGTTGAGAACCTCATAGGACCGTGGGTCAGATTCAGTTGCTTCACCCCTATCCAATAATCCTTTTAAATCGTCTAAAGATTGAGCATCAGTTGAGAACCCGCTTTTAGTCTTTCTTGTAGTAGGCAGTTTCAAATTTGAAAATAAAATATCGCTTAGCTGTTTTGGAGAATTTAAATTGAATTCATGTCCTATCAATTCGAACATGCCTTCTCTTATTTCGGATAAATGTTGGCCAAGAGTTTCGGACATATCTGACAATAAATGAGAATTTAAAGATACCCCATTAGTTTGAATTTTTATCAACACAGGTATCAGTGGTATTTCTACTTCTTCGAATAGGTCCAGTATTTCTTTTTGTTGTAGCTCTGATTTAAGTAGTCTGTACAATCTTTCCGTGTAATCAGCGTCAGCGGAGGCGTATGGTCCAGCTTTCTCAATTGGGACGTCAGCCATAGTTATTTGGCTGCGACCGCTACCGATTAATTCTGTAATGGGTGTCATTTCGAATCCAAAACATTCTAGTGAAAGTTCTTTGAGTCCGTAGTTCCTTCTGCCTCCTACATGAGCAGCAATCATAGTGTCAAATTGAAGCCCTTTTACTATAACGTCATTTTGTTCCATTACTGAGACGTCAAAATTGGCATTATGCGCCCGTACGGGAACTTTTTCATCGATAAAAATTGGTTTTAGTTTCTCCAAAACGGATTGTTTCTGAAGTTGATTTCCCTCTGAATGTCCGACTGGTATGTACCATGCTTTTCCTGGTTCAACTGAAAAGGAAATTCCTACTAATTCACAATCGAATGGATTTAGTGAAGTGGTTTCGGTATCAAATGAGAACCCATAACCTGTGTTTATGGCTTGTAATACTTGGGTTAATGATTCAGGTGTTGTAACAACCTCATATTGACCATCAGTTTGCGTTTCTTTCGCAAACAAGGATAACTGGTTCACCGACTCAGTTGTTTCTGATGAATTCAATTTATCAGATTTATCTGGGATCCTCGGTATTATCGAGTGAAATTCTAATTCAGTAAGTAGAGATACTATGTTTGAGCGGTCGTAGTCGCCGAATTTAGATGCCTCGTGATCTAAGGATACTGGCGCGTCTCTGACTATAGTTGTCAAAGTTCTGCTTTTTAGAGCTAGTTCCTTGTTCACCTCGAGAGACGCTTTCGCTCTAGGTGGTTTAACAGACTCCAGGTTCTCAAATATCCCTTCGATAGAACCGTAGTCACTAAGCAAAGAAATAGCAGTTTTTATGCCTATGCCAGGAACACCTGGTATGTTGTCTGAGGCATCGCCCTGCAGAGCTTTTATTTCTGCTACGTATTCGGGACCTAGTCCCCCAAATCTCTCTTGAACAGCTGTTATGTTATATAGGTTTCTTTTTTGGAAGCTTGAGCTCATTAAAACCCTGACTTTTTCCGAAACGAGCTGCAGAGTATCTGAGTCGCCCGTAAGTATTAGAGTATCAAGTCCAGATTCTTGCGACTGAAAACTTAATGTGCCCAAAAGATCATCGGCTTCAAATCCTTCTAATTCGTATATAGGGACGTTAAAAGCTGACATCAGTTGTCTGACCCTATCAAATTGGCCGCGTAGTTCTGGAGGTGTTGGGGCGCGATGCGCTTTGTATTCATCAAACATTTTATGCCTAAATGTAGGATATGGAAGGTCAAATGTGATTATCACGTGACTTGGGTTCCATTCATCAAGAGTTCTTAGAAATGCGTTTGCAAACCCATATACTCCTCTAACGTCCTCACCCGTTGAACTTACTGTTAGAGGATGTTGTATAGCGTGGAACGATCTATGAACCAAAGCGTGACCATCTATCAGGATGAGGAGTTCGTTATTATTAACTTCTTTTGTTACGAAGGGTCGTTCACTGTTTGTCATAACATTCTCACTTATTCAATAAGCAACCTTATTAGTTAGATATTGGTATTTCTGATCTGGATTTTAAAATTCACCTTCCAATTTCTTATTGAAAGACTGGTTACCGATCTTATCAAACTCAATGTTTTTTACTTCATGGAACTCTAGGAAACGCTTCAAAGCATTTGCTGTGTCTTTAATCAATCTTTCGGTTGGATTCACTTTTTTCTCTAAATGTATTGATCTTATAAACATAGTTTTGGAAACTCTATCCAACTTAGGATCCAGACGCCCCACCAAATTTCCATTGTGTAGTATTGGCAAGCTAAAGTATCCCCATTTCCTCATATGTTTGGGTTTGTAGCATTCAAGAACCTGATTAAATCCGAATAGCGATACGTCTCTGCCACGTGCCCAAAATAAGCTATCAAAAGGGCTTAATAATGTTGTCCTTTGTGCCAGATGTTCTCCTTCAGAGATTTTTTGGAGTAGTTCTAAATTGCTTTTATGGATTAGAAACTCTTGTTGGTGCCCAGATGAATTTATTCCTTTGATTTCCACTGCTAGGCCTTGGTCAATTAGCTTTATCAGGTGTGGTCTGGCCGTGTTTCTCTTCATATGTGTATAATCTGCCACTTGCTGATGTGAACATATACCCGTAGCTATAAGAGATTTTTCCAGGTCATGTAATATTGATTCCTCCATGGATACGGGTTTGGAAATCACATTTTTGGGGATATGTTTCTCAGTGTCGTCATAGACTCTTTGGAAATTAACTCGGTCTGAAATGACAACTTTTCCAGAATCATATAAATATTCAAGCGCTCTTTTCTGTGGCTTCCAATCCCACCAAGGACCTCTTTTTTTGTCTGAGTTATTGAAATTGGAAGTTTTTTGGGGACCTTCGTTCTGGATAATGTTGAAAACATTTTCTGCAAGTGCGCGGTTTGATTCCAAAGAGCCCCACTCATTCCAGCGCCTCGATTTCATTTGCTCGTGAATTTTCATGTGTGGCTTTCTATATGTGAATTCAGAGATTGGTATGATGCATGCAGCGTGATACCAATATTCGATGAATTTCTTATTTTTTCCATAACAAAGTTCATCAAGTATTTCGGTGGAATAGTTGTCTATACGACTCCATAGAGCTACATAGTGGCTTCTACGTACCATTTGCAATGTATCTATCTGTAAAGCCCGAATTCTTTCCATCACCCGCAGGATAGTTTCTGTTGGAGACTCTGTATGATGTTTCTCAAGGCCTGATAATCTTTGGCTTTCCAATATTGTCTTTTTAATCACATCTAGTGGAAAAACATTCATATTCAGTCTAGATCTCAGTTATATCTCTACATGCAGAAATCAGTGTTTCTACTGACTCTTGTGAGTCTGATTCAGCATAAATACGTAGCAAAGGCTCCGTACCAGAAAAACGTATCAAGGCCCAGGATTCATTATCCAATACAAACCTGTATCCGTCACGAGTATCGATTTCAAAAACCTTATAACCTGCCAATGCGGGCGGTGCGAACTCAGAAACTCGTTTTATTATCGCTTCTTTTTGATTTTGATTGAATGAGACATCGATTCGGTTATAAAAATGTTTTCCGACTTTTTGGTCTAGATGATCCAATAATTCACTTGGGTTTTTACCTGTCTTCACCATCATGTCTAGTATAAATAATGCTGAAAGTATTCCATCTCTTTCCGGGATGTGGCCCCGGAATGCATAGCCGCCACTTTCTTCCCCTGCTGCAATTGCATCTTCTTCCATCATCACTGGCCCTAGGTGTTTGAATCCGACAGGTGTATCCAAAACCGGAACATCGTAGATTTCGCCCAGCTTGTTGATCATGTTAGTCATAGTGATAGACCTAACAAGAGGCCCTTTCATGTTAAGACCTTCCATCATGTGAAGACAGATGAGTGCAAACGTATGTAACGTGGATATGTAATTGCTATCTTCATCTACCAATCCCAAGCGATCCGCGTCTCCATCAGTGGCGAGTCCAACATCTCCATTTACGTCCGATATTTTGGATTTGAGTAGACTGAGATTTTGCTCTATGGGTTCAGGTTGTATCATGCCTGGAAATGAAGGATTAATATCAGAACGTATCTCAAATACCCTTGTGGACCCACCTTCAAGAATCGTGGAAAGATACTTTGACCCCGATCCATGCATAGAGTCCACAACTACATTTAAACCGGCACTACGTATTTCGTTCAAACTGACCATTCCAGCTATGTGATTTAAATATGTGGGTTCGGGGTTGATCATTTCAATGAGGCCGTTGTCCAATCCTTTTTGAAGGACTAGCGATGTGTATTTACGGCTTTTTTCTATGATTTCTATCTCTGATTCTAATTCTTCAACTATGTCTGTGGACGCACTTCCGCCGTACGCCGGTTTAAATTTGAACCCATTCCACTCAGCTGGATTGTGACTTGCTGTAATTACTACTCCAGCTCCGCACTCTCTTGCTACTAGGTTGTAGCTAACTACTGGAGTTGGCGCAGATCGGTCACAAAGTAGCACCGGTATTTCGTTACCTGCTAGGACTTCAGCTACTGCTGACGCAAAATCCTTTGAACCGAATCGAGTGTCATAGCCTATGATTATGCCACTGTCGTGAATATTGTGGGATTTCATGTAATTAGCTACTGCCTGACTACATAACCTAACATTCTCGAACGTAAAATTATCAGCTATAAGATCTCTCCAGCCGTCTGTTCCAAATTTTATAGCCATTAAATTTTAGTTCCTAAAATGTCTTATATCCCAGCATCCTTTCTAATATCTTCAGACCTGTCAGTGTTCTCCCAAGGAAGTTGAAGATCGTCTCGACCAAAATGTCCGTAGGCAGCGGTTTGTTTATATATTGGTCTTCTGAGGTCGAGGTCCTTGATTATGGCTCCAGGACGAAGATCAAAATGTGTTTTTACCAGACGATCAATTTCTTCGTTAGATATATTATTAGTCCCGAAAGTTTCAACGGATACAGAAATTGGAGCGGAAACCCCAATGGCGTATGAGACCTGTACTTCAGCCCTTGAGGCGACACCGGCAGCGACTAGGTTTTTTGCTACCCATCGTGCGGCGTAAGCGGCAGATCTATCAACCTTAGTCGGATCCTTTCCAGAGAACGCACCTCCACCATGGCGTGCCATTCCCCCATATGTATCCACCAAAATTTTCCTTCCTGTGAGTCCGGTGTCCCCAACTGGACCACCTATTACAAATCTACCCGAAGGATTTACGAAGAATTGAGTATCTATCAATAGATTTTCAGGGATAATAGATTTGGCAACTTCGTTAATAAGATCCTTCGTTATAGTTTCGTTATCAACCTCTTCTGAGTGTTGGTTGCTTAGTAAAACTGTATGGACTCTTTTCGGGGTGCCATTAGAATATTCTATAGTTACTTGCGACTTACCATCCGGTCTCAAATAAGGTAGCTTTCCGTTTTTTCTTACCTCTGCGAGCTTTTGAGTCAGTTTGTGGGAAAGTGCCATAGGTAATGGCATTAAATCCGGGGTTTCGTCGCAAGCAAATCCGACCATCATACCTTGGTCTCCAGCTCCTAAACTCTCGACTTCATCGTCTGTTATGTTGCTCTTTCTTGCTTCCAGAGCTGTGCTCACTCCAGCTGATATATCAGATGATTGTTCATCTATGGCCACCATCACGCCACAGGATTTATAGTCAAAGCCAAAAGAAGGGTCTGTGTATCCAATATCTCTGATGGTTTCTCTAACTAGGGCCGGTATATCGACATAACCTGAGGAAATGCTAATTTCTCCCATTACGACCACAAGACCAGTAGTACATGAAACTTCACATGCTACACGTGCACGAGGGTCCAAGGTTAGCATGGCGTCAAGTACGCCATCCGATATTTGATCACATATTTTGTCAGGATGTCCTTCAGTTACCGATTCAGATGTGAAAAGGTAAGATGAAGACTCCATAAAACTTGAACTCATTGGTTTCTACTCCAGATTTTAATTTCCCTAAATTCTTTTAAGTTCCCACATCCCAGCTGTTCAGGTATTTTTCTTGTTCGCTGGTTAACTCATCTATTTCTATTCCCATTGCAGTTAGTTTTAATCTTCCAACTTCGTCGTCAATGTCTCGTGGGACAATGTATACCTTGTTTTCTAGATTCTGATGTTCATTTGCCATGTATTCAGCACATAAGGACTGGTCAGCGAAGCTCATATCCATTACTGCAGATGGATGACCCTCGGCGGCCGCCAGATTAATTAACCTGCCTTCTCCTAATAGATTTATCTTTTTCCCATCAGCCATAGTGTATTGATCGACAAACGGTCTTACTTCGACTTTACTTTCAGCTTGTTTTTCTAGCCCTTCTATGTCTATTTCGACATTGAAATGCCCACTATTAGCCAAGGTTGCTCCATCTTTCATATCCGGGATGTGTTTTCTGTCTATTGCATTCATCCCTCCTGTAACAGTTATGAAAATATCACCAACTTTAGAGGCTTGTTCCATTTTCATAACTTGATGACCATCCATGGCAGCTTCTAGACCCCTGATATGGTTAACTTCGCACACTACAGTCTGGGCACCCATACCACGTGCCCTTGCAGCCACACCTCGTCCACACCATCCATATCCAATGACTACCACCGTTTTGCCAGCCCATAGTATGTTTGTTGCTCTCGTGATCCCGTCTAGAGTGCTTTGACCAGTGCCATATCTATTGTCAAAAAAATGCTTTGTATCTGCATCGTTTACAGCTATCACTGGATACTTAAGATTACCTTCATCAGCAAGGCTCTTTAATCTGATAACCCCAGTGGTGGTTTCTTCGGTGCCACCTACAATATTTTCCATTAGATCACTTCTATCACCATGGAGCATAGCGACTAAGTCAGCTCCGTCGTCCATAGTCATGTGTGGTCTAGTTTCCAGTGCAGAAACAAGATGATTGTAGTATGTATCCCGATCTTCCCCTTTTATCGCATATGTATTTATGCCGTATTCCGCGACTAATGCTGCCGCGACGTCATCTTGGGTACTAAGAGGGTTACTGGCACATATTGTTACGTCTGCACCCCCTTCTTTAAGGGTAATCATGAGGTTCGCGGTCTCACTAGTAACATGAAGACAGGCCGCAATTTTCATACCCTTTAGAGGTTTCTCCTGAGCGAATCTCTGCTTTATTTGGCGCAGTACAGGCATTTCTCTTTCTGCCCACTTGATTCGACGAATACCCTCAGGGGCGAGGTTGATATCCTTGATGTCCCCCGAGGTCTTGGATTGTGACATTGTTTTCTCCTGCATTAATTCTGGTTAAAACTAAAATTTTTAAGACTTTCTTCATTTCCGAGAGCGCTAAATCTGGTTATACCAACCATTCCTCTAAATCTTTCATCTATTTCTTCATTATTCAACGATTGAATTCTCTCAATACTGAAACCTTGTACCGCGAATGATCCCATTACTGCCCCGACAATTGTGGCTCGGCGTATGCCTTCTGGGGAGGTATCGTTCGAATTGGCAATGTATCCCAAGAATCCACCAGCGAAACTATCTCCTGCCCCTGTCGGATCTATTACATCAACTATTGGAAAAGCCGGTGCTGCAAATATATCTCCCTCGTTTATCAAAAGGACGCCATGTTCCCCTTTTTTGACAACAACTATCCTAGGACCAAGCTCTCTTACTTTTTTTGCGGCAGTGAATATATTAGAAACCTTAGTGAAGGATCTAATTTCATCTTGGTCCATGAAAAGGATATCTACTTCCTTAATTACATCCGTTAGGCGGGACCTGTGATCATCGATCCAAAAATTCATTGTGTCTAAGGCAATCAGTTTAGGTCTTGTAGACATTTGTTCCAGCACTTTTAACTGCAAATCAGGAGCGATATTTGCCAGAAACAAATAATCAGATTTAATTTGATTGTCCGTTAACTTTGGAGAAAATGTTTCGAAGACATTCAACTGGGTATCTAGTGTTTCCCTATTATTAACATTTTCTGTGTCATATACCCCTTTCCATCTAAATGTCTTTCCCTTGGCAGTTTCTAATCCATCCAAACTGATTCCATGACTCAATAGCGTATTCCGATCAGCTTGCCTAAAATCTTCTCCCACAACAGCAACTAAATTGACCTTGGAGAAATAACTAGAAGCTACTGAAAAATAGGTAGCAGAACCCCCCAACGCCTCTTCCCGGGAGCCATGTGAGGTGGACACAGAATCATAGGCAACTGACCCAATTACTAAGAGAGACATGGTTTATAAATCTGTGCCTGTACTAGTCGGATATCCTCTCTCAACCCATGTTGGAGTTCCCTCCTCAACGTTGTAGAGGCGATCAGAATCTAAACCCATTGCAGCTGCCATTTCACATGCCAGCCCACTCCTTACGCCAGCTGCACATATGAATAATAATTTCTTGTCTTCGGGAAGCTCTTCAATTCTGGCTAGTATGTCATCAACTGTAATAAACAGAGCTCCTTCAACGTGCCCTTCTAGATATTCATCCATGCGCCTGACATCGACAAAGGCATAATCATCGTTTCCGTGAAGCTCTGATGCCTCATCCACACTTATTCTGTTGTAAGGTTCACCTTCAACTTGTCTTGGCATAATAATCTACCTCCCTATTTTCTATCAATATATTTATTAAGTATAAGTTGAATTTTGTTTACAGATTCTGATTCTGATTCTGATTTAGTGATTATGGAACCTTCGAGAGAGGACCCGCACGTGCAATTCCTTGATGACTCAAGATTATTCGCTATTTTAAGAATGATATTTTTAGACACTTCACTATTCTTGTTTAAGTTATTCACTACCATATCTGCTGTAACGTCTCTTTCATCTGATTTCCACGAATCATAATCAGTGACCATCGCTATTATCGAATAGCATATTTCCGATTCACGAGCGAGCCTTGCCTCTGGCATTGCTGTCATTCCAATTATGTGTGCTCCCCAATTTTTGTATAGCTGCGATTCAGCCCTCGTTGAAAATTGAGGACCCTCAATGACTATACATGTTCCCCCATCATGCAATCTGGGTTTGTCCCATAAACCATTTGATAGGATTTGCTCTCTCAAGTCAGGGCAGAATGGGTCACTTAAATTTACATGAGCGACGATTCCGTTACCAAAGTAAGAGTTCAATCTGTTTTTTGTTATGTCTATCAATTGGTCTGGTATTACCACATCAAGTGGTTGAATTTTTTGATCAAGACTCCCAACAGCGGATATGGATATTATTCTCTCGCTATTGAGTGATTTCAATGCATATATGTTGGCTGCGTAAGGGACCTCGCTTGGTAAGAGTTCATGCTTTACACCGTGTCTCGGAATAAAGGCGACTCTAGTGCTGTTTATTTCGCCAACTGCTATTTCAGCACTTGGCTTACCAAAAGGAGTATTTATCTGAAGGTATTGGGCGTTTCGTAGCTCTGAAAGGCTGTAGAACCCAGATCCTCCGATGAATGCAAGGTCTATTTTTTCATTTTGTACAGACATTGAAATTGAAGTAAAAAAAACTTCTCCAAAGAGGAGAAGTTACTATTTCATATAACCGTCTCATCTGTCGGATAAATCCGTTGGAATTGGCACCGTTCGTTCCCTATAAAGCACGTTTGTAATTTTCATAAACTTTCTGTGCAATGCTTGGGAGCCGGTTGCCGGGTCTCTAAGGGCCAGTCCCTGAACCTCTCTGGATAAGAGTGTGTATTAAATTTTTAATAAAAAAATCGTACAGATGTATAGTTTATCAGTCAACAAGTTTTGGGATTGTTCATTTAAATCAATGGACTATTTGGAGGGCAAAATTTTTGCCCAATTAGAGGTTCTAAATATGTTTTGAATTCCTTGGATATATTCCCGGCGCTATCAGGTGCAAAATTACTAGGCAGTGTACGAACTGCGCCTGCGACTTTTGACAATGGGGCTAATTCTGTATCGCATGTGTAAGAATTTGTATCTTTTCGGACTAAACTTACTATTTTTTCTGTTTCGCCAGAGTGCGCTGCTTCTACAGCCTTCATGCCTACTAGGTGGGCCTCACTAGAATCTGTTGAAGATATTGTATCCATCAATGATCTTTGTATTGTTCCTGGTTTTTCGTATCTACAACGGATACCTAGACGCTTAGATACCTGTTCAGCTAGGTGTCTAATAGGGCTTTCATAATAGGCGTGACCAAAGTCGTCAATGAACCATGGCGATTTGTTTTTGCCTACTGGCCCATCAGAACTTCTTATGTTCTCAGAGAGAACGCCTACCGCGTAACCATGAGTTCTGTAGGCTGCTTCTATCTGTATTAGAAACAAATTTTCGTCGAATGTTATCTCAGGGATTCCTACAAAATGTGGAGGGTCATAGGAAGAGTTTTTATACATGGAGGCGGCAGCTGGTAGCCATCCTGCATCTCTTCCCATTACCTCTATTAAAGTTATAGGAGCAGAGTCTCCCATACTCGCGGCGTCTAGTCCTGCGCCGAATGTAGCCTGGGCGACAAAACGTGCAGTAGATCCATATCCAGGAGAGTGGTCAGTCTCTGTTAAGTCATTATCGATAGTCTTGGGCACATTAACCACTTTTAATTCGTATCCTAGTTCTTTGGCAGTTTGGCTGAGAGTCAGTCCGGTTTCCGCTGAATCATTCCCTCCAATAATGTGGAGAATCCCTATGTTGTGCCTATCAAAAACATTGAAAATGGGTTCAATATCGTCATGTTGTAACTTGTGCCTGGTTGATCCAAGCGCGGCCGCAGGCAAAATGTCAAGGAAATTCATTTGTTGGTCAGAAATTTCTGTTAAATCGGGAATTCTGCCGTTTATGAGGCCTTCCATGCCATGATCTGCACCATAAATTCTGCTTTCTGGCAAAATTTTTCTGGCCGCTCTGATAATTCCAGCCAGACTTCTATTAATTACGGCTGTGCAGCCCCCAGACTGCATGACCATCAAGTTTCTAGAAGGCATTCTTGATAAATCGCATTTTTCAACTATTATTTCTTATCTCAGATAATTTATTTGAAAGATCCACAAAATCTTCGGCAATTATGTCGATATATGCTTCAGGATTAGTGTCCACTACGGTGGTTGACCCATGTTCGAGAGGCCTCGGGACATATGCGGTTTTCATACCAAAACTGTTAGCTGATTTTAGATCATTTTTGTGCGCGGCCACCATCATTACCTGACCGATTGGAACACCAAAAAACTCAGAAGTTGACATGTATGTTTCTTTATCTGGTTTGTAGTGCCTTACTAATTCTGCGGATAGAACTGTGTCCCAAGGCAGACCTCCATATTTAGCCATATTTACTAGAAGCGCCACATTCCCATTCGAAAGACTGCTTATTATGTAGTTTTCTTTCAAACGTGTTAGTCCCTCGACTGAGTCTGACCATGGATCTAGCCTATGCCAAGCTTTATTGAGTTGTATTTTTTCTTCCTCGCTAAAACCGTCTAACCCGTATTCATTTAGAAGTTCATCCAAAATCATTCTGTGTAGAGTATCAATATTCATCCATTCCAAATCGCCTGTTCGTACCCTGTTCATCGATGGCCCATAACCAGCTCTCCATTCGTCAGCAAATGCCTCCCAATCATGAACAAAACCTTTAGGTTCACATGCAGCCTTCACTTCCCTTGCAACACTTCCTCTCCAGTCAACTACGGTGCCAAAAACGTCGAATGTTAAGGCCTTTACTTCTTTGAGATGGTGAAGATTACTCATAGATTGTCCTTTTACTAATGCTTCTTTTTATTCTGCAAACTTTGCAGATACATGTCTTCTTTGTATCTTACCGGTTGCGGTTCTTGGTAGCTCTTGAACTATGTATATTCGATCAGGAACTTTAAAATCTGCTAACTGTTCACCACAAAATGCTCGGAGTTCGGATTCAGAAGATTCACCCGATAAAACCACTGCGGCTTGAACTATCTCACCATACTTAACATCTTCCACTCCAAAGCATACGGCTTCAGCGATGGCAGGATGTTTTATCAAGGCTGCATCTACTTCAAGTGGTGATATTTTCTCTCCTCCGCGGTTAATTAATTCTTTTAACCTTCCGGTGAGAGTTAACACACTTTCACCTGATAAGACTCCTTGATCTCCAGTTCTAAACCAACCGTTTGTGAAGGCTTCTGCATTGGCTTCAGGGTTGTTGTGGTAACCATGAGTGACGTTTTTACCTTTGATAACCACCTCACCTTTTTCTCCCACGTTCAATAGCGTTCCTTGCTCATTCATGATTGCTATTTCAACTCCAGTGCCGATTCCCACCGTTCCTGGTGCTCGAGATCCTGGAGGAAGTAGATTGGATGACATCTGGTGTGAGGCTTCAGTCATACCATAAGCCTCTAAGACAGGGGCACCAAATCTACTTTCTAGGTCTGAGAAAACAGAAGGAGCCAAAGATGCTGAACAGGATCTTATAAATCTAAACGACTTAGTAGGTGCACTATCGTCATCAGCTCTCATTAATAATATCTGATGTATTGTAGGAACAGCTGAATACCAAGTTGCGTTGGTTAGCACCTGATTTTGCCAAAAATTGCTGGCACTAAATCTTGGAGGTATAACTATTGTTCCAGCACTGTTAAGCGAGGATAAGGCTACTCCTATAAGACCGTGTACGTGGAAAAGGGGCATTACAACCAATGCGGTGTCATTTTCAGTAAGGCCATATGTTTTGACGATGTTATTCAACGAAGTCATTAAGTTGGAATGTGTTAGCGGAACCCCTTTAGGTCTACTAGTTGTACCTGAAGTGTGAAGAAATAGAGCTATGTCGTCCGGGGATGGATTTTCGGGATCGATTGATTTGGATAAATCATTATCCTCATGGCTTAAGACGACTTTCCCATCACTGTTCACGCTCGATATTAGAAAAGGAATTGATAAGCTGTTTGCAGCCTCGATTGCGGCTGTAGCCCCTTCACTAACTATTACTAATTTTGCGTCGGCATCCTCCATAAAAAATTTAAACTCGTCAACTGTGTAGGCAGGGTTTAGTGGTGCTGCTATTGCACCTGCTCTGGTAACCGCTAGAAAATCAACCATGAAATCAAGAGTATTTTCTAAAACAATAGAAACTGCGGACCCTTTATTTACACCGTAGCCCGCTATAAGCCCAGCTATTTTTTCGACTTCATTTCTAAGGTCTTGATAGTTGATATTGGGACCGCCGGGTATAATGACCGAAGTTTTATTTGAAGGAGCATTGTCCATCAGATTGGCTAGAGTTACCAAAGTATTCCTCCCTATCCTAAATATGCCAGAATAATATTAGTATGATGCCTCAACATGTTAACAGGACTCAACACTTGATATAACGATGTTTCGGAAAAATCAGGTACGGTTTTTACGAAACCATTTTAACGAATCTGCGATGCCTTGCTCTAGGGACATCCTTGGGATCCAATCTAAGGCTTTTCTTGCCTTTTCTCCGCTTGCGAAGACTCCAGTAACATCACCAGGTCTTGGGTCATCCTTTACCCAATTTATTTTGGCTCCAGATACCTCTTCAAAGGCTTCAATAAATTCCAAGACTGTTGTTCCTTTGCCGGTTCCAAGGTTTATTTCTAAAAAATCTTCTTTAGTAAGTAAGAAATCGAATTTTTCTACTGCTAAAACGTGGGCTTTAGCTAAGTCCCAGACGTGAATGTAATCTCTGATACCAGTACCGTCTCTGGTGGGCCAATTAGTACCGGCAACATTGAACGTGGATTCTTCACCTTCTAAAACGGAAATCAACTTTCCTAATATATGGCTGGGGGTTTTTACGTGAGGTCCGGATCTCATGCGTGGGTCTGCGCCGATTGGGTTAAAATATCGCAATGTTATAGCCTTCATGTCATAAGCGGCACAGAAGTCTCGAAGCACCATTTCTGTAGCAAATTTTGTTCTCGCATAAGGGCTATTAGGTTCTATATATGAGTCTTCAGTCACAACGGAACCATCACCGCTTTTATATAACGCAGCTGTGGAGCTAAATACAATTCTCTTCAACCCATGACCTTGGAGTTGATAGAACAGATCTAAAGATTTGGACACATTTTCCTTGTAGTACAGGTAGGGTTGCGTGGTAGATTCTGGAACTACGATGCGGGCTGCACAGTGAATAACTGCTTCTATCTCAGGGTGATCTTTTAAAAGTTTTTCAACCAGATCGTGGTTTCCGATGTCACCTTTATAAAAAACCTTATCTGATACGAAGTCTGGATTTCCAGTCACAAAGGAATCTATCACAACCGGAATGTGTCCATTATCCTCTAAAGCAGAGCATATAGTGCTACCAATATATCCTGCACCTCCAGTCACCAAAACTTTCAAGTCGATTTCACCATTTTATTTGAGAACTAAAATTCGGTTGAATAATAAATCAATATTTTTTAATAATATGAATAATCCCTATATTCCACAACAAATCATTTCTATTTTATTCTGGTACTCTTCAGTATAAATAAACTGGAGCCACGACATTCTAACTCCAATTTTAGGATATGGTTTTATATTTTTACTTGTGCAAGAAATGGAGGACAAAATATGATTCATGAAATAAGGACTTATGATTTAAAGCCACGTTCAGTAGATCAGTTCGGTCAAAATACCAAGAAAAAGCTTGATAAACGTCTCGAATATTCTTCACTGGCTGGGTTTTGGTACACAGATATTGGGCCTTTAAATCAAGTGGTGCATATATGGCCATATGACGACACCAATCATCGGACTGAAGTTAGGTCCAGAGCTGTGAAAGATGGCATATGGCCACCCGAAAATAGTGACTTAACCTTGAATATGCGCAGTGACATCATGATTCCTGCACCTTTCATGAAGCCTCTTGAGCCCAAAGCTCTGGGACCAGTTTATGAAATGAGAATTTATACATATAAATCCTCAGATTTATCAAACGTTTTGGATGCCTGGGCCGATGCCATTGAAGATAGAGAAAAGTTGTCGCCTTTAGTAGGGTGTTGGGTATCGGACATCGGGGATTTGAATAGACTGGTGCATATGTGGGCTTATAGGTCCCTCGAGGAAAGGTCTCGGATTAGGAATCAGGCTGTTCAAGATGGGGTTTGGCCACCAAAGAGCGGCGTCTCAGCTATTCATCAGGAGAATAAGATACTTTTACCGTTTGATTTTTCGCCTCTTCAGTAAGATTAATTAAACCGGCCTAATGAAAAGTTGTCCAGGTTTATAGCTGTTTTTCTCTTGTTAATTAAATCTGAGATTGTGTGACCCATAGCGGGCCCGAGGAGTATTCCTTTTCGACCGGCTCCTGTTGCGATGTAAACATTTTTATAATTGTCTACCTGTCCGAGGATTACTTTTCCGTCTTTGGTTAAAGGTCTAAGGCATGCTGTTTGCTGGACGAGTTCCGATTCATCCAATTGAGGTATCATTTTTAATAATGAGGCCATTACTTGATTTCGGCCATCATAAGTTGTTCTCTCGTCGAATCCAGCATTTTCTTCTGTAGTACCGGCCCAGACAAGTCCGTCAGGTTTTGTGCAAGCGTAGTTACCTTCCCATCCCACAGAGAAATTTAGTGTGATACTAGGAGAATTTAGCCGTAATATCTGCCCTTTTAATGGTTCTACGGGCACTTTATACCCAAGCCATTTTTCTATTTCATGGGACCAAGGCCCCATCGCTATGACGGCCTTTTCGCATTCCACCTTTCCAAAAGATGTGTTTACTGATACGCCTCCTTTTGGACCTTCTTTTAGGTCAGAAAAAATTCCGTGTCGAATCTGAACCCCATTTTTTTCACAAGCTTGAGTTAAAGCTAACATTAATCTGTAGGGATCTACATCGGCCACTCCTTCTGTGATTCCGGCCCCGATGATGTCTTCGGATAATGAGGGGATTAACTCTCTTGCTTGGTCACCTTCGACCCATTCTGCGTTATATCCATCCTGAGAATTTCGCCATTTGGCTTGTGTTTTACATATGTCGGCCTCAGTTTCAGAGAATGCAAGGTCCATCGCGGGCCTAAATCTATGTTGTATGTCTATTCCAGTCTCTTCGGGCAGATCTTTTGAAAATTGTGTGTGTGTTTCCATTCCAAGTTTTGCGAGATCCAACTCTGGCATTATGTCATCCAATAATCCTGCTTCTCCAAGAGGGCTCAGGGTTCCATATGCAAATCCTGACGCATGACTGCCGATAGAATCTTTTTCTATGATAGTTACGGTTAGCCCTGCCCTAGACAGAAAGTAAGCGGTTGATAAACCAACTATCCCGGCGCCAACGATACATACATCTGGGTGAGATAACTCGTCTGAATTCAGATTGATGACTCCATTTTAGAAATCGATTTGTCTAGGCGATCCACGAAATGGTCAATTTCGTCTTTGGTTATACAAAGTGGAGGTGCTATTGGTATAACATCTCCTGCACGCCCAAGAAGACCATACTCTTGTAGTATTTCATTTAACTTGGTTGTCACCTCGGGGTCTACGGAGATCTTTTTCTTTGTGGATTTATTGCGAACTAATTCTACCGCCGCAAGTAATCCTAAGCCTCCCCTGACATCTCCAACTATTGTATGTTCTTTCAAAGGCTCTAGCTTTTCAAAAAGATAATTGCCCATTTGCTCTGAGTTTTTTACCAAGTCTTCCGATTCCATTATATCAAGATTAACCATACCAGCTGCGCATGAAGCAGGGTTTCCACCGAATGTAATCAAGTGCCGGAAGACATTGTCTTCTCCACCTTCAAAAGCACGTGATATATTTTTGCTTGCAATGGCTGCTCCGATAGGCAAGTATCCACTTGTTAGTGCTTTAGCGACCGTTGTTATATCAGGTTTTATTCCCCAATGTTCCGAAGCAAACATCTTGCCGGTTCTGCCAAATGCATTTATTACTTCGTCGCAAATCAATACTACGCCGTATCGTTTGCATATGTCTTGTATAGTCGGCCAATATTCTGGGTGAGGAATATGTATTCCAGAGGCAGCCGAAATAGGTTCACCTATAAAAGCAGCTACAGTTGATGGCCCTTCATGAAGTATTGCTCTTTCCAGATCTTTTGCACACTCAAGCGTGCATCCACCAGGTTGACTACAACATCTTCCTCTATACCCATCAGGTTGTTCTATATGCACGTTTCCTGGCATAAGCGGCCCGTAGTTACTCGGTGAGGCGATACCTCCGCCACCTAGGCTCATGCAAGCGTGAGTTGCACCGTGATATGAACCTCTTCGACTGATTACCTTCCATCTGGTGGTTTCACCAATGTTTTTCTGGTAATTTTTGGCCATTTTGAGAGCTGTCTCTACAGCTTCTGATCCACCACTAACAAAATATATTCGTGATTTTTTGTCAGGTGATAAAGATGCTACTCTGGAGGCAAGTTGAGCTGTGACAGGAGTCACCGTACTTCCAGGGGAGTAGGAAATGTCTTTCATTTGACTGTATACAGCGTCGGCAATTTCCTGGCGACCATGTCCGATATTCACCAGCCACATACCCGATAAAGTGTCGAACCAACGATTACCGTCAACATCATCAACCCAAACACCCCTGGCCCTTGTTACCATTTTTACTCCCGCATCCCCAAACATGTTTTCTGTTTGTTTGGAATGCGGCCAAAAATGATCGGATGCTTTTTGCTTTAAGTCTTCTAATTCCTCTCCGGAAATTCTCGAAGTAATCATGGGCGTATAGTCCTTGATTCAGTACATAAGGTAAGTAAGTTTACTGTTAACTAAACTTGTGTCTCTAACTGGCTTTTCCTATCCTAAAAACCTTAGAACCACATTCGCTGCAGATGCCTTCAGTGGCAGGGCGACCATTTTTAAGAGTTTTTTCCGTCGGGTTTTTTACTTCTCTTTGTCCCTTGCACTTTAGACAGTATGCTTCCATTGCTGGACACCTCCAAGTATCACGACGATCATGTAATTCGAATTCAATATTACGCACTGCACCATTTATATAATGATGTTGAAACGTTGAGGCATTATATATACGTCGCATTAATGTAAACAAGCTGATGACTAACATATTCAATTAATATTGTGAGGTAGTGTTACTAAATAAGAGACAAATTACTTGGTGATTATTAAAAAAAGGAGAATGCTGCCTTGGAGCCCAAAAAAATTTTAATAACTGGTGTTTCTGGAAAAGTTGGGTCTATTATCGTGGAACAATTGAAAGACGAATACGAGTTGACTGGAGTAGATATCAAGGCCTCACCACTGGTGACCACTTTAGAAGCTGATACAACTGACCTCAATGCTATTCTCCCGGCTTTCCAGGGGATTCATACAGTAATAGACTTGGCAAGCGTACCGAGTCAGTTTTCACCTTGGGAAATTGTGTACCGAAACAATTTGCAATGCACATACAATTGTTTGGAAGCTGCGCATTTGTCCGGAGTAAAAAGGGTAGTTTTCGCGAGTTCGAATCATGCCACTGGACTCTATGAAAATGATTCTCCTTATTCTAAGTTGGTATCAGGAGATTATGAAGGGTTGGAAGTAGGATCATATAAATTGATATCTGTAAATGACCCTGTTCGCCCGGATGGACCCTATGGTATAGGTAAGGTTTTGGGAGAAGCAGCAGGACGTTATTTTTCTGAGGAGATGGGTATTTCTGTTCTTTGTTTAAGGATAGGGACTGTAAATGATGAGTCGGCGCCTCAGGACATTAGGCAGTTTTCTACTTTATTGACTCATTTCGACCTTGGTAAATTGGTTAAGTGTTGTATAGAGGCTCCAAAGACTCTTAGATTTGGTATCTACTATGGGGTTTCGAATAATAGGTGGCGAATTTGGGATATAGAAAATTCTTTGAGAGAAATAGGTTATGAGCCTAAAGACGACGCAGAACTTTGGAGATAGATTGGATCATTTGAATAGGTAGAGAATTCAATCCTTTACATTGAGCGAATTGCCTCCACTTTTTACAAAGGTTAAGTATCTTTACTTTAGATCGCCTCTCTATTTCCTATTTCCTTTTCCCCTTTATCAAGAGACTCGGATATGAAGGGAATATTCAAAGTATTTTTGCCATAGCTTTTAAAGTAATAACAATTATTTCTATAGAGAGGTATGAGGTTACAATTTTCTCAATTCCGGCATTACTTTTAATTATTTATAATAATTGCTTAACTAATACGATCTAGGGGCTTATCCCGGCGTCTAGAAACCAGTCAACCGAATAACGAAAGGGGATTGATATGCGTGTAAATAATAAGATTGCAGTTATCACAGGTGCGGCAAACGGACAGGGAGCTTCAGAGGCTAAACTCCTAGCCTCTGAAGGGGCGACCGTCATAGTCGCAGATATTCGGAAAGAATTAGGTTTGTCTGTGATCTCCGAAATAAATCGACTGGGGGGCTCTGCGGAATACTTCCAATTAGACGTAAGAGATGAAGAAAACTGGCAAGATGTTGTATCCCATGTAGTCAAGAAACACGAGAGAATAGATATTCTTATTAACAATGCTGCAATTAGCGGTTCTCAACCAGATCTCCTGAGTACCAGTGAATATGACAAAATAATGGAAGTGAACTCAAAAGGAGTTTTTCTAGGTATGAAAACATGTTTGCCCGTGATGAAGGAACAGGGTCTTGGCTCTATAGTGAATATTTCATCGCACGCGGCGTTTGTGGGGCAGGAATATGTTCATATGGGCTATAGTGGATCTAAGGCAGCCGTTAGAACTATGACAAAGTCAGCGGCCGTTCAGTATGCTGAATTTAATGTTAGAGTCAACTCAGTTCATCCGGGTATGATGCCGCCTATGCTGACATCTGCTGGTACTGCCAGACCAGAAATGAGAAAAACTATGGTTCAAGAGATTCCCATGAAAAGAGAAGGTAAGGTTGAGGAAGTTGCTTATGCTGTACTGTTCTTAGCTTCTGACGAAGCCTCCTACATTACTGGAGCAGAGCTTGTTGTAGACGGAGGGACAATAGCGAAGTAGAAGCTGTTATGTGCGATGGATAAATGGGTGGATAGATACCCGGCATCTCTCTATTCGTTTTGTCCACACATTTTCATAATTAGCTTGTAAAAAATCCAATCCACAAATGCTACAACAATGAAATTCTCCAGGTGGCAGGGAGAATATCGGTCAGGGATACTACGACAACTATCGTTAG
>CAZCOH010000004.1:21152-47060 GCA_964500645.1 uncultured Dehalococcoidia bacterium
GTTAGAAATTTTCTGGTTATATTAAGGATTCTATATAACTATTTAAAATCCTTTTCCATTTCTAGAACTTTGTTCAACCTTCTTTGATGTCTGTCCTCTCCAGTATATTTAGCTTCTGTAAATGCTTTCACAAGTTCCCTTGCAACTTCGCTACCCACTATCCTGGACCCCAAGCACAGAACGTTCATATCATCATGTTCTACTCCTTGGTGGGCGGAGTAAATATCGTGACATACAGCTGCCCTGACCCCTTTGACTTTATTCGCGGCGACTGAGGCTCCTACTCCACTTCCACAAACCATAATCCCTCTATCAGACACCCCATTTGCCACACTTTTTGCAAGCTCTTTTGCATAATCTGGGTAGTCATCAAGTGGGTCATGTGTTGCGGGACCAGCGTCAGTTACGTCGTGACCATCTCGCTTAAGCAGTTCAGCGATCTCATTTTTTAGGTCAAATCCATTGTGGTCAGCGGCGACTACTATACGCATATGTAAACAGTTCCAATTTTTGTATATTCTTATTTATAAATTTAGATACGAGTTTAGGTTGTTCGTAGATATTGAGTCAATTAATTCAATGCTTTTTCAAGTGTTAGAATCCTCTAGCATTCCGGAAAACCGGAAAAGGAGAGCGACATGTCAGTAACGCGTTTGGATATTACCTATAGGACTCCCTTTGAATCAGGTAAAAGTTTTGGGGAAATTGGTCCTTACACGTACGTTGAAGGGAAAGTGTATTTTGAAGTCGATCCCTTAAATGATTCGAATGTAAGAATAGTTGATCTAGATCTTGCTCCCAAAAATTCTGAAGGTCTCGTTGAATTTTCCTCTGATTTTTCTATGTTATTTCCATCGGATCCATCAAAAGGGAAACGAACTATGTTTTTGGATGTCGTAAACAGAGGGAATCGAACTGTCTTGAGTGGATTTAATAAAAGTAAGACGGCTAATCTTCTTTCGCCGTTTTCTTCGGGTAATGGATTTTTGATGAATCAAGGCTACACTATCGTGTTTTGCGGATGGCAGGCAGATGTTCCATCAATACCTGGGTTAATTTCCTTAGATGTTCCTGAGGCTTTAATGGAAGGGGAGCCATTGCGGGGACTAGTCATGAACCAGTACCAAGCTAATGACCACGTAAATTTATTTCCTCTCGCAGATCGATATCATCTGATTAACCCAGCTGATTCTATTGATAATGCGAGATTATTTGTTGGAGATCATCCAAATGGAGATTTTCATGAGGTGTCCAACAAAGAATGGTTTATAACCAACGTCGAAGATAAAGATGTTGAACCTGACCCCACCCATGTATACATGAAAGATGGGTTTGAAAAGGGAAAAATTTACCAGCTTGTATATACAGCGAAAGGTAGTCGAATAGTTGGACTAGGTTTTGCTGCAGTGAGAGATATTTGCTCTTATTTGAAATATTCTTCAGATAGTGGCAATCCTGTGCAAGGTTCTATTGATCGAGCTATATCTTATGGAGCCTCACAATCAGGGAGGTTTTTACGTCAGTATATTCATACGGGTATGAATATAGATGAGGATGGTAGAAGTGCGATGGATGGAATAATCGCTCATGTAGGTGGTGGTATGAGGGGAGAGTTTAATTTAAGGTTCGGCCAACCTTCAAAAGACGTATGTTTCATCATTCCGGAATTATTTCCTTTCACTGACTTGAACCAGCGAGACCCTGAAACAGGTGCCAAGGATGGGTTATTAGATCGGATGAATGAACAGGGGGATGTTCCTAAAATTATGTTTACTAATTCTTCTGCTGAATATTGGAGGGGGGATGCGGCTCTAATACATACAAATTTGGAAAGTATGGAGGATGCCGATGAGCATGAAAATGTAAGGAGGTATCATTTTTCGGGTACCCAGCATGGTCAGGGCGAATACCCTTCTCGAAGCATAAGAGAAAGTGATCAAGTTAGAGGGCATTTGCCCTTTAATGCAGTTGATTATTCCCCCATATTAAGGGCTTGCCTAAATAATATGGACGACTGGGTTAAAGGGATACACGACGCACCTGTTAGTTGCCATCCTAGGCATTCAGACGGAAGCGCAGTTCAATCGAAGTCGTTATTGGAATATTTTGATAAGGTGCCAGAGGTTAGAGTTCCTGGATCAACTTTGAATCCTATACGCTTGGACTACGGAGACCAACAGCATTTAGGTAGGACAACAAAACTACCTCCAGGAAGAGGGAAAACATACCCTTCTTTTGTTTCACAGATAGACAATACGTTAAATGAAATTGCTGGTATCAGATTGCCGGACATTTCTGTACCCGTGACTACAAACACGGGTTGGAATCCCAGGCATGAAACGATAGGGAATCCAGATTTACTAATAGGAATCACGGGTGGATTGGCGGGATGGACAATTCCATTACCTGCTACGGATTTTTTAGCCAGTCAAAGTGGGGACCCTAGGCCGTCTGTAGAATCTCTTTATTTGGATAAGCAGAGCTACCTTGAACTCGTGAAAAATTCGGTACAGAGTTTGGTTTCAGAGCGGTATATATTAGAGGAGGACATAGACGAAATTGTGGAACTAGCTGCGTATCGTTACGATGATGTAATGGGAATCAGCTAAGGCACGCTGTTAATTTAATTAAATAGAGAAATATCGTATGAAAATCACCAAAACCAGTGACACTTTCGTCAGCGAATCTGCATTGTTTAAACACTTACAAAATATGGAGGAGAATACGTGGACAGAACGTACTGTCTATATTACTTCTGATTCATTGTCCGGATCCTCCTCTACTCCCACCCTGTCAGGACCGGCGATAAAAACAGTTATAGAAAACCTTGGAACATCTGAAAGTGGGTTTGTGATATTCCGTCGAGATGAATATGTTGAGGTTGTGGAGCCGCCTATGCGAATACCCATGGATGCAATCATGCAAGACCAAGACATTTTGATGCTCGAAGATATTTTTCAAGAGAAACCTACTGTAGGAGTAGTATTGTTAAGATTAGGTAGGTTTGCCGTAGGGGTATTAAGTAGAGGCAGTCTGATTGCCAGTAAAACAGAAGGTCGATATGTGAAGAATCGGCATAAGGCCGGTGGGTCATCACAAAGAAGATTTGAAAGGAGCAGGGAGAGACTGGTTCGTGAGTTGTATGACAAAACTTGTGAAACTATGGAAAATGTTTTCACTCCACATGCAGAAGACATTAGCAGAATATTTCTAGGTGGTGAAAAACATACACTCAATGCTTTTGCGAAACGTTGTGGATATTTGTCTAACTTTAATGAAAAAATCTCTTCCAGGAATTTAAACGTCGTAGAACCTAACCAAAAGGCTCTTGAAGAAATTTCGAAAGACGTTTTTAGTAGCAGGGTGATGACATTTGAATTATCAGCCTGAGATCTATTGAGACGTATATCCCCCGTCAATTGCAAGAGATGCCCCAGTAATAAATGAAGCTTCGTCGGAAGATAGAAATAGTGCCGCGTTAGCTATTTCTTCTGGCTGGCCAAGGCGTCCCATAGGATGTAGTGCCTTTAGGTATTCATTTGTGTCCGGGTCGCTTGTCAGGGATTCTGTCAATTGTGTTTCAACGAATCCTGGACAAAGGCAATTGACTCTAATGCCATCTTTCGCTAGATCATTAGCCAATGTTTTTGTAAATTGAACAACTCCTCCTTTCGATGGCGGGTATGCATTAAATCCCCCACCGAAACCTGCGGGATACCCAACCAGACCCATTATCGACGCCAAATTTAGAATGGACCCACCGCCTGATTCTTTCATGGCTGGGACTGCATACCATGACGCTAAATATGTCCCTTTAAGATTAACTTCTAAAACGCGGTCCCAAATCTCATGAGGATCACTGGATTCTGGTATAGCATTTCTTGCACTTATTCCGGCACTGTTAACTAAGATGTCCAGTCTACCGAAAGTGGAGACTGCAAAATCGACCATTTTTCCAGCGTCGAAACCCGATGTTACGTCACACGTAAATGGGCTGACATGTTCTTTTGGATGTTCTTGAAAATTTTCCGGAGTTACGTCTGCTGCCACAACTTTAGCTCCTTCAATCAAAAACCTCTCGACGCAAGCCCTACCTATGCCTGAGCCAGCTCCAGTTACAATGGCTATTTTCCCTTTCAATCTCGCAGTTATTTTTTCACTGGAACTCATGGAATATCCCCCGGTAATTTAATGTGGGGATCGTATCATCTTCATAGCGGTAAGATTGCAATAGGCGAAGTTGTCTCGCTTATTGTGTTGCAGGGCTGTTAGAATTGGCGCGGATGTTTAAAGATAAGTGATAAGTGTTGAGGAGGCTACGATGCCTACTTTTAAGAACCATATAATGGTTTGTGATGTCGAAAGAGATGACGGTGCTCATTGCGGTAATAAAGGTGGAGCTCAGGTTAAAGAGAGAGTAATTCAAGAATTATCGAAGCATGGTTTGAGAAGCAGCGTCTACGTTTCGAGTGCTGGTTGTACTAGTCAGCATAGGTTGTGTGAAATGGATCAGTGTTCAATGATAGTTTATGGTCCCGGTGGCGAGGGAACATGGTACGTTGTCGATCCTGAGGATGTAGAGACTGTCATAGAAGAACACGTTATAGGTGGGAACAAAGTAGAATCTTTGGTCAATGAAGGGATGAAAATAGAGTTGGAAGGCTAGTTAGATAGTTAATTCTTCTCCGGACTGGTATGTTTGCCAGCCTTTTATTTCGTAGATGACTACTTGCCCATCACCATAGACCTTACAAGTGGCACCATCGGATATTATCCCGGTGCCACTGTCTAATCCTATTACTGTGATTCCCATTTGAATGTAATTTAATGATTCTCTGTAAATGATTTCAGGGACCTTGTTTTCGTGGTGCGGTACGGTCATTATTTTATTGACTATATCCAATGCTCCGATGGATTCTCGATAATGCATCATTGCACCCATCGCCATTGCTCCGGCGCTCGAACCAGCAACTATAGCTCCATCCCTCATTTGGGTTAATAAAGTTTCTAGGAAAACGGATTCTTTCATCACGTCTACAAGATGTTTTGGATCACCCCCTGTCAGATAAATTATTTCTGAAGATTCAATTTGCGAGGTTAGGTCACGATTATTAGAGTCTTTTCTTGTCAAGATACTTACTGAGTTAGGGGTTGCTCCTAATTTTGTAAAATAATTGCATCCATTTTTCTCGGCCAAATAGGGATTTTGATTTGCCGCAGCAGTAGGGATTATTGTTACATTGGGGCTTTCAGAGGAACACATGGATATGATTGCGCGGTCAAATTGCTCACACGGATCACGAAATTCGTTTCCTCCCAGTAATGCAAATCGATACATGGACAATTCTCTTTAACATCTTAGTTAGTTTTTAAATAAAGGGAAATTAATCTGAGATTTCTGCTATTAATTCAATTTCGATAGGCATTCCACCTGGTAGAGTCGCAACCCCGATTGCTGATCTGGCGTGACGTCCTTTTTCTCCAAAAACTTCCACAAGGAAGTCCGAGCATCCATTTGCTACGGCTGGCGGTTCGGTAAAGTCAGGAGTTGCATTTACCATAGCTAAGAGTTTTATTATTTGTGTAACTCGGTCCAGATCGTCCAAATAACCTTTTAACCTTGCTATCAAATTTATCGCTGTTAATCGAGCTGCATCGTATCCTTCTTCCAAAGATATCGAGTCCCCTAATTTTCCTTTGTATTCAGAGCCGTCTGGTTTAGGCGTAGGACCCACTCCAGAAAGGTATATCAGGTTTCCGGTCCTCACGACGGGGACATAATTGGCTACAGGGGCCGGAGAAATAGGAAGCGTTATACCTAGTTCCTCTAATCTAGACTCTATTTGGCTCATTATTTTCCTCCCTATACTTGGTTTTATATGTTGGTAATATAGAGGTGTATCTCAAATTTTGCATAATACACTCTTTATATAGATGGACTACCAGCATAGTAACAGAAGGAGGTTTTTATGGCCTTGTTTTCAGACCAAGTAAGACTTAAGGCAGTGAATCACGTCACCTATAACGTTCGTGACAAGGAAAAGGCTTTGGCATTTTGGGAAAATGTTCTTGGCGTCAAAAAAATACCTAAACAGGTGGAAGCCGATCACATTATTTGGTTACAAATACCTAGTGGGGCGATGATACATCTGGTCGAAACCCCAGAAGGTCCGTCACTTCCTTCACACCATGGTGCATTTGAGGTGGATGATATTAAATCAGCACAAGATGCTGTGAGGGAAATGGGTGTGGAAACTACGGATATTACTACTCGTAACGATGGGCAGAAGGTTTTTTTTCTAAATGATCCCGAAGGGAATCGGATAGAAATATGTACTAAATCTGGATTTGGTGTGTTGGTATAAGTAAGATTGTTTCGGATACTTAAAGGGAATATTGGGCACCACAGTATTTCAATTTATGGTTAGGAAGCTTGCAGCGTTGGTTTTTGTTATCGCATCGATTTCCTCAGTTGTAAATCCTCTGCCTTTCATTCTCGGAACTATGTGTTCCAGTATGTATCCGTATCCGTGCCCGCCGTATTTAACTAACCTGTGTTTTGTGCATATGTCATGTGAAATTACAATTCTGTCTAGGGCTCCGTAGTCGATCATGGTTCTTATTAAGTCCATACGCTGAGCATCACTAGGCATATCGAAGTCTGAAGGTTGGTAGAAGGAAATTTCATTTCCGAAAAGATCCCATTCTAAGCCGCACCCAGTATCTGCTATGGTTTTTAATTCCTGTACGCTGTCTACGGTTCTATCCAAGTGCCCCATTATTACCCTATTCAGCGAGGCTCCGGCGTTATCCAGTATCTGCAATATTTCGATTGGAGCTGCCTCAGATCTGCCAGGATGTATTAGAATTGATGCTCCTGTTTCCTTCTGAGCAAACGAGGATGCACGCAGGACTTTCTTTTCGTTTTTGGTTAATGGCCATGTACACCCAATCTCTCCAATAATTCCGGCCTTTATTCCTGTCCCATCTACTCCAATTGTCACTTGTTCAATGATAATTGCTGCAAGATCGTCTTCGTCCATATCGTCAACTTCTTTTGGGTGTGCTGAATTCACGTAGTAACCTGCGCCCATGACAATATTTATTCCTGAAAGTCTCGATATGTTTTCCAGACTACGTGGGTCCCTGCCTATGCCTGCTGTCGTTGCGTCAACTATTGTTTTTCCGCCACTGTTTTTGTAATGAACAGCTTCTTCTACAGCAGTCTCTTGATTTAGAAGTTTTAAATTATCATGGTTGCTATAACAGTACTGTCTTATCCAACCCAAGTTTTCCATCGTGACAGGCTTATTCACCATGTTTGAGTCTTCAGTTCGTGTAGGCTGGGTAAACATAACCCCAAAATCAATCATCAGGTGTTCATGGGTCATTGTAGGACCAAGTTCTTCTGGCATTATCGTTCCGAGGACAGTTTGAATTCTATTTCTCTGCTCATCTAATGCCATGGTCTTTTGTATCCTAAATAGTCTTAGTCTAATTGTCTAAATGTTCGGTTTAATACTCCAAAAATTATCGTGAATGTAGCTAGCATAAGCCCGCTTATCATTAGCGCGTCGGGAGTTCCGATTTTTTGTGCTATGAATCCTATAGGGACGGCACTGAGTGGCATCATACCAAAGGACATCATACCTATGCTCATGACACGTCCTCTCATTCGGGGATCTGCTTTTAACTGGATCATCGTCATATTCATTGCCATGTAAACGGAACTTGTGAGTCCAATGAATACCAGTAGTAGGATAGCTAACGGGAAAGAAGTTACTTGAGAGCAAATGGCCAAGACTATACCCCACGTTGTGCAGGCCCCCAGCATGATGATACCCCTCTTTTTCATGTTGCTAAAGGCTGCTAGCAGTATTGTGCCTGCGGTTGCTCCTATGCCCATTATCATTAAAAGAATTCCAAGTCCGTCGGATTGTATGTCTAGGGCTTCTCTCGCCCATGCTGGTAGGAGAGCCATATATGAAAAGCCGAAAAGAACTGGGATAAAGGTCATGATAAAGAGACCTCTCAAATCAGGCACGCTGAAAGAATACGTTAGGCCTTCTTTGATATCCGCTATGACGCTTTTCTTTTCTTGTATTTCAATTTTCCGAACATAGTTGACCATGACTATCGACAGAGCTGAAAAAACGTAAACACCTGCAACAATAAAAAAGACTCCTGCTGTATCTACGAGCAATATTAAAAACCCTGCAAGCGCAGGACCAGCAACCCTTGTCAGGTTCATGCTTGAATGGTTTAGAGATATTGCGTTCATTAATTTATTTTCCGGAACAATATCTGAGATTATTGCCTGCCTGCTTGGCATGTTGATTGCCATCAATGACCCATTGAAAACTCCAATTATCATAATGTGCCAGAAAGTTACGATTCCAGTTATGTCTAATATTCCGAGAATAAGCGTTAGAACTGCGTTGACTGCTTGGCTGAAAAAAATCAATTTTTTTCGTGAAAATCTGTCAGCGAGAGCCCCGGCGAAAGGGGCGACTACTGTCATTGGCAGTGCAAATGTCAAGGTTACTAAAGTGAGTGCTAGTGGCGAATCGCCAGTTACTCTAAGGATTAGCCAGCTTCTCGTGATCATTTGCATATTCATTGCCATGAAAGATACAAATGAACCAATCCATATCCATCTAAAATCTCTGTACGAAAGTGAATCTAAAATTGTGGAGAATCGTGAAACAGATGTGGGTGATTCTGCAGTGGTATCGGCCTTTCCCTCTGCATGGGATTCTTGAGAAGTCTTAGACGGAGAAGCCAAATCATTTCCGCCTTTGCTGTAGAAAACTAGTTGTGAACATTGAATGAACGGTACCATCAAAATGTCTATACAGTCAATTATTTCATGTTTTTTATTTCTGTAGTTTAGTGGCTAAATACACTTTAAAATTCTTAATTTCTTAAAATTATTGTGATGGTATTTATAAAAATAAATCTTATTAGACTCATTTAGTTAAGCTCTGTAAAATGCAGACATTATTTAGATTTGAATATAAGTGCTAACTATAGGAGGTGGAATCTTGAACGGTGAAGAACTAAAGAATCGAGTGAATAATGGCGGAATAGTTTACGGGACTATGATTAGTATGGGACGACATCCTGGTTGGGGGCGGACAGTTGGGGCTTTTGGTCTAGATTACGTAATTATAGACACAGAGCATGCCCCTCGAAGTAGAGCCGAAGTATCAGACTATATGGCAGCTTTTAATTACACAGGTGTAGTACCCATAGTTAGAGTTCCTATTCCAGCTTCGCATTATGTGACTATGTATCTAGATGCTGGTGCTCAGGGTGTTCTGGCACCCTACTGCGAGACCGTTGATGAGGTTAAAGAGGTTGTTGGAGCTGCAAAATGGCGTCCACTTAAGGGTGAATTGGTTAAAAGAGCGGTAGACTCTGGAGAATTACCTAGTGAAGAAACAAAAGTGTATTTGGAAAATAGAAACAAGAATAATGTTTGCATAATCGGAATAGAAAGTGTCCCAGCTATTGAAAACCTAGAGAACATCTTAAAAGTACAAGGAATTGACGCAATATTTGTTGGTCCCAATGACTTGACAATAACTCTTGGTGTTCCCGATCAATACGATCATCCTGATTACGAAGCAGCGCTCAGAGAAATAATCTCCAAATCAAGTGCTGCTAATGTGCCGGTCCTAATTCACCACCAAACTGTAGAGTTGACCCAGAAATGGTTGAAGGAGGGATCTAGGTTTGTTCTTTATTCCAGTGATGCTAGGACAATGCACAATGGATACAGGGAGGAATTTGGAGAAATTAAAAAGGTAGGAGCCGAGTTGGGAGGCCAAAAGTTGGGTGATATTGGAGAATCTGAGGAAGTAATTTAAGGAGAGTTAATATTGTCTTGGACTTTTGTCCCGGTTAATGGCCCTTATGGTGGAACTACGGAGGGCCCAGTGTGGGATGGAGAGTGTTTGCTTTTCACCCATATACCAGATAGTGCTATCCTGAAATTTGACCCTAAAACGGGTATTTCTACTGCATATAGGGAGGGAACTAATTTTGCCAATGGTCTCTCTTTCGATTCATCAGGTCGATTGTATGCATGCGAGGGTGGCGCAAGAAGAGTTGTCAGATATGATGGAGAAGAGGTAGTGGTACTGGCCGACCAATTCGAGGGGAAGAAATTAAATATTCCAAATGATATAGCTATCGATGTAGAAGGCAATATTTGGTTTACTGACCCATATTATGAAGGTTCTGCAGGAGACTGGAGTCTAAATCTTGATAACAAGGAATTGACTCACGACTCTGTATATCGGATCAATTTAGATGGACAAAAGACGGGTATAGAGCGGGTTACTTTTGATACGACAAGGCCTAATGGTCTGTTGTTTTCTCTTGATTATAAAACCTTGTATGTTGCTCAAAGTGGCAGGTTGCCCGAGGAAAAAAGAGAACTTAGGGCGTATCCTGTGAAACCCGATGGAACTCTTGCAGAATATGAAATATTGCATGACTTTGGAGACCACCGGGGTGTGGATGGAATGGTTTTGGATCATGAGGGTAATATAGTCGCATGTGCTGGCTATAATGAGGGAGGGCCTGGTCCCAAAATATATGTTTTTTCACCGTCGGGAGAGATAATAGAGACTCACCCGACGCCCTTTGATAGACCTACAAATTGTACGTTTGGGGGAAAAGACTTAATGACTTTATATGTTACTAACGGCCAAGGATATTTGTTAATGGCTCATACTGAAAGAAAGGGTAGGTTAAATTATCCGGCGTAACGCCTAAATTTATATATGTTCAATAAACTTAAGGAGATTTTTAATGACGTCAGAAAATATTAATATTGGTCTGATTGGTGCTGGAGGGAATACTAGACTCAGGCATATCCCGGGATTTAATGCGATGAACGGGGTAACTGTGTCAGCCGTCTGTAATAGAAGTCTGGAATCCGGAAAACGAGTTGCAGATGAATTTGGAATTGAAAATGTTTATGGAAGTTGGGAGGAATTAATTGCAGACCCAGATATTGATGCTGTGTGTATCGGGACTTGGCCCTATATGCACTGCACCTTGGTATTAGAAGCTTTAGAGCATGGTAAACATGTAATGACAGAGGCAAGAATGTCATTGGATTCTGCTGATGCCCATGCAATGCTTGATGCTTCTAGACATTATCCTGATCAGATAACTCAAATCGTACCAGCTCCCCACACTCTCAACCTGGACAAAACCATCAGGCAATTAATAGGAAATGGTTATGTTGGTGATCTAATTTCTGTGGATGCCTCGATCACGCAGGGAGGTTTTGTTGATAGTGAGAAGCCATTTCACTGGAGACAGAGTAGGGATTTTAGCGGTTTTAACATTATGGGTTTAGGGATATGGTATGAAGCTATCATGAGATGGGTAGGCCCGGCATCATCAGTGCAGGCACTGACGAGAATCACAGTGTCGAATAGAAAAGATGAAGCAGGTGAATTACAGATAATTTCAGTACCAGACCACGTGGAAATATTGTGTGAAATGTTCTCTGGTCCTACTATGCATATACGGTTTAGTGATGTTCTGGGACACGCACCTGGGAACGCTGTTTGGATATATGGAAGCGAGGGGACGCTCCACGTAGATGGCTCAAACCTTAAACTTTACGGTGGCCAGAGAAATGATGAGGGCTTGTCTGAAATTGAGATTAATCCTGAGCTAGGTGGAGCTTGGAGAGTTGAAGAGGAGTTCATAAATGCAATTAGAGGTATTGAAGAAATAACTCATACTTCTTTTCAAGATGGTGTTAGGTACATGGAATTTACTGAAGCGGTGACACGCAGTGCGCAATCTGGTGAAAAGATTAATTTGCCCTTTTAGCCAAATATTTATAAATGATATTGATCAGGTCTTTGAGGAAGCTTTATGGCGCTAGATTTTGACAAACTCAGATCAACAGTTTTACCTGAGGATATAGATATGCCAATGGCCTTGAAAGAGGACGTTGAGTATGTGTTTTCAGTGACTAATACAGATCCAGATGCAATGGAAATTAAAGGCTTTGCAGAAGCCACTGCAAGGGTTTTAGAGCGAGACGGCAGAGAATTAGGTACCTATCCTCCTCCAATGGGTCACGAGGGATTAAGACAATTTATTTGCGACCAACTCAAATCTAACCGAGGTTTGAATGTCTCTCTGGATAATGTGTTCCTCACTAGTGGAGCAGGTGGTGCTTGCCAAACCATACTAGATGCTTTTGTGGCACCTGGTGACGTAGTAATGATGGATGAATATTGCTACCACGGAAGCTTGAACATGTTTATCAAAAAAGGGGCTAGGTTAATTCATGTTGAGATGGATAATAATGGCATGTTACCTGAGGCTCTCGAACGTGAAATAAAAAAACTTTTGTCAGATGAAGGTGTTCATCCGAAAATGATATACACGATTCCCGTCTACCATAATCCGACGGGAGCTACTTTGAGCCTGGAGCGCCGGAATAAGTTAGTGGAGATTTCTAATCGTTACCAGATTCCTATAGTTGAAAATGAATCTTACGCTGACTTTAGAATAGATGGTCCATCACTGCCCCCATCAATGATGTCCCTGGATTCTCAAGAAGGAGTTATGTACATATCATCCTTTACTAAGCTAATGGGATGCGGCTTAAGGCTAGGATTTGGAGTCTTCCCGGAAAATGCTCGGGAGTCCCTACAAAAAGTTGGGTTTGGTGTGAGTCCCAGTCACCTGACCTCAATGGCGGTCCATGAATACCTTAAAGATAATCGTGAGGATTACATATCAGGTGTTGCAGAATCTCTTCGGGGTAAACGAGATACATTACTAAGGTCGTTGGGAGAGTATTTCCCTCCAAGTTGCAGCTGGACTGAGCCAGAGGGTGGGATGATGGTTTGGGTTGAGCTACCCGAAGGCTGTGATACTTGGAAGGCGCTCGATAAGGCTGTTGAAAGAGGTGTTAAATATAATCCAGGACCAGTTTTTAGAGCGGACCGAAAGGGGATGAATAGGCTTAGGCTCACTTATAGTCAAAATACTTCAGAGGAAATAGAGAAAGGAATATCTATTTTAGCTGATGTTTTCGAGAAGGAAGGATTTTTTAATACATAAACATGTCTGCTAAACATAAAATTACAATAGATGAAGTCAGGCATCTGGCCCTTCTTACCAGGATCAATATGACTGAAGATGAAATAGAGGTCATGAGGGGTCAAATGTCGGATATATTAGACAGCATTGAAGTACTCAATCAAGTTGATACTGAGGGAGTTGAACCAACTGCTCACTCGACTGGTGTTGATTCGGTCCTTAGAGAGGACGAATCTTTACCATCTATCCCAATTGAAGACGCCTTGTTGAATGCACCTAATGTTCATGATGACTTCATACGCGTACGCGCAGTTTTCGAATAAAAGTCGGGACAATTAAAATGACAACTTCTATAGAGTTAAAAGGCCTTGATTTAAGTACGGCTCGGAAATTACTAGACGATAGAGATATATCCTCGGTGGAGCTTACAAAATCATATCTAGATCGGATTGAAAATGTGGACCCTTCTGTTAGCTCGTTTGTAACGGTTACGGAGGAAATTGCATTAGCACAGGCAGCTAGGGCAGATGAGCGCTTAGCTTCAGGAGACTCAGGGATTTTGACTGGTATACCTATGCAGTTAAAGGACAATTTGTGTACTAAAAATATACCAACTACCTGTTCTTCCAAGATGCTCGAAAACTTTATTCCTCCATATGATTCGCATGTGACTGAACGTCTAATTGAATCGGGAACTGTTTTACTAGGTAAGGGTAATCTCGATGAATTTGCTATGGGTTCTTCTACTGAGAATTCCGCTGTTAAGGTCACCAGAAACCCCTGGGATCTGAAAAGAGTGCCAGGTGGCAGTAGTGGAGGTCCTGCCGCATCTGTTGCTGCATCTGAGTGTTTGTTTTCGATTGGATCGGATACTGGTGGAAGTATTAGGCAGCCGGCTTCATTTTGCGGCGTGGTTGGAATGAAACCGACTTATGGGTTGGTGAGCCGATATGGATTGGTGGCTTTTGCAAGTTCCCTTGATCAAATAGGTCCATTGACTACTAATGTATTTGATAACGCAACCGTGTTATCCCATATAGCAGGATATGATCGGAGGGATTCTACTTCGCTAAACATTTCTATTCCTAAGTATACTGATTTTTTGGATGGTGATATAAAGGGTTTGCGAATAGGTGTACCTAAGGAATATTTTGCTAAGGGAATTCAGCCTGATGTTGAAGAGTCGGTAAGAAGAGCTATTTCTGTTCTAGAGTCCCTAGGGGCGATTGTTGTGGAGACCAGTCTTCCTCATTCTGCTTATGCTCTCGCAGTTTATTACATCATTGCACCATCAGAGGCTTCGGCAAATCTTTCGAGATACGACGGAGTTAAATACGGTCATTCTGATAAAGATTCAGAGACTATGTGGGAAGGATTGGAGAAAACCAGACAAGACGGGTTTGGCTCCGAAGTCAAAAGACGAATAATGCTTGGGACATATGCATTGTCATCAGGCTACTATGATGCCTTCTATCTGAAGGCCCAAAAAGTTAGGACTTTGATAAGACAGGAATTTAATACAGCGTTTGAAGACTTTGATGTTTTGGCCATGCCTACTTCGCCCTCAACTGCATTTGAAATAGGGGACAAAGTAGATGATCCTCTACAAATGTACCTGAATGATATATTTACGATACCTGCAAATATAGCAGGAATACCAGCTATTTCTGTCCCAGGAGGGTTTGTTAATGACCTTCCAGTAGGCCTTCAATTTATGGCAGGGGCTCTTAAAGAGAAGAATCTGTTCAGGGTAGCCTATGCTTATGAACAGGCTACGGATTGGCACACTAGGACTCCCTCTTTATAGGAGTTGATATATGTCTAACGAATCGGAAGAGATATCAATTGGTATTACTGGTTTAGGGGAGTGGGATCTCCCTAGTGAACAAATAGGTCGCGGACTCGTAATTATTACTAACAGGGGACAGATACCTACTATCATTCATCATGATCCTCATAAACCGACTCATCGAGGTGTCATATGGGTGGGTGGAGCCTCGGGAGGATTCGATGGTCCATCAAACTCAATGTATCGAGTTGTTGGAGATGATTTAGCTCCGGGCATAACCTCTGTGAGAGCAAACTACCGTGAGCCTAATAATTTGATTGAATGCGTAATGGATACTCTTGCAGTTGTCTCTTTTCTGGCTGGAACAGGTCATACGGACATTGTTTTGGTTGGTCATTCATTTGGTGGTGCTGTTGTTATTAAGGCAGCCCCATTCAGTGAAAATGTTAAAGGGGTTGTAGCTTTATCGAGTCAAACGTATGGAGCTTCTGAGGCCTCGGAAGTTTCCCCTCGTCCGCTATTATTGGTCCATGGTGAAGCCGACGAAGTTTTATCTTCAGAATCGTCGAAAAGAATCTTTGATTGGGCACAAGAGCCTAAAGAATTAAAGTTATATCCAGGTTTAGGGCATGGATTGCGGGAATCACCTGAAGAAGTCCAGGACTTTGTTTCTGAGTGGATTTGTAATCACCTTTACATGCCTGGTGAACGGGATTCAACACCCTGAGATACGCTCACAGTTAACTAGGTAAATTACCAAAATATAAAAGGAGAAATTTGAAAATGGGAGAATTAGATGGAAAAGTTGCCATCGTAACTGGTGCAGGTCGTCTTAGAGGGATAGGAAGAGCTGCTGCTGTTGCCTTGGCTACCCTGGGTGCGGATGTTGTTGTGACTGGTACAGGAAGAGATCCTTCTTCATTTCCTGACGACGAAAAAGCAATAGGTTGGCGCGATGTTGAAAGTGTTGCGGATCAGGTTAGGGAACTTGGGCAAAGAGCATTGACATGCAAGGTTGATGTCTCAGATGCTGATGATGTTCAGAATATGGTGGAACAAACTATCAACGAGTTTGGGCGAATCGATATTTTGATCAACAATGCTGCTTATGCGAGAGGAGTTGATAGAGTTCCAATTTTGGATTTAGATCAAAATGTGTTCCAAAAGGTAATGGACATTAAGGTCACAGGGACATATTTATGCACGAAGGCTTGTATTAGTCATATGATCGATCAAGGGGAGGGGGGAAAGATTGTAAACATTTCTTCTTCTGCAGGTAAGAGAGGCTCTGCCAATACACTTGCCTATAACGGAGCAAATTTTGCAATCGTTGGCATGACTCAGTCGATGGCTCGGGAATTAGGCACGCACAACATAAATGTGAATTGTGTATGCCCTGGGGCGGTAGATACACACCGAATGGATGATCTGGGTAGAGGGGATACTTGGAATACTATGGCTTCTAATACTCCTATCGGTAGAAATGGAACTGATGAGGAAGTGGGAGATTTTTGTGCATACTTGTGCACCGAAGCCGCCTCATGGATTCATGGTCAGTCAATAAATCAGAACGGTGGAAGTGTGATGGAGCATTAGTAGATGAAGCAAGGGAGGAGTTTCATTCGTTGACCCGATCAACAAAAGGTTGCTAAACTCTTCCTTCATCTAGGGCGGTTAGCTCAGTGGTTTAGAGCGCTGCGTTGACATCGCAGAGGTCACAAGTTCGACCCTTGTACCGCCCACCACTTCCACGTTGAATTTTAGTAGAAAGTTTGTTCCATCACTGGCGTTATGCTGAAATCACCAAGTTTTTTGCACTGGCCAATAGTTTTTTCTATTTGAGAGTAATCCTCGGCATCCGCCAAAATGAAAAATGTGTGCTCAGTAGGATTCACTTTAAAAAAGTTTATAGAGACTCCATTTTCTTTTGCAAGAGAAGGTATTTTTTTCCACAAGTCTGCGGATTCTTTGTCCCCCGAGAAACAATTTTCGAAACTATGAATGTGAGTGATGTGATATGTGGCCATTTTCTACTCCTTGAATTTGTTCGACAGCAAACTTCGAGCCATATTACTAAATAGCAAAAGGTATTCCCACTTATAGAAAATTAACTAGTTATTAAAGTTTTTATATGCCAACATCCATGTGAATACATCTCAGGAGTATGAAATGGATACAGACACTATAGTCGTGGTAGCTCAATTACTTACCGGGCTGGCAACATTAATAGTTGCTTCAGTATTGATATGGCAGATAGTTATGCAAAGAAAGGCCTTGGAGATGGCCCACAGAGACAATGAACAGAGTCTAGCTTTTTCCAGTCTTGAATTAACCGATAAATTGCTAGCTGTTCGAATGGAAAATGATTTTTCCAGAATATGGGCCAAAAGAAACAACTCAGAAAAAGATTTAGATGATGAAGAATTCGAAAAATTAAACCATTATTACCTTAGATGGTTCACTGTCATGAATACAGAATGGCAAATGGGTCGTTTAACTGGCGATTCTGATGTGTACTACAAACGTAAATTATGGGCAATGCTTAATGCTCGGTGTGGTCAAGAGTTTTATATTAGAGAAGGCAGAGATTTCATTAGATTTGAAGGTCTTAGAAAACTCGCCGATGCTTTGTATAGAGAACTGTCAGGTATTTCTATACCAGCGTAATTCAAAATCTTGAGTTGTGGTGGGCTTCCTGTATAGGCAGGAGCAACTCAGGAAGGCGCTCGCCGCGCGGACGGTATAAGTAGCATGCTATTATTCCTCCAATATGTAGAATCTAACGAATTATTTGAAGGAGTTTACCAAATGAGAATGTTACTTAAAGCTAGTATTCCTACTGAGGCGGGCAATGCCGGTATCCGAGATGGAAGTATGATGGAAAAACTGGGGTCTATCTTAGAAGATGCCAAACCCGAGGCGGTTTATTTCTTCATAGAAAATGGCAAGAGAACATGTCTCATCATTTTCGACATGAATGAGCAAACTCAAGTCCCAGCTGTTGTAGAACCATGGTTTCTCTCTATGGGAGCTGATATTACTATGGCACCCGTAATGAATGGCGAAGATTTTGAAAAGGCGGGACCTTCCATCGGGGCAACTTTAGAAAAGTATTCCTAACTGAGCTGATAATGCAAAATTTCGTGTGGCGGTGGGCTCACTATATGGGTACGGGCAAAAGAATTTGCTAAACTCTCAGAGGATTCGGGGAAGTTTTGTGACTGGCTTGATAACTTCAAATAGGCACCCCAGCCCAAGTGAACTTGACGCTCATGGAGTGTTCCTGTCTATTTCTAGACCTCCAAGGGACTGAGATACCCAGATAATGATACCAGTAGAGGGGGATATAGGTCTCCTCTACTAGGATTCCCACAAACATTTAATACCCCGAGGCCTGGGGTTAAAGAACGGGCACCCCAACCCCAACGCATGTGTAGCAATATCGAAGGAACTGAGATGCCCAAGATAATGGTAACAGTAGAAGGGGCAATAGGACTACTAGATTAACTAACACAAATCCCTGACTGACGACAGGGGCTAAGATAAAACTAATTGACTTATAGTCGAAAAGTTTTCGACAGTTCCTTTCTTTGAGCCGAATAAACCAAATAAAAGTGAAATAATTCACGTTTCTTGCGCATTTTATTGGCATAGACCAAGTTGTGACAGGTGCTGGAGACGTGGCACAAAAATTTGCCTCAAAAGTGCCAAGGATTCAATCATAATTTGACATGGTGATAATTAGCTAGTTATTCAAAATTTTGTGTGGCTGTGTACTCCCTTGTATAGGTAAGAGAAAGTGGCTAGCTACTCTGAGCACATATTTAGCGGTTACAATTATATTGTTGGATATCTAATAATGATCCAAGGATTAACTAGAAATATGTCTACAGAACCCGTTAGCGAAAAAAGCTTTGTTTCAACTCTTCTTCTGTGTCTGCTACTTGGAGGTCTTGGGGTTCATAGGTTTTATGTAGGGAAAGTTGGCACGGGCGTTTTAATGTTATTAACCTTAGGTGGACTAGGGATATGGGCCTTAATAGACCTTATAAGAATAGCCATACAGAAATTCGAAGATGGCGATGGTGCTGTAATCAAAGCCTAGTAATACCTTGTGATTCAGGCTACTGAAGATACATGACTTTATTTTTTAAAATCTTGCGTGGTAGTGAGAGTGGTGGCTTAGATCACGCGTCCCATAAAACGTGAGCATTTGTTAGATCCTGCCGTCAGGCAAATTTCCGATTCAGTTAGCAATTACAATAATCATCAAAATGAGTATAAGAATTAATAATTCTATTAATCCTATAATCATCCATTCTTTTCTACCGTCAGGCACATTTAGATTAATTCCGTGCCATTTAACAACTTTCATATACATATTTTAACCAGTGACTTAGTAGGAGACTATGCGCATCCAATTAAGTAGTCTGATAGTTTCCTCGACCCTTAAGATATTAGTTGTTCCTAGTGTTTTGCTCTAAATATAGCTACTTTTTTTGTAGATTAGCTAATTTAATAGTCTTATATTTAGGTCAAGATGTGACACTCTGCCTAGGAGGACTAAATTATGAATTCAAAAGTTATTGGTATTATGTTGATATTGGGTCCGATTTTAACTATGGGTGTTTGGATTTCAGGTTTGGTTCCTGACACAGCAAACATTTCGCCATCCGAGGCTATGACGACAATCTTGGCTGATAAGAATCAAGTTGAAATTGGTTCTATGCTTCAGATTTTCGGCGTCATACTTATGTTTACCGGACTTTATTTTCTCGCAAGATCATTGAAAAGTGATAATGTCGTAAGCAATCAATTTGCTGAAATAGCAGGGTTGTTACTTCTACTTGTAGTACCAATATGGGTCGTCTTCATGGGTTCATGGTTATCAGCTATAGAGGCGGCTGAAAAATTCGGAAATGATGTGGGTTCAGCAATACTAGCATCTTCTACTATGTTTGAAATGGGCGGTATGTTGTTGATAGTTGGAATACTTCTGTTGGGTATATCACTAACTATTCTGAAAAAGTATAAAGGGATTATTGGGGCTTTATTTATTATTGCATCAGTATGTGCTTTCATCGATATGATTTTTGACGTTGAGGCATTTGCAATTATAGGTTGGCTGGGAATGTTTCTGATTACATTGATAGCAGGTATATTGACGACATTACAAAAAGGGAATCAACCTCAATCATAAATTATTCATTAAAAGTGATATGAATCTTGGTGTTGGTTTCCTCGCAGTAACAACTTAACTACCCTTTCAATTGATGGTTGCATTCTAATATTGAATAGCCTTGGCCAGATTGTCGATTAGCCCAGTGGTATAGATTCCCCACTCAATACGGGTGACTACTTGCTACTTTTCCGGCTGTAGGTTAGGCAATATGTTGTGCTAATGATCTTCATATGAATAGTTATTGTGTCCGTGATTGGTTAATCTGAGCTAAATGTAAATGGGACTAGGTATATAGGAGATAATTCTATGTTGTTTAGGTTACTAACAGGAAAAGAAATAGGGCACTTGCAGACAGGATTAATTCTTTCGCAGGTCGGTGGCATTATTTTAATTTTTATGGGCTTAATGGTCCTATTGCCATCAAGAATATTTACTTTCGATGACATCGGTGGTTTTATCTGGATTATTTTGGGGCTAGGCATAATCCGTGTGTTTCTGCCTATTTTGGTTGGCAAAGGTTCGAAAATAGCCTTCTGGATTGTTGTCGCTTTAAGTGTTTTGAAATTAATAGAATCCTTCTTAGCTACTGTAGGAGACCCCGAAGAAAGTTTGGGATGGTATTGGTATCTTCTTCTGACAGGCGGGATAGAGGTTGGAGTTCTTATTCATTTACTAAATCCAAAAGCCAGGGCAGAGCTCAGCGATCAATAACCTTCTGGTGCTCCGTTAGCACGGTGAGTTAAAGCACGTACTATTTGGTTTAATCGTTAATACTTGTTATTTTCCACCGTCATGCAATGTGTGTGATCTAATCAAGAGGTTTATTGCCTCAAAGTGGTCTCTGCAAAATTTCTAGAAGATTCAATTAATGAGTACGTTTGAAGGTTGGTAATATGGACGGTCTCTAGCTTTCCGTACGCATACATTTGTATTATAGATGTGTTAACAAAGCCATGAATTTCAGATTATCATAGGAGATAGGCTGATGAGTATAAAAGTTATTGTTTCAATGGAAGTTGAAAATTTTGATAGCTTCAGTAAAGCATTTAATAGCGAAGGGCCTCAGACTGCCCGCAAGGAAGCAGGGATAGTGGCAAAGGCTCATAAGAATTTAGATAGCCCTACTAATGCTGTTGTGATTGGTACTGTCGATTCCAAAGAAGTCTTTCAGTCATTTTTTTCTACTCCAGAACAAGCGGAGCGTATGAAGAATGCTGGAGTCGTATCAAAGCCCACAGTGACTTTTTTGGACGATTAATTTGCCACGTATTTTGAACATGAACAGATTCAAAACTAGGCTTACTCGGACACTCATTTCAACGCATATTTAAGCTGTATTGTTAATATAGTGTAATGAACTGTCCGATATGCCAAAATGAAAGTGATCGTGGCGCTCGGTTCTGCGGAATTTGCGGTACAGAGATGTCTTCAAATGAGGTTATTACTGGCGCTACTCAGCCCAGAGTGGGATTTGGCACGGCCATTGGTCTAGGTTTTAAGAACTATTTCAAATTTAAAGGCCGATCAACTAGGGCTGAATATTGGTGGTTCGTTCTGTTTTATTTCCTAGTTAGTTTAATACCCATTGTAAATTGGTTCGTGTGGGTAGTATTCATAATACCGACGATTTCATTGACGACTAGAAGGCTGCACGACATAGGAAAAACAGGTTGGTGGCAACTATGGTACACGCTGATATCAATTGCTACATGGGGGACTTTTTTAGGTGCCATGCTTGTTGGAATTGAAGAAAGCATGGCATCGCTATTTGTATTGTCCGGCCTAACATTCGTAGCCGCAGTAGCTTCAATTGTTTGGATTATACTTTGGTTAGTTCGGCAGGGCGACGTTGGTTCAAATAAGTATGGACCTGATCCTCGTACCAATCTGATTTAACTTAAAATCTGGTGGGGTATCTATGGGACAGCCGCAATAGCCTCGATTTCAACCTTTACGTCCGGGCTGAATAACTCCGAGACATATACCCATGACATTGCGGGTCGTACTGATGGAAAATTCCTTTCCATAGCAGCTGCTATCTTATCGCCTTCATTTGGCTTTTCCGCTAGGAATACAGTTATTCTTGCTATGTTTGTTGAATCTCCGCCTTCGGAAGCAACAATTGCATTTATGTTTGAAATGGCTTGTTCATACTGAGCTTCCAGTCCTTCAACTATACTGCCGTCTGAAAGATTGCCAATTTGTCCAGCGATGACCAGCAGTCGGTAGCCTGCTGGCACTATGGCAAGGTTGCTGTAATTTGCAGCGGGTTGAGGGGCGTTTTTAGGATTAACGAACTCTAAACCCATAATAAGTCTCTCCCAAATATGTTTTTAATAACTGTTTGATATGCAAGTAAGGATTTCGCCTTAAGTGATGTTGTACTGACATAATCATAGACGAATACTAATAGAGCTTACTGGAAAAATTAGTACGCTATCACTGTTGATAGTAGTCCGGCGAAAGATTAGTAATTGATTTCTATCACTTCACAATTTTATTATAAGGGTATGAGAAAGACGCTTTACCTTGCTATGCTTCTTATGCTTACTACTATGCCTCTAATTTCCTGTAGTGACACTGCCGAAAACGTATCAAAGTCTGAAATAGTGACCCCTTCTATTGACTTACTCACCGCAATTGATAAAGAGGATTTGTCGATCATAAAACAGCATATTGGTGCTGGAACCAATATAAATGACTACCCAATACCAAAAGGACAACCATTTGAAGGTGTTGAGCCCCTAATTTTAGCTGTACTAAAAGATAATTCGGAAATAGTGCAGCTGTTGTTGGATAGCGGGGCTGACATAGAAATCACAGCCAAAAACAAAGATGAGGGCAAACCACTTCATTGGGCTGTTTATTTCCAACTGGAAGAAATGGTCTCTTTTTTACTAAGTTCTGGAGCTAATGTTAATTCACTTGACGGAAATGGGTTAACTCCACTGGATACTGCTAGCGGCGTAAAGCTAATAGTAATGCAAAATCCTGAAAAGCAAAAAATAAATGAAAAAATTAGGCAGATCTTAATTGATAATGGTGGCCTAAGTGCATCGGATTTGTAGAATTCCCGAAAGGCATCTTAATATTTAACTGGGTTTCTATCCATGGGTACTAATATTAGTATTTCTTATTGGATTTTCGTTAAGGATGACGCGTTTTTATTGTTGCCTGTTAGGGAGAATATAAGTTTGCACAGAGGCGTATATTAGCCACCTCTGTGCAAACAATAAATCATAGAACTCTAATATGTTGACCTGTTAACAGTAAATTATTCTGACCGCAGCAGAAATATACCGAGAACTACGGCTGATACCGGGGCTGACATAAATGGGACAATCCATATAACGTCTAAGTCAACGTCACTTCCTGCCAGGATGTGCATAATAAATAATAGAATTCCTGATAATAACAACAACCCAGATGCTATTCGGTTGATTTTGTTTTCAATAAGAAGCGCTGCACCTAGAATGATATTGCCTAATGTCCACGCTAGAAACACAGCGGCAAACATTGAATTACTTACTACCATTAGCGTTTCAGCTTCTGCCAGATTTTCCTCACCTTCACCAAGGATTGGATAAGTAAGGCCTAGGCCAACAATAATCATAGCGGTCAGACCAACAAAAATAACAGCAGCTATTGACGCTAGTGTACCTTCGGTTGTTGCCCCATCGGCTCGTGACCACGCAAGAAGAGTAAAACCGATTGACATTGAGCCAAATACCAGTACTCCTAGAAGCGTGAATATACTGGTTAGTAACGGTTTATCGAGCATGAGTTTCACTTCTTCAGCGGCAGTATCAGCCTCACCAATGATTGCGGGCCATGCAATGAATATAATTAAGAAGAATAAAATAGGTGCAGCGGTCAACATCCAACCACTTAAAGTTTTTGAGTTCATAGTACCTCCTGTTGGTTCGAATATTAGATCAATTTACCTAAGAGCAACTAAATTTGGATAATCCAGCATTGCATTATTCTATTTTGAGATATTTATGATTTGAAGATGTGGCAGGGTCAATTTTTTTGAATTTTCCTCTCATCATGTTGACTAATTTTTTTCTGCAAGTGTTAATTACCATGGACTATCGGGACTGGCATCCCTGTAAAAAACGTAAGTAGAATCAAATCTACTTTGCTTACGAGGTCATATCTGACAAGATTCTCAGGATCAAAGATTAGGAGGATTTTTTATGGATACAGACTTAGTTGTGGCAGTGTCTCAGATAGCAACCGGAATAGCGACATTAGTTGTCGCTCTTTTTTTGGCTGGTCAATTGCTGATGCAGAGAAAACAACTAGAGATAGCGCATCAAGACGCTCTAAGAGAATTGGGGTTTTCTCATAGAACACGAAATGAACAACTTACTTTGGCGAGAGTGACTAATGATTCTTTGCTAGATGCATATCTGAAAGTTTCTAAAGGCGATGAAGATGCTAGTGAAAAAGAAGTGCACAAATTTGTTTCGTATATGAGGACTTCATATCTTCAAATGATCAATGCATGGGATTTAGGATACTACAGGGACAATGTTGAGCTGGTGAAGGGCACGTTTGGTAACTTGATGGGTTCAGTTGGAGAGAGAAAGTATTACATTACAAACGGTAGGATAATTATAGATACTGTTTTTGAACTTCCCAAGCTACGTGAATTGGGTGACATAGTTTATGAAGAGCTTGAAGGCCGTCCTGTCCCTGCATAATTAAATCCTGAATTGATGAGGAATAGATTAAGGAAATTAAATGAGATTAGAAAAAATAGAGGAAATTTTGAAGCGTAACCACAACGCGGTATTCACTACATTTCGTGGAAGTGGTGCAGCTCAAATGAGTATAGTCACGGTTGGAATTGTGAATGATGGTGTTGCTTTCACAGTCTCCCCAGGTAGTGCCAAGCTGGCCAACTTACGACGTAACTCTCGCTGTTCATTAATGGTTTCTAGAAGCGATTGGGGTGACTATGCGGTTCTGGAGGGATATGCTCAGATATTATCTCCTGGCGTGACAGAAATAGAGACTCTACGACTGACATTGCGTGAAATATACAGCTCAGCAAGCGGAAAAGAGCATCCCGACTGGGAGGAGTTCGACCAGGCCGTGAAAGAAGACAGACGTTCGGCGATTATTGTTATACCTGAGCATATTTACTATAGGTAATTCGGGCTGAAAGATTTCAACTTATTTCTTGGGACGTAACATATCTACTCTGTAAGTGTATGATTATTACATGATTAATGAGAAAGCAAAGAATGCAATTTCTAAAGCATGGCTTCCGGCCCTGATAGTGGCAACTGTTTATTACATTACTATGTGCTCTGTATTTGGTGTCGATAAGTCGTTTTGTGTTGCTGGTTCTGTTTCCATTGGCGCAGTTGTGTTTGTTTCTCTTTCTGTGTTGCGGAGTAGGTAGTCTTAGGATCGAAAGATTGATTACCTAGATACGGTATTTGATCTATCTGATCAATTCCGTATGGAAGTTTCAATAAAATTTAGCCTTCCTAGAGGTCTTAAAAAAGCAACGTTATCATGGGGTCATATGCCCCAACGCACTATTCATTAGCAATTCCATCTGACAATATTCCTGTATTCCCGAATTAGGAGGACTAAATGGATACAGGGATTATTGTGGCTGTAGCTCAAATTGCTACTGGCTTTGCCACGCTGATTGTCGCTATATTCTTGGCGGCTCAACTGGTTATGCAAAGAAGACAACTTGCGATTGCTCATCAGGATTCTTTAAGAGAACTGGGGTTTGCTGCTAGAACTAGAAATGAAGAATTGATTTTGGCCAGACTTACCGATGCTTCACTTTTGGAGTCATATATGAAGGTTGGAAAAGGGT
>CAZCOH010000004.1:47070-50103 GCA_964500645.1 uncultured Dehalococcoidia bacterium
TCTGACAACCCAACCGAGAAAGAAACACACCAGTTTTTTACCTATATGCGGCTTTCATATTTACAAATGATCAACGAATGGAATTTAGGTGTAAACGATAAGAATCCTGAATATTTTAAAGGTAGGCTAGGTACTTTAATGGGGTCCAGTGGAGAGAGACAATATTATCTTACAAATGGGAGAATAATTATTGGCACCGTATTCCGGCTTCCTCCCTTGGTTGATCTCGGTGACGTGGTTTATGAAGAATTGCAGGGTAGGCCTATACCTTCGCGTTAAATTCTATTCATTTTGGTTTTAGGTACTTATATTGACGAACTTTTTAACGATTTTGTTTGTAGTGCGTCCTTTGGCTTAGTGTTTTTTATGTAATATGCTTGACCAGATAAAAAGAGTGGAAATTTGAATATTGGAGGTTATTGTGTTTCATATTAAGAGGGTGTTTAAGGCTAATCCGGGTCAAGCGAGAAAAGTAGCAACTTTAGCTTACAAGGCGGCTGAAACTTATAAAGGTGCGGGTCAAAGAGGAGAATTCTCGGTCTATTTTAACGTGGGAACTACTCCTGGTGAGAAAAATATTGTTGTCTTGCAATGGACTGATGAAGCCTTGAAGTCTGTGTTTAGAGGGGAAAACGATATACCTGAACGATCATTGAAAATCTGGCACGAACTGATGTCTCTCACAGAAGACACGTGGATAGAATTCAATGAACTATTGACCCCAGACAAGATGACTGAGTAACACTAAGCTAAATCTTCTTCTGTTAAATACCTTTTGCTAAACGTGCATATTCACTTTTTGTCGTAAAAGATAGAAGTAGCTGGGATTTGATGTTTTATGGGAAATCATTTTCCAGCAATGCGGACTTCATCAATAATGGAGTCAATATATAAGACAAATTCGTTGGGGTAGACGAACCTTCCCATTTTAGACCACCAGTCCGAAACTCCTACTCCTGAGTTGATCATGATTTTGGTATATACGTTTACTTTTTCTGCCTTTACGTCAGTTTCCCACATTTGTTGGATGTGCATGTAGTAAGTCCACAGCAAAATGTTGAAACGATGTTTTTCATTTTCTTTCAAAGCCTCATAGTTAACTATGCCTCTTAGATAAATGTCAGTTAATTCATTACTGCTATAAACATCCCTAGTAATTTCCGCTAGGCTGCTCGTTAATCCTCCCTGGGCAGAGATAATTGACTCTTTATGCTGAAGTTTTAATTGAAAACTAAGAAATATAGCAAGGGCTAGTGTTGATATAACTGTCCCTCCTTCGAATAGAAGCGTTACTAAATCTGTATCCATAAATTTCTCCTTGAATTGGTTTTCATATGGTTATTTCTGAGATTTGGTTGACCACTATGTTGACAATTGTCAATTTTATTACCACGTATATTTAACGGTTTGTATTGAACATGATGAATTGTTCATCGCTTGAATTCTCTAGATTTAAAATAAAATTAACCTAATTCCGATTGATTTAAGATTAACAATATAAATAATATGCCTTTGTATTCACATATTGCTTGTTTTTGAGAAATAGCATAGCTGGATTTTTTGATAGTGATTTCTATGTAGAAGGAGGTAATTTCATATGAGTTCAACAAAGTTAGGAGGCTACCTACTAGCAATAGGGCCTATATTGATGTTGATTGTAATGATGGGTGTATGGCCGGCAGTTGTTGGGACGGTTTCCGATGACCTATTAGGTCAAGATAAGATAAAGGCCCAAATGGAATTGGCGATGGAAAACATAACTGTAACTCGGATAATTGCTACTTTGATGGGTCTGGGCATGATTTCATTACTAACTGGATATACCTTCTGGGCTCGGTCGTTGCAAGGTGATGATAAAAGGGGTGGGATACTGGGCACAGTGGCTGCTCTGACGTTACCAGTCGTGATAGCGGCTATTATGTTGTCAATGGATTTTCATTTTGCTGCAGCCGATACCTGGCTAAATGATGATCAGGGCAACGCGTTAATAGTGGCAACTGTCGGAGATTCCATAGCCATGGCTAGCACTTTCGTCTGGGCATTTTTGTTCTTAGGGGTTGGGTTGACTGGCCTGGCTGCTTCGTTACAAGCTACAGATACCTTCACAAAATCACTGGGCGCAATTATATCGGTCGTAGCTGCGGTAAGTTTAGTCATTAATTACAGTGATATAGGAGGTGCAGGTTTCATAGTCTTTATGATATTCATAATTGTGACTGTAATATCTGGTATCAACTTGATCAGGAAAACTGTCTGATCAAGTCCTCCCAATTTATTTTAGTAACCCGTCGCCAAATGGCGACGGGCTTTGCGTGATGATTCCCCTTCGCCTCATATATATTGGGGAAGATAAGGTAAATTCATTTTGGTAACGGGTTTAACTTTTTAAGTGGTTTCTATTTAGAGAACCAGGCACCCGAATATACTCCTCTTTCAGGAGGCGCTGTCATTAATGAAGCCATTTCAGAAAAAACTTGTTGCACTGTGTCATTTGCGGCTTTAGCAAATTTGCTGCTCTCATATAAACCTATTATTGTTATCTCATCTTCCCCTGTCACAGCGACCGCAAATCCAATTATGCCTTCAAGCTCTGTTACTAAATGTGACTGGGAATCTATGAACTTAGTTACATCTTCCATTTTGCCGGGATGTAGGCTGACAACAGTCTGTGAAATACCTGCCATGTTTAACTCCTTTTGTCTTTTGAAATCAATCTATGAAATCGAATTAAATTTATACCTATCACGAAACATTAACAAATAGTATTAATGTTTGCTGCGTATAAAAGTGAATAAGAGTTTAGTGTTGTGTTATTTGATCCAATATTAAATTTTTCCATAAAGTGATTAGGACATATATCTGCATTAGAATAAATTAAATTCTGAATTTCTGTTCATAGATCACATATTTGACACGGTGTACGATGAGTATGTGTTAGATAGATTTTAAAGAGATGATAAATAAGTAAACCTAAATTAGGATAGTTTTTCCGATTTATAATCTGATTATCCATATAGATATTTAAGGACGCTT
>CAZCOH010000004.1:50203-79163 GCA_964500645.1 uncultured Dehalococcoidia bacterium
GGATAGTTTTTCCGATTTATAATCTGATTATCCATATAGATATTTAAGGACGCTTTATATTTGTATTTAACTTGTAACCTTAACGGTATGATTTAAACATCGTATCTATCTAGGAGGAATCAAATGAGAGAGCAAATACGTGATAAATCAAGAGATGATTTGGCCTATGTATTGAATTCCATCGGCCTAAAAGCAGAGATGGCTGATCGTGGACGATCAGAGGAAAAGATTGATAATTCTTGGTATCAAAGATCACTAGGAGTCATAGATATCGCAGAAGGTCCAGTTAGATGGATCAACATACTGAAAAGAGATAGGAGCAAGGATAGTCCCCCAAAATGGTGGGTCGTGATGGGTATTCCAGATAATGTTGATATGCTTGCCTCTAAGGAGATCAGGATTAAGACTGTCAGGAAAAAAGCTTTTCCTCTTTTTGGTAAAGTCGTTGATGTGGCTTGGAAAGGAGAAGCGGGTTCTACAGGATTGATTGATGCCCTGTCAAAAGATCAAGATGTAAAAGCGTTGTCAGAGCGCTTGGGTAATTTGGAAATCAAAAGTTATTCTAGATCTATCATTTGTGATAGATGTGGGAAAGAAGGAACCGAAGGTGGTTCATTTTGTAGCTCATGTGGTTCGGATCTGGGGTTTCAGGGATGGGCAGTGATATTTGATAGGAGAATTACAGCTCTACTTAATACTGATTGGAAAATCATTGAGAAAATATCTGACTATCTACTACGATCTCCTCGCACGTTTTGAAAATATTGTGTTTATTGTAACTGTAAGATACTAATTACTTAACAGCATTTTGATTCTGTACTTATTACAGAAACAGGAATTGAGCAGCAAGAGGAGTTATCAGCAGCCTCTTCAGTTTCCGCCATGATTTCACCGAATAATTTCTTGTCAGTTATGATTCCTATTTTGGGGGAATATTCTGCGACTGGGATCGCGTCTGGATAGAATCCTTCGGGATAAGTGGGGCAAACCGCTGAGTATCCTTCAGACCTTTCTAACACTTGCCCGTCAAATGAATTTGCAATCATGTAATCCAAAGCTTCTTTTATGCTATTGAATGGCTTTGAACATTTTGTGTAATTCCATTCACTCATACTTAGTCCTCCCTGGATTAAACTTTACTATGTCATCAATGTAACATTTTTTCATCATCACGAATAATAGTAAAATCACTATCTGCATAAATAATTGAGCCTATGTCACATTCAATTAGCTGCGAATCAGACTGTAACAATGTGTGAGTAATATGATTTTCTGAAATCACAGACCGTTGTAAATTTTATGATCGGGGTTTCAATTCTAGGTCTTTCATTAATTTATATTTTACTTTGTCACGTGTCTCTTCCTCATTCCAACCCCCGCTTTCCAAACTTGGTTCCAATATGATCAAAACGTTTTCCGTAAATAGCTGTATTCCTACGTAATCTTTTAAATGTGGATTCTCTGTTTCCCAGTCTTCGTAGTATTTAATGCTTTCAAAGCACCTAACGTGTTTTCTACACGTACCCTCAGCGTCGACTTCGTATAGGTGTATTTTTATATCCCATTTATCTTCTATATTACAGAATTCATACCCTATCATTCCTGAAGGAAGTGCTTGATTCACATCGTGAGTTACACAGTCAGTAATATCGAAGCTTTCTAATTGAGAAACCACGCTATCTATGTTTTTAAAGTCTTGTTGATCACAACCGAACGAAAGCATTATAAAAATGCTAAAAACCAGATATTTCAAATTTTGAAAATACATATTACAAGATTAAAAAAATAGTAAGAATGGGAATTAGAATCCAGTTAGATCATCTAACAGTTAGTATATTACTTTGGTTCAATCAATAGAAATTGAGTAAACCAAGGTTTGCTGTAATCAAGCTAAATAGCAAACCTTGGTTGGATGAGACGTATATAGATTACTTGAAACTAGCTATTATTCCTGTGAACGATCCTGCCAATGTAACGTATTGGTTGACTCGCAACCAGGTCTGGCATACTTCCTATATGTTTGGGAGCGTCTTTCATCTGGTCACTTAGGTCTTGGAGGCTCTTTGAAAACACACTTAGACGAATGCTTCCAATCGGACCTGAAATAGGTCTACTGATCACCATATTATCCGCCCCTACATCACTTTTAAACTTCAATGCTGCTTCCAAGAGTGCTAATGAATTTCCTGGTTTTGCAATCATACTGGTTCTCGAAACGATATTTGCCTCCCCTGAAGGTGTGATTGGATCACTCACAATCTCGGAAACTACGAAACCAGTTTTGTCACACATTGCATCTATTGCATCAAGATTTCTCATGGCGGTTTCGTTGGATGTAAATTGGGTTTGTAGGTCGTCTATTTCACCAATATCTTTAAATCCCCCTATCAGTGAGACTAAAGCTGGTCGAGTTGCAGCGGGATTACCTGATGAAACAGGTATCGTGATATTTCCAGGCCGACCTAGTGCTGTAACAGATTCTTTCATAGCGTTGAGCACGTCAGTTGATTTGCCGGCTTTTGGAACCCTCAGAAAGTTTATGAAGTAAGACATATATTCTCCTATTTTGGTTAAATAAAAACAGAATTTAACACAAATAGGGATATTTGACTCGTCATCGATGATTAATCTTTAGGGCAGTAAAAACTTTTTCTAGAATTTTATTCTTGGTTTATTACTATGTTGTCAGGGCCTCTAGCAAGAAATTGCTCAGAAGGGGCGTCATAAGGGTTTTCCTCAATATGCCACGTGTTTGCGGGTACGAACAGAAAATCCCCCGGGCCCGCTTCTACATATTCCTTAAAGTCCTCTCCATAATAAACTCGTATATGACCAGAAATAACGTAGGCAGCGGTTTCTGCTTCTCCATGATGATGTGGAGGGCCTATCTCGTTGGGTGCGCATGTCACTGTACCAAACCAAATTTTACTTGCACCCACCGATGATTTGTGGATGGCAGGCTTGCGTTCCATTCCGGGAGTTTGTGTGGTTTGGCTTCCGGGCTCAGTCCCGTGAACAACCATAGGTATGTCACCTTTCGGGGCATTTGACATAGACAATTCTCCTTAAAATTCTCGAAAGTGGCCATTACTAAAGCGTATTACATGGATACTACCCTACGTTGTTAACGAGAGACAATGTTTTATCTTGTAATTGCCCGAGTTCGATAATAATTTAACGTAAATAGGGCTATAAATAATGATCATAGCTTGATAAGCAAGGATGTTTTTTTTGTATTTTTTGAAATATGACGAGTGATTTTATACAAACTCAAAAACACCATAGGTTATAGCGATGACAATGATTGGTAGAAAAAAGAAAGCAAATTTCCCTATAAGCTTGTACATCATAATTGAAAATGACGGCAATGAAACCAGAGATATTCCTGCCCAGATATCGTGTTCTTGGTAGGTGAGAAATGCCGCTAGTATCATGCCCGGGGTTACTCCTATCAGGAATATAAAAGAATAGGCAATTAATGTCCCGCCTGAAACGTAAACTCCGGTGTCAGATTCTTCTTTATGGTCATTTGTGTTCATAGGATCACAGATTTCTTAATCCATCCATGCAGTGTTCATTTCTCATAAATAATTCTATCCCAGAAGAGTTGCTGAATATAAGAATTTCCTTCCATTTATGGATTGTATTTGGCGTAATTTAGTAAATAGGGTTATTTATAGCTGGAAATAATGCTGTGTCGATATTATGCTCGGTCCATGAATTGTCCTACTTGTGGAAACGAATTTGAGTCCGATGCTAGATTTTGTGGTATCTGTGGAACAGAAGTCTCTGAAGGCGAACAAAGTGGGGTGATTCCCTCGTCAACTTCCATGGTTAGCTTTGGTGATGCTATTTCACTTGGTTTTAAAAATTACGTGAATTTTGAAGGAAGATCTACCCGCGCAGAATATTGGTGGTGGTTCTTATTTGTGGTTATCGTGGGGGTTGGATTAAATGTTGTAGATGGAATTATTGGAGCTGGCGGTATTTTCGGTGGCATTTTCCAAATAGTGGTTTTTTTACCTGGCATTGCTTTAGGCGCACGGCGTTTGCATGATATCGACAAATCTGGGTGGTGGCAGCTATTGTGGATTGCTTTATTAATTGGATGGGTAATATTGATCATCTGGTATGTTAGGCAAGGTGATAATGGTCCAAATTCTCATGGTAGGGACCCTCGTCAAGCTTATTCTTATTAGGAATATCTATCTCAAGTGACTGCAAGTTTCATGTTTCATGTTTATTCAACATATCGATTGCGACGGATAGATCGATACTGGGATTTGTCATAGAAACACAGATGATGAGACTAGATTTAAGTTGACCCACCATCTGTGTAATTTGATTCTAATCGTTCAAATTAATCCAAGTTATTCAGGTCGGTTTATGAGGGTTATCCGCCCAAGACCTCTAACAGGAGGTCCAGCTACCAATTCGGAGAACTTTGCCATTCTCTGGTCAGACCATATTTCTGACTGTAGTTCTTCTAACACTCCTAGAGTTTCGACAAATTGGGATACCCTTATTCTGGTCGCTGGACCACTCATGTCATGACTTACGACGGAATTAACTCTAAGGTTAGTATCTTGATTCCATTCCACTAGCATTTTTGATAACTCCGAAAATGCTCCCTTGGCAGGCGTTATGAAATGTCTGTAAATAAAAAGTGGTTTCATGTCTTGTACACTCATAGTGCCAGGGCTAATCACTTTTGAAACCGAAACATTTGATTGTTCACAAAGGGCATTTATTTTTTCAATGTTGTTAAATCCGGATTCGTTTTCCCATATGGAGTTAAAGAAATCGCCTACGTCATCTGCTGTCTGAAATCCTCCGACGGTCCCGATTACTTTTAAGTTACTGTCAGTGGGTCTTGGATGTGAAACCGTTACGGAAAGATTCCCGAATCTTCCTGTTCTCTTTAATGATTCTTGGGCCAGTTTTTCTACTTCCCTGAAATGGCCCTGCTTTGGGGTCCGCCATGTATTAATAAAATATGACATAAAACTCTCCTTATTTTAATAGATTTCTCTTATTTTTTAATCATTGAGACTCTAACATATTTGTAATATTTCATTTTTTGTCCCAAATTATGCTTGATATGTTGTTACATACTGAGAGTAGTATTTTTCATATTTAATTGATTAATAGTTAGGAGGTTTTTCCAGTGAATTCTCGTACTCTTACAGGTTTGCTATTGGTTGTAGGTCCTGTTGTGACTCTGGCAGGATGGATTTGCCTTGGCATGATTGTTGCAATGCCCGACCCGGAGGTTCCTGTTACAGATATTCTCAAAGATTGGGGTGCTGAACCAGGCTTGGTAAAGACATTTATCTCTATAGCGACTCTTGCGACTTTCTTGGCTGTTGCTGGATTTGCAGGATTGAGCCGTATGATGGCTGGTGGCCGTGGAAGTCATTATGTATCTGTTGGATTGATTCTATATTCTTTTGGGGCGGTACTCGGTGCAGGAGAGGCAGCGTTTATGATTGAGGCCGCGGAAGTTTCTAGCGGAGGGAACCTTGTTTTTGGGGAGGTCTTTTATGCAGCTTCAGGGAGTTTTGGTTCAATTGGTATAGGCACCTATCTATTCGGACTCGGTGTGATAGGTTTCGGACTTTTGATTCAGAAAAACGTCAATATTATTATTGGTGCTCTCACATTCATCGTTGGTATTTTTGGAGGTGTCTTGTCTTTCGTTGATTATGAATCTCCTATGATTATTATTCCTTATATAGGCAATACAATTTTGCCAGCTGTAGTGGGTATTATTATCTTGAGTGGTAAGGACTCGACTTCCGAAGAGTAGGCTTAATTTTCCGGGCAGAAATCTATACTTCTCACATAAAAAGCCTGGTAAGTATAGGTTTCTGTGATCCAATAAGATTTGTATGCAATCTTGTAACTAAACGTTCACGGAATCACCAACTGATATTGAACCTCCTACCGTGGTGTAAGCCAGCAGCCCTCTTTGACCGTAGATGTCCTTTTCTAAGCCTGGTCTGATTTCTTCGAGTCTTGGGCAGGGTTTGCAGATCCCGGTTATTTCTAGTTTGACTTCTGTACCTAGGTAAATATGATCTCCTTTTGAAAGTTTTGAAAAATCTATCCCTATGACTGTTATGTTTTCCCTGAGATCCCCATCTGATAGATTGAATTTAACAAGAGTTTCTATGTCCATAAGTAGTACTTGCCTGGTAGGTTTGGTTGTTACAGTAGCAATGCGACTGTAATGCTTGGTTACTGAGCCTAATCTATGGCTGTCCCCAACTATTCCTTCACCAGTGACAAGAGACATTTTTTCTACTTCTGACAACGACTGTCTAGTTCCAGGACATATTCTTAGGGATACAATCTTTCCAGATTTTTCACTCACTTTCTTAAACATTCTCAAGTTTATTTAATGCTCGAAGATAACTCGACTGGGTTTTTGTCTCTAGATTTAGTTGTTCATAGCTAAATGTCGTCGATTTGTTGAAGGCTAATTCCCTTTCGTGATTTGTGTACATGTCTGCGAGCTCGAGCAGCTTTTCAGCTTCATTTTCCCAATTTGCGGTTTGGGTAAGTCTCCATATCCACCTCGCTGTTCGTGCGCTAGGAGGGTAGATATATGCTTCAAGCCACTCAAGAATTAGACTCGAATCTTTCCACGGAATTCCGTATTCCTCACATCTGTGCCATTCAAATTCAGCATCTAATGCTAGTTCTTTTTCAGATATGTTCTTAAATTCAGTGCACCATTTTTCTATAGTTTTCAAACTTGGCGAGAAATCTGGATGTCGGTTCCTAAGGGTTTCTCTTATTTCAGGTTCATTTTGTCCAGAGGCAAATAAAATGTATGCTTCCAGAAATTGTTCTTCATCATTCTGATCATTAGTCATACTTAACCTCTAGTAAAAATTTCCTGCCAGCAGGCCGATGGTTTATTTTAAATCAGTAAACTAGTATGAATCGAATCGATTTTAATGTTTAACAATAATTTGCAGAAATAGTAGCTTTCCAGGCAAAATCGTATACCTTTAAATAAAACTTGGAAATTTATCTAGGAACGTTCCCAGTATGAGTAATAAAAGTTGTTGTCAATGTCCTGAATCCGGACAAGAGAATTTTAAAGTAACAAGTAATTCAGTTGAACTGGTTCAGTTGATTGATGATAGTTGGTGGTGTAGAGAACACGCATCTTCTTTTCTGGAAAAAGAAGAAAAACGGTTGATCTATTCTCCGAATAGGGCGACATCTATTACTGAGCAAAGTCTTTTAGACCAGGTAAGGATGCTTAAGTCACGAATAAAAATATAATATAGCTAGTAACGTATTATGTCTGAAGAATGATAATTTTATTTAGTCATAAATATGGCAGTGACTAGAGATACCAAGGCAAAAACAAGTGGAATCATTACCAGGGCTGTCCATTCCAATTTTGTGTTAGGAATATTTACAGGAATGCCTCTCCATTTAAAAAGAATTCATGAGGAGATTATATATAGCTGCATGAAAGCCCTATAAAGGACTCTATTCTAGGTATGATAATTCAAAGAGATACTTCAGCCATATTTTTTGACTACTGATTTACCGATTAACCCATTTTTCTAGGAACATCTTGTAGGGAATCCAATAGCCAACCGCACCTATTGATCCACCAATAACTATGAATATATTTTTAGCTTGACTCCACCAAACTGGTGGTTGTTCAAAAAAATATAAGGGATCAATAATTACCGAAATCCATCCTCCGACAAGGGCACCGAATGCCATTATCATGACACCGATGAAGATTACTATTGCGTCTCTTCGGTTGATTATCATAGAAAAATTATATGTTCTATAGACATGGAAAGTTAAGCTGGTTTCAGTTGCTGAACCATTAAGTGACTACCAATTTGGAAAAAGTTCTGACTTTTATTATCATCACATTGAGTTTAAAAATCATTAGTTTTCGTATTTGAATACGAATTGGAAGGAAAAACATGGGAGAACTTGACGGTAAAGTTGCGATAATTACTGGGGCCGGTAGGCTCAGGGGAATCGGTCGTGCTGCTGCAGTGTCGCTAGCAAAGCTAGGCGCTGATGTGGTAGTCACTGGAACTGGGAGAGATCCATCCTCATACCCGGACGATGAAAAAGCAGTGGGGTGGAGAGATATTGAGAGCGTTTCGGAACTTGTGAGGGCTGAGGGAAGAAGGGCATTGCCACTGATCATGGATGTTACTAGTACATCTGATGTGGACAACATGGTAGATCGCACAATTGATGAACTGGGCAGGGTGGATATATTGATAAATAACGCTGCATTTAGAAGAGGTGAGGACAGAGTTCCGATATTGGATCTGAGTGAGGAACTCTTTCAAAGAGTAATGGACATAAAGGTAACAGGTACGTTTCTATGTACCAAGGCGGTTGTCAAACATATGATAGATCAAGGAGACGGTGGCAAAATAGTTAACATCTCCTCGACTGCCGGCAAAACTGGAGCACCAAATTTCCTTGCCTACAATGGTGCTAATTTTGCGATAGTTGGTATGACACAATCTATGGCAAGAGAACTTGGTCCACATAAAATCAATGTTAATTGTGTTTGTCCTGGTGCAGTTGATACTTCTCGAATGGATGTTGTTCGCGACAACTGGGAAGAGATGGCTGCCAATACTCCCATAGGACGAAATGGTACAGACGACGAGGTAGGAGATTTTTGTGCGTACCTTTGTACGGAAGCATCTTCATGGATTCATGGACAGTCCATTAATCAAAATGGTGGAGCATTTATGGCTCATTAGCTGTTCACCCACTTTCTGAAAATCAGGGTTCATACCCCATTTCTGTGGGGTATGAACCCTGATTTGGTTGATCCAAAGTATTATGAGTCTACTTTTTCGCAGGGGTTAATCTGAGCGTAGTGTACCCAAGTATTCCAGATAGTAGAGAAGCGCTTATTACCCCTATTCTAACCAGTGTTTGGATTTCTCCTTCGCCAAAGGCAAGGCCGCCTATAAACAAACTCATGGTGAATCCGATTCCCGTCAACAACGCTAATCCGTAATATTGGCGCCACGAAACATCGTCCGGTATTGAGCACAGATTGAGAAGTGAACCTAAAAGAGTGAATGATAGAACCCCAATTTGTTTTCCGAAAAATAAACCGAGGGCTATGCCTAGAGTTACGGGTTCAGTGAATAAATCAAGAGATAACCCTTTGAAAGAAACACCAGCGTTGGCCAGTGCGAATATTGGTAGTATCAGAAAGGCAACCCACACGTGCAAACTATGCTCAAGTTTATATAAAGGACTGTCTTCGCTATTACCCGACTTTGATGGAATGAAAAAGGCGACTAATACTCCTGCTAAAGTGGCGTGGAGACCGGATTTAAGTATGCACACCCACAGAATTAGCCCTAGTAACATGTAAGGAGATAATTTTGTAACATGCTTCTTGTTTAAAGCTATCAATCCCAACAATGTCACAGCCCCAAATGCTAGTGGTAGGAAAGCGAGTTCATCAGTGTAGAACATAGCGATGATAAGAATTGCAGCAAGATCATCAATGATAGCTATGGAAACCAAGGTCAATTTTAAGGATTCTGGAACCCGATTTCCTAGCAACGTTATGATACCTAGGGCAAAAGCGATATCTGTGGCAGCCGGGATTGCCCATCCTCGGATAGTGACAGGGTCTCCGATATTTAAAGAGGTGTAAATAAGTGCCGGTATAATCAGTCCTCCCAACGCTGCTATGGCGGGGAGACTGATTTGTTTTCTGCTGGATAGTTGTCCGTCTAATACCTCTCGCTTTATTTCTAGGCTTACCAGCAGAAAAAATATAGCCATGAGGCCGTCGTTTATCCAGTGGTGCAGATCTTTATCGATATAGAAGCTTCCTATCTGAATCAGAACTTTGGCTGACAGGACGTCTTCATAGGAGGTGTGCAGAGGGGAATTTTTAATCAATATAGCTGCCACTGCTGCTATAACAAGCAGTATTCCTCCTGCTGATGCAAGATGGAAGAATTCCCTGAGCATTTTAACGGGCATATTTAGCCACCATTTCTATAGAATTTTTATAATAAGTAATCCTACCTAACCTCAAGTTAGATATCCTGTATTATTTTCCTCCTCTTATCTTGTATTTGGTAATTACTTTTCAGTGAACTTTTTTATGACCTGCGTAGATGTTATTTATCTAGTAGACTAGTGGAATAACTGATTTAACACTCTTGAATGACTTATATTGTCATCAAACGGAGGAGAAATTATGACGACTACTAGTGTGAAAACCAATCCGGAATTGCTTGCACACCTATTGAGGAGGGCTGCCTTCGGTGCTACTCCTAGAGAGATGGACATCTATAGTCAGATGGAATATGACGATATAGTAGATTCCCTGATGGATTTCAGTGAAGAAGACGTGATCCCTGATGACATGATCAACAGATTTCATAAGGACCAATCAGATTTTAGGTCTGCAAATGGTGCTGGTGCCAACTGGGTCTACAGAATGGTGATGACAAAAACCCCTCTGAGAGAAAAAATGTGTCTATTCTGGCACAGAGTATTTGCTACAGCTTCAACGAAGCTCATAACGAGTAGGCCCATTATCAATCAGATAGCTATGTTCAGAAAACACGGAGTAGGTACATTTGATAATTTACTTCTGGAACTTTCAAAAGATCCCGCGATGATAATGTGGTTGGACAATCAGGATAACCATGGATCTAATATCAATGAAAACTTTGGTAGAGAGATATTGGAACTTTTTGCTATGGGTGTAGGTAACTACACAGAAGAGGATATTAAAGAGACTGCACGTGCTTTTACTGGTTGGAGAGTGGTTAACCCAGAATATATGTCAATTAAGATGAGGAATAACACAGTTAGACCTTATGGATACATATCTTGGCAGTATGAATACGATGAAGAAGATCACGACCATGGTGAGAAAACGATACTTGGAGAGACCGGAAACTGGAATGGCGAGGATGCGGTAAGAATAATATGCAGCAATAATGCGACTGCAGAGTACCTTGCTAGGCATCTATATCATTTCTTTGTGGCGGATGAACTACCTGTTCCTCAATGGCCGCATGAAGGTCCAAGAGATCCACATGCTATTAAAGTGATGACCGATGCGTATTTTGCTAATGGTCACAGCATTGAGGCTATGCTAGAGGCGATTTTCAAGTCTGATTTCTTTAAAGATGAGTCAGCTATGTATGCACGTATCAAGAGTCCAGCTGAAATGGTTGTTGGAGCTATGAGACTAGCTGGGCCAATTGAGATACCCTCGCGAGAAATTTATTACGCTCAGGGCGTTTGCGCGAATATGGGTCAAGGTTTGTTGAGGCCACCAAGTGTGGAGGGTTGGCAGGGAGGAGATGAGTGGATAAATACTGGGACTTATGTGGAGAGGATTAATTTTGCTACCAGAATTCTTAATGAGCCCAATAAAGAAGGCATTAAAGATATATTGGATAGGATAAGGAGTGTGGATTCTAACTCTTATGTTACCGCTGATGATCTGGTTAATAGGTGCCTAGATGTTCTCGGGCCAATAAGCGTATCTATAGGTACAGAGGCTGGATTGAAAACCTATGCCTCAAAATTTGGTGATTTGTCCTGGGATACTGAATCTAAGTTATCTGAGTTTGAAGATGCGGCTTTGGCCGTTATTAGATTAATTGTTTGTACTCAGGAGTATCAAACGGTATGAGTAAGGAGATATAGGATGGTTTCAACAAAATTTGATCTTAGGTACAGTTCAAATATAGGGTTTGCCGCAGATCAGGGTGGTAGAGGCTTCCAGCATCCCAGTGATCTTGCTATAAGGCCGTCTGATGAGAGAATCTTTGTTGCTAGTAGAAGTTTTCTGATGCCGATAGTTGCTGGTGGGTTATCTGATACCACAGGCGTTGAAATGGTTTCTAAAGACTTTGAGTTTTTTGGAAAAATAAGTTCTGCAGGTACCTCAGAAGGGCACTTGACAGCGCCTAGCGCTTTAGCTTTTGACTCTGCTGAAAATCTGTATGTTGCGGACGAGTATCTGAACACGATATCCATATTTAATCCAGAAGGTGATTTTTTGCGCTCATGGGGAGTAAAAGGTAGTGCAGATGGGGAATTTGATAATCCATCGGGCCTTTTGATAATAGAAGATGTCGTATTTGTGGTAGATACCATGAATCACAGGATCCAGAAATATGATCTGGATGGGAAATATATTGGATCATGGGGATCAAAAGGATCGGATAAATCGCAGTTTAAGTATCCCTGGGGTATTACTACGGGCAACGACGCAGACATTTACATTGCTGACTGGGGCAATGACAGGATAGAGAGATATTCTATAGAAGGTGAATATATATCGAGTTTCTATGGGGATGATTCGGAGATTCCTTTAAACAGACCTGCTGGGGTTGCAGTTTCACAGGATGGGAATATGTATGTTGCAGATTGGGGCAACCAACTTCTTCAGGTTTTTGATGCGGATGGTAAATTCCTGGCGAGGAATCGAGGCGAGGCAGATCTGAACCCGTGGGTACTAGAGTATTTCGAAGCCCAGCAAGATGAAAAAAGAGCGAGATCTACTTTTGTACCGGTATTTGAGACAGATACTAATGATGTAAGGGAAATATCATCTAGAATAGAGTCCTTTTTCTGGGATCCATGTGCAGTGATACTAGACAAAGAAGAAAGGGTATACGTGCTTGAAACCTGTCGCCACAGGTTTCAAATATTTGATACGAAATAACTTTATTTCATTACTCGGAGGGGTTGAGGATGGTTTCAACAAAATTTGAACTTAGGTACAGATCAAATATAGGGTTTGCAACAGATCAGGGTGGTAGAGGATTTCAACACCCGAGTGATCTCGCAATGAGACCATCTGATGGAAAAATATTTGTTGCGAGTAGAGGTGTTGGACCCACTATTGGGGTTCAAATGGTTTCTAAAGACTTTGAGTTTTTTGGAAAGGTAAGTTCTTCGGGTTCAGATGAGGGTCAAATGTCTCAACCCAGCGCACTCGCTTTTGATTCTACGGAGAATCTGTATGTAGCGGACGAGAGCTTAAATCGGATATCCGTGTTCAATCCAGAAGGTGATTTTTTGCGCTCATGGGGGGTAAAAGGTAGTGCAGATGGGGAATTTGATAATCCATCGGGACTCTTAGTGGTTGGAGATGTCTTATTTGTTGTAGATACCATGAACCACAGGATCCAGAAATATGATCTGGATGGGAAATATATTGGATCATGGGGATCAAAAGGATCGGATAAATCGCAGTTTAAGTATCCCTGGGGTATTACTACGGGCAACGACGCAGACATTTACATTGCTGACTGGGGCAATGACAGGATAGAGAGATATTCTATAGAAGGTGAATATATATCGAGTTTCTATGGGGAAGATTCTCAAATTCGTTTAAACCGGCCTGCAGGGATTGCAGTTTCACCGGATGGGAATATGTATGTTGCGGATTGGGGTAACCAACTTCTTCAGGTCTTTGATGGGAATGGTAAATTCCTGGCGAGGAACCGGGGTGAGGCAGATCTTAACCCTTGGGCGTTGGAATATTTTGAAGCCCAGCAAGATGAAAAAAGAGCGAGATCTACCTTCGTTCCGGTATTTGAGACAGATACTGATGATGTAAGGGAAATATCGGCTAGGATAGAGCCGTTTTTCTGGGATCCATGTGCAGTGATACTGGATAAAGAAGAAAGGGTATACGTGCTTGAAACCTGTCGCCACAGGTTTCAAATATTTGAAACCTGATAATTTTCGGCCCCCGAGATTCAAAAATAAGGTTTCACGTTTTTATATTGTCGTAAATATGATGTGTTAACTCATACCTGGTTAGAGTTAATGTGATTAATGTACCTTTCAGCGGATATTTTCACAGCACGTTTTCCATCAGTTAAGACGTTACGGTCCCACCATCCGCCGTATATACGATCGTATGGGTACGGCTCTAAGCTCTCTACAATATTTGATACTTGGCTGGCAGATAAGGGTATTAAATTTGGATAGCTCCTCATGAAGCTCACAAAATTCCTATCTTGCACAACCGAAATGGTGTCTCCAACAAGTAGTGCACCTTTCCCTTTAGCACCATTTTTCCAGTGTAGTACGGAACTTCCTTCAAAATGGCCGCCCGTCTGAATTAAAGTGATGCCAGGTAGTATTTCTAAAGGTATGCCGTTCCAGTATTCAATTGCCCTGTCAGGTCTCATCACATGAGCCCGATCTACTTCAGGAATAATGATGGTTGCATTATCAAATTCTTGACTCCACGACACCATGCTGTCGTAGAAATGTGGGTGGGAGAGACATATGTAGCTTATTCCACCTATGTCAGCTATTTCTTTGGCGGCGTTGTCATCAATGATACTAACGCAATCGTAAAGAATATTTCCTTGATCTGTAGTAATGAGTAAAGCTCGTTGGCCAATACTGAAACTTGGGGTAATACCTATTCCGAGCAGATTTGGCTCTAGTTCTCGTAAATCATTTTCATGGCCCTGATCCATTAACTCGTCCATGCTAGTCCATTTTTGTCCTTGCCAACCCACATATTGACGTGGGTCCTCGCAAATAGGACAACTATCAGGAGGTGAAGAAGATTCGCTATATTCCACCCCGCATGTTTTACAAATAAAGCATTTCAAAATGCACCCCATTTATGTGTCAGAACTGAATGGATCGTTAGTGAATGTTCAGGATTCCAAAAACTAAATAAAGCCCCTAAGGAGAGACCTACTTAGTTATACGATCAATGACTTTTGGGATGTTACCGAAAATTAGCCGGTGATTCAAAGATTGCTTTACCCGGAAATGTGTTTGGTAGTTAGAGTGGTCAATATATAAAGTTAACTGAATAACGACTCGTACGTTACATTTGCCAGGAGCCGTTATTCAATTTCTTTTTATGCTTGTACAAGTACTTTCAAATGTACTTGGAAAGATAGATTATTTAGGCTGCTATATCTGAAAGGCAGTAAGGGCAATCGATGTCCCAACCGCGGCAATTTTCACATGTCATAGTATTTTCCTTGAGACTCTGTATTTAAGGATTTCCAATCAAGTTAATAGTATTTTAAATTATAATGCACTTATTGTAAAGCATTGGATAAAGCAATAGTATGTATTAATTTGTGACTGGTATCCTGCTAGGCTACCCATTGGTTGATCTCTAAAAATCATAATGGGATCATGAGAGTTGATATATATCGTATCAAGGTTTATTATTACTATCGTAATATCTTTTATGTATAAGGAGGTAAAAATGTTACGTTTAATATCTCAGGCTAATTTTGAAAATAACCTGAACAACTATCTCAACCCTCTCCCTTCTATTTTTTCAGGGAATAATGATTTGAAAAGGGCCCAATTTTTAGGGGGGCGAATTTTTGTCGACTTGTGGGAAGATGAGGACAAATTTGTTGTGGAGGCGGATTTACCAGGTAGGGATTCAGTTGACATTCAATTGACTCTGGATAAAAGAGATCTTTTGATCGAAGTGTTGGAACGATCTCCTGAAGAGTCTGAAGGTACTTTCTTGATGAAGGAAAGATTTTCAGGAAAGTACAAGCGAATGGTAACCCTGTCAGAGGAAATTGATTCGGAATCTGTTAATTCTAAATATAGAGATGGCGTGCTCACCGTAACACTACCTAAATCTCAAAAAGCAAAGGCAAGAAAAATAGAAATAGGATGATTTATCTAATGAGAGACCATTTAGGTCTCTCATTAGTCGTCTGGGCTATCTGACACTTTTTTTGCTGATACCTTTATGATTTTGATCTCTGATCATCAGCTGCTTACTTGTAATGCTTTGTACCAAGACTATCTCTGTATATGCTTTTGTAAACAAGATGGTTATCATTAGCTGGTTTACTTTAGTTTCAGGTTGCTCAGCTCCTGGAAATACAGGAGCTCCGTTTGGTTCCAAGGTTAAAAGAGCGAATTTTCTATGGCTGGTGGATAGTTACAGCCGGTTGCGTTTCTATGGCCATGTCGAGCGGCTTATTTTTTACTGGGTTTGGGTTTTTCTTTGAGCCTATAAGGAATCATTTTGCTTGGAATCGGACTGTCTTGTCTGGGGCGTACGCGATTTCCCGGGTTGAAAGTTCATTTACTGGTCCTCTAATAGGCTATTTGATCCAAAGATTTGGGCCCCGAACAGTGATGATTGTTTCATTTGTCATATTTGGAACCGGATTCATACTCATAGGGCGCTCGGTATCAGTATTCACTTTCTACATTGCTTTTATTGTGACTGCTACTGGAGCTGACCCTCCTAGTTTTCTTGCCGTTATGGCGAGTATCAATAATTGGTTTAAAGTTAATCGTGCAAAAGCGATAGGAATATCTATGCTAGGGCTTGGTATTGGAGGGGTCATATTTCCACCTTTGCTGGCTTTTGGGCTCAATAACTTTAGCTGGAGAGAAGTTTCTACGGCTTCCGGCATTTTTATAATAGTTGTTGGGAGCCTTGTTTCTATTTTGGTGAGATTTAACCCAGAACCTTATGGTTATTTGCCCGACGGTGTAAATCCAAATGATACTGAAGATTTGTCGTCGGTAAATGCAAATAGTCCGGGTGCAAATTCCTCGAAGTCAGTTTCATCCAATGTCGAGGGAGTTGGGCTTCAAGACGCATTAAAAACTAGAGCCTTTTGGATAATATCTATTGGTCATGCTCAGGCCCTTTTAGTGGTGTCGGTTGCCGGACTTTACCAGGTTCCATATTTGGAAGATTCTTTAGGATTTTCAAGAAATTCCGCTGCCAGAATAGTAATGCTTTTGACGGCAGTAAATATGTTCGGGCAATTATTTGGAGGGTTTCTGGCAGATAGGATGCAGAAGAATTTGATGGCATCTGCCACTATAGTGGGCCATTGTTTGGCCCTCATTATTCTGGCCATAGCTGATAGTTATGGACTTATAATTGTTTATGCTGTAATTCAGGGACTTTCCTGGGGAGTTCGTACACCTGTATTAACCTCGATGAGAGGGGACTATTTTGGCAGAAAATCATTTCCTCTCATAATGGGGACTTCTCAGGGAATTGCTATGCTCGGGATGGTGGTAGGTCCAATGCTTGTGGGATATGTAGCCGACCACTACAGCTATAGTCTTGGATTTACTATAATATCTTTTATGACTATGCCGGGGATTTTCCTTTTTTTATTTTTGAAAAAACCTGAATTGAATTGAGTCATACTTATAGCTAATTTTGCAGACCATATGGATCTGAAGAATTTTTGAAATCTTTTGAAGGTCCTTCATATGCTATGTTTCCGTTTACTAAAGATATTATGTTGTCTGCATATTCGATAGCCATGGCCACGTCATGGGTCACCATCAAGATAGTTTTCCCCATGTAAGTTATTTCTTTCATCAGTTGAAAAAAACTTTTTTGTCCATAAATATCTACTGCGGATAATGGCTCATCCATGAGTATTAATTTTTTGTCTTGGGCCAGGGCAAAGGCAAGCCATGTTCTTTGCCTTTCACCGGAAGAAATTTCTAAAAATGGTTGGCTGGATATTGAAGATATTCCGCATGTATCTAAAAGTTGTAATAATTTTTCATGACGTTGTGATTTGGTGATATTTTTTCCATAAAAGCCGAGGCTTGTAATCTCTGAAACATTGAGGAATGGTGGAGATATTGGGTCTTGCGGAAGATATGTCATGTCTTTCCAGTCGATTTCCGTAATATCCCCAGAGAAAGTTGATATCTCCTTTGCTATCACCCTTAAAACAGAGGATTTTCCGGATCCGTTTGGGCCTATAAGACATGTTAACTTTTCTGACGGTATATCGGCCGATAGATTTTTTAATATCTGTACAGAATCGATTTTTAGATTGAGGTTCTTAATTAATAAATTCATTTTAATTTCATCGCTAGATACATCATAAGTGGTGCTCCGACTATAGTTGTTGCCATTCCAACTGGGAATTCAGTGGGAGCAAATAACAATCTTGCGATCTGATCTGAGCTTAGGGTTGATATAGACCCAATCAGGGACGAACCAATAACCAGCTGAAGTGGAGAATTACCCAATATTTTTCTTGAAATGTGTGGTGAAATTAAACCTACGAATCCAATTAATCCTCCAGCATAGACAGATGCCCCTGTGAGTATGCCAACCAAAGACATGGAAAACGCTCGGGTTTTTATTGGATCCACGCCGAGTGATCGACTTAAAATGTCGCTCAACATCATGGGAAAGAACCTTTTTGAAATCAACAAGGTAATTACAAAACAGGCAATAAATGTAACTAGAAGGTATCTAAATATCTCCCAGGTACTTGAAGTAAACGAACCTGCGACTAACCCAATAACCTGTGTTGGAAAAACTCTACCGTGAGATATTATGGAAGTCCCTATAGAAACGGTTAGGGCTCCTACAGCAATACCCATGATTGCCAACTTGATAGGAGATAAATCTCTGCTGGATATTAGTTTGAATAGAATTAGTGAAACTAATAGTGATGAGGTGATTGCACCTAGAAAAACCCCGAATGATCCGGTTGTTATTATGCCGGCCGTTATTGCGGCGAGGAAAATAGCAGCCCCACCTCCTACACCAAATAAATTGGGGTCTCCCAAGTTACTCCGTGTTGATAATTGGATAAGTACACCAGCAAGCCCAAGACATCCGCCGGCTAATATACTCACCAATATTCTAGGTATCCTGATTGTCCAGACTATCGTCTGTCCTATGCTCCCTTCTTCGGATCTGAGTAAGCCACTAAGGATCTCACTCGTACTCAGGTTTCCGGGCCCCGCAATCAACCCTATTAGGGCTAGAAATATTAATAACGCAACTAGACAGGAGTATCTAATGGCCTTGGTCAAATTATTACTTGTTGCTATTTTTGTTGAATTCCATTTTTCAGGGATTCTACAGCATCAACGATTCTTGGTCCTGGTGATTGCAAAAACAAAGTTAAATCGGCCTCAAATATATTGCCGGTTTGTATCGCTTTTAAAGCAGCGAAAGGAGGAATCTGTGTAATAGTTTCAGAAAGCCTGGGGGCAGGTTCTGGAGCAGGTGTTATTGTGACTATGACATCTGGGTTGGCCATTAGGATAGCTTCAGGAGTCATCATAGAGAACCCCGGAAAAGGGCCTGAGTCTGGTAGTCCCTCAGCTTTATTTGCCATCCCTAGTGTAGATGCGATCAAACCTGTGTAAGATTCCGGCCTGGCAGCATAAAGGTTTCTATCTTGGTCTGATATTAACATCAATACGCTGCGTTCATCTGAGTCACCCACTGCAGAAAGCCTATTTTCTATCTCTGAGACTTTCTGGGCTGCAATGTCGTCATTACCTATAACCTTACCAACGTTCAGAATGTTTGATTTAACATCTTCAACAGATTCCACTTTCACAGCCATAACCTTAAGCCCAGATTGTCCTAAAATGGACGCGAATCTCGCTTGAGTGAGGGCCTCAATAATTACCAGGTCTGGCCGGGCAGCTAAAATAGCCTCAATAGAAGGATCATATGAGCTTCCGACGTCTGGTAGTAATTTTGCTTCTTCAGGGAAATTGGACGCTCGATCTCTAAGTACCGATGTTCCACCTGCAGAGTAGAGGATCTCGGTTGCTGTAGGGCTTAATGTGGCTATTCTTTCTGGGGTAGCGTCGAAGGATAGATTTTGTCCTAAAGCATCAATAATCTCAACACTGTGATGGTGCTCTTCGTCCTCGTCATGCTTTTCGTGTTCGTCATGCTCTTCGTCCTCGTCATGCTCTTCGTCCTCGTCATGCTTTTCATTGGCAGGATCAGGTTCAGGTAATTTCGCCGTTTCTGCTTTTTTTTCTTCCGTGTTTGTAACTTGTGCCGATGGTTGCTCTGGAGTCTCGTTATCAGTTGAACAAGCGGATAAACTGATCACAAATAGACTGAATATGGTCAGAAACAAGAACGAATTTTTTTTAGTTATATGTGTTAACACTAGGGCACCTATTATTTTCTATTTTCTCTCAAGAACTCTAAATTTATCCTATTACGATAAAGATTATTATTTTATAAAATAAGATAATATTTAAAGCATTACAAACGATAATACTATGGATTTACATTCATATCAATTTCGTTTATTGAGATCGTATTTGGAAATATTTCTTTAGGCTAATGTAAATAGAATGTTTTGTATTATGCATTAAGTAAGTTCATATATATAAAATAAGTTAGTTGAAGCTTTTGCGTATATATGGACTGTAGTTTCAGCAATATTTCATTTTGAATGTGCAGCTCCTATGCTAAATAATTTGGAAGTACACTTTCCGCAGATACCGTAGGTTGCAGTTCTCCCATTCTGGAGCACTTTTTCCTTGGGACTGTGTATTGATTGTTTGCTTTTGCATTTAAGGCAATATGCAGTCATGTCATACACTCGCATTTTGTAACAGTTGCCGAATATCAGATGGCTCAGGCATGTTGGACTTAGAGGTAACTTCAACTTATTGAACGTTGGGTTTTCTGACGCCTACCCACTACTTAACAAGACAGTAGATGCTAAATAGTGGGCAGACTAATCCTGGCAAGTGTTAAGCTGTATCGCATTCTGTTGAGTTGCATTTAATACAATACGGTTTGGTGTTGAGGAGATGCGAATTAATACACCTGCCGTAGCACCGAGATTACCTGGATGCTACTAGGTAAAGAGATGGTATAAAGTCTTTGAAGTGGTGGTTGAGGAAGAGACGCTCACACCAACTCTTTACCTAATGGAAACATTAAATTGTTAATCAAGCATTCCTAGTTCTTGGAATATTTTCTGAGTTCCTTCGAGGTCTGACAGATCTTCCATACTAAGAGACGGTATGTTCAATTCCGAGAATGAGGGTAGGAATTTATGAACATTCACGCCTTCGGGGATAACTGGATATTCATAGATTTGGCCGTTGAAGTACTGCTGAGCAACCGTGGTGGTCATGAACCTTAAAAACTTCTCGGCGTTATCTACGTTTTCAGCTGTGTCTACTATTCCGGCACCTGCGACCATGACTAGGCTTCCGGGTCCCCCGTTGCTGAGGTATAGATTAGCGGCATTGAATTCTGTGCCCTCTGCAGCCACAAACCTGTGAAGGTAGTAGTGGTTTACGAGTCCTATGCTGATTTCTTCAGCTGCTGCACCGGCAACTTGTGGAGTGTTCTTAGGATAAATTATTGGCTCATTATCCAACATGGCTTCTAGCCATGCTCTGGTTTTATCTTCTCCCCATAGAGCTCGCATGCCAGTAATCATTGTTTGAAACGAACTGTTGGTTGGAGCCCAACCAAGTTTACCTTTCCACTTGGGATCGGTTAAATCTTCAAGAGAACTGGGTAATTCTGAAGCATCAATTGACGCTGTATGTACTAACGTCCGTGCTCGGCCCGACAGACCAATCCATGTTCCGTCAGAAGGCTTTGCCCAGTCAGATATTCGACCAGTTATGTCTTCTGGTAATTCCTTTAATCTGCCTTCTGCGGATAGGAATCCTAATCCGCCGGGATCCTGTGCCCAGTAAATGTCTGCGGGACTATTGTCGCCTTCTTCCAGAATCATGGTGGCTATAGGGAAGGTTTTTCCATATTTAACTTCAACATCAATTCCTGTTGCTTCTTCAAACATCGTTACGATGTTTCCAACTAGGCTTTCCTTTCTTCCCGAGTAGAGCACTAGTTTGCCGGGATCAAGGTCCACGACTATGGTTTCGCCAGGAACCTTAACTTCCTTGACTACTTCCTTGATCACTGTTTCGCCAGGAACCTTAACTTCCTTGACTACTTCCTTGATCACTGTTTCGCCAGGAACCTGTACTTCAACAACCTCGGTCTCACCGGAGCATGCAACCGAGATGATGCCAATCACCATCACAGCCATCATGACGAGGCTCAAAGTCAATCTGCTTTTTCGAACAAACTTCATTTTCATTACTCCTTATAAAGCATTCGCGTAGCACTATCAAACTACTAAAGGATTGCAATAATAACTGTTAGTAGTAGTAAGTATTTACTTGCGTTATATGTTGATATAAATCAGTGAAGTAAGTACATACTAACTAAAATAGTAAATACCGGCGTCTCATTGGTCAATAAGCAAATCGTAAATACTCAGTATTTAGATTAGTGATGGTATTGGTGTCGGCTTGTTTTGATTGGCTGTTAGGTAATATTCTTTAGTAGAGTGGTTTGTTAGAAGTAGATAGGTATTTAAGAAGAATTGTGATCTTCATAAATCGCATATTTACTCATCATCACTTCAAATCGATTATGTACAGAAGGGTCATTTCGTTTACACCAGACAATGTGGAATGCTATGAGTTATGGATAAATCTTTGAAAACAGGCTATTTACTTATGAATATAGGTACGCCTTCGGAGCCTACTGTCAAAGGAGTTAGAACATACCTTAAAGAATTTCTCTCAGATCCGGACGTCATTGATACAAATCCGATTTTACGTTGGGTTATCGTTAATATGATCGTGGCTCCTCTAAGGCCAAGGAGAGTTGTTCCTCAGTATAAGAGCATATGGACAGAGGAAGGTTCGCCTTTACTGGTCAACTCAGAGAAATTTGCCATTGCTTTGAATAGGGAAAATCTACAACTCACAGTTCAGGTGGGTATGAGATATGGTCAGCCATCTATAGAAGAGGGTATTGATCGACTATTGGAGCGCGGGGTTGGCAAGATAATACTCTGTCCCATGTTTCCCCAATATGCTCAAGCTACTACCGGGTCATGTATAAGTTACGCATCAAAAATTCTCGATCAAAAGGCTATTAAATATGAGACGATAACGGAGTTTTTCAGAGAGGAATTTTATATAAAAGCTGTTCAAGAGAAGATTGAAAATAGTGAGGAATTTCATCAGAGTGATCTACTACTATTTAGCTTTCATGGGCTTCCTGAAAGGCAGATACGCAGACTGGATTCCTCAGGTAAATATTGTCTTGTAAATGAAGACTGTTGCAACTCTGATTCAGAATTTAACAAACTATGCTACCGGTTTCACTGCCAGAAAACTGTCCGAGACGTGATGTCAGGAATCGTGACGGACAAACCCTTTCAAACATGTTTTCAAAGCAGGTTTGGAATGGATAAATGGATTCAACCTGACATTTTGAACGTACTACAGGAGTGCGTGGATAGGGGTATCAAAAATATTGCCGTATCATGCCCTTCATTCGTGGCTGACTGCCTTGAGACTCTAGAAGAGATTTCTATACGTGACAGGGAGTATTTTCAGGATATAGGCGGCGAGAGTCTTAACTTGATACCTTCGCTTAATACGTCTTCATCGTGGGTGTCTGGATTCGCAGATTTTCTTTACGGTAAGGGTCAATGAGGTTTTGTAGAGTCGCTCTAACGCACTGTTTTTTTGTTAGTTACTTTAGTTGACAGTTTTGATAACTGAAAATAACTCACGGTTTGCTGTTATAGTCGGTCCTTCATCAATGGAAAGTTTGCTTGCGCAATAAATTTGTATTCACATTTATATCCCTAGCTATAGGAGTGTTCTGTTTGGTCGCTGACCAGCAGGGTATTTCAATGGCTTTGCCAACAATTTCTGAATACTTCTCCTCCGACTTACCTACAACGCAGTGGGTCCTTGTCAGCTACGTATTGGCCATCAGTGTTGCCTTGTTACCAATGGGCAGAGTGTCAGATTTAATAGGTCACAAAAGGATTTATGTATTGGGCTTTGGGCTTTGTTCTCTAACCACGTTAGTGGCAGGATTTTCTCCCTCTATTCTAGCTTTAATCATAGCCTGCTTTATTCGTGGTATAGGTTCAGGTATGACTCAAAGTACATCCATGGCGTTGATGATATCTCTTTTTGGGCGTGAAAGGACGGGTCAGGCTCTAGGCATATACATAAGCATTGTTGGCGTAGGGAGTGCGGCTGGACCTTTGATATCAGGGTATCTTTTGAGTACTTATGATTGGAGGATACTGTTTCTTCTACTAAGTGTTCTTGGGATCATTGCCACTTCGACCGCGGCAGCATTGGTACCTGGTGACGCTTCAAAGCGATTGAGTTTTTCAAATTTTCATTTCGATTGGATTGGTGCTTTGCTGTTTACTGTATCCCTAAGTAGTTTTCTACAAGCGATGACATGGAGTCCAGATTTAGGATATCTAGATTGGCGAATGGTAACTTTGTTTTTTACCTCAATAGTATCTTTGACTGGGTTTATTTTCAGAGAACTCACTACATCTGAACCTATGATGGATTTACGGTTTTTCAAACACCGGCTGTTTTCTTCAGGCGTTGCATCTGCCTTTCTTTTTTTCATAGGTATCTCGTGTAATTATTTGTTCATACCATTTTATCTGCAAATTGTCCTTGGATATGAGCCTTATCAGATAGGGTTTTTTACTGCTTCATCTGCGATGTCAATGGCAGTGGTCGGATCTATTTGTGGAAGGTTTTCAGACCGTTTTAACCCAAACTGGTTTACCGGTGCTGGGCTGTTAATTAGCTGCCTAGGAATGTTTATACTGTCGACATTGAATATGGATTCATCTTGGTTAGTGGTTGTTTTCGGCCTAATTTTAATAAGTTTCGGACTGGGAACCTTTTACGGTGCAAATAATAAAATTATTTTGAATGCAATTCCAAAAGATTCTCATGGAGTAGTCTCAGGTTTTATACATTTGGTTAGAAATTCTGCAAGTGTTATTAGCATGGGCGTTGGTGTGGTTGTCGTTACTAGTTTTATGTCATCAATGGGATTTGCTCCAACTTTAGCAGGATTATCAGACGAGACTGAAATTGCTGTACTGGAAGCCTTTGTGAAAGGTATGAAGTTTGTGTTTTTGTCTTTTTCCTTGATTCTTGTGTTTGGATTTATTATTTCTTTGCTAGGGGGAAATTTAGAGAAGAATTTGGATAATTGACGATGCATAGACTTGCAGCTTTAGAATTTCATTAGTAGACCTGTATTATTTAACAAAATGGAGCTTTTAGGTTCGGTATATTCAGTACTAAAACATTAAGGTTTTATTGTTGAGGATGTTATGTCTGTGAAATTTGTTGATACTTCATTACTAAAAATTGCATATGAGGAGCACGGAAATATAGCTGGGGATCCTGTCATTTTGCTTCATGGGTTTCCATACGACATCAGAGCGTGGGATGGTGTTGTTTCGAAATTAGTTGAATCCGGGAATAGAGTCTTAGTTCCATATTTGAGAGGATATGGCCCTACTAGATTTCTCAGTAAGGAAACACCTCGTTTGGCTCAGCAGACAGCGATAGCCAATGATTTGATTGACTTTGTGGATGCCCTCGACATAGAAAAATTCGTGGTATCCGGGTTTGACTGGGGTAATCGGGCAGCATGTATCGCCGCCATCTTGAGACCTGATCTGATCGCAGCATTTGTTTCTATAGGCGGATATGCTGTTCAGAACACAGTTAATCAGGAACTATTCGCCAGCGCTGTTTCTGAGTCAAAAATGTGGTACCAGTGGTATTTTAACCTTGATCAGGGAAGAGTCGGCCTAATCAACAACCGAAGAGATATCATTAGATTCCTGTGGGAAACTTGGTCGCCTTCCTGGGTTTATACTGACGAAGATTTTAATAAATCTGCCGATTCTTTTGATAATCCTGATTTTGTTGAGGTTACATTACATTCCTATAGGCATAGACATAGGAATGCACCTGGTGACCCTAATTTGGAGAGTGTAGAGATTGAACTATCCCGCGGCCCAGCCATAGAGGTACCTACCATTGTTTTACGTGGTGGTGATAGTGGTTTTGGAAGACCTTCAAGTTCAATTGAAATAGACAGGAATCACTTTACAAATTTAATTGGAAGTCATGTTGTCGAAGGTGGAGGACATGATTTGCCTGTTCAAAAACCAGACATAGTATATGCCTCGATTCAAAAATTGGTTTCCAATCATAATTAGATTCCGGACACTGATCGATTATCTACCTGAATCTAGATGCTTGATTAACGACTTTAACTCCTTGTGGTTAAGGGTCAAAATTAGGTATCTTATTCTGCATATTGTCTAATGAGGTTTTGTAAATAATATTTAAGTTGGAAGGTTTCTTACTATGAGTGAGGATTTAGACGCGTTAATAATCGGTGCAGGATTTGCCGGTATGTATATGTTGCATCGTTTGAAGAATTTAGGATTGAACGTTTTGGCAGTAGATGAGGCGACTGGTGTGGGTGGCACCTGGTATTGGAATAGATATCCGGGCGCGAGATGTGACGTTGAAAGTATTGAATATTCCTACTCATTTTCAGATGAACTTCAGCAGGAATGGAATTGGCCCGACAAGTTTTCAGTTCAGCCTGAAATACTGAAGTATGCAAATCATGTTGCGGATCGTTTCAACCTCAGACCATTGATAAAGTTTAACTCTAGGGTTGATTCTGTGAAGTACGATGACGATCAGTCATTGTGGAATGTTACTACCGTTAAAGGTGATGTTTATAGAGCAAAGTATTGCATAATGGCAACCGGAACACTGTCTTCTGTCAATGAACCTAAGTTTGAAGGAGTACATTCTTTCAAAGGGGAATGGTATGTTACTGGGCGGTGGCCTCACGAATCCGTGGATTTCAGTGGAAAAAACGTAGGAATTATTGGCACAGGATCTTCGGCGGTTCAAGCTATCCCTGTAATAGCGAAACAGGCAAGACATTTGACTGTTTTCCAGAGAACCGCCAACTACTCTATTCCTGCTAGAAATAGACCCCTGGAAGAAAAAGAAGTTGTTGCAGCCAAGGGCATATACGAATCAATTCGAAAAAAGGCTAGAGCAAGCAGGGCGGGTATAGCATCGACGGTTATTGGTGAAGACGGGGTAATGGATGTGTCTGAAGAAGAAAGACTCGAAGAGCTGGAAAAACGTTGGAGTGAGGGTGGCACTAACTTTCTGGCCGCGTACAGTGATGTGGGTACAAATGAAGAGTCAAATGAAATTATAGCTAATTTCGTCAGAGATAAAATTAGAGAATCTGTTAATGATCCTGAAACTGCAGAATTATTGGCCCCAACCAACACTATTGGTTGTAAAAGATTGTGTGCAGACACGGATTATTATGAAACCTACAATAGAGATAATGTGACTTTACTGGATGTGAATAAAGATCCCATAGACCGAATTGTAGAAAATGGTGTCCAGACTAAAAATAAAACTCATGAATTTGATGTGATTATCTACGCGATCGGATTTGATGCCATGACTGGGGCATTGTTAGCAATGGATATTCAAGGGAAGTCTGAAGTGAGCCTTAGGGACAAATGGTCTGATGGACCTAGAACTTACCTTGGTTTGACAAGTGCCGGTTTTCCCAACATGTTTACAATTACTGGTCCTGGAAGTCCATCTGTCCTCTCGAATATGATGACCTCCATAGAACAACATGTGGCATGGATTGCAGAGTGTATTGAGCATATGGAGGCTAATTCTTATAACACTATTGAGCCTGACGAGGAATCAGAAAATGACTGGATGGATCACATAGAGGAAATAGCTTCAGACACTCTCAGGTACAGTTGTAATTCCTGGTACGTCGGAGCCAATATTCCAGGGAAGAGACGTATATTTATGCCTTATGCTGGAGGTGTTGATAAATATGCTGAGAGATGTGACGAGATTGTGGCGGCGGGCTACGAAGGTTTCAGGTTTGGGTAGAGAATCTTCGTGTCATAAGCTTTGTTTATTTCCTACCATGAGAATCTAGTATATGGAAATCTTCGAGATCCAAAAGCTTATTGAGGCTCAATTACCAGACACTACTAAGCTTCGCCCATTATCTGGATTTAAAATGGATTTTTCTGCGAACCCTGGGTTTCAGAAAGTGTTTTTTGCGGCTAGTTGCGAATGCGAGACGGCCGCTCTTTTGAGTGTTGAAATCTCAGAAACAAAATCTGAGGCTGAAATTATAGATGCAATACCGTCATTAGTTGAAAGATTGGTTAGACAAGAAAAAAGTTTTCGTACGATGGATTGTTCTATGCATAGTATGATGAGGAAAGGTTTTGTCGAGGGACCTTGATAATAAAAAGTATCTCTTAGAGATAAGGAATTGCAATAATGCCTAAAAAAGAAATGTCTGAATCTGAGGCACTTGAAAGTGCAGTAAAGTTTTCAGAACGTTATGTTGACAGAGGGCCATACGAATTCTTTCCAGAAAAAGAGGTTGTTCAGGAGGTTCAAAGAGGACTTGCTGACAACCATCGACTAGAAGGATATAGATATTGTCCTTGAATGCCTCTTAGTGGCGATCCTGTAGAGGATCGTAAGAAAATATGTCCATGTGAGAGACATCATGAGGATATAGAACGAGACGGATTCTGTATATGAATGTTTTTTGTGAGCGAAGAGTTTCTTCGCAAGTATGAATCCGGAGAGGATTTTTCACAGACTATAGACGAGGCAGTTCCTCTTGGCACTGAACTTTTTGATGATACAGGTGGAAAGAAAGCTTTTAACGAACGTAAACGTGAGAAAGAGGACTAAGGATTGTAGGTCAAGACACTTTGGCCAATTTTAATATACAATTGTTGCTGAATTGTTAAGTACTCTCATTTTTATGGGATATTGGATTAGAGGAGCGGCTATGAGTGAGCCAATTAAAGTATTTACTTCCAACGGTTGAGGGCCTTGCCATATGGTGAAGGTGTATCTTTCACGAAAAGGGTTCGAATATACTGAATTTAATGTCTCAGAAAATAGGGAAGCATTAAAAGAGCTAGTTACAAAGGGTTACAGAAGTACCCCGGTGACTGTTATAGGTGAGGAAAACGTTGTTGGATATAGTCCCACCAAAATAGATGAAGCTCTTGAAGCTGCCGGTTTTTCTGCCTAGTAGTTTTAGTATAGGCGTTGACTGAATTAACTATCCACTTTAGAATTTCCAACTAGCTGTTTTTAGCGTGGCCCCGTGGTGTAGCGGTTTAACATACGGCCCTGTCAAGGCTGAGATCGC
>CAZCOH010000005.1:0-72258 GCA_964500645.1 uncultured Dehalococcoidia bacterium
TGATAATCAATTGAGGGGTAGGTCAGGGCGTCAAGGTGATCCAGGAGAGACTCGATTCTTCGTTTCGCTTGATGATGATTTGGTAAGGCGATTTGGTGGTGACCGTATCCAATCAATTCTGGATTGGGCAGGAATGGATGATCAAACGCCTATTGAAAATGGGATGATCTCTAAATCCATAGAAAATGCACAGGTCAAAGTAGAGGCATTCCATTTTGATATGCGAAAACACCTGGTTGACTATGACGATGTTGTAAACACCCATAGAGATGTCATTTATCAACAAAGAGAGAAAGTTATATCTGGGGTGGATCTTTCTTCACAAATAAAGGAAATGATAATCTCAGAATGTGAATCTATCGTCTTTAATTGCATGCCTGGCAACATTTCCGAAAACTGGGATATCGATAGGTTACTGAACGAGCTCTCAAACCTAATACCCCTAAATGAAGACTTGGGCGAAAGAAACGTAATAATAGAGCAGGGACCCAGCGAGTATCTAGAGTCCATAATAGCTCATCTAAATAATGTCTACGGGAATTTTGAAGGTACCCTAGGTACAGAGATGTGTCGCAGGATAGAAGGGTTTTTGATGCTCAGATCCATCGATCTAAATTGGGTTCAACATCTAACCAGTATGGAAAATTTAAGGCAGGGAATAGGATTGCAGGCAGTCGGCCAGCGGGATCCTTTAGTCATGTATAGAAAGGAAGGGCACGAAATGTTTCAGACCCTTCAGCAAAGAATACAAGAAGATGTATCGCATACTATTCTTAGAACAGGAACTGAATCGATTCAACAACCTGTAAAGTCAAGAAGGGATACATTGGGGAGTCGTCAGGCTCCTAGTGAAATGGCTAAAGTTGGCGCACGACAAAGTCAAGCAAAACGCCCATCCTCTAAAGTCGGCCGGAATGAACCTTGTCCTTGCGGAAGTGGGAAAAAATACAAAAGATGCTGTGGATTGGCCGCATAGACCAAGTCAGGCTAGTCGCTTTAGTATTTCTTCTAACCTTGAATGACGTTCACTAGCTCTTTCCAACCTTTCACGTTCTTTTTCAACTACCTCTTCAGGTGCCTTGTCTGTAAATCCTCGATTTGAGAGCCGTTTATTAATCGAGGTCATATATTTGGAAAGATCGGTTTGTTCACCCTGTATCCGGTTTCTTTCCTCAAGCACATCGATATCCTTCCCAATAATAAGATCAGTTGTTACTTCTATTGTTACTATAGTGACTCCATTCTCTTGATTTTTCTGATGCGCTTCGTCATTGAGGATTTCAGCATTTACGAAAGCAAGCTTTTCAATAAATCCCAAATTTTGTTGTAAAAGTTGCCGTTTGTTAATTGATCTTAAGTTTGCCTCTAATACGCTATGTTGTGGAATCCGTAGTTCTCCCCTTACATTACGAATGGCACCGACCAGTTCGAACAATATACCCATGTCTCCTTCGGCATCGACATCTTTTAAATTCACATCATATTTAGGATATTCTGCAATAATCAAACTATCCGGCCAATCTTCAGGTATAGTGATTGAATTTCTCATAATGCCCCATATTTCCTCGGTGACAAAAGGCATGAATGGGTGTAGTAATCTAAGAATTTTCTCCAAAACATGAATAAGTACGGGAAGCGGATCTGTGCCATCGGTAGACCTGAATCTGATCTTTGAAAACTCGATAAACCAGTCGCAATATTCGTTCCAAAGAAAATCATGAATTTCTCTCTGAGCATCCCCAAATTGGTAAGCCTTCATAAATTTATCGACTTCTGAAGTAACCTCGGTTAACCTAGAAATGATCCAGCGATCGTGTAGATGACTGATTTCAGGCTGAATCCAATTTAGGTTGTCTGCGTCATTTTCTATGTGGGAAAGTACGTATCTTGCCGAGTTCCACAATTTGTTGGCGAAATTTCGGCTAGACTCCAATTTCCCTTCGCTCATTCTCAAGTTGTTTCCAGCAGCTGTTCCGGTTGTTAGAGCAAAACGAACAGCATCTGCGCCATATTCGTCAATAAGTTCAAGAGGATCGAGAACATTCCCTTTTGTCTTACTCATCTTCACTCCATCAGTGTCCAAAACCAGCCCATGAAGATAGATGGTATGGAAAGGAACAGATCCAATATTTTCCATGCCAAGCATAATCATTCTAGCTACCCAAAAAAATAGAATGTCATAGCCAGTTTCCATGACCGAACCAGGATAAAACCTTTCCAAGTCATCTGTCTGATCTGGCCAACCGAGAGTGGAATGAGTCCAGAGTCCAGAACTAAACCAAGTATCCAGAACATCCGGATCTCTTGTTAGAGTGCTTGAACCACATTCTTTGCAATATATTGGGTCTTCATATTCAACTATTACGAAATTGCAGGAATCACAGTACCAAACTGGTATCTTATGTCCCCACCATAGCTGCCGACTCACCGGCCAATCCCGGATGTTGTCCATCCATTCAAAATAGACTTTTGTAAATCTATTCGGAATAATTTTAATGGTCCCGTCAGCAACAGCATTTCGGGCCGGTTTCGCCAGTGGCTCCATTGAAACATACCATTGTTCGGTCACAATCGGTTCGATAATTTCATCACATCGATCACAATGAGCAATTGAGTGATCTAATTGTTCGGTATTTCGTAAAAGATTTTTAGATTCCAAAAGCTCAACGACTTTGGAGCGACACTCAAATCTATCCAGACCCTCAAACTCTCCAGCCAGAGAGTTCATTCTGACTGCCCTGTCGATCACGCTGAGAGTCGGCAAATCATGCTTTGCCCCTATTTCAAAGTCTGTTGGATCATGCCCTGGGGTGACTTTTAAAGCACCAGTACCAAAATCCATCTCTACTTCGTCATCTCCTATGATCGGAATTTTTCTATCGGTAAGAGGTAGAGATAGATTCAGGCCTATGAGATGGGCATAACGACTATCAGAAGGATTTACGGCAACAGCCGTATCGCCAAACATTGTTTCTGGCCGAGTAGTCGCAACGACAAGAGATTCATTAGCCCCGTCCAATGGATACTCTATTTCATATAAATCTCCGCTTTCCTCTTTATACTTTACTTCCAAGTCTGACAGGGCTGTTGAACAACGAGGGCACCAATTAGTAATTCTCTCCCCTTTATAGATCAAACCTTTTTTATATAGGTCTACAAAGGTCTTCCTAACAGCTTTTTGCGGTGCCTCATCTAAAGTGAATGCCTTCCTTGACCAGTCACATGATGTCCCAAGTCTTCTAAGTTGGTCGTATATCCGTTCCCCATACTCGTCAACCCATTGCCAGATTCTTTTTTCGAACTCCTCGCGGCCCAAATCGTGTCGAGTTACACCTTCCGAAGCTAGTAGTCGTTCGACAACAACTTGAGTTGCTATGCCTGCGTGATCTGTCCCGGGAAGAAACAGCGTCGGTTCCCCCTGCATACGGTGCCATCGAACAATCATATCTTCTATAGCAAAGGTAAGAGCGTGTCCCATGTGAAGTTCACCAGTTACGTTTGGGGGAGGCATGATCATAACAAATGGATCTTTTTCACCTGTGGAATTAGGCTCAAATTTTCCTGAGTTATTCCAAAAATCGTATATCTTTTCTTCTACTTCACCAGGAATATAAGCGCGGGACATCTCCGAAACATTGTCAAAATTGATCATTTATTCACTCTACTCTTTTGGGCGATAATAAGAAATGATAACAACAGTCATAGTAGTATGGATACGATGTATAGGGACTGAATGAATCATTTTTTGATCAAATTTATATTTCAAAGATCGACGTTGATAACCTTTGGAGTGTGCACGTCTGTTTTTCTAATATATATATTGACAATGCCCCGAGAGCTAAGTTGGGGCTATATGAAACTTGGTATAGACTCCCCAGAGTTGCTTACCGCTTCTAACTTATTTGGGATTGCCCACCCGCCCGGTTATCCTGGATATACACTATTGCTGGGATCCATTCTGAATCTTTTACCCTTTTTTGAGCCACCTTTGTTAGGGAATATTTTCTCCATTTTTTGTTTCGTTCTTGCTATCCCATTTCTAATAGGACTCATAACTAACATATCGAAAACAATTTACCCGGATCTCGATTTGATAGTTGCCCATTTATGTTCAAGCAGCGCAATTTTTATCCTAGCTTTCGCACCATTAATATGGGGTATTTCAACTATCACTGAGGTTTATACCTTAAACATTTTGGCTGCCTCAATAATACTGTTTAGTTTGACCACACTATTATTTAGCAAAAACAAGTCGTACTTTTTTGAAGCAAGTAGAATTTGTTTGCTGTCAATTGGGATATCCATAGGGTTATTGAATCATTTGACAATATTGGGACTCTTTATTCCCGTAGCCTTTTTATTGGCTTATTGCAATGGTATTAGGAAATTTGTTAACTGGTGGTTCTTGATACCTCTCTTATTTATACCAATAGGTTACAGTTACCTTGTGGTGCGTTCTGGAACTGATTTTCCCAGCAACTGGGGTAACCCATCAGATTTTGAAGGTTTTCTCTGGTTAATTAGAGCTACTCCGTATCAAGAATATTTTAAATATCCCTGGGAAGAATTTAGTTGGAACAGGATATTTTTCCCATTTAGGATTCTATTTACTCAAATCGGAGTCGTTTCTCTCTTCATTTCATGCATAGGGATACGTTCTCTTTGGTTGGAACATCGACCCTTGGCAATTACTTTATTAATTGTCTCTGGAATATTCGCTGGTTATTCAATATGTTACGTGACAATAGACACCCAAGTTAACCTGATACCTCTGTTAGTCGTAAACACGATTTTTATAGCCATAGGGTTTATACAAATATTTAGAGTAATCAATAGGATTATTGCAAATGACCTAGGAAGCCTACTAATCACGGCACGGAAACATCCGCAGATAATAGTAGTAGTATTTTTTGCTATCCCGGCATATTCACTTATAACCAATTATGACTCACTAAATTTTAGTAGAGAATCTGAGGCTTACGACCGAGGGCAAGCGATATTACAACTAGGTGAAGACAATTCCATATACCTTTTATCAACTGAGGAAGATGTATTTACTTCGTGGTACGTTAGGTATGTAGAAGAAACTTCTACAAAAAAAATACCAATTGCGGTTCCACTTCTGCAGTATGATTGGTATCTGGAGAACAATCTGGCCGAATTTGGTTTAAGCAACCTGCCTTTTGCTGACATCAACCAGCTGGCTTCTCATATTATTAATCGAGCCTTGAAGGATGGTCGGCAAGTGTTCATTGGAGACGCCAATCTTTATGATGAAGTCAAATCAGATGAGACACACAATAATCTTCACTTGATCGAATGGTAAAGGACAAGGTAAGGCTATCTAACTTTGTAAATACTGCCCTACTTTACCGTTAACGCTTTTGTTAACAAGCCTATTCAGATGAAGTCCTTCTAATATAAATTCTAGGCCTGAAGCAATCATTGAATCATCCGCTGAATTAACCAATTTCTCTAAGAGAACTCTGAGATCGGGTACGCTCTCTATGGCTTTGATGTAATCCGAATTTGGAAGTTCAGGACCGGTCGATATTACTAGACCATCATTCATGCTATTAATAAGGGGCTCAAGACTATCTCTGTCAACAATCTCAGCGAATATATTCTGTATAGATCTCTGCATTAAAGACTTTATGATATCTGCCTCCTTACCCTCCTCAACAGTTTCAAGCTCTAACTTACCCATAGTGGAAGAAATAATGCAATCGATGTCACTTATTCGGGGCGATGCATTTGTATTTTGTTTAATCGCCCTTTTGTAGGTCTGAGCCATCAGGGTTTCATAATTGGCGATACTGACTCTCAGGCTTACCCCTGATCTTTGATTCACCTCTGGACTCTGTCGTGCAAGATGAGTAAATGTAACCAACAGGGTTTTAATAAAATCGGGTAGCAGTACAACTTTATCAAGATCCTCAAATTTTTTACTTTCCTGGTCCACAATAGCAATTTCCTGGTGGATAGTCTCCGGATAATGTGTCCTGATTTGTGCGCCATATCTATCTTTTAGTGGGGTGATGATGCGGCCACGGTTCGTGTAATCCTCGGGGTTGGCAGTCGCTACCAGAAATATGTCCAACGGCAATCTGAATTGATAACCTTTAATTTGAATATCTCTCTCTTGCAAGAGATTGAATAAGCTAACCTGTATACGCTCTGACAAATCCGGTAATTCGTTGATACAAAAGATGCTTCTATGGGATCTCGGAATCATTCCGTAGTGTATCGCTCTTTCATCGGATAAATGCCTTCCTTCAGCGATTTTGATAGGGTCGATTTCACCCACTAGATCACCAACGGACACATCCGGTGTCGCCAATTTCTCTGAAAAGCGGGACTCCTGGTCTAGCCAAGCTATTTCAACAGAATCCCCTTTTTCCTCGAGCAAAATTTTGCATTCAGTGCAAATAGGATCGATTGGGTCGCAATGTATTTCACAATTACTGATATATGGAATATTTTTGTCAAGCAAGTTTGTAAGACTTCTTAATATACGGGTTTTGGCTTGTCCTCTTTCCCCGAGGAGAATCAGGTCTTGGCCTGCCAATATAGCATTCTCCAGCTGAGGAATTACAGAGTCTTCAAAGCCGACAATCCCAGTAAAACTATCCACTCCATTTCTAAGATTCTCAACTAGGTTCGTTCTAATTTCCTGTTTTATTGTTTGAGGTTTATAGGCTTGCTCTTTAAGTTCTTTAACTGTTTTTACTTCTATCAATTGTCGTCCTTATAAAAACTGTCTGGGCTGTCATTTTCGCCCAAGCGTACTATCTCGATCGCCGCATAATCTAAGGATCCCCCTTGTAGGACCAAATCAGGTTTTGCGATTCTGATTGTCAACTGTTTTATTCTGTAAATAGAGAGCAGTATATCTGCTATCTCCTCAGCAACAGTCTCCAATAGGTTACGCGGTTCTCCCTCCACAATATTTCTTACCTTTTGGTAGATGTCTGAATAATTAATAGTCTCTTCAATATTGTCAGATATCCCTGCTTTATGCAGATCCGTTATACATTCTAGATTGACCAGGAAATACTGACCAGCTTTACGTTCTTCATCATGGACCCCATGAAACCCGTAAAAGCGCATCCCATTTAAAATAATTTTGTCGGAGATATTACCTCTCAACTTTTAGTCCCCATTCTGAAATTGTTCAGCCATTTTGATGAGAGCTTGCGCCCTTTTAACAACGGGCACATCGATTACCAAGCCATCTAGTGAAGTCGAACCTCGGCCCTGCCTTTCGGCTTCCTCAAAAACCTCTATAACTTTTTTAGCATGCTCTATTTCAATAGTACCTGGAGTGAAGGCCTCATTGATGACATTTATCTGGTCAGGGTGAATGGCAAACTTGCCTTTGTAACCAATGGACTTACTCATAATCGAGTTAACTTTTAGGGCTTCGGAATCTTTAAATCCAAAGAAAGGTGTATCAAGAGCCGGAACACCTGCAGCCCTCGCAGCAATCGACATATAATTTTTTGCAAATGAGATATCTTTGTCATCGCTCCGTCTTTCTATGCCCATATCATTAGTGAAATCCTCCGCGCCGAAAGCCGAGGCACAAATCCGGTCGGACTGGGTCAAAATACTGTGGCAGTCGATAATTGCGTTAGCTGTTTCAATCCATGGAATGAGAGTGAGCTTGCCCACTTTAATACCGGCATTTCGTTCTCCTGTCTCTAAAATCTGTTCAACCTGATCTATGTCTTTGGTTGAATTGATCTTACCTACAGATATGCCGTAGATTCCCTTGGAGATAACCGCATTCAAGTCTTTTTCAAAATAACCTGACTCCAAAGAGTTCAATCGAGGTATAACTGGAACACCCTGAGAAGATAGTAACTCAATGTGTGCTGCTACGATTTCTCTAGCGTCATCTTTGTCATTCTCGGCGACAGAGTCTTCCATATCCGGGATGAAAACATCTGGATAAAATGTTGACGCTTTCTTTAACATCTTAGGTTGATTTCCAGGAACGAAAAGCAAACTTCTGAAATAATCCACGGATAAGCCTCGTCTTTGTCACTCTTTGATAAATTAGCCGATTGAGTATAGCATCGGCTGGGTCAATTATCTGACCAATATTTAACTCTTAGTCGGGAGAATTTATTTGCAACAGGGTATACACATATATGCATTGCAAGGCTTACCTGAATTTCAGGTAGGAGACGACATTGCTAGTTCTATTATTGTTTCCGCAAAAGAAACTTTAGGAGGATTGAAGGACTCTGATGTCCTTGTGGTTACTCAGAAAATCGTCTCAAAGTCAGAAGGAATGACAGTGAATCTTTCGACAGTTGAGCCAGGTGTTGAATCAAGAACTCTAGCCAAAAAGACTGGCAAAGATCCTCGACTGGTCGAACTAATTTTAAGAGAATCGAAATCTCTAGTCAGGGTGGAGGAAGAGCGGGGTATAATAATCTCTGAGACTCATCATGGATTCGTGTGCGCCAACGCTGGTATAGATTCCTCTAACATTCCGGGAGAGGATAATGTCTGCCTTCTGCCAAAAGACTCCAATAAATCCGCCTGGCAAATTCGCGAGCAACTCATTAAGCGCGCCAAGCTGGAAAAAATCGCGGTGTTGATTTCTGACACTTTTGGTCGTCCATGGAGGGATGGCCATCTAAACTTCGCAATAGGTGCAGCCGGAATTAGACCCATACATGATTACAGGGAAACGATCGATGCCGTAGGAAAAGTTATGAGAGTTTCTATGACTGCAACGGCCGACATTTTAGCCGCAGCAGCAGATTTGGTTTCAGGAAAAGCTACTAACACTCCAATTTCATTGATCCGCGGTCTCAGATACGAGACCGGAGAAGAAGATGCACGGATTTTATTAAGAGATGTAAGAAAGGATCTTTTCCGGTAGCCTAGCTAACGTTAAAAGGCGTCCTCAGCCTTGATTGACTGGGCCACTGACGAATAATCCGAATCTTTGGAGACTCCCTCACTACGACTCAGACGATCAAGACTCACTTCGGATCCCCAGGAAGAACCTTCAAAATAATTCATGAATTCTTTTTGGGCGCCGCAATGCTTGCAAATCCCTGAACTCATTGGGCCGTCAGGATCACCAATCATCCAGTGATGACTGCAACCTAAATTTTCTTCCTCGCCTAATTCTTCCCTCTTAATTTCTTTCGTAATTGCCACGACAGCACTCTCCAATGAATATCTATAACTTAACTTTCAATAGTATATCATATTTCTATGGGAGTACCACAATACTATTAACATTCACAATACTGTTAGTCTTGCCAACCTTCTTTCCGAAAGGCCGCACCCCAAAATCTATATTCGTGTTCGCTACTTTTAAAGAAAATGTTGACCAGGTTCATACGTCCATCTTCCGCAAGTTTGTCTTGTTCACGATCGATGAAATTACGAAGATCCCTTGCTAACTCCTCAAATTCTAAGGAACTATACATTTCGATCCAACGTCTATACAAAGGAGCCTCCGTTGGAAGGCCTTGAGATGTTAATTTTTTGCCTATCTCTGAATATCCCCATGAACAAGGAAGGATTGCAACAGCCGTATCTATGGTTGTCCCGTTATTTGCCACCTGCAACAGATGGTTTATATAGGCCTCGGTCGTAGGAGATGGTACAGTTTGGGAAATGTCTTCTTCCGATAATCCAAATTCTTGGCAATAGCTTAAGTGCAAATCCATTTCAGTATTTAATGTTTCGTTTAGGAGTCTAGAAAACCAGGACATATCCTCTAAATTGTTGGCCTTTGCAATTGCAATAGCGATTGCTCGTGAAAATCCAATAAGAAAAACAAAATCCTGCTTTAGATAATATTGAAATTTATCAATTGGGAGCGTTCCATCTCCAATACCTTGCACAAATGGGTGATTGTGTTCTTTTCTCCATAATGGGTCGACCTTACGCCGGATTTCTTCTGTAAAACTCAATGATAAGTTCCTTGTTAAGCTACTGCTTCTATCTTGATATCTGATCCAGAGGGAACAGATTTAAAAACTAGTGGGTCTCCTATTATTTTGCCAAGCAAATTAACCTCACTGGCAGCGCGTATTTCGTCTCCTATAGAAGCTGGTGTCGGGCCAAAGAAAATACAAAAAGCGTTACCTGGAGGCCAAAAGGCAATATCGCCTAGATTAACAATCTCCGACGCATCCTCCTGTAGTTCCATCGAATGGTCAATAGAAAAATATATTTCTAGACCCCACGTATTAACTCTTCCGGTAAAGGGAAGAGATGAATAAAAATTGTCGGATTCCGATCGATCTAACAATTCAGCCTCGACTGTGATATTTTGCGTGGTGATCTGAATTTTTTTATTTGGCATTGTTACCACCTAAGAATTTCTGTGAATTGTTTATTTTTTTCGTTAATACTATACGAAACCAATTAAGGGGGATTTAATTGACTTCGGAGGGCTATATTTTAACTGTAGATCAGGGTACGACCGGAACGAGGGCCTGTTTGGTAGACCATTCAGGCCAAATATTATGGTCATCTTATAAAGAAGTCCCTCAAATTTATCCGAGGCCAGGTTGGGTTGAACAAGACCCGCTTTTGATAACAGAGAGTGTTCTTCAAACTATAGAAGATCTATTGGACGACTATGAAGTCTCCCCCAAGGAAATTTGCGGGCTTGGCCTGACTAATCAAAGAGAAACTACTATTGTCTGGAATAAGGAAACTGGTGAACCGATTTCTAACGCTATAGTCTGGCAATGTAGGCGAACGGCTGATATATGCAATGACATGAAGGAAAAAGGCCTCGCCAATAAGGTTTTTGAAGTCACAGGCCTTCCAATTGATCCTTATTTTTCTGCTACAAAAATAAGATGGATTCTAGATAATGTCCCTGGTGCGCATCAAATGGCTAGAAATGACAGATTGGCCTTTGGTACGGTTGATTCATGGCTTATATGGCACTTGACTAACGGTAAGAGTCACATAACAGATGTGTCCAACGCAAGCCGAACCATGTTGTTCGACATTAAATCTTCCAAATGGTCCAATGAAATGTTAGAAATTATGGATATTCCAGAAACCATGTTACCCGAAGTCGTGTCATCAAGCGGAAATTTAACCGACGTTTCAGGTAATCATTTTGGCGGTTACACAATCCCGATCTCAGGGATTGCAGGAGATCAACAAAGTGCCCTCTTTGGGCAATGTTGTTTTAATCCAGGAATGTTAAAGGTTACATACGGAACTGGTGCTTTCCTTCTTATGAACACTGGGCGTGAACTCGTAAGAAGTGGTGAGGGGTTGTTATCAACCGTGGCGTGGGATATCGAAGGCGAAATTACTTATGCATTGGAGGGGGGAGTCTTTTCCGCTGGCTCAGCCGTTCAGTGGCTCAGGGACGAAATGGGGTTAATATCTCAAGCAGACGAAATCGAGACTCTGGCCAACTCTGTCGCTGATAATGGTGGCGTTTACTTTGTCCCAGCTTTCAATGGCCTCGGCAGCCCATATTGGGATCCGTTTGCCCGAGGTTCTATACAAGGCCTGACAAGAGGAAGTAACAAAGGTCATCTTGCACGCGCTATCCTAGAGTCTATTGCATATCAATGTAATGAAGTACTCAGCCTGATGTTCGCGGAGGCTAACAGACCTATTACCTCGTTAAAGGCCGATGGAGGAGCTTCATCCAACAATCTATTAATGCAATTTCAAGCTGACATTTCTGGTTTTTCTGTAAATCGTGCACATTCACTTGAAACAACATCCTTAGGCGCCGCTTATCTCGCAGGATTAGGTATAGGCTTCTGGGACAATCAAGAAGAGATAGCTCGTCTTTGGAAAACTGGTGGCGATTTCATCCCCACTTTTACTCCGGACATCAGGGAAAAACTAAAAGGCGATTGGCAAAGAGCTGCCAAGCGTTCACTAGAATGGATTTCGTGAATTAAGACAAAGTCATAAAATAAAAAAGTTGAGGTTAAAATGCCAACAATTCAACCCCAGAAACTTGAAGGAATTGCCACTCGTTTGCTGGTCGCCGCCGGTGCATCCGAGGAGGAGGCTGAGATAATATCGAGGCATTCAATCGGCGCCAATTTAGCGGGCCATGACTCACATGGAATTATCCAAATTCCGACCTATATAGACCGTATAGACAGGGGACATATAGTTCCAGGAGCGGAATTTGAAATTTTGAAAGATTCTCCTACAACGACAGTAATTGATGGACACTGGGGCTTTGGTTATGTAGTGACCGAAAGGGCAATGAAATTAACAATTGAGAAAGCCCGAACCCAGAATGTCGCGGCTGCCACGGTGCATCGTCAGAGTCATATTGGTCGTTTGGCGGCATATCCTTTAATGGCGGCAAAAGAAGACATGATAGCGATGATTACCGCTGATTCCGGTCGCTCAGCCAAGGGAGTGGTTCCATTCGGGGGTATCGAAAAACGCTTGGGAACCAATCCGATTTCAATGGCAATGCCAAGTGATCTAGAGGGGCCTTTCTTTCTAGACATGGCAACAAGTGCGGTTGCTGCCGGAAAAATTAATTTGGCGAAGGCGAGAGGAACAGAGATCCCTAAGGGTTGGATGATTGATAAGAATGGGAATCCGTCTCAAGACCCGAATGATCTATCAAATGGAGGATCGATTCTTCCTCTAGGGGCTGATCAGGGCCATAAAGGCTACGGACTATCCTCTATGGTCGAAATATTTTCAGGTATTCTCCCTGGATTAGGGTTTGGCCATGATCCATCAGGCAGACATAATGATGGGTGTTTTATAGCGGTGTTTAAGCTTGAAGCTTTTAGGGATGTCCCAGAATTTAAAAAGGAGGTAGCTGATTTCGCTAAATATCTAAAAAGCTCGGAACCATCAAAAGGATTTAAAGAAGTTTATTACCCTGGTGAAATAGAATATTTGAAAGAACTCGAACAACTGGAACAAGGTATTTTTGTTGAAGATGCTACTTGGGCTCAATTAGTCGAATTAGCTCAGAAATATGGGGTTGAGCACGTGATGTAACCTACATTAATCCTAGAGGAATGACTTCTTAGATTTGGCCTGATATCACGTCACCCATTTTCCCCGTATCGACTTTGTCACCTCCGTCGGAAGAAATATCTGCTGTTCTGTATCCTTCTGAAAGAACAGAATCCACGGCGTTTTCAATAGCTTTCGCTTCCTCTTCTAGTCCAAAAGATAGCCTGAGCATCATAGCTGTGCTTAATATTGACCCAATTGGATTTGCTATCCCCTGCCCTGCTATATCTGGCGCTGATCCATGTATAGGTTCATATAAGCCTATACCCTTCTTTGAACCTTTCTCCCCAGGCAAGGCTGAAAGACTTGCTGACGGCAACATACCCATCGATCCAGAGAGGACTGAAGCTTCATCAGTGAGGATGTCTCCGAAAGTATTCTCGGAGACTATCACATCAAATGACGCAGGATTTCTTATTAATTGCATAGCAGCGTTATCCACAAGGATGTGTTCCAGTTCCACCTCGGGATACTGATGGGATAATTCTATGGCTATCTCTCTCCAAAGGCGCGAAGACTCTAGAACATTCTGCTTGTCCACTGAAGTCAATTTATTTCGCCTACCCTTGGCCAGCTTGAAGCCTACCTCCAGTATCCTTTTGATTTCGCCCTCCGTATATTTCAATGTATCGACACCTCTTCTTCCCCTCTTAGTACTCCAACGTCTTTTTGGCTTTCCAAAATAGAGGCCTCCAGTCAGTTCTCTGAGAACCAACATATCCACCCCCTCAAGAAATTCTGGTTTCAATGGAGTGGAATTTATCAACGACGGATAAACTTTAACTGGTCGTAAGTTCGCAAAAAGCCCAAGAGATTTCCTTATAGCTAAGATACCATCTTCAGGTCTCACATTATTACTTGGATCATCCCATTTAGGTCCCCCGACAGCACCAAAAAGTATGGCATCAGATTCATTGCAAATTGATAGTGTTTCCTTAGGCAATGCTGAACCATGGCTGTCTATTGCATTTCCACCTATCGGTCCGCTTCCCAGTTTGAAAGTATGGCCAAATTTATAAGAAATCGCTTCCAATACCTTTACGGATTCAGAAATAACTTCCGGGCCGATTCCATCTCCGGATAAAACAGCTATCGAGGCTTCCATGCAAACATTCTCCTGATTTTTAAACCCTTAACTTTTATGAACCGACCATAACTAACTAACTACTATATTGATCAAACGACCCTCAATATAGATGATTTTATTTATTTCCTTACCTTCTATATACCCACCCACTTTTTCACTTGATAAGGCTATTTCTTTTGCTCTCTCCTCTTCCAGATCTGCCGGGGCCTGTATTCGATCACGCAGCTTACCGTTAACTTGCACCACCAAGGTTATCTCATCGTGGGTAGCCAAATCCGAATCATATTTGGGCCATTTTTGTTTATGAATACTGAAAGAGTTTCCAAGAGACTCCCACATTTCTTCAGTGAGGTGAGGAACTATAGGAGACATCAAAATTAATAAGTTATCCAGGGCATTAGCCCATACATTAACCGAGACCTGTCCCTCTCGATACTGTTCAGAAATTTGGTTCGTGTATTCCATAAGTGATGAAATGGCTGTGTTGTATTTGAAACGATCCAGATCACCTGTGACTTTCTTTATCGCTATATGCGTATCTCTCTCAAGGTTTTTGTCAGAAATTGGGGAACCATTTTGAAGAAGTCCGCCTTTATCTTGACCTGCTAATTCCCAAACGCGATTTAACCACCTTGCCGCACCATTTATTCCAGAATCATTCCACTCCCCTCCTTGATCCCAGGGACCAATGAACATCAAGTATGTTCTAACGACATCAGCTCCCACGCCCTTCACATATTCATCTGGGGCGATGACATTGCCTCTAGATTTGCTCATTTTAGCGCCCTTATAGATGATGGTTCCCTGGTTAAAAAGTCTTTGAAAGGGCTCATGAAAACTAATTAGACCCAGGTCCCTAATTGCCTTTACAAAAAACCTGGCATAAAGCAGATGCATAACAGCATGCTCGACCCCGCCAGTATATTGATCAACAGGATTCCAATTATTTACTGTTTCTGGATCAAAGGCAGCTTCTTTAAAATTGGGGCTTGTGTATCTTAGAAAATACCAAGATGAATCAACAAATGTATCCATTGTGTCGGTTTCCCTTGTTGCAGAACCTTTGCAATTTGGGCATTGGGTGTTTACGAATTTTTCATGTAATGCCAGTGGAGACTCACCTGTTGGAAGAAACTCCGCATCTTCGGGTAGAATGACTGGCAATTCCTCATCCGGAACAGGAACGGTACCGCATAAATCACAATAGATTATTGGAATAGGTGTACCCCAGTATCTTTGACGAGATATTAACCAATCTCTCATCCTGTAATTGACCTGACGCTTCCCGATTCCTCTATCCTCTATCATTCCAGTGATTCCGGCCATAGCATCTGAATTATTTAATCCATCAAATTGTCCAGAATTCACCTGGACACCGCGACCGACAAAAGCCTCTTTAAGAGGTTCACCATCCCATTTAGTAGGACTAACCACAACTTTAATTGGGAGTTCATATCGGCTCGCGAATTCAAAATCCCGCTGATCATGGGCTGGAACCCCCATAACGACCCCAGTGCCATAAGAATGGAGAACATAGTCTCCGACAAGTATCGGGACTTTATCTCCAGTCAATTTATTTATACAAAATGAACCTGTAAAGACTCCGGTCTTTTCCCGTTCAGTTGAAAGACGTTCTATTTCACTGGCCTGTCGCGATTTTGTGACATAGGCCTGAACCTCATTTTCATTTTTACTTGTGGTTAAAAATGGAACTAAAGGGTGTTCTGGCGCCATCACCACAAATGTAACCCCATATATAGTGTCGATACGAGTAGTAAACGTTTTTAAAGATGCCTGTTCAAGGTTGTATTCAGATATATCGAACTCTATCTCTACGCCTTCACTTTTACCGATCCAATTCGTCTGCATCGTGTTTATTCTTTCTGGCCAATCAATATTCGATTGATCAAGAAGTTCTTCGGCATAGTCTGTAATTTTTAAGAACCATTGGTTCATATCTCTATGAGTGACTTCAGTATCACAACGCTCACATAAGCCGTTGATGACCTGCTCATTGGCAAGAACTGTAACGCAGGAGGGGCACCAATTGACTGGAGCATTGTCCCTGTAAGCTAGTCCCTTTTTATAGAATTGCAAAAAGAACCATTGGTTCCAATGGTAATATTCAGGAATACATGTGATGACCTCACGTTCCCAGTCGTACATAGGTCCTAGAGTTCGAAGTTGATTCCTCATTCTCTCGATGTTGTTCATCGTCCAAGTATGAGGATGAATATTCCTTGCAATAGCGGCATTTTCGGCATTCAATCCAAAAGCATCGAAACCCATAGGATGAAGAACGTTGTATCCCTGCATACTTTTAAAACGAGCATGGATATCGGCACCAGTCATAGCAAACCAGTGACCTACATGTAAATCACCTGAAGGGTAAGGGTACATTGTTAATTCATACCAATTTTCCCCATCACCATCGTCAGTGACCGAATATAATTTTTCCTTTTCCCATCGGTCCTGCCATTTTTTTTCGATCTCCTGATGTGGAAAGCGAGTCTCCACAGCTTTTAGAACAACCATTGATTATTTAATATCTCCCGATAAAAGTTTCCACCGATCTTTAAGTATTACCAAGACACCGCACGACTTCGTCACCTACTTGCTGAGTAGTAGCCGTGCCCCCTAAATCCGGAGTTAGGATTTTCCCTTCCTCTAGAATATGTCGAACACTTTTTTCAATGTCATCTGCAGCCGTTGATTCGTTTAGATGTTTTAGCAGCATTCCTGCAGTGAGTATCTGGGCCATAGGATTGGCTATCCCCTTTCCCATAATGTCGGGGGCACTCCCATGAACGGGTTCAAACATAGAAGGGTATCTCCTATCGGGGTCTAAATTCGCGCTGGAGGCTAACCCCATACTTCCTGTAATAATCGCTCCAATATCCGTTAAAATGTCCCCAAATAAATTGCTTCCTACAACTACGTCAAATGACTCGGGTTTCCGTATAAAGTCCATAGCTGCCGCGTCCACAAGAAGTGAATCAGTCTCGATATCAGGAAACTCCGAGGAGACCCTTTCAAAGGCTTTATCCCAAACTAACATCCCGTACCCTTGAGCATTAGATTTGGTTATAGATGTCAGATGCTTCTTTTTATTTCTCCGTTGAGCTAGCTGAAACGCATACCTAATTACACGCTCGCAACCCATTCGGGTGAATATCCCGGCCTGGATACCGACCTCTGAAGGGAAATCCGCGTATTGGAACCCACCTACATTGGCATATTCGCCTTCAGTGTTTTCTCTTATGACCACCATATCTATATCGTATGCCGATTTATCGGAAAGCGGTGATGTAATTCCTGGATAAAGAATACTCGGCCGTTCACATACGTATTGATCAAAACTTCTTCTGATCGGTAGAAGCAACCCATTGAGAGTAATATGATCCTGAATGTCTGGATGTCCTACCGCACCTAGGAAAATTGCGTCAAACTCGGCTAGAGAGTCTATTCCATCCGACGGCATCATTTCCCCAGTTTCTTTATAGTAGTCTGACCCCCATGGAAACTCTTGGAATTCGATATCAAAACCATGTCCTTTGGAGACCTCGTTAAGCACCTTAAGGCCCTCTTCTACGACTTCAATTCCAATTCCGTCACCTCTGATAACTGCAACTTTGTGATTTTTCATTGATTCCTTCCTAGTTTCTCAGTCGATAACTTCTTAAACCGGTTATTAGCACAGCGCAGGAAATGTTAACTTACTGGAGAGATATGTGGTAGGTAAAGTATAGACAACAGTCATAGAACCCCTGCCACCACGTCAATAGCATAGCAACCCAGCTCTACAACATCTGCAGGGGGAACCAACAGTTTGCCTGATTCACTTGATAGTCCGTCTTTCAAATTATCTTTGGAAAACCATGCCCAACCTTGGCTAAGATTTTCGAGAGACTTAGGTGTGCATATGTATATGAAATCAAGATGCTGATGAAAGCCTTCCTTTGGATCATCAATATCTTCAATGAGTATTATTTCGGGGGAATGTATAGATTTTGGGTACGAAAATTTAAAGTTAGTTGTTGTGGGTCCAATAAAGAGGTCGACTTCAAGTCCTGTCTCCTCCGTAACTTCTCTCAAAGCGGCTCCGACAGGGTCCTCATTCGGTTCTATATGACCGCCCGGAGGGAGATATTCCATTACTTTTTTGTGCCAATGTAATAGGACTTTTTCCTGATAGACTACATACGCGCTGGAAGTGAAATGCCTAACATTCTCCGACATCTATTTCTTACTCCACATGATTGAGATTAGAAATACTCTAATGTATTAACGACTATTATTGAAATACGCCGTCAATACATTACGTATATAATGCCCTTACTACGGGGAGCTTTTCTAGCTGAGAGGGTGTTGCATTTGCACCGACCCAACACCTGATCTGGGTAATGCCAGCGGAGGGAATTTCAGCCAAGTCTCCCAACATAAAACATTAAAGTTTTAATTCTACGATTGGAGTAGATATTTCTTTATATATGGAGACAGGGATGCAAGATCATTTAGACATTGCCGGAAAAAAATTTACCTCGAGGTTGATGGTTGGGACAGGGCGGCACAGAAGTATGGATGAAATGGTTGACTCCATTGAGGCATCAGGAGCCGAGATTATAACCGTCGCTATCGGAAGGTTGGATCTGTCTAATCTCGCCGAAAAAACGATCCTTGACTACTTTGATTGGGACAAATACACAATTCTGCCTAATACAGCAGGTAGCAAAACTTCGGAAGAAGCAATTTTGACTGCTAAATTAGCAAGAGAAATCACTGGATCAAGTTGGATTAAATTGGAAGTAATTCCCGACCCATCTCACTTGCTTCCCGATCCGATAGGAACATACCAAGCGGCGAAAGAATTAGTCGCCGAAGGCTTTGACGTTCTTCCTTATATTCATGCAGATCCCGTTTTGGCAGCTAGATTAGACGACCTTGGATGCGCTACTGTCATGCCCCTAGGTTCTGCGATTGGATCAGGTCAGGGTATTTTAACAATGGAAGAGATCAAATTGATTATTCGCTCTTCGACAGTTCCTGTGGTTGTTGATGCAGGATTAGCCGTACCCTCCGATGCGTCACAGGCGTTGGAAGCGGGTGCGGACGCGGTATTAGTTAACACAGCTATCGCTCAATCTCTTAATCCCAAAATGATGGGTAATGCATTCAAATTAGGAGTTGAAGCTGGACGAAATGCTTATTTGGCTGGAAGGATACCGGCTCAGGAGACCGCAGTTGACAGTAGTCCTGGTGCAGGAAGTTCTTAAATCTAAAGCGATTATATTTATGGTTTTGATTAACGCTCCTATATTCTCACTCGTTACTAACCGCAGTAGGGTTAAAAATGAAGATTTTATTTCCGTTATCGAAGAAGTCGTTGCAGGCGGGGTGAATCTCGTTCAGATTAGAGAAAAGGATCTCTCCATAGATGAATTGCAAAATATTTATTGTAAATTAGCGGATCGGATCAATAGGAATTCTTTAATTTCTGTAAATGTATCAAAGTTTACCAACAAATTCGGACATGGCTGCCTACTTCATTTCCCTGAAGACGTAAAATTAGACCCCCAAATTAGAAAATCCAAATTCGGTCAGTCTGTCCATTCGGTGCAAAGTGCTGTTACCGCAGAGAAAGCCGGGGCATCCTACCTCTTCGCGGGTACCATCTTTCCATCGAAGAGTCATCCAGGCCTACCAGGGGCAGGTACCGAGTATCTAGCCAGTATATGCCGGGCTGTCACGATACCAACAGTCGCGATAGGTGGGATTGACGAAACAAACACTGAATCAGTTATGAAATCAGGGGCGGCAGGCGTAGCAGTTATCTCGAGTTTATTGGAAGCTAAAGACCCTTACAAGAAAGCCTTGGAAATCAGTCATATAATAGAGACAGCTTGGGAAAACAACCGTTTGGGAATTTGAAATGATTGAGATCAGGATAAACGGGAATATTGAAAGAATCGAGGATGATTCGACTTTAGACTCATATTTGCAAATCCTTGGATTACAGGACCGCAAAGCAATTGCAATTGCTTTAAACGGAGAAGTGATCCCAAGAGAACAATTCTCTCAAACAAAAATATCTGTTGGCGATTCGTTGGAAATCGTAAGGGCGATAGGCGGAGGATAATCCTTACGTTATTTAGATGCCTCTATTACCAGAGCGAATGGAATTTTCTCCAGCCGTTCCCTATAAGGCTCCCAATAAGGTCCTTTGTAGGGCGAAAGATCGGAATCTTGTATCGGTAACGCTCTTGGTTCCAATAATCTTAGAATTTTGAATCCTTGATTTAAAACAGAGCCAACGATCTCCTCAATCGTGCGAAAGATCGTGAGATTTAACTCCTTTCCATCCTCATCTTCATCAGCCCATATTTCGACCGGGAGATTAAAGTAGTCATGGGCTATTACTGCCTTTTCTGTTGTGTCCCATTGGAAAGAGCCTAAAGGGTGAACCGTACTAAACAAAATACGTCCATCCGGCCGCAGAATTCTATAAGATGCAGCAAAAAATTCATCGATGTTTGAAACAAACTCAATGGCAAACATAGATAATATCCAATCGAAAGTTTCACTTTTTATCCAGTCTAGAGAGGTTATGTCACCTCTAATTACATCTGAATTTCCGTTGGGTATTTTTAATTTGTGAGCGTGCCTTATTTGTTCCATTGAGGCATCCACCCCTACTGACCATCCACCTTTTCTGGCACAGGCAATCGTGTTCTGTGCTGCACCGCATCCAAGTTCCAAGAAACGTTTGCCTTTGAAATCTTGAATAATCTGTATGGCTTCCGCACCTTGTCCTAACGGTGAGAGGTGAATGTCCTCAACAGATATTTCACTTAGCCGCTGGTAAGTATCAGCCATTGAACTCCAGCCAGAAATACTATTTTCTATAAGATCCACAATTTAAGGCTCCTTCTATGTAATATAGGTGAATGCTTCAAAGTATTATCTAGGTTTCAATAATCGGGGGACAAGTATATGAATAATAAAAAGACTCTTATTAATACGGAGAACGTCATATCACCAGAAGATGCGGTCTTCGACTTTGCGACTCATGCAGATGGTCCCTCTGGGAAAATACCTTTCACCGCCGAAATATTAATAGACCAGCCCAGCGGAGACCATTTTGGAATGAGTCAAAATGCCGGTATGGGGTGGGATCCAAAAGAAATGCTTAGAAAACATTTTCTAATATTATCCACCTCTGGCGGCCTCCGAGATCCCAATGGCTCACCGATTGCTTTGGGCCTCCATACGGGTCACTACGAATTGACACTTCAAGTGGAGGAAGCGGCCAAACAACTGAAGGATTTAGGAACTATTCCCTACTCCCTATATTGCTCAGACCCTTGTGACGGACGCACTCAAGGTACCACCGGCATGATGGATTCCTTGCCATATCGAAACGATGCTGCTCAGGTTTTTAGGCGGCAGGCAAGGTCACTCCCGACGGCAGTAGGAATCATGGGTATAGCCTCATGCGATAAAGGCCTCCCCGCCATGATGATGGCCCTTGCAGGCCTTCGAGATAAGCCAGTTGTAATTGTCCCCGGTGGATCAACTTTAGCTGTAAGAGATGGCGAAGATACTGGCATGATTCAATCGATTGGTGCCAGATTTTCGCAGGGTGAAGTGACTCTGGATTACGCACAGGATATGGGTTGCAAAGCCTGTGCGTCGCCAGGCGGAGGATGCCATTTTTTAGGTACAGCAGGTACATCTCAAGTCATATCTGAATCTCTCGGGTTATCCTTGACTCACAGTGCTTTATGTCCATCCGGAACCCCCGCCTGGAAGGACATAGCCAAGAGATCGGCAAGAGCGTTAGTTTTAGCCGAAAATCAGAATCTAGACTCCAACGCAGTCTTGACGGATGCTGCTTTTCGAAATGCGATGGTAGTTCATGCTGCATGTGGTGGGTCAACAAATCTTTTACTCCACTTACCTGCAATCGCGCATGCGGCTGGTCGGCATAGGATGACTGTAGAAGAATGGAATAAGGTAAACAAGGAGACCCCGAGATTAGTAGATGTTCTGCCAAATGGCCCTATCGGGTTCCCTACGTCTGAGCTATATTCCGCCGGTGGTGTCCCTGAAGTCATGTTGCATCTTCGAAAATTAGGATTACTAGACACACAGGTTGCGACGGTTACCGGACAATCCCTCGGAGAGAATCTAGACTGGTGGGAATCTTCTGAAAGGCGGGGGGTTTTTAGAAAATATCTATTGGAAAAAAACGGCGTCTCGCCCGATCAAATAATAATGACCCCTGATAATGCAAAAAAGAATGGCCTGACAAGTACAGTCTCATTTCCTATAGGGAACATCGCCCCTGAGGGATCCGTCATAAAAAGTACAGCTATAGACCCTTCAGTCGTGGACCCCGATGGAATCTACCGTAATCTCGGTTACGCTCGGGTTTTTAATACGGAAAAAGAAGCCATAAGTTCGATCAAAAGCCAAAAGAAAGACCTGAAACTCAAGGCTGGAGACATCATGGTTCTTAAATGTGGGGGGCCTATGGGAACCGGTATGGAGGAGGTTTATCAAATCACCGCAGCACTAAAACATTTGTCCTATGGAAAGGAGATAGCTCTTATTACCGATGCAAGATTTTCCGGCGTCTCAACAGGAGCCTGTATAGGGCACGTTGGACCGGAAGCTCTCGCAGGTGGTCCAATCGGCAGAATTGAAGAGGGCGATTTAATTGAAATTATCATTGACCGAGAAAGGTTAGAAGGCACTATAAATCTAGTGGGAGACAACTCGGGACATCATGGAAAGGCTTGGGGAACCAAAACACTCGCGGAGAGAAAAGATTCGGAATCTCTCAAACCACATCCTAAAATACCAGATGATTCTCGTCTTTGGGCTTCTCTACAAGATGTGTCAGGCGGTACATGGGGAGGATGCGTCTTTGACGTAGACCAAATTATCAAGACTCTCGAGGCCGGAAAAGAGGTTCTCCGGGCCCGAGAGAAAATAGTTCCTGACTGACTATCTAATGCGTTCTAATTTCTGCATAGATCTCAATTCCCTAGCAGGTTCCATTTTGCTGCCATAGTCACTCCATGAGACCTCGGCGACATAAATGTCTCCTTTTGAATCAACGGCTATGCCATGCGGAGAGAAAAACCTTCCACTTTGTTCACCATAACTCTGCCGTCCGACACGAGCTACCAAGTTGCTGGAAAGATCGTATATCCCTACGCGAGGCCCTAAGTCTGTACCCATGTCATTGGATGCTATTCCGGCGAAATATTCACCTACATACATGAGATCTGACCCTGAGGATCCATCGAGGCACATGATCGCTGCACGGGACATATTGAGCCATTGGGTCTCGTATTTCCCTTCACTGTTAAAAACCTGAATACGGTGGTTCTCCCTATCTGCTATGTAAACCCAGCCATCAGAATCTACGACAACCCCGTGTACAATGTTAAATTGTCCCTCACCTGTCCCGGATTCTCCCCAGGAAAATAACAAATTCCCGTCGGGACTATATTTGTGTACCACGGCGTTAGAATATCCATCTGCGACGTAGAAATTTCCAGTCGAAGGTTCCACTGCCACATGCGTTGGCTTAGCGAATGGCTTTCCGCTCATTGGCGGCGCCCCTGCACCAGGTGTCCCTAAAGTCATTAACAGTTTTCCGTCAGAAGTAAATTTCCTTACGGTACTATCACCATTGTCTACACAAAACACTTCATCATCGGGCCCAATTGTCACTCCGTGTGGATTTGCAAAAACCCCCTCGCCCCAAGTGTCTAATATGTTTCCTTGGGAGTCGAAGATTATCATCGGAACGGTCCCCCGATTGAAAACGTAGACTCTATCTTTCGAATCAACATCGACGGCGGTTGCCTCTTTGTAAGTCCAACCATCCGGAATGTTTCCCCAATCTTTACCTGAGAGTTTATAAGTAAATCCGTTCTCCCCCAGGATAACCTCTCCTATTTCATCGTCTTTACCGACGGTATGTCCTTCTTCTTGAATCCCAAATTCCCAATTATCTTCCTTATCAGGCATAGGTGCCTCCTTGAAAAGCTATCTGCGTCTGTTATGGTCCTTTAATGGCAATATTGCTTAGAAGTCGCACTTATTGTCAAGCGTTATTAAAAATCAGGAGCAAGTGAAGACACATGGCTAAGAATAAAATCGAATTAACTATAGAGATTGAAGACGATCAAGCAGATTGGATCTCAGACAACATTGGAGAATTTGATTTAGCGGATGAATCAAAAGCATTTAGAATACTACTAGACTACGCAATGGATGAAGTGGAGGCTGACACAGTTTTCTCCCCCAACAACATAAGATGCCGGCATTGCGGATAAGTCATGGGAAATTTGGATTTCAAATTCACATCAATAGACGAACTCGGTCAGGGTTTTCGTGAAAACAAATACACTCCAATAGAAGTCGTTCGTTATTTTTTAAAACAAATCGATAAATATGACTCAGAATTAAAAAGTTACGCAACGGTTATGGAAGTTTCAGCTCTCGGAGCTGCCGAAATTGCCACCAATGAGATTGCAAACGGTAAATACCGGGGTCCCATGCATGGCATACCAATAGCTGTTAAGGATCTCTGCTATACAAAAGGCGTTAAAACGATGGGGGGAACTGCCGTCCTTCAGAATTTTATTCCAGATTATGATTCAACGGTTGTCTCCAATTTGAAGCAAGCGGGAGCAATAATTTTAGGTAAATTAAACTTGACTGAAGGGGCTATGGGCGGTTACAACCCAAAAAGAGACATACCTCGTAATCCTTGGGCCAGTGACAGATGGCCAGGGTCCTCATCAAGCGGGTCAGGTGCCGCAACAGCGAAAGGTCTTTGCGTGGCTTCGCTAGGGAGCGATACTGGGGGATCTATCAGATTTCCTTCTGCTTCCTGCGGAATCGTGGGCATAAAACCAACTTATGGCCGGGTTAGTAGACACGGAGTAATGGATTTGGCTGAATCCCTTGACCACGTAGGTCCTATGACAAGCAGTGTAATTGACGGAGTTCATGTGCTAAATGCTATATCGGGAAAAGACTGCAACGACTTTACCAGCCTCTCTTCAAAACCTCTTAGCCCAGAATACATTTCGAATATAGATCTTTCTGACTTCACATTAGGCTACGATGAAACCTACGCATCGAAGGGGGTTAATCCTGATTTAGCCCATATGGTCAAGGAAACACTGGAAGTCTTTGCGTTAAACGGGGCTAAAATTCGAGAGATTAAAATGCCTGATGAAATCGATAGCTTTTTACCAGCTTGGAAAACAATTTGCACAGCGGAAGCTTACCACGCACATCGTGATTTCTTTCCCGAGAAATCGGATGAATATGGACCCTGGTTTCGATCTTGGCTGTCTGACGGTCAAAAGGTCTCTACAGAACAATATTTGATGGCATCGATCAAGAGGCGGGAATGCAACGCATTAATCAAAAATGCCATGGTGGATGTCGATGCGGTCATCTCGCCAGCCATGATTAATTTCCCACACTACGTGGACGACTCTATTGGTTACGGACCAATGGACGATAGACGTGGAACTGCCTTTCAAAGATTTACTGTTCCATTTGATTACAATGGATATCCCACTGTAAATCTCCCCTGTGGATTTAGCCCTGAAGGACTTCCGGGAAGTGTCCAAATTATAGGCAAACCCTTCAGTGAGGAGGGTATATCTAGGATTGCTAATGCTTTTGAGCAATCCACCGACTGGAAAAATAAGCATCCTATGGATTAAAATGCATAGGTTGGCGTACTTGGAAATTTAGTTGACTGAGAGCGCCAAGGTCAAATAATATTCAAGTCGAAGTTATATAGATGATTTGCTTCAGTATAGGTGGATATTTAGCATCGAGGCTAAGCGCTATCTGAAACGCTCTACAAAAAACAACAAAAAGTTGGATGGAATCGATGCCAAAAGTAAGTAATATATCACTAAGCCCAGTAATTGAAACATCAGAAATAGCACTCCCGGACTATGACAGGGAGAAGATGGATGATGTTGCTTATATGACCGCCATGACTTTAGTTCTGATGGGCAATTATTGCCAAACAGGCCATTTTGGCGGGCCTCTTGCTTACACCCCATACACGGTGGCCACCCATTTGATTGGGCCAGAGCTCGGGGGACTGAAATATGATTACAGGCGGCCCAAGCACCCTTTTTCCGACAAGTTTTTATTAGCCGGAGGCCACAATGCTCCTGTGACATACGCCTTATGGATGGTATTAGGAGAGGCTCTTCACCGAACCCATTTGTCCACCGGAAATGATAAATACAGTATGGATCCAAATGCTGGACTACTTTCAATCGACGCCCTCGGATTCAGAAGGGGTAAAGAGGGTTTAGAAACAATCTTGGAGGAAAACGATTTAACAGACCATCCGATCCTGGCTCAGGCCAAGATTAGAGGGATCAGAGCGTTATCAGGACATTCAGAAAGTACTGATGTCACTAACGATGTAAATGGAGGACCTTCTGGCATAGGAATTGCAACAGCCGCCGGTAAGGCAGCATTTTGGGAACTGATTGGTGCTCAGGATTCCCCTAAGATAGTTGCAGTAGAAGGTGAATTCGCCATGACGTCGGGTCACTCGCAAGAGATGAAAACACAGGCCGTGGCACAGCAGGTCGGTAAGAGACTACGTATTTTGCTTTCATACAACAATGCTGGAATAGACGATGAGTTAGTCGGAGGAGTAATTCAGCCACAATTTAAGTCCTACAAGATCGAAGATCAATGGAGTTCCTATGGCTGGAACGTGTTCACTCTCGATAATGCTAATGACATGGACCAGGTGGTTGGTGTTTTGAAGGCAATGGAAGACTGGGACGAAACTGATCGTAGGCCAATGATCGTAATCGGAAACACAACGAAAGGTTGGTGGCCGGGATCTATTGATGGTTCTATCCCAGGTTATGGCGACCAGATTACCAGTTACAAGAGTCATCCCTACACATTCGCAATGAATTCTGAATATTTTGTTGCATTGGCAAAGACATTTGAAAATAAGTATGGCGTTAAATTCGTCGGAATAGAAGACGGACCAGTCACAGATGAAAAGGAACGAATTCTTCAATATAAGCAGAATATCGACGTACTTATGTCTGTCTTGGAAAAAAATGAACTTGGGAAGTGGATCAGCGATAGACTGGTGCAAATTGGAGACACGGTTGTAGAAGATAAAAATATTCGCCTAGACACGACTAGGGATCCATTTTTGGATGAAAGACTAGACCCTAAAAATGCTCCCCATGAGCCAGTCACTGTCTCTATTGAAAACTCTATTACAGGAGAAACTAAAGAAGTTGACATCAAACTTTTTGAAAAACCTGGAGTTGCTCTCGGAAGCAGGAGGGCTATATCGGAAATCACTAAATGGGTTAACTATGTCACAGATAATCGCTTAGTTTTATTAGCCGCTGACTTAGCAGACTCTATTAATGTGGAAAAAGGGGCACTCTGGGGTGAATTTGACCCGGTTAAAAATCCCGTTGGTAATCGACTAAGGTCAGCAATCCAAGAGGCCGGTAACGTATCGACAGCAATCGGGCTTATAAGCCAAAGCGCATCATTAGACCCTGACAAACATTCAGGGGTATGGGCTTTAAGCGGGACCTATGGTGCATTCACACCTCTTATGTATCTGCCCGTACGTATATGGAGCCAACAAAACCAGGATAGTCCGTTCCGCTTGGGCGTCTTAAATGTCCTGGCTGGTCATTCAGGGCCTGAAACCGCGGCTGATGCAAGAACTCACTTCGGGATATTTTCCCCTCAAGTCTGGAAATTATTTCCCCGAGAACAAATAATCAATCTGAGTTTCTGGGACTATAATGACGTCACTCCTGGTTATCTTGCGGCGGCCAACATCGCCGCAAAAGATCCTAAGGTAGGTGTGATTGTGCTTGAGGTGGCTAGGCCAGATTTCCCCGTAGTAGATCGGACAATTTTGGCGGACAGTGATCCTCTCGCCGCCAGTAAAGGTTTTTATATGATCAGGGATTTTGATGAAAATAGGCCTAAGCAGGGCTATGTTATTGTTCAAGGTTCGTCTTCCACTAACAATCTTGTTTCTCAGTTGGACCGCATAAATGAGGCAGGGTTGAACGTTAGAATTATTTCAGCGGTCTCAGAGGAATTATTTTCACGGCAGCCACAGGAATACCGTGATCATGTTCTACCGGATTCTGCGAAATACGACCTCATGGTGATAAGTACAGGAACCAAGAGAATGTGGCCGGTAAGGAACGTGGGACCTTTAACGGAGGAGTATTCGCTTGTCTCTGACTGGAACGATGAGTGGTTGACAGGAGGTTCTGAATCCGAGGTCTTGAAGGATGCAAAATTGGATCCTGAGTCAATTTTCGGAGCTATCAAAAGATTCGCCGGAGATAGGAACGAAAGGGTAAACCGCCAAACTCGATTCCTTGAAGGGTCCTAAACCAAATCTAATCAGGAATACTCTCTTGAGATTTGCCAAAACTCCGGATGTATGGGGTTTTCTGTGGAGTGTTAGGTGAATTACGACTACGTAATTATGGGTGCAGGTTCAGCCGGTGCAATCATGGCTGCTCGTCTTTCAGAGGATCCATCCATAAGTGTATTGCTCTTGGATTCGGGACCTCATCACGGAAAGGTTGAAAACCTCCCTGGGAACTTGAGATATGGATACGGAGTTAGCGGTAGAGATGAGAATTTTTGGTACTCGGACTCTCCCGATGGAAAGATGTTTGTTGCAGATGCAACACCATATCAGCCACCCATGCTCGTCCCACGGGGCACCACTTTCGGGGGCTCAAGTTCTGTAAACGCTCAAATCTTTTTGAGGGGAGAACCTGACGATTATGATACTTGGGGAGAGAACTGGACCACGATTTGGGAATACGAAAACTGCCTACCTTTCTTTAAGAAATTGGAAAACGACCTCGACTTTGGGGGTGATTTTCATGGAAGAAATGGGCCTATACAGTGTCTGAGGATACCAAGAAGAGAGTGGTCAGCTGACCAAGAGGCTTTCTTTCAAGCCACCAAATCAATAGGGTACCCTGAAACATTGGACCATAACGATCCCGACTCCACTGGTGTAGGCCCTCTTCCATTTAACACAGTGGATCGCGTAAGGCAGAGTACTTGGATAACTTACTTGCTGCCAATCCTTCATAGACCCAATTTAACTCTAAGACAGAAGACCAAGGTTGTTAAACTCAATATACATGAGAAAACGATATCTTCTATTAGTGTTGAAACCGATGGGAAATCTGATCAAGTTTTTGGGACTCAATTTATCTTATCAGCTGGGGCAATTGGCTCGCCCCAAATAATGATGTTGTCCGGACTTGGTCCCGCCGGAATCTTGGAATCTCTTGGTATTAATCCAGTTTTAGACATACCAGGCGTTGGTAAAAATCTGAGAGATCATCCACAGGTGGCACTAACTTGGAATGTTCACCCTTCTTATAAATTTAATACAGAGGCAAGGGCTATACAGGTTGCAATTAGGTACACGGCAACACACTCGGCGTTACGCAATGACATGTTGATACATCCAGTTAGTTTTTCTCGTTCCAAACGGAACCGAGGGGAAATTTATACAGACGATTTAGAATCTGATCTATGTGTTGGTATGGTCGCATCGATTTACTTAGCGAACGGTCAAGGAGCTATGAAACTAAGGTCGGCGGATCCAGATATACAACCATATTTGGACTACAACTACCTTACTAATCAATATGATCTGGACAGGTTAAGAGAGTCAGCGCGCCTTTGTATTGATATCTCAAGATCAGATTTTTATAAAGATATTATTTCTAGTCCTCATAACCCATTTGGGTTTGATACCGATGATGACGATGAAATGAACATTTGGTTACAAAGGAACGTGAGAACGAGTCACCATATATCGGGGACCTGTAAAATGGGACCTCAATCGGACAATATGTCTGTAGTAGATGAGTCTGGGAAGGTTTATGGACTCTCTAACATACGTGTCGTAGATGCCTCCATTATGCCTGATTGTGTCCGAGCTAACACAAACGTGCCGACTATGATGATTGCTGAAAGGATCTATGCTCTCATCAAAGATACTTATTAAACTATTCGCTAAATTCCGGTAATATATATTTTCCCCATAACTCGATGGATTCCATCACGGCCTCATGAGGTACCGTCTCCGTTTGCATCATAACCATCATCTGGTCAATTCCAGTAGCCTCGTGCTTTTTAAGAGCCGCAATGCAGTCATCAGGATCACCAGCTATTACAACGCCTCTTTCACATAAAGTGTCTGCATCTAAATCTTCCCAAACCTTATGAGCTATGGCTTCACCACCAGAAAAATCAAGAACATTATCGAATTCTTCTTCTTCTTGATTTAAATATCTACTAAAATTTTGCCGTAAATGATCTGGCACGCCACCCCATTTCTCTAGCAATTGTGCATATATATCTTTTTGGCCCTGAACGTAAGGTCGATCGGGCCCAAAAAAGTTTTTGAGAGATTCCGCTCCCATTTCCCGAGCCTTTCTCCCATCTTCAAGACAAACTCCCAATGTGGAACTAGCCCATTGATTATTCACAACCTTCCCGACAGGATTAGCCTTATTAATCTCCTCTTTATATTTCTTTACATATGGTTCTAAGGAATCAGGAGCACTGGAACCAAAAGACAAAACTCCAATCCCTTTTGCCGCTGCAATTTCGTAAGTTGCTGGCTGTAGTGCGGCTACCCATATGGGAGGATGATTTTCTTGATAGGGTTTCGGAAGTATTTGTCTTTCTGGAACTTGCCAAAATTCACCTTCGTGAGAATACCAATCCGTCGCCCAGATATCAGGAACCATTGACAATGATTCTTCCCACATAGCGCGACTATTACGAGGGTCGATACCCATGCCAGTTAATTCATAGGGAGCAGATCGTCCTGTGCCGAAGTCAACCCGACCATCCGATAGATGATCTAACATTGCGACCCTTTCAGCCACCCTGACAGGATGGTGATATGGAAGTATAACTACACCAAGGCCTAATCTTATGTTTTTGGTTCTTTGGCTCAAGGCGCCATAAAAAACATCTGGGCAAGGAGAAGCAGAAAATCCTGTCAAAAAATGATGCTCAACAAACCAAACATAGTCAAAGCCAACTTCATCGGCTAAGACACATTGTTCCATAGTCTCTTTGATGACTAAATGATCATCTAAATAAGGCCTTTGCATTTCGTACTGTAGCGACAATTTCATATCTGTCTCCCCTGTAAGTTAATCAGAAACAAATCGACATATTAAAAACTTATTTCCCTGTTTGAATAAAGTCTGCAATGCGCTCACCAATAGCCATAACAGTGACGTTGGTATTTGCGCGCACACAATCTGGCATTATAGATGCGTCAGCTATCCTAAGAGCACTGACGCCATAGACTTTCCCATACTGATCTACTACAGCATCCGGATCAGTACTAGGACCCATTTTTGCGGTACAGGAAACATGATGGCCCGTGCCAACATATGTTTTCATCCATTTATCCAAGCTTTCATCTGTGGCCAGATCAGCATCAGACGGCTCCAAACGATGATCTATCAACTTTGACATAGATGGATGGTCTTCAAGTGATACCAACATACGAATACCGTCTCTATATCTTCTTAAGTCTTCTTCGTGATCTAAAAGATTGTAATCAAGATACGGTTGGTCGTTTTGATCAGAAGAATTTAATTTTAGCTCACCCTTAGAAAGAGCCAAATTAAGGCCCAGTCCCATACCAATTCCTATGGGTTCCGATCTAACTCCACCTTCCTCTCTGCGTTGGCTTGTCACTGCACTCATGTATACGATCATATCGTTATCCAGAGTCGAACCTTCCGCAGTATAGCGCAATAAGACCTGTCCTGAGGGGCCTAGAGGATCCAATGGGACATCTGGCTTAGTAACCCATTTCAAGGGGATCAAAGGATGGTCCCGTAAATTTTGTCCCACTCCATTTACATCCAGAACACAATTAATTCCAAGTTCCTCCAGGTGTTCCTTGGGCCCAATTCCCGATAGCATGAGCAGCTGAGGTGAGGCAATCGCACCCGCACACAATACTATTTCCTCTCCCTGTACAATAAATGTCTCCCCGTCAGAGACAACTTCTAAGCCAGTTGCCTTTAATTCATCAGAGTCTTTGTCAAACAAAATTCTTTTCACCGAAACATTGGCCCTTAAGGTCATATTTAGGCGTGTACGAGACATGGCAAGATAACCCAATGACGTTGACCATCTTATACCTTCAGGATTATTTAATGGTGTAGGACCCACTCCGGCTGTCCCAGGTTCATTTGCATCTGCACAGAATGGGTGTCCCGCGTCAATACATGCTTCCACAAATGCCTTAGATCCTGGCAACCATTCATCCTCCTTAAATCTGTGGCAAATAATTGGCCCATTAGAACCATGAAAATCTCCAGGATTTTCCTGAAAAGTCGTGTCAGTCTCCAACTTATTGTAAAAAGGTAAAATGTTTTGAAAATCCCACTCATCATTGCCCCATTCTGCCCATAAAGCAAAATCGTCCGGGATTGCCCTTAAAAATATTTGCCCATTAATAGCACTGGATCCCCCAGTGACTTTTCCTCTGGGTATATCTATATCGGCTTCCTCCGTACCACGCGCTCGAAACTGCCAATTATGATCACTGGTCCAGATTTCATTAGTAGTTTTATAGCCATATTTAACTTCCTCGGGTAGTTCATCAATATCGGGATAGTCAGGACCCGCTTCTAGTAGAAGAACTGATTTCGTTGGATCTTCAGATAAACGAGTTGCTATGATCGCTCCAGCTGATCCGGCACCCACTACAATTACATCGTATTTCATATATTCCTCTCTCCAAAAGATACTGATTTAGGAGCAAGCCCCACGCCACCCCACTTAGGCACAAATTTAACACAAATAAATTTAATTACATAAACCATCAAAATAAGTTCACCGACCTGGTGGTGGCGGGAACTTACTTGATAGTGGAAATTACGATAAATTTGTGTGCGCTTGTCCAATCGGACATATCATACGGCTGATCCAGCAGTAAATCCTGAACTCCAAGCCCACTGGAAGTTATAGCCTCCCAAGTGACCGCTCACATCAACCACTTCTCCAATAAAATAAAGTCCTGGACAATTTTTGTATTCCATAGTCCTGGAATCCAACTCTTTAGTACTCACACCGCCAACAGTAACTTCTGCAGTTCTATATCCTTCGGTTCCAGTGGGATTTAAAGTCCAAGACTTGATATAACCCGATATCCTTTCTATTAATTGCTTAGGTAGTTGTTCTATAGGAATTTCAGAATGAGATCCCCACAATGCTTCCTCCAATATACTAACTAGCGATCTAGGCAACATATTAGAAAGATATGTTCGAAGGAGCTTTTTATTGCCTCTATTTTTTTCAAAATATAAATCATCAAGAAGTTCCACATCTGGCAAGAGATCTATCTTAACAATGTCACCGTGATTCCAATAACTTGAAGCCTGTAAAACGGCAGGGCCGCTCAGCCCTTTATGGGTAAATAACATGTCATCCTTAAATTCGACGTTTCCAACCCTGATCAATACGGGAATTGACACTCCCGATAGTTCGGAAGAAAAAACCCTGTTTTTAGCTCCCAGAGTAAATGGCACGAGACCAGGTTTTGTATTTGTAACATCAATAGAGAAGTTCTTAGCTACTTCGTATCCAAATCCACTTCCCCCAAGAGTAGGTACAGAAAGTGCGCCTGTTGCTACGATTAGAGAATTAGAAGCAAAAGAAAGAGTGCCTTTCTTTTTTCGATCATTTAATTCGCCTTTTAGCTTAAATGTAGGTCCACTATCCTCCTCACGGATAACCCCTTCCCTATTTTCTAAAATTGCATGACTAATTGTCTTTATCAGGACATTGGTAACAATTTCAACCCCCGCGGCATCACATTCTTTCAATAACATATTTAGAATATCTCTAGAAGATCCTTCGCAGAAGAATTGATTATTACGCCGTTCAACATAGGAAATTTTATGCTTATTTACTAAAGCTATGAAATCATTTGGACTATATTTACTAAAGGCAGATCTACAGAAGTTTAGATTCTCAGATATAAAATCATCATAGTCGACAAATCTATTTGTAAAATTACAATGCCCCCCTCCAGACATTAAAATTTTTTTGCCAACCATGTTTGATTTTTCGAGGATGATTACTCGGAGGTTTTTTTTAGCCGCCGTAAAGGCGGCCATTAAGCCAGCAGCACCCCCTCCCAAAACAATCACATCATAGCTTTGGATTTTCATGAATCCATCTCACTTTATTGTCTATGCGCTCGAATAACCTAAATATCTTTATTCTCTCTAGGATTCAATCTGAAAGATAACTTGACTGATTCTAAGGATAACTGTTAACTGATGAAACAAACAAAAATTTCAATACAAATACAATCTTAAAGTTTTACCTGAGGAGATCCTTATGTCTAGTGAATATCAAAAAATCCTTTACAACATCGAAGATCGAATTGCTCGAATTACTCTCAATGCTCCCGAAAAAAGGAATGCGCTGTCCTTTGAAATGAGGGACGAACTAATAAACGCACTTAAGCGGGCTGAAGCTGACGACGAAGTAAGCATAGTACTAATTGATGCTTCAGGACCATCGTTTTGTTCTGGATACGATCTTTCCCCGAGGGATCCAAATTACAAAAAGAATGGTTGGGTCGAATCAAAGTATTTTGATAATTGGACAGATCAGTTTGCTAGAAGCTGCGCCAGAGACTGGCTCACAATATGGGATCTATTAAAGCCAGTGGTTGCCAAAGTCCATGGTCATTGTGTTGCCGGAGGAACAGAAATTTTATCTATGGTGGACATAGCTTTTGTATCTGACGAGGCTAGAATAGGCTACCCTCCCATGAGAGGTATGACTACACCCGACACACTATATTTCCCATGGAAAATGTCTATGGCCAGGGCAAAGTACTTACAACTTACCGGAAATTCCGTAACAGGACGGGAGGCCGCCGAAATGGGTTGGGTCGCTAAGTCTTTCCCCGAAAAATCCCTGGAAGAGGAAGTGATGAGAGAATTAAGGCCAATGGCACAAATCGCTCCGGATCTGATATCTGCAAATAAGCAATCACTAAATCAGGCGTATGAGATTATGGGATTTAAAACTGCTCTCTCAATGGGTTGGTCATGGCACACACTTTCTGGACATGTTCGACCAGGAGCAGGCGATTTCGGTGACGCAATGAGAGAAGGAGGACTCAAGAATGCCCTAGAATGGAGAGATGGAGCCTACAAGAACGAAGGTTTTGTATAAATCACGTTGACTCGTAGGTAATCAACCTAAGCGTTTTTGAAGTCTCAATATGACTTAATGGATTTCGTTTCCTTTTGGACCGGAACTGTGTTTACGTTGTTTGAACCCTCTCATTACTATCTTCGTTCTGAGAGTTGTAAATGAGAGGAATAAGACGAAGACTCCCGCGGAAAACAGTACAACAGATGCTCCTGATGAAACATCGATATAGAAGCTCATATATAAGCCTCCCAGCCCGCATAAGGCTCCTATGACAACCGAGAAAATTAGCATTTTGTGAAAATTGTTTGTTAATAATTGTGCTGTAACTGGAGGTATTACAATAGCCGCAGCTAACATAGTTACCCCGAGAACTTGAAGTGACACAACGATAATTGCGGCTAACAACAGAGCAAATCCGGCATCGACCCAGCCGGTTGGCACACCATACAACCCAGCCACCTCAGATTCAAATGTGGTAAATAATAAATACTTATAGCCAACAAAAATTGCTACGACTGCTATGATCGTCACCACAACTATAGCAAGAAGATCTGTTTCAGTAATCCCTAAAATATTCCCAAATAATGCGGCGTCGAAACTTCGAGTAAAACTCTTAAATTTGCTAATTAATGCCACCCCAAGTGCAAAACTAGCCGTAGTTACGATCCCAATAGCAGCATCTGCGTTAATCCCTCGCTTCTTTGCGGTCAAATTGATTAACAGAGCCGAAATAAAGCCCCACAGACTCGCGCCTACAAAGAAATTTATTGAGAGTACATAGCTTGTTACCGCACCACCAAAGATTGCGTGCGATAGTCCGTGGCCAATATATGACATTCTCCTGAGAACGATATAGACGCCTATTAAACCGCAGAGCCCTCCAACTAGAGTCGCAACTATAAGTCCTCTTACAAAAAATTCATATTGTAGGGGAGCAAACAAATGGGAATTTTCCTAATTAGATGATTTTAAATCCGAGTCATTATCTTTATGAGATCTTCCAAAAAAATGTGGCGATTCTGCAACCAATTTCATGCCCATATATTCAGTTACATTAATATCAGCATTATACGTTCTCTTAAGAACTGGAGGAGTAAACACCTCATCAGGTGGTCCCGAAGCGACTATTTCCTTGTTTACACAAACCACCCATGGCAGGTGGGCTGCCACCGCATTAATTTCATGGGTCGTCATAATAACCGTTACATCTTGGTGATTAAGTTCGTCAAGTAAATGCATAACTTCATCTCTTGTTTTTATATCCACCCCTGATGTTGGTTCGTCAAGAAGAAGCAATTTCGGACTGCTAACCAATGCCCTGGCCAAAAAGGCTCTTTGCTGTTGTCCTCCGGATATTTCCCTAATATGTCGTTTAGCAAGGTCAGCTATCCCAAGCCTTTCCATCATTTCATTCCCCAACTTTTTATCCTCTTTTGGGTGCCAGGGAATCCACCATCTGTTAGGAGTGCGTCCCATCATCACCACCTGCTCCACGGTAATTGGAAAGTTCCAATCTATGTTCTCCAATTGGGGAACATACCCAATTTCTGGCCTTCCTTGGGAAAGTGAGCGCCCTTCAATTTTTACGTGTCCGTGATATATATCGACGGCACCAAGAATTGCCCGCAGCAAAGTCGTTTTACCTGATCCGCTAGGACCCAACAATCCTACGAAATCTCCACGATTAATGTTTAAATTCACGTTAGCCAAAACGGATTCCCCATCATAGCCACACGTCACGTTAGAAAGCTCGACTATTCGTTCAGGGGTTTCATATTGATGAGGGATTGGATGAAGCAAAGTCTTATTCCGGGTATATTGCCTTGCTTTCCTCTTGGAAAACCAAGTTTGTATCAAATCCTATCATTGCATCTGCATTCCCACCTAAAGCTGAGACCATTATTTCGACATTAGAAGCCATCAATCCAAGGTATGAATGGCCGGGATCACCTGGTCCACCAGGCAAGTCGTCATCTCGAAGTTGATCTATGAATTTTGAACCGCCTTCTTTAGCAATTTGTTCCATAATTGGGCTCGGGAATACGTCTGAGCCAAAGATCGCAGGAACATTTGTTTCGCGAACCTGATCGATCAGACGAGCAACTTCTTTCGCAGATGGCTCTCTGAAATCAGATGGCTGTACAGCCCCGATGATTTCTAGCCCATATCTTGGAGCAAAGAAAGGAAAAGAGTCATGATACGTTAAAAGTTTTCGATTGTTGGCTGGTATCGTCTCCACAGCGGATCGTATTCTTTCGTCTAGATCATGGATTCTACTTGAAAAACGTTCCAAATTACTTTGAAAGTAAGATGCATTTGCCGGATCTAAATCGGACAATGCTTGAGTGACTAATTCAGCATACTTTAAAGCTAGTATGGGATTAGTCCAAAGATGTGGATTAGGATGACCATCAGATTTTGGGAAAGAAAAATCATAAACCCATTCTTTGGGAGATATTGCTTTGTCTCCCAACTTCAATATTAATGTTCCGGACTTCGAATTAGCTTCCGCCATTTGAAGAGAAGGTTCCTCAAGATATAACCCATTTAAAATGATTAAGTCTGCCTGTGACATCAATTTTGCTACAGAAGGAGCTGGTTCGAATGTATGTGAATTGGTCCCCTCTGGTACTATCCCTTCCAGAAGGATTCTATTACCCCCGATGTTTTCGACAATGCTTGTTATTGGAGAAACAGTGGTTACAACGTAAAAGGGTTCACCATGCACACTAGTAGAATTACTCACAGCAGTATTTTCTGAATCCGTTAAAACTTCGGCACTATTCTCATTGCAACTCAGAGCACTAGCAATGCTAATTGTCAATATAATGAACGAAAGTGCAACAAGGCCTTTGTTTAACAATAGGATTCGTTTCAAGATACTTAATAACCAGTTTTTTATTTATGAATGGAAATATTTTATAACTAATCGCCATTTATAGAATAGCTGCATTATCAAAAATTAGACAACCCTTTCACATAATAACAGTGAAAAATAAACAGTTGTGCAATCTGTTTTTATGCTTCTCTATTACTATGTGAAAGAGATCAAACCTGTTTCTCAGGCTAACGTGTTATGCCGGAAAGGCCACCCTTCAAACCTTCAGTTGCCCAAGGTGCCCAAGGCATAGTGAAAAATTTAAAGCCCTTGGCCACGTAAAAATTGGGGTCCATATCTGGAGGAATGAAATACATGCCAGGCATAACGTTGTGCCTTTTGCACGCTTCGGCGATCTTGTCTAAACCAGCTTGATAAGTATCGCTTTGGTAATCCAATGGAACTCCGAGTTCGATTGACAAATCAGATGGACCTACCAATAACACGTCTATTCCCGATACGCTGAGAATCTCATCGATGTTATCGATTGCTTGCTGGGTCTCGATCATGGGAACTATCAAGAGATCTCTATTAACAGTGTCGAGATAGTCTCTGTAGTCTTTAGTATCCCCCCAATCCCCTCGAATACCTGCATTACTTCTATCGCCTTCTGGTGAGTATTTGCACGCACGCACCATCGCTGTGGCCTGAGCTTTATCGTTCACCATTGGGACAATAATCCCACGGGCCCCGGCGTCTAACGCGAAACAAATCAATTCTGCCCTATTGCCGCTTACTCTCACTATTGGAGCTGTATCCGTACTCTTAGTGGCGGCGATTCCTGCGTAGAATTCTTTTGGTTCATATGGGGAGTGCTGGGTATCAAAAAGGATGAAATCAAAACCAGCATTAGCTAACATCCCCATATTATCGGCAGCCGGAGAACCAGCAGTACCAACAACCGTTTTACCGGCCTTGATCTTATCTTTTATCACATTCATTCAACAAACCTCCGTTTATCTGTTTGTACAAGATTCGTCTGTAGTTTACGACAAGTTGATCATTCACACGAGTCCACTAACCGTGATCCATTAAGAGCCCCATACGGCGTTAGGCGGTATTCGCCCTTAAATTGTCTTTTAAGTTATGATCCTATGGCCAATAATTTAACAGGATTTTACATTAGTCCGACCGTTTGAAATCAGAATGCTAATTGGAGGTAGAAAATGGCAGAACATAAATTAATCTCCCTTAATGATTATGAAGAGCTGGCATATCGTAAGATGTCAAAGGAGCTCTCGGATTACGTACGAGCCGGCGCTCAGGATGAAATAACTCTTCGTTTAAACCGATCTGACTTTAGTGATATAACCGTAAATCCTAGAATTTTTAGAGATGTTAATACTCGGGATCTTTCTACTACAGCCCTGGGAACCCCGATATCTCTGCCAATCATGATAACTCCTGCTGGTGGACAACTGCACCTTCATTCAGAGGGCGAATTAGCGACAGCTCGGGCGGCAAACGCACATGGCACTATTTATTCCACACCTACGAATTCGGGAAAATCTCTCGAGAGTATCGCTGAAGAGACTACTGGGCCAAAATGGTTCCAAATCGGTCAACACACTAGGGAGATTCAAGAACATTTCGTAAAGAGAGCCGAAGCCGCTGGTTATAAGGCAATAATACTAACGGCCGACACCCCAATACCCAGCCGAAGGGAAAGTGAGATTCGAAACGACTTTTCTATCCAGGATCATCTAAGTTGGGGTAGCATCGAAGGCCACGAAGAGTTTTTGCTATCTGACCCCGATTTGCATGCCTACATATATGGTGGATCCGATAAAAACCAGGGATCGGCTGGCACTGGAGACAAATCTATGAATTGGGATGACATGGAATGGTTTAGGAGTATAACCAACCTCCCAATAGTTATAAAAGGAGTCAGACATATCGACGATGCTAGAAAATGTGTAGATGCCGGATTTCAGGGAATTACTATTTCAAACCATGGAGCACGTCACATGGATGGCAACAAATCGTCCATAAAGGTTTTATCTGAGATAGCTCCCGAAGTCTCAGACAAAATAGAAGTATTTTTCGATTCCGGTATACGACGTGGCATGGATATCGCCAAGGCCCTAAGCCTCGGAGCCCAAGCTGTTCTTATTGGACGGCCTCTTTTTTGGGGACTCGCGGTTGATGGAGAATCAGGTGTTTTCAATGTTATAGATATACTGAAGACGGAACTAGATTTAGCAATAGCATATCTGGGAGTGAAAAAGGTAACGGACTTAGACGAATCGTACATAAATTCTTAGAGTATCATGCCGCATTTTTCAAATGAAAATGATGGTGACCCCAGCGGGATTCGAACCCGCGATCTCCGCCTTGAAAGGGCAGTGTCCTGGACCGCTAGACGATGGGGCCAAATAATCGGCATAAATTAAGCCAACCGTTCTATTCTATTTCCAGATATGTGTTACTGCAACGTCAAACACCTATGGATATAGCGATAGTTGTTGCAATCCGGTTGATTCCTCTAACCCACACATTATATTCATGTTCTGAACCGCCTGTCCCGCAGCCCCTTTCACAAGATTGTCTATGCAACTAACCACAATCATTCTTCCTGTCCTCTCATCAACATTTGGATAAACTCTACAATCATTTCCACCTAATGTTTGCTTCGTCATTGGAGGTGAATCCGTGACTTTAACGAATTCTTCATTTCTATAGGAAGTCCTATAAATCTCTTTAATGGAGCCCTGTATATCCTTCTCAGATTCTAAAAAGTCTTCATCAATGGAGGCATACGAAGTTGCAAGGATGCCCCTTGTCATGGGTATAAGATGAGGTACGAAAGTAACCTTAACCTCTTCCCCAGCAGCTTGAGAAAGTTCCTGAGCGATTTCTGGCATGTGACGGTGGCCGTCCAGGCCATACGCACTAACATTCTCATTTACCTCTGAGTAATGAGTTTTTAAAGACAATCCCCTACCGGCACCTGAAACACCTGACTTAGCATCAATTATTACATTGTTATCTATAATTCCTGCCCTTAATGCAGGTGCGAGGCCTAAAATTGAAGCAGTCGGGTAGCAACCTGGATTAGCCACAATTGAGGAAGTAGATATGTGTTTTCGATAAATCTCAGGTAACCCGTAAACACTCTCTTCAATCAATTTGGGGGCTGGATGTTCAACCTCATACCATTCTGAATAAACGTCTAAATCCCTAATCCTAAAATCGGCGCTAATATCTATGCATTTAACACCTTGCCCGGCGACTTCTGCTATCGCGGCGGCACTTGCGGCATGAGGTAAGGCAGAGAAGACAAAATCTAAACTCCCTGAAAGTTCAGATTGTATTTCCAGATTCAAATTATCCAAATGAGGAAACACATCCCCAAGTCTTTTACCCGCTCCACTTCGACCAGTTACGGAAGTGATTTCAACTTCAGGATGAACGCTCAAAATCCTAGCAAGTTCAGCGCCCGCATATCCTGTTACATTTATTATTCCTACCTTCATACTTGGCCTCCTTTCTAGAAAATCTCGGTCCAATACTCTACACGAAATCGGGTAATTAACGTTAGTTAAACTTTACCTCTACTGAAACACATTTGAGCTATTTCACACGAGTCACACTTCGGGTACCTAGCCTTACATGTATCTCTACCATGCTTTATAAGAAACATATGAAATTGAAAGACCTCGTGTTCAGGAACTATCCTCTCAAGGGATTCATGAGCGTCCTCTGCTGTCGTCTTAGGTCCTATTAATCTTAGTCTCTTCGAAACCCTGTGAATATGAGTGTCAACAGGCATCGCTGGCATTCCGAAAGAAAAACATAGAATTATCGCGGCAGTTTTTGGCCCCACTCCCTTCAGCCTCGTCAGCCACAGCTTCGCTTCAGCAAGCGGCATTTCCGAAAGAAAAGTGAGGTCAAAATCCCCTAATTCACTTCTGATTTGGTTAAGGATTTGCTTGATCCTTGGTGCCTTTGACTTTGATAAACCTCCATGACGTATGGTTTTTTCTATCTCGCCAACGGCGGCGTCAGCGATCGCATCCAAAGTACCAAAATGCATCATGAGACTTTTAAAGGCTCTTTCAGAGTTAAGATCGGACGTATGTTGCGAAAGAATCGTGTAAACCAATTCTTCACCAGCGTTATACCGGATTTTCCACGGAATAGGTCCATATACATCCATAAATTTCTCTGACAGTTTACATACCAGATTTTTTTTACAGGCAATCGACTTTCTTCCCACAGCTAACTCCTATAAATATATTTATATTCTCATACCAACACGCTTAGTACTGATAAGATATTTTGAAATGTAAAAACGGATATATTTTCTTATGAAATCAGTAGGAATCATAGCAAACCCAGCCTCTGGAAAGGACATACGACGCCTCATTTCTCAAAGTCGCTTAGTCACCAACCAAGAAAAAATAAACATAGTTAAGCGTATATTGGGAGGTTTAGAGGCTGGTGGTATAGATAAAGTTTTATTTATGCCGGATTATTCAAATTTAGGAAAGAGTGCAGCAAATGAGTATCATGGCCTCATTCAAACGGAAATCTTGGACGTACCAATCTTTAACAAAGACATAGATACTATTAATTCCGTAAAAGAAATGATTCAGCGTGATGTTAGCGTAATAATCGCATTGGGCGGTGATGGAACCTCTCGCGCTGTTAGCGCAGCCTCCGAATCTATCCCAATCCTCCCTGTTTCTACAGGAACAAACAACGTGTTTCCGTTTATGGTTGAAGGTACCTTAGCCGGCATATCGACTGCCTATGTTGTCCAACATCCGGAATCCCTTTCAATTTGCGCCCCGGTTCAAAAAAAGTTTGACGTCGAAACGGATTCTGGTTTAAAAGATATATCGCTCGTTGACATAGCAGTGTCAAAGGAGTACTTCGTTGGATCTCGTGCTATCTGGAATATAAATTCGGTCTCAGAATTATTTTTGGCAATTGCCGAACCCCATGCTATCGGTTTGTCATCAATAGGTGGATGGGCAAATCCTATACACCGAAATGAACCTAAGGGATTACACATTAGGTTTTCAGAAAAACCGACCGGTTATTCCGTTTCCGCTCCCATAGTGCCAGGCATACTTTCTGAAGTCTATATAGACTCTTTAAACGTCATAGATAAAAATCAAATAAACGAAGTTTCTTTGTCTCCATCTACTATAGCCCTTGACGGAGAACGCACTATACCCATTAGAGAAGGAGAAAAAGTGCAGGTGACTCTAAACATATATGGGCCAACCGTATTAAATCCGTTCATCGCCATCAGAGAGGCTGCGAAGAATAATTTTTTAAATAGTTGGGAATAAATTCTGATTGGACTAAAACATTCACACACAAAACCGATCAATCTCATTGATCTCTAAACGATTATTATTTAAGCAATGTGTTTGCACAAAATCACGGAATAGATCACTAATCTGATAGTAATTCTCTAACTTTTTCATAATCTTTCACGGCCGCCTCTTTTTCTCCAATCTTCCAAAGAAGCATCCCTCTATTGTTTAATGCATACCAATATTTATCATCAAGTGCGATAGCTTTATCAAAATCCTTTAGTGCGTCGTCATACATGAAAAGATCTGAGTATGCCATGCCTCTATTATTGTAGGCATCCCTGTAATTTACATCCAAAGAGATAGCAGCTGTCAAATCATCTATGGACAGCTGGGATTCACCTAAACCACGGTATGATATACCCCTGTTATTGTAAACTGGAGGATCTGCTTTTCCAGAGTCGATAATCTTTGTGTAATCCTCTATAGCTTCGCCGAATCTACCTATATCTAAGTATCCGTTTCCCCTTAAAAATAGATTCCGCGGATCCCTAGGATCTGCTAAAAGTTCCATAGTTAGCGTTTCAATGATTTCTAATACATAGTCATTGTCGCTTTTCCCACTCAAATTCTCATCATTTTGCCAGTTATAAACCATTATTTATCTACCCTGTAGTACGACAATTATGTTCATAAATGTGTCGTAAAGCATCATTGACCCTAAGTTTTGTCGACAATACTGTTTTCTCGGGGAATTGAGAGGGGTCAAAATAACCAATATCCAGACTTTCCTCCGAGGTAGCCAAAGTCCCTGAATCTTTGTGGCAGATATAAACAGCTGCGACGTATTGAATAAGGTTCCCATCTGGATATTGGACGACTGTATAGTCAGATATATCAGAGTAGACCTTGATGAGGCAGCTAACATGAACACAGAGACCTGTTTCTTCATATACTTCTCTAACCGTGCACTCTTATAAAGATTCTCCAGGGTCTATCCCACCACCGGGCAATCCCCACCAATAATTGTCCGATCGTAATTGAAGTAGAACTTCATTTTTTTCGTTAAAAATTATCCCAGTCCCAGAAGCCCGCACATGATCCGGAATTCTAGTCAATGGCTCACCCGTGAAATCGGTTTGATGCATTAAATCTTCCGCCTCGATCATAATTTTCTAGCGCTCCCAACAATATTGGGAATTTTTACGAGAGTATTTATTTCTAGATCAAAATCGTAAATTTCCACTTTTTCAAAATTAGATTTCATAAGAGCTCTTTTTAAATCCCTCTTAAGGTGACAACCCGTAGTGAAGAACTGCCAGCAGGGGTCCAGGATTGTCTGGAAAGTATGACCAAACCTTTTGGTTGAAATAACATGTTCATAAAAATAAAAAACACCCCCTGGTTTGAGTACTCGATAGGCCTCTTCAATTACTTGATCTACATCGTCAACCATGCACAGGACCAACGTCGTAAACACCGAATCAAATGTACAATCCAAATACCCTAAGTCTTCCCCATAATACGATGTTAGAGAAGCATTTGTACCGATTTTAATTGCATTAGCAGAGAATTTTTTTCTCATATGAGGATCGGGCTCAGTGGCATCAATGCTGACACATCGATCAAGATACTTTAAATTGGCCCCTGTACCACCCCCTATTTCCAAGACCCGACCTCGACATTGCCCTGCGGTCATTTCTCTATATGGAATGACTTTAGACTCAACTACGGCATTTAAAAGATCATAGAATTCCGCGAAAACCCATTTGGACAAGGACAATTTTAGTTACCGTGAGGAAAATCCATTAATGATGACAACCTCTTGCTGGTATATCCCAAACCGCTTCAACCAAATCGTCCCTAATCGCTATAAATGAGTCCCAACGATTCACCATGATGTCCTGTTGAGAACTAAGTAAATGCAGTTTTGTTCCTTTTTGCAATGGTACTTTGAGCGGATCAAACCTTATTACGGAATGAGATGATTCCATTTTAATAAATTCTATATCTTCCATACCTTCTATGACTGGAGCAACCTTAAAAGGACCTCCTAGGCACTGAATACCAGCATCTATGAAGGCAAAATCGTCCTTGACATCAATCACCGTAGTTAAAATCTTACCTGCCATTTCAAAATCATCCATATATCCAGTCGGGGCGCTCATCAAGGCATATGTCCCTCCTTCAACTTCAGTTACACCTGGAATCTCAGCCGCAACATCGATAGTAAAAGTCTCTCCGGAAGAAACAATTTTTACTTCAATTCCTGCTTCTTCAATCGCCCTCTTTACATCTAAGCATTGTTCTATAAATTTTTTCCCTTCAGTAAATCTGACTTCCCTGTCAGCCCAACCCTCTACCGTTTGGTGGCTCATAACTCCCAAAAATTCAACAGATGGTAATTCCTCTGCCAGTTCAGCTAGCCTCACTCCCTGTTCAGGAGTACGAACCCCTGCACGGCCCATTGATGTGTCCACTTCTATCAATACACCCAAATTAACTCCAGATGAAGTGGCGGTTTTGGATATTAAGGAAAGATTTTCCTCATTGTCGATGCATAATTTTATGTCCGCAATTTTCGCCAATGAACATAATCTAGAAAGCTTGCCTTGGTCCACCACTTCTGAAGTCACCAAAATATCACGTATGCCGGATTGGACCATAACTTCGGCTTCGGCCACCTTAGCTACGCATACACCCCCCACTGTACCTCCTCGATCAATTTGGCGTTGCAATACAACTGGGCTCTTTATATTTTTTGCATGCTGTCTCATTTTACATTCAGTCTCAGCATACATATTGGAAACAACGGAATAATTGTGATCTAGCCTCTCTATGTCAATAATAAGAGCAGGGGTTTCAATATTTTCGATGTGTGAACCTAATTGCGGATACATGTCAAACCTCTAGTGTTATTTACTACGATTAAAAATATCTACCTCTCGCTTCGACCTTCCAAATCGAAGTGAGAACACCATCGGACAAAACGTTCATATAATCGTATAAATTACATGTATCAGAGATATTGGAAGGGATCAGGACAACCCTTTCAGCGAGTTCGCAATCGTTGCTCGGCTTACTGATTTCCAAAAACCCATGTTCTGCACTCATTTTGTCGACCCTTAATGAATCTTTATAAAGTAGATGCGGTAATCCGTTGTCTATTGAAATGGCCTTTTGTCCACAATCTATAAAAGCCTGATCTTCAATTGGCAAACTCATAATCGACGATACTACACCGATTAGTAGTTCATCTTTTTGAAGAGACTCATCCAATGTCCATATATTAGAACCATCAATTATCTCACTGGTCATCGGGGGTATGCTCGGTACGGCTGATTCCGATTCACAAATGGCAACAATGTCTGATTCCAAGTGTTCTTCCTGCGGATCGTCTAAACCCTGTATAAGGCGGGATAAGCTAGAGGAATCAGCGAGTTCATTACTGTGAGACCATTCAAAAAATATGCCTTGATAGGACAGAAAGCCATCCTTATCTTTTAGATATTCTTCATAGCGATTGACTGAAATCCCAAGTTCAGTGGGATTCAATGCAATTCTCAACAAAATCTTAAATTCACTATTCTTTTCTCCCCTAAATTGAGCTAATTCCTCAGCCTGTCCCAAATCATTCGCACATATAGTCAAACTACATTGTGTGATCAGCGATTGTAGAAGACTATTGGGATCTTCCAGAGGTAATCTGCCGACCAGAATATTCTTGACACCATGAGCTGCAAAAATAAGAGCCTCGGATAGGGTCTCCACATAAATCCTTTCTTCTCCAACAAAATGCGTTAAAGAAGGGGTCCTGTGCACGGAACCATTACTTCTAAATGTCCTATCGTCTCCCGCTAAGGTTTTGGATACACTTCGCCACTTTTTCTTATAGGCTTCCCCATCCAAAATGAGACTTGGAGTATCTAACTCTTCAAGCTTGGTCCCAATAGACTTCTGAATTGGCCTTTCCATAAATCCCTCTCGAGATGTTTTTCTTATAAAATATTCCTTGATTCTCCCATAACAGAAAACAAATTATTCAGTGATTTGGTAAGAGAAAATCTACCAGATAGCGTACTGTTAAAATATCTCAGGAGCAAATCAAAGACTTGTTTTTAAAAAAACGGAATAACAAATAAATGATCAAAACAGACAACATCGATTTGAAAGTTGAGATCTTGGCAAACGGCATATCTGAGGTTGATGGATATATCCGACGCACGAATGACGATATTTTTTATCATGTTGTCGATGGTGCCAATGCCAGTAGTGGGAGTTTTTCCGTAGATAGTTTAGATTCGGCCCACATACAATCGACGACGCGTGAGTCCAACTCAACATTTGTCTGGGTGGGTCTATCAGTCGTCTTAGGTTTATGTTTCTTTTTTATGATTGAAAATACTCTTCTTCAACTCACTCTAGTGGGACTCTCAGGCCTGATGGGGCTGTACCTTTTATATGATCATTTCTCTCAGCCAAATGGCCTGCAGGTCGTTCTTTGCACCAAATCTTCTGAGATAAGGTTAAAAATCTTCGGTCACGGGCGAGGCATGGAACTAAGTGATTCATTACACAACATCACCGTAACCAATGTTCAGCCACTCGATGACAACCCTGTCACTAAACGTCTATTTGCGCCAAGATAACTTTACACGCTCTAATCAGATAGGGATAACCCTGGAACTGCATCCATATCCCATTCAGTAGACCCACATTCTTTGAAGCGATAGAAGGCGGCCGCCCCAATCATTGCTCCGTTATCCGTGCAAAGCCCGGGCCTTGGAGCAACAACAGGAACCTTAGACTCTCGTGAAAGAGTTTTCCGTAGTTCCGTATTAGCTGCAACCCCTCCACCAATAAGAATACCCTTCCCATCATACATATCTACAGCTTTCAAAGTTCGGGCCACCAAGCAATCTACTATGGCGTTTTGAAACGCCAATGCATAACTTCTGACTACACTCTCGGATGGACTATTATCATCTTGAATCGGATAGAAACCATCATCTTCCGCTCTCCTCACAACTGCAGTTTTTAGTCCACTAAAACTAAAATCCAGTGACCCTTTAATCACCGGCCTCGGAAAGGGATCAATATGATGATCTGTTTTTTCCGCTTCCCTTTGTATTTCCGGACCACCAGGAAACCCAAGTCTCAAAACCCTGGCAACTTTATCAAATGCCTCTCCAGCTGCATCATCACGAGTTTTTGCAAGCAACTCGTAATCTAAGTGTCCCTTCATCAAAACAAGCTCTGTATGTCCCCCCGAAGCTATTAAACAAACTAGAGGAAATTCCGTTCCTGATTTCTCAAACAGGCCTTCCAACCAACCTGAATATATATGACCCTCAAGATGATTAATCCCGATTAGAGGTTTATCCCATGCCATAGCGAACCCCTTTGCAGCATTGACGCCGACCAAAAGAGACCCAGCCAGCCCGGGACCATGTGTTACAGCAATACCATCAATCTCTGATGGCATTAATTTAGCTAAATCAAGCGCCTCGTTAACTACAGGGACCATTGTCGTAAGATGTTCTCTGGAACATATTTCAGGAATAATTCCACCATATCGTTCATGCATGTATGTTTGAGAGGAAACTACATTTGATAGAACGGCGGACCCATCTTTTATCACCGCCGCAGCTGTGTCATCACACGAGGTCTCGATACCTAGAATATTCATAGAGAATCAGCCGATACGGCCCTCTTTAAATCAAAGTATGCTTGGGTTACCGAAAAATCTGGATTAAATACGGCACTTCCAGCGACAACCAGATCAGCTCCCGCATTGTGTATTGATCTTATAGTGCTGATGTTCACCCCTCCATCAACTTGAATTTTCAATTTAAGTTGCTTCTTTACGATCTTCTCTCTAAGTTCGGATATTTTAACTAGCGACTCTTTTATAAAACTTTGTCCTCCGTAACCCGGCTCGACGGACATAATTAACACTTGGTCAATGATGTCCAAGTAAGGATAAATTTCCTTTAAAGAGGTTGATGGGTTAAGAGCCAAACAAGAATTCAATCCTAGATTCTTAATGATTCTCAAATCTGAGGCTGGGTTTGCAAGTGTTTCAATGTGTAAACTTACTGAATCGACCCCTGTGGCAGATAATTCTTCGGCAAATCGTATAGGAGAGACGACCATCATGTGTACGTCTATGAAGCCTGTAAAATTTTCCCTGACAGCGTGGATTATTTGAGTACCAAAAGTTATAGGTGGAACAAACTGACCATCCATCATGTCGACATGAATGCCTGTAAACCCTGCAGTCTCAGCTTCCTTGAGCTGATTAGCCAGATTTGAAAAATCAGCCGACAGAATAGATGGATATATATCTAGATCACCCTCACCCATTCATCTGCCCCTTTAATTGACTTTTGGCATCCTTCAATGCAACGGCGACACGAGACCTTGCAGTTCCTCCGTAAACATCTCTCGCATCTATTGAAGATTCCAACGTAATCCCTTTTACATCCGATTCAAAAAGATCTGAAAATTTCCTAAATTCCTCGATTGTTAGATTTTCGATCGACTTATTTTCTAATAAACAATAATCAGAAATTTTGTCAACTATGTTGTAGGCTTCCCTAAAGGGTATGCCTTTACCAACCAAATAATCTGCTATATCAGTCGCTAGCAGTAGGCCTGTAGAAGAAGAATTACTCGTAGCCTGCTGATTAATTGTCGCGCCCTCTAACATTCCTTTGAAAACCACCAATATACTTGAGAGTGAATCATAGGTATCGAAAAAGCCTTCCTTATCTTCCTGTAGATCTCTGTTATAAGTAAGAGGGAGACCCTTCAAAACAGTTAACAATGAAAGTAAATTTCCATATATTCTTCCTGTTTTACCACGGGAAATCTCAGCGAAATCAGGATTTCTTTTCTGTGGCATCATACTGCTTCCAGTCGTGTATTCAGGAGAAAGTGTGAGCCATCCAAATTCCTGTGAAGTCCATAAAATAACTTCTTCTGAAAACCTTGAAATATGCATCACACAGATCGAAGCGGCATTTAAATAGTTCAATAGAAAATCGCGATCAGAGACCGCATCCATACTGTTTTTGCTTAATTCTGAAAACCCGAGTTCTCTAGCAACAAATGATCTGTCTATGTCATAAGTCACGCCAGCTAGAGCCCCGCTTCCTAATGGCATAACATCCGAGGATTTATAGACAGCTTGAAATCTTTCAAAGTCACGGGTAAACATTTCGAAATAAGAAAGCAAATGATGAGCAAACAAAACGGGCTGGGCTTTTTGAAGGTGAGTGTATCCGGGAATAATAATCTCAGAATTAGATTCAGCTAAAATTAATACTTGTTCCTGAAGCTCTGTAATTAAAGTTAAAGTGTGCCTTGTCGCCTTCTTTACATACATACGCATGTCAAGACAAACTTGATCATTTCTGGATCTACCGGTGTGCAGTTTACCGGCAACCGCTCCTATCTTTTCATGTAGACGGGATTCAATGTTCATATGGATGTCCTCTAAGGTCCTATCCCAAGGGAACTTCTCTATTTCAATCTCCTGTTCTATTTCAATAAGGGCATCGACTATCAGATCACAATCGGCGGACGGTATAATACCTTGGGCCGCCAACATCTTTACGTGTGCAATCGAGCCGTCAATATCTTCTTTATATAGGCGCCTGTCATAATCAAGAGAAACAGTAAAATCTCCAACCAGCTTGGAAATGGTCTTCAATGCACCTTTTTTGTTCTGTGAATTCGCTTTCATAAATAATCTGTATATCCGCTGCTCAGGACATTATTCCTTAGTATTTATCCCTTCCATAATATACGAAATTATTACTGGGTCCAGCACTTCGTAATGCTATACTCAGTGAACATAAAGCAGGACCCTATTTTTGAACGAATATAGTAAACCACTTCACAAGCAAAAATTTGCAGTTGTCGACCTAGAGACGACAGGACTCAGTGCTGAAACGGACCGAATTATCGAAGTCGGAATACAGGTCTTTACCCTAGAGGGACCGGAAGAAAGCTTTTCCACACTAGTTAATCCTAAAAAGAAACTTTCAAAGTTTGTCACCAAGCTTACAGGTATAGAACAAGCCGATGTTGAAGTCGCTCCAATGTTTTCCGAAATCCAAAGCGACATTGATAAATTTATCAGCAATAAGGTTGTCATCGGCCACAATATTGATTTCGACCTTAATTTCTTAGCCAAACAAGGGCTATCGTGGAATCAACCAAAAATCGATACCTTAAGCTTGGCATATTGTCTTGATTATGACAGCCCAGATTACAAATTAGAGACTCTAATGCGTAGGCATGGAATTGCTCAAGAGCAAAACCATAGAGCTTTAGATGACTGTATAGGCACCATGAAACTGTTTCAAATACTTATAGAGAAAATGACTGATTTAGAGCCTGTGACATTGAGTAGGCTTTATACCATTTCTCAAAAGGCTGGATGGGATTTTGCATTTATCCTGGGTGAATTAAATAAAACAGGCAACCTTTTCGCAGAGCCAGAACGCGCCCTTAAAAAAAACTCCATACATCAGAAGACTCTCAACTCAACTTCCCTTGTGAAGAAAGAAAGTGAGATAAAAGAGCCTGATTCCGTTGTTGCATTAAATCAAATATTTGGACCATCTGGTCGACTATCGGAGACAATCGATGGTTTCGAAGACAGACCTGATCAACTATCCATGGCTCTTCAAATATCAAACGCTATGGATACTAATGAATGTATGTTCATAGAGGCCGGAACCGGGACGGGAAAATCACTTGCTTATCTAGTACCTGCTCTACTTTCGGCAAGTCAAAAAGAGATGACAACAATAATCTCTACAAATACTTTGAACCTACAGGAACAACTATTAGATAATGATCTACCTGTCGCCTTAAAATGTATGGAGACTCAATCTGAGTCTTTGATGGACTCCTCAAAAGTTACTGTCCTTAAAGGCCGTTCCAATTACCTTTGTAAAAGGAGACTTGAAAACTATTTGGATCGTCCTACTCTTACTTTTGAAGAATCCATGTTGCTCGGAAAACTCTTGGTTTGGAGTGAATACACTAAGACTGGCGATAAATCTGAAATAAGCATTACGCGATCAAATCACAATGGGATGTGGAGAAAGCTTTCCGCAGAGGGGGCTGGAAATTGCGAATTCAATGATCAATGTTTTCTTAAAACCGCACGAGATAGGGCAGCTTCAGCAAAAGTTGTTATCACAAATCACTCTCTGCTTTTCGCCAATATAGCATCAGGTAGATCAATACTACCAGTCTACGACCACCTCATCATCGACGAGGCACATCATTTAGAAGAACAGGCCACCAACTCTTTTGGTTACGAAATCAAATTGTCGAGTATCAGCGAAACTTTTGAAGAACTCAGCAATTCTAACGGAATAATTCTAACGAACTTAAAACTTCTGAAAGGTTTCATAGACAACCAAGATATGATGTCTGTTATAGCGTCAATAGAATCCGAATTAAAATCTGTATCCGTAAGAGGTACGGACACCTTAAAAACCCTTCATTACCTCTTGAGTAACGTGATTGATTCGCCGAACCGCTTTCCCCAGGTGCAAGAGAAGGTCGTCGACAACTTGAGAACAAGTCCTGACTGGGAACAACTTGAATTAACTACAGAGAACCTTCATGTACATCTTCAGCAGTTGATCCGTTTCGGCAACAAACTTATTTCTATCACAGAGCCGTATTTTGACCACGCCTTAATACGTAATATGAGGTTAGATATTGAGGGTTGGCGTGACGAAATCACGTATTTGAATGAAAAATTATACGAATCTATTTTTGAACCTCAAAACAACGCAGTTTATTGGATTCAGTATCTTCAAAACGGAAATAACGTTTCGATTAAAATGGCTCCTTTGGATGTTTCAACCACTGTGAAAGATCATTTTTTTGACGATGATTCGAGCGTCATAATGACGAGTGCCACATTACAGACATCAGGGAACTTTGAATACATTCAAAAAAGACTAGGCGGTGAAGAAGTCCACAGCGAGGTAATCGAATCCCCTTTCGATTATCTACATTCCACGATTTGCATAGAAGTGGAGGATACCGGGGATCCTCGAGCACCCGATTATCTGGAAAATGTAAGCATAGCAATTGCAGATGCCGCCATTGCAGCCGGGGGAAGGACCCTTGGGTTATTCACTTCACATTCTGCTTTACAAGCAGCACACAGAAAAATCTCTAATCTTTTAGACGGTAGTGGCATAACCGTTCTGTCCCAAGGGGTTTCCGGTTCACCCAAAGCTCTATTGGATAGACTGAAAATTGACCATCGCTCTGTGATTCTTGGAACCTCAAGTATGTGGGAGGGAGTCGATGTGAGAGGAGATGCCCTACAAGTGGTTGCTATCACGAGACTCCCATTTGGAGTACCATCCGATCCCGTATTTAAGGCCCGATCCGAACAATACGAAAATCCATTTATGCAGTATGCTCTTCCCGATGCTATCCTCCGATTTAGGCAGGGATTCGGACGACTAATCAGATCACACTCTGATCGCGGGGTATTTATGATATTAGATTCCCGTACTTCCAAAACCCGTTACGGTTCGGAGTTTCTAAAAGCGTTACCAGAAATGGACAAAAAACGTGTCGGGAAAGGTGAAATTCGTGCGCTTGTATCAGGGTGGTTGAAAACTAAAACAACATGAACTTAAAGTCACCACATCAATACGATCTGATTGAGACTCTTTATAGCGGGCAAGCTTTCAGATGGTTTCCATTAAATCAAGCAGAAGATGATATGAGCGCCTGGCATGAGGCAATCATAGGGGACCAACGGATAAGGCTGAGACAAATCAAAGATGAAATACAGGTAGAGGAACATGGGGCTTCCACACCGAATTTTGACCTGATAAGTAAATATCTACGTCTAGAAGATAATTTGTCAGAAATATACTCAGACCTTTGCACTGACAAATATTTACAAAAAGCAATCACTCAATACCAAGGCTTAAGAATCTTAAGGCAAGAACCTTGGGAATGTCTGATCACTTTTATATGCTCAGCCAACAACAACATACCTAGAATTCGCACCATAGTGAAAAGGCTATGCGAAAATCTTGGAACCGAGAAAGCAGATGAATCAGGCTCATATCATTGCTTCCCTACCAGCCTCCAGATAAATGAAGTAGGAGAGGAGGGGCTGAGAAAACTCGGCTTGGGCTTTCGTGCAAAATACGTTTCAGCGGCTTCCAGATTAGATCTTGAGGGTGCAATCAACGTAAATGAACTTAGAGGTCAAAAATACGAATTTATCTTAGCTGAACTTTTGAAAATACCTGGGGTTGGTGACAAAGTTGCAAACTGTGTGATGTTGTTTTCCCTAGACCAACTTAACGCGTTCCCCGTCGATGTATGGGTAAAGAGGGTTCTTAGGGAAAACTATTTTGAAGACCTAGAATCCATACCGGATACCAAGTTGAGAGAATGGGCTCAAAGTTACTTTGGCAGGTACTCCGGCTATGCTAATCAATATTTATTTCATAACAGAAGGTTGGCGGACAACTAAATTAAAAGTTTATATGTTTTCGTTTGAGGTATCCTTAGCCGGATCGGACAAAATTTCTCCAAAGTCATTTGCTGGTTCAGGCAAAATTAATTTCCGGACTGGGTAATTAATTTCAATTCCCTCGCGATTAAACCTATCGTGTATACGTTTAATTAATTCGCTTCTCAGTCCGAAAGTTCCTGCTCGATCAATCGCCTGTAAAAAAACATAAAAATCGACATTGGAGTCGCCAAAATTGGAAAATCCAAAGGCTGGCTCCATCCCTTTTATGGCTTTTTCGGATTGTTCAATTACTGTCCGAGCCTCTTCTAAGGCGTATTTCTCGACATCCACCAAGTTGGATTCATATGCCACACCTCCTGTCACTATTACATTCATTGCAGGGGTTGGACTAAAGTAATTAGTCACAATACTTTCCGCCATCCTAGAATTTGGAATAATAACTAAGTTATTGAAACGACTTCTTATTTTGGTGCTTCTCCACCCGACTTCTTCAACATATCCAGAAGGTCCCCCTTCAAGTTCAATAAAATCTCCTTCTTTCAATTCTCCTTCTGTAACAACATACGTACCGGCGAAGAAATTACTTAAAGTAGGTTGAACAGCTAAAGCGACTGCTAAACCTCCAATTCCCAACCCGGCCAATATAGGACTAATCGATATTCCTATGCTGTCTATGGCAACGAGTGCTCCAGCGGCGTATATCGTGATGGGTAGAACTCTTCTAAGAGTTGGTAATAATGTGTCATCAATCTTTGTTTCTGTCTTCGCAGCTATGTTGAGCAAATACCAATCTATCAGGCCGTCAATAGTTTTAGCGATCGCGAACGTCGTGATCAAAATCGACATTACTTTCCAAATTTTTATGGATAGATCTCGGGTATCCGAAAACCCATTAGGTAGTGCATCCTCTATACCTAACACGAGCAAATAAACACTCAAAAGTCCGCTTATTAGTAAGATAGCAGTGATAGGAGTTTTTACACTCTCTAAAATAATTGAAGTTACAGAGGAAGCAACCTGGTTTTTAAGTCTCCTAAGGATCACGCTAATTATGATCCGTACAATCAATGCAGCTACGACAAAACCTATAAATACAGAGAAGGCCGCTATCAATCGGAGCAAAACTGAGTCAGTCAGACCTTCTTCAAACATTTACTAATCCTCCAATAACATCGGACACGTGAATTTGCTTGGGTATATTGAATCATAAGTCCCACCCATTAATTAGCAACAGTGGGTGAATTTTAATGCATTCTGACCCTCGTTCAGCCTTACTTCAGATGCATTTTATTCGTATTTAAGCCAACAAAAAAGAGATAACTCCTGTTTTTCCTAATAAGGATAACCTGAGTTGTCATTGACCGAAAATTCACACCGTTCTTATAATTGTGACTGGGTTTTAGATTTTATGAATCTGAAAAGTAGCCTTAAACTGGATCACATATATGCAATCAAATTTTCAACAAAATCTCCTCAAAATTGAATCCGATACAAAATCATTGATCACAGGTCTGGATAATGAAAGTGCCTTGGAAGATCTACGGATTTCCGTTTTAGGTAGACGAGGAAGTCTGACCCTTCTTCTCAGAAGCATATCTGAACTGCCAGGAAACGAACGTCAATCTGCCGGTGCTTCTGCCAATATTTTAAAGGCAGAACTGACTTCAGTCTTTGATGAAAAACTTAAGGAAATTGTCTTATCATCCCAGTCGGATTCCCATATCGGCAAAACCTTTTTCGATGTTAGCTTGCCTGGTCGGGCTATTTCATCCGGGAGTCTTCATCCAACTACACAGATAGTCAGAGACATATGTGAGGCGTTTTCGACAATGGGTTTTCAAGTGTTGGAAGGCCCTGAAGTCGAATTGGATGAATACAATTTTCAGAAGCTTAATATACCTGACCACCACCCAGCCCGTGATATGTGGAACAGTCTGTGGATAGAAGGTGCTGCCACAGAAAGTATTTCACGTCTACTACTTCGTACACATACATCTCCAATGCAGATCAGAGTGATGGAAGCCACCCAACCACCAATTAGAGTTTTAGTCCCAGGTAAAGCTTATAGATACGAGGCAACAGATGCCACACATGAGTGGCAATTCTGTCAAATTGAAGGATTAGCTATAGACAAGAATATAACTTTTGCCAATCTTAAAGCCACCCTTGAGGATTTTGCCCGCCAAATTTTCGGCTCCCGACGTAAATCCCGTTTTCGTTGCGATTTCTTCCCTTTCGTTGAGCCTGGAGCCGAAATGTCAATCGATTGTTTTAAATGTGACGGAGCCGGATGTAAGGTTTGTAGTAATACCGGCTGGATCGAAATTATGGGAGCCGGCATGGTTCATCCCGAAGTTCTGAGAGGTGTCGGCTATGATCCGGACGTCTATTCAGGATTTGCATTTGGAATGGGAGCAGAACGTATTTCAATGCTTAAACATGGTATAGACGACATACGTCATTTTTACAGCAACGACATCCGTTTCCTAGAGCAATTTTCCTCAACCAGAACTGGACGGTCCTGAAAATGAAGTTACCCGTTTCCTGGCTACGAGAATATGTAAAAATGGATCTAGGGGTTGAAGAAATATCTCGCCGATTGACTATGGCAGGATTAGAGGTAGGTAAGATTCACGTTATAGGCGCAAATTGGGACAGCCGATTGATTCGTACTGCAAAGATTGTAACCATAGACCCTCATCCCAATGCCGACAGGCTACAACTACCCACTCTTGACATAGGGGAAGATGAGTACGTCACTGTTGTATGCGGTGCACCCAATATCCATGTTGGGCAAATAGTAGCTTTTGCCCAAGAGGGTTCAAAACTTCTTAATTCTAAAACAGGGGTTGTCCAGGAATTAAAGGGAGCAAACATACGAGGAATTGAGTCTAGAGGTATGGTCTGTTCCGCTTTGGAATTGGGGCTAAGTGAAGATCACGAAGGTATTCTGGAGTTGCCAAACCATATAGCTCCCGGCACTCCCCTCGTGGAAGTTTTGGGCGATACTATTCTTGAGACTGAATTAACGCCAAACAGACCAGATTGCCTTTCAGTGTTAGGTACCTCCTATGAGATAGCTGCTTTAACCTCTCAAACGGTCACTCTCCCAAATATTGCATACGAGACGAACTCTAATGGGATCTATAATAATATTTCTGTCGAAATCATTGATTCAAAGGCCTGCAACCGTTATACGGGAGCGCTGATTCGTGATGTCCTCATAGGTGATTCTCCTGATTGGCTGAAAAACCGATTGGAATTATCGGGTGTCAGATCCATAAATAATGTGGTTGATATTACTAACTATGTAATGCTTGAATATGGCCAACCTTTACACGCTTTTGACGCTAATAAATTAGAAGGCAACGAGATTAATATACGTTTCGCTAATCAAGGCGAGACACTTGTGACTCTAGATGGGGTAACTCGGAATCTAGAAAATAACATGCTTGTCATCGCAGATAAGTATCAGCCCATAGGACTCGCCGGGATAATGGGTGGCGCGAACACAGAGGTGGACGACAAAACAAAAGATATCTTTTTAGAAGCTGCAAACTTCAGTGGAGCATTCATTCGATCTACTAGAACTAGGATCGGCCTAGACACCGAAGCTTCTTATCGTTTCGAAAGGGAACTAAGACCGGAACTTGCGCCCATAGCAATCAAAAGAGCTATAGCCCTATTTGTTGATTTATGCGGAGGCAAAACAGGTGATGAAATTATTGATGCCTATCCTGTACAAGTGGAGACCAAACCTCTAAAACTGACTGCAAAAAGACTAAATAAGATTCTAGGTACTACCTTTACATTGGCTGCTGTGTGGCCATATTTAGAATCTCTGGGATTCGCGAAAAATGAGATGTCAATGTCAGTCGTCGACCTAGTAGAGACATTAGAGGCCGGCAGACCCGAAGGAAGCACCGAATCTATTGAAGTTGTCACGCCATATTGGAGATCAGATATAAACATAGAAGATGATCTTATAGAGGAATTCGCTCGGATATACGGGTACGATAACCTTCCCGTAGAAAAGTTGTCATCAGCAGTCCCTGACAAAATACAGGACCCATTTTCAAAGATAAGGACAAGCCTGAGAGATTCCCTTTCAGAGGCCGGACTTTCCGAAATTGTTTCTTATGCTGTGTCTAGCCTAGAATCATTAACTCTGACCAGTGAACTTGGAGAAGACCTAAAGGCACTAAAACTAGCTAATCCAATGGATTCAACAAAAGCCTGGCTTAGAACAGGCCTTGAAGCCAACCTTCTTGAGACCCTGGAAAGAAATATAAGGCACAACCCTAATAGGGCCTTCAAATTGTTCGAACTCGGCCACATATTTAATAGTAAAAATGAAACCCAAAAGGAAATTCTTCCAAATGAAACCGAACAAGTGTGTGGAATCATTCAAGGTCCTAGAGATTTAGATAATATTTGGAATAACACATACGATGCATTAGATTTCTACGATTTGAAAGGGATGGTAGATTACGCACTTAACCGTTTAAATGTCCAGGCATCTTATTCTCCATCTAATCATCGGATATTCAAGAAAGGCCATGCAGCAAGTATTTCCATAGATGGTAATGAAATTGGGCATATAGGTCATGTCGATCAAAATATATTAGATAAATTTGGAATCAACAATCGAGACGTTTTTCTTTTCACTCTGGACATAAATAGCATTTCTAGGTCAGAACAGGAAGATATATCAACATTTCAGGAGTTGAGTCGTTTTCCCTCTTCTACTCGAGATATCGCACTACTATGCCCTGAACAGACCCCCTCCAGTCAGATAGAAAAAATTATACAGGCACATAAACTTGTTGTTGATGTCTTTCCGTCCGACCAATTCGTAGGTGAAGAGATAGAAACGGGGTGGAAATCGATAACATACAGAATAATTTTCCAATCAATGGCTAAAACCCTGGAAACAGGTGAATTGGAAAAAGCATTAAAGCAGATTTTTAAAAGCCTATCAAACCAACTTGATGTCAGAGAACGTTTCTCTGATCAACAAAATTAATATTATTAAACGGATAAAGTAAATGGACGAACACGTACACAGACACCATGAAGAAGATATGTTGTCTGTTGAAGACGCAAGGGAGAAAATTTTAGGCACAGTATGTAAAACTGAAGTAGTAACCATACCAGTCACAGACTCACTCGGCCTTGTGCTAAGCGACAACGTTGCATCATCAATTAATATTCCTCCATATGACAATAGCGCAATGGACGGGTACGCCATAAGAGCAGAAGACGTAACAAAAGCCACCTCCGACAATCCAATCGTCTTAAATGTGATCGAAACCATCGCCGCTGGCCAGCTCCCTCAGAAAGATATAAAGGAGTCAACAGCAGCCAGGATCATGACTGGTGCCCCTATTCCAAATGGTTCAAATGCAGTCGTCCCTTTTGAGGATACAACTGAATCAGAAACATTCTTTAAAGGTGGTACAGCTCAGATAGGAATATGTGTCGCCGTTCGAGAAAATTCAGACATAAGAAGGGCCGGGGGAGATGTTAGTCTAGGTCAAAAAGTCTTGACGCAAGGAACCACAATCTCTTCATCCGTAATCGCAGTCCTTTCCTCTTTAGGCCAAGACAAAGTATCTGTCTACAGAAGTCCGGTGATCTCTATAATTTCGACTGGCGACGAACTCCTGGAACCTGGAAACAAACCAGAACCTGGAAAAATATTTGATAGTAATACCAATGGTCTTATCGCAGCCGTTTTAGAGGCTGGTGGTGTTCCGAAAACTTATGGAATCGTGAAAGATAACCTCGACGACCTGGATAGAGTCCTGGAGGACGCCGCTCAATCTGACCTTGTAATAACATCAGCTGGGGTGTCTAAAGGTGACTATGATGTGGTCAAAACTGCACTCTCAAATAGAGGTGTCTTGAACTTTTGGTCAATCAGAATGAGGCCCGCAAAGCCTCTAGCTTTTGGAACTCTTCGTCGAAGCGATTCCAACAAAACTACACCCTTAGTCGGGCTTCCCGGAAATCCGGTCAGCAGCCTCGTCGCATTTGAACAATTCTGTCGACCGGCGATCAGAAAAATGCTTGGTAAAAAGTTTTCAAATCGGCCGATTATAAAAGCGTGCTTGACCGACACAATACGAAATTATGATGGCCGCCGCGTTTACGCTAGAGTAACAGTTAAGAGAAATGAGAAAGGGTATTTAGCGACAACAACTGGCTCTCAAGAATCCAATGTGTTGACTTCCATGGCCTTGGCGGACGGATTGGCTATATGCCCAGAGAATGAGGAACAGCGGAATCCAGGAGATATAGTGGAGGTTGTTATGACTTCATGGCCTGAAGAATTTATATAAATCATCCTTCGTTTTACACTTCAAACTTCATGTGGCGAAAACCAATAATTTTCCAAAGTCTGATTTAATTTGATAATGCAGTTTATAATGATCGACGATTCGAAATGTATTAAGGAGACAGAGTATGAGTAGGGCCCTTGCTTACTTCAAAGGGAAAGTAGTTCCAATAGAAGATGCAAACGTGAACGTTATGACACATGCGTTGCATTATGGAACCGCGGTTTTTGAAGGAATCCGAGGTAACTGGAACCCTTCAGAAGAAAAACTTTTTATTTTTAGAATTCGAGAGCATTACGAAAGATTATTACAAGGATGTCAAATGCTGATGCTTGACATCCCTTACACTGCGGATGAACTTTGCGATATTACAATCGATCTAGTGAAGCAATGTGGATACAAGCAGGATCTATACATACGTCCACTTGCCTATAAGAGTGAGGAATTAGTCGCAAACCTTAAGCTTCAAGAGATATCCAGTGACTTTACTTTGATTATGGTCCCCTTTGGTGAATATCTGGAAACGGATGGCGCCCTTAAGTGTTGTACATCATCATGGAGGAGAGTGGATGACACCAATGTTCCACCAAGACTTAAAATATCGGGAACTTATGTAAACGGAATTTTGGCTAAAACTGAGGCCACATTAGCTGGATTTGATGAGGCCATAATGCTTACACAGGACGGATTTGTCTCCGAGGGATCTGGAGAGAATCTCTTTATGATAAATGACGGGGTAATTATTACGCCACCGGTATCAGACAACAATTTGACTGGGATTACTCGTGACTCTGCGATGGAAATCGCAAATAGGGAACTTGGTATTGAGGTCATAGAAGCCAGAATCAGGAGAAGTGAACTGTATTTTGCTGATGAAGTATTCCTGACTGGCACAGCGGCACACATACAAGGTGTTGGAACATTGGACAACAGAAAGATTGGTAGTGGGGAAAGCGGTCCTATCACCAGCAAAATAAACGAAATTTATCAAATGGCGATTCGAGGCCAGAATCCCAATTACATAGATTGGTGTACCCCAGTCAGCCTATAGATTAAAGTCCTCTCCACAAACGGGGTCTGATATGACTTTTAGTTTCGCTTTAGACTATTTCATATGCGTATTCATATGTTGTAATGCTGTTCTCCAGTTAGCTGCGCACAGAGCCGATCTTTCTATGCTGAAAATAATCAGGAATAGGAGGCTAAATTATTTGATGTCCACTGGGTTAATTTTTTTCTCAGTGTGTCTCTTCTTTACTACGGACAATCGAATCATAAATGATTTTGAAGGTGGTCTTGACGCAAACCAACAAGCTGTCATATTTTTTCTATCTGCATTATCTTCTTTTTTTATCACAGGTTTGACAGCCTCAGCTATAAATTCCGCTAAACACAAAAATTCCACACAAAATATAGGAGGCCTGGCGTCCTACCGTAATTACAAATTAATTGAATTATTAAATACGAAATGGATCAATTCAAGATAATAGATAACCGCATCTTTGAAATACTTCACGGACTGACAGGACAATCTCCTTCAGTAGATGCTTTGCTTAAATCACTTGCCAGTGACTACCTTGTCCCAGTAGGAATAGGGATGATCCTTTTTTATCTTTGGTTTTGCAATCGAGCTGTTACGGCTCGAATATCAAGTCAAAAAACAGTGTTGAAATCAATCAGCCACATGGCCTTGTCGAGCTTTTTGGTATTAGTAATTAACCAATTTGTATTTGTGGATCGTCCGTTCGTAAATTACGAAATGTCTCCATTGTTTTACCAGCCAACAGATTCTTCCTTTCCATCAAATCCAGCGGCAGGAATTTTTTCAATAGTCATACAACTCGCCAAAACAAAATCAGCCAAGCTTATAAGTCTTGTAACAATCCTATTTCTAGCGATGTCAATTTGTCGTGTGTGCGTCGGTGTACATTACCCTTCCGATATTATTGGAGGATGCTTACTCGCGATTATATGTACCCCTATAATTGCATTTTTGGCAAAAAAGACTGATCCTGTCCAAAACTTATTCCTAGGAAAATTAAGAACATATAATCTCTCCTAAAAGTTCTGGACGATTAAAGTAATCGAAAAAGTCGCCAGACCTAAATAAATGAGGAAACCCACAACGTCGGTAACGGTCGTGACAACGACTGCTGAGGCAAGAGCTGGATCAATTTTCATCGCCTTGAGACAAAGTGGAAGAACAACCCCACTAACACCTGCTATAACTAAATTCCCCAACATTGCCAATCCCACAACCAATGCCAAATATTCGTTACCATGCCAGAAAAATGCTACGACACCTGCAAGTAAGCCTAATAACAATCCATGGACCAGACCTAACGTGAATTCTTTCAATAATAACTGTTTAGTATTTGCCCCGCTAATCTCGCCAAGAGCCATAGAGCGGACCACCAGGGTGAGCGTTTGCGTCCCTACTATTCCCCCCTGCCCTGCAATAACAGGTAGAAAAACCGCCAGTGTAACAACTTGGGCCAAGGTAGATTGAAAAAGAGTAATAACTAATGCTGCTACCCCGGCGGTTGCCAAATTCACACAAAGCCAAGGAAGGCGTCCCCTGACCGATTGCCAAAAAGGGCCCAGGATTTTCTCCTCATCACTCACCCCTACCATTCTGTACATATCCTCAGTCGCCTCTTCCTGTAGAACGAATATCATGTCCTCAATTTTGACTATTCCAGCCAAGGTACCATCGGGCTCAGTGACGGGAAGAGTCAGTAAGTTATATCTCTCCATTATTCGAGCACACTCTTCCTGATCAGTGTCGGTAGAAACAGATATAACATTCGGAAACATGACATTGGAAATTGTTTCAGAGGGCTCTGCAGTGACCAATCTAGATAAATTCAGCCCGCCCTTTAGTACATTTCCGGTGTCTACAACAAAAATATAAGAAACTTCCTCCGTCTCTGAAGCTTTTGAAACTTCCCGTACGATCGTCATAGCCTCAGAAACTTTCATTGACTCCAGAAGTGACAAAAATTCCGGAGACATAAGACCACCCGCATCATCATCTTCGTAGTCGACAAGTGAGGCTACTTCCTCAGCGTCCTTCATAGAGAAAATAATCTCTTCCCTTTGATCAGAAGGAAGTTCACGTAAAATATCTGCGGCTTTCTCAGGTCTGGTTTCATCTAGCAATTGAGCAAGATGATAGAGTTCTATATCCTCCGAAATTTTCACTACATCATTTGGGGGAAGTTCCTCAACAACAAGTCCAATATTTCGCGGTGAAAGATGAGAAAGTAATTCGACTTGATATTCTCGATCCAGCCTGCCCATAACGTCTACTTGGTCTGGGGGAAGTAGCGAAGCAAAACTCTCCATGGCGTCCTTGTACGAATCCTCTCTAATGAAGTCGGCTATTTTTAAAGCCACATCCTCTACTTCATCAGGAGTTCCAAGTATTCGAGCCTGACCATTTTCTTTTGAAATTACCATCAGGATAGAAACCTGTTCCTCTTTTTCGAAATGAATCTCAATAAAACCCTTTATAAGTGCGCCGAAAAAGATTACTTGGGTTTCCCAGGTAAATAAAAGCAAAAAAGAGACCTAAATTTGGGAAAACTTTCAAATCAACGAACAGAATGCCCCAGAAAATTAAACCGATTTTAAATCTCCAACATTTAAGCCCTCAGCGGGATAAAAATTGCCTGCCTTTAATTCAGATATTAAAGACTCTTGATCTGTTATCTGGTTCTCAAAAACAGTGAGACTTTTCCCAATACCCTGAACAGAATGAGAATCGCTACCTCCAGTACCATTAATACCAAGGTATTTAGCAATGTCACTTGTGAAACGATTCTCTTTTTCGCTATTAGCCCCATTAGTAACTTCAATGAGGTCAACAAATGAAAATAGATCGTGTTTACAGGCCTCTTCCACATTTTTAGGTGGAGAGGACCACTCTCGATACAACAAATTAACATTAAAGGGGGGTGTATTAAAAAAGTTCCGGAGGGGGTGAGCGGATATCAACATACCTCCAGCTTCATCCACAACCTCCCGTAGAACATCAATTTTGTGAATTCCCGGCGCATGTGACCTAAGCCCAATAGCAATGACGTGGCCCATGTTGGTGGTCACCTCTAAAGCAGGAATCACCGTAAGATTTGATTCTCCAAACTCTTGTTCTATCAAATCGAGGTTCCAACCACCACCGTGTTCCGCAAGACAAACACCATTCAAACCAATCCGCTCTGCTTCACCAATCAACTGACTGGGAGACAGGCTACTGTCACTACTTCCTCTAACTGTATGAACATGTAAATCAAACGTGAACAATTTTAATCCCCAAACAAATAGATAATTCTATTTGTGAAAAGTTGGGGCGTCAAAGTCTTCAAACAGCCAAGTAAGGAATTAACCAGCCGAAAGACAATACAAAGCTCAACATTGCACCAATAATCAGCGAGCGTATCCCTCGAGATAAAAATATTAGAGGGGTGAACAGTATTATGGATAATATAAGTACCATAATGGAATAAAAAACATTCGGGCTTAGTAATCCAGTCCCAGGATTAGTTTTTTCAAGGATTGCAAAAATATAAGAGAACATAACTCCTAATCCAACAGCTGTTGGATTAATCAGAATAATAAAAGGAAATATGATTTTTGACGGGGTTTGGTTGTTTAAAAGATTAGTAACAAAAAGTGAACCACTCTTATAGAGCATAAAAAGAGACAAACAAAACCAGGTAATCAATACTGAAGCCAGCAAAAGCCCAACTGCTGCACCGGCGATAAGATAATTCACTTAATAGTCGAACCTGAATCACATGACTGGGTTACAAAGGATGTGATTCCATATTTGTGTTCCAGCAAAATCTTTAAAATACCGGCCGTCTTTAGATCCTTTACTGGGGTAAATAACCCCGGACCGCTCCCAGACAAAAACACTTCTTTAGCCCCGCAAGCCTTAATGGCTTCTACAACCTCACTGAGCTGAGGATTATTACTAATTGCAACCTCCTGAAAGACATTGAATAAAAGCTGAGTTGGGACGTCCCCTCCCTGCCTTATTCTCGCCTCTAACTTTCTAGAAAGTCCACCTTTTGTGAAATCAAGAGAAGTTAATAGTGAATACATATTAGAAGTCTTATTTTCGATCTCTATACCTGGTGAAACTAACAAAAAAACAGCCTCTTGAGGTGGTGCAAGAACTCTCACAATCTCTCCTCGTCCACTTACAAAAGCCGTCCCTCCTTCAATAAAAAAGGGAACGTCCGAGCCAATTTGTGAACCAAGCTCCCTCAGGGAATCATTGCTTAGGTTCAAATCCCAAAGACGATTAAGTAACACTAGGACAGCCGCGGCGTCACTGCTTCCCCCACCAAATCCCGATGATATTGGTATCCCCTTTACAATCTTGATCGAAGCCCCATCCATATTTCCTCCAACGTTTTGTATAAGTCGGGCGGCATGAAAAGCAAGATTTGCTTCACCTTGAATATTTGGGGAGTCACATGAAAGCCTCAGGTCATTTGACTTCGATACCTCTATCTCATCTTTTATGTCAACGGACCTAATAACACTCCTCACTTCATGGTACCCGTCATCCCTTTTAGCTAGTACCTCAAGACAAAGATTTATTTTTCCAAATGCATGAGCTTTGAGTTTGTTCATATTGTTATTATCGGTTTGAGCTAAGCAACAGATGAGTTTTTACGCGTCGAAACAAGATCAAACAATTTTATCCATTCTAAAACCGAAATCGTTTCGGGTCTCCTGGCCGAATCTATATTTGAATCGGTTAACATTTTATTGACTTGGGAAGGCGCAAGTTTCAATCCATGAGCTAATGAATTACGTATTTGTTTCCTGGGAGATGAAAATCCAGAAATAATAAATTGAAAATAGCTCTCTGCTTCGTCTGAACTAATCAATGGCCTTTCAAGTCTGGCTAAAAGAATCACAGAAGACATCACCTTTGGCGGAGGCCTAAAGGATGACGGCTTAACAGTAAACAGGGGACTCGGTTCGACAAAAGCTCCTAGAAACGCACCCAGAATACCCAGTTTACCTGATGGACTTATGATGTTTTCAGCTACTTCCTTTTGCAACATAACAACTGACAATCTAGGCGGACATGATCCAGACAAAAATTTCCTGAGAATTCTTCCTCCCACGTTGTAAGGTAGGTTAGAAATAAGCTTGTAATCTTCGTCACTGCCGAAAATAGTAGATGGGTCTAATTCAAGAACATCTTTGTTAATAATCTCAAATTTTCGAGCAGCACAAATTTCCGATAATGGTCCTGTTACTAGATCCGTATCAATCTCAACTGCTATCAGGTTTACGTCTTTATCGGCCAACATAGACGTCATGTGACCTCTTCCTGGACCAATTTCTAGAACATTCTCCCCTTCGACCAGATTTGCACGGTCTATTATTTTTCTTATAACCCTTTTGTCATAAAGAAAATGCTGACCTAGCCGTTTCTTTGGGCCTGGGTAAGAAGTCCTTTCCATATATTATTCTCGATTCCCTATAATGCTTACTCAAAGGTATCGACTGAATTTAAAGACCATTACGGACCGTGCACCTATCTTCGAACTGATGGGGCAACATGAACGACGACCAAAGCTCGAACCAGGTTACCCTACGGCACCCGAAAGGCACTGCTTACCGCTGCTTTCTTCCGAACCTGACGGGGTTCACAGACTTTCGCCGCGTAGGACCCAGCTCTCAACGCTAAGAATCACCGCTAGAGGTTGAACCAAACAGGCCTCTGGTCGGAATTAAGCCTCGCTAGAGCGGATTGCGAGTTCAGGGCACCGCTACCTCCCCGCCTAGCACGATCCGAATTCATGTTAGGGCAGAGGTTAAATGGTGTCAACGAAATGACAAAGCAAAACTTTAATCCTGGGGAAGGAGGGACTCGAACCCACACGCCTTGCGGCACATGATCCTAAATCATGCTCGTCTACCAATTCCGACACTTCCCCAGTCATTCGATTATACACTTCTCAGTCACCCTACTTTTCTTTTATTGCTAGGGCGAAATATGGGTACGGTAACGACTGGAATAACGTTAATACTAAAAGCAATATAATATATAATAGATTTTCATGAATTATTTTACAGATATTTCCTATCCATCATTGAGAAACCTTCAAAACTCTCGACTCTTGGTCGTGATGCCTAACAAAATCAATTAATTCAGTTGACCACACTGAAGACACGCCCCAGATGGATGATATTTTTTGCCATTGGGTTTGGAATGTGTTTAACCATTCTGGATCAATCCGCCGTTAACATCGCTCTTCCTCAAATAGCATCTCAATTCCAGGCCAAAATCACAGAAGTGCAATGGGTTGCCATAGGTTACGGCTTAACTGCTGGTGGATTTATGTTACCGATGGGAAGCCTATCGGACTTATTGGGAAGGCGAAAACTCTACGTGACAGGATTTCTTATTTCAGCAGCAGGAGCCCTGGTTTCCGGCCTCGCCCCCAGCCTACTTATTGCCATTATATTTCGATCCCTACAGGGAGTAGGGGGAGCTATGGTGCAATCAAACGCTCTAGCAATCATGATAACCACATTTTCTGCGGAAAAAAGGGGATTAGTCATAGGTACATTTATGACTATTGTAGGAGTATCCAGTGTTGTCGGTCCTATCTTAGGGGGACTGATAGTAGACCAATTTAGTTGGCGCCTACTCCTGATTTACCCTTCTCCCCTACTCCTGATAGCCGCCTTGTTCTCCCTTTATGTGTTACCTGATATAAAACCAAGCACAGAAAACCCGGACAACAAATTAAATAACTTCGACTGGAAAGGGTCGATTATCCTCTGTTTTGCACTTCTAGTGACCATGCTCACGATCACTAATGGTCCAACGTTGGGATGGTTTTCACCGGTGATTATAGTAAGCATAGTGATATCACTAGTTTTGACAGTCACGTTTATATTTCAGCAGAGAAACTCAGAATCCCCCTTAATTCCCACCGATTTCTATAAACACAAAATATTTACTTTTGGTTGTACGGCGAGTTTCTTGGCGTTTTTTACGGGTACATCGGTGTTTTTCATAATGCCATTTTTCCTTCAAGGTGTTCTCGATTATAGCCCCGGAAAGTCTGGTCTGATCATCACTCCAATGGCCGGTTTCTTTGCTCTTTCCGGCCCACTAGCAGGATATTTTTCTGACAAATTAGGATGGAGAAAAATAGAGATGCTTGGGCTTATCACTCTGGTCGTCGCACTACTTGGTCTGAGTTTTGCCAATCCCCAAACTGTTTTAATCTCGCTAATACCTTTTCTTGGCTGCATAGGGCTTGGTATGGGTCTATTCTATTCCCCCAATTCAGCATCTGTTTTAAGTGTTATTCCAGCTGAGAGATATGGCATAGCAACCGCGTTTCTTAACTTAATCCGCAACTCATCAAACATAATAGGGGTATCTGTTACGACCGCTATTGTTACAGGAATAATGGGCAATATGGGCTATGCCCCGAGTTTGGATGTACTTGAAAATCTCACTGATATTAATGGAGTTAAAAATGCTTTCTCGACTGGACTGCGTCTCTCTTTCCTTGCCCAACTCTCATTAATCGCCTCGGCCCTCTACCTTACCTTTAAGAAAGGGGTAAGCAATTAAAAGCTAAACATCGAAATTTATGATGCTAGTCCGACCAATAAGAGGTTTAGCACCATAACCGGAATAAATCCTATCAAGACCACACCTACAGCCCTAAGGGTAGAGGTGTAATCTAGAGCCTGCCTAATTCCTATCACCATGGCAACCAACTGCCAAAGAGCAATAACAAGACCTAAATATATCCCAACTACGGGAACCAACACTAGAAAAAAGAATAACCCTGGAGTTTGTGCGAATCCTGTTACTCTTGCCAGTTCCCCCCAAGAAGAATGGGTAAATTCAGAAGGGAGTATCTTCGTTCCTACAAAATAAGTAATGAAAGCCCAAACAGCCCAGGACAAAATAGCAAAAATTATCCCTATAACTAGAACTAAAAAGTCACCTGAGGAAGCAAGAGTCGCTATCCCTTTTGAAATTGCCACAACCACCACTATTAACATAGCTGGTAGTAATGCTGTGGTGTCTGCCTCAACTTCCTCGTAAAGATGACTGTCTAGCGAAGCCGCTCGTATTAACCTATCTAACAATTTTCCACCTCAATGTTTCTCTCATATTTTTTTAAAATCTATACACGAACGAATTTCTGGACTCCTCTATCCCCGCGGTCGAAGCCAAGAAACGTTTCAGACACCTCTGCCACATAAAAAGATCCTGCTGAATCAACGGCAATCCCATGAGGAGCTCCAAACAAACCGGCGCCGGGTTCATGTTTTACCTTTCCTACAATCATTGGATTTCTACTTGGAGAATCCGGTAACCCACCACCGGTTTCACTATCATCCGTTTGAACTTCATCTCCGCCCCACCTTGCTAAAAGTTTTCCAGAAGAATCCACAATACTTACCCTATGATCAAGCTCTGCGACATAGAAATTTCCATCGGGGCCTTTCCTCACATCATTAGGAAGATGTAAGTCAGTCCATTGATCAAGGAAGTCACCTGACTTGGAAAACACCTGGACCCTGTTGTTGTATCTGTCAGTGGCGTATATTTTGTCATTATCCTCGGTGTCGACATACACGCTATGTATGGTGTCAAACTGTCCTTCTTCCTTTCCATGACCTCCCCAGGAGAACCTCAATGTACCGTATGGATCGAAACAATGTACGTGTGAGTTCCCATACCCATCAGAGGCATAAAAATCACCGTTGGAAGCGACCGTTAGGTGGGTAGGTCTATTGAATGGCTGTCCACTTTGTTCAGGAGCACTTTTCATCGGATCGCCTATGGTTAGTAACAATTTACCTTCATTGGACCATCGACGTACGGTATGATCACCGGTGTCACTAGTGTAAATGGACCCGTCAGGACCTACACTGATTCCATGTGGAACTTGAAAATCAAACCCGATTTCAGCTCTTCCACCTATCCTTCCCCAAGCATCGAGGAAATCCCCATCCTTATCGAAAATCATCACTGCCGCATAAGGACCTCGATTGAAAACATAGACATTATCGTCTTGATCAACAGCGACATCCGCCACCTCCACGAAAGGCCAACCTCTTGGTCTTTTAAAAAATCCTTCTACTACTTGAAATTTATATTGATCGTTTCCAAAAACCGTCATAAGTCGACCTCCAAATCAAACCTTTCAGCATTGTACACGGAGAAATAAAAATAGCACTCGTAGAATTACCATTTTCAAAAAAGTTAGAATATGGCACATACAACCAAACAAATTTGTGATTTATACATCGGAGATAAATATCTATGTCAAACAACAATGGAGCTCTTTCTGGGGTCAAGGTGGTTACTTGTTCAACAGCCCAGGCTGGAACTGTGCCTTATATGCTCATGGCTGACTTAGGCGCCGAGGTCATAAAAATAGAGGTGCCCGGCACTGGAGACAACTCACGAAGAGCAGGCGAGATGAAAGGAGATTTGAGCTCCTTTTTTGAAACCAATAATCGGGGCGTCAAGAGTTTGACATTAAATCTCAAACTGCCAGAGGCAAAGGAAATCCTGTACAAACTAGTAAAGAAAGCAGATATATTCGGGCAAAATTTCCGGCCTGGAGCTGCAGAAAGATATGGATTTGGTTACGAGGATCTAATAAAAATCAATCCCGCGCTTGTTTATGCCTCAGTCTCTGGATATGGACCTGACGGACCTGACTCTGCATTGCCCGGGACCGACGCTGTCGGCCAGGCTATAGGTG
>CAZCOH010000006.1:0-68010 GCA_964500645.1 uncultured Dehalococcoidia bacterium
TTCGAACACTGAAAATCTAACTAACGATATGACCCCAACAAGTGATGGAACATCTGATGCAAATGTTTCCATAGAATTATTTAGGGGTGGACATGTATCGATCGGCACTGGTACGGCTGACGGATCAGGTAACTGGTCTGTGACTTCATCTGTTGGTGCCGATGGAGCGTATGATATTACTGCAAAGGCGATAGACCTTGCCGGTAATGGCAGTTCCGCCTCCGGCTCACTGACAGTTACATTTGATACTTCTGCCCCTAATGCTCCTTCTGTCCCGGATCTTGATAGTGGAAACGATTCCGGTGTTTCAGATTCGGATAACAATACAAGCGATACTTCAGTGACATTCAATGGTACGGGTGCTTTTCCCAATACCACTATTGAAGTTTTCAGGTCCGGAAGCGTTTCTATAGGAAGTTCTTCATCGGATGGATCAGGCAACTGGTCTGTGGGATCTTCTTCACTACCCGATGGCACGCATTCCATAACTGCAAAGACATATGACGCCGCAGGAAATGTGAGTGCCGCATCAGATAGTCTGTTAGTGGTTATTGATACTGGCGTTCCATCAGCTCCATCAATTCCTGATTTGGATGCTTCTAGCGACACGGGTTCCTCAGACACTGATAATTTCACGTCTGACTCAACTCCCACGATTGGTGGAACAGCGGAGGCAAACGGGACACTTAAATTGTATTATTCAGGAACGCCAGACACGCTACTTGCGGTGGTTTCTGTAGACGGGTCTGGCAACTGGACTAAAACTCTTTCTGCATTGCTTGATGACACATATGACCTGTATGCACAGGTTATTGATGCTGCTGGAAATGTGAGTATTGGGTCAGTTAGTTTGGAATTGACTATTAGTACGGGTGCGCCTGTTACTCCTTCAGTTCCAGATCTACATCAGGGTAGCGATAGTGGATACCATGATGATGATGATCTCACTCAAGATTCTACTCCCATGTTTTTGGGTACCGGGACTGCCAATGCCACTATCAGGATATACAGGGGCGGTAGTACCTTATTAGGCAGCGCTACTGCAAATGGTTCAGGGATTTGGCAAATAACATCAAATTCTATACCGGAAGGTACCCATTCAATCACGGCTACTTCTTTGAATGTTGTAGGTACTGAGAGTTCTCATTCTTCGCAGCTACAAATCGTTTTGGATACAACAGCACCTTCTGTTCCATCTGTACCGGATCTTGATGCAAATACAGACACAGGGGCATCTACTAGCGACAACATAACTAATGAACCGGATCCAAAATTCTCCGGTACAGCTGACCCGGATACTATTGTAGAAATATTGAGGGCTGGAACGACATCGATGGCGATGGATCATGTGGATGGTGCAGGGAACTGGTCATTCTATACTTCAACCTTTCCTGAAGGCACTCATTCAGTAACAGCAAGAGGTGTTGACCTCGCAGGTAACCTAAGCTCTTCTTCGGGATCTTTAACTGTTGTCTTGGATACTACAGCTCCCAACACACCAACTGGATCACTAGATCCTAACAGTGACACCGGATCTTCTAATTCAGACAACAACACCGCTGATAATACGCCCAGTTCAATAGGAACAGCGGAAGCTAATTCTTCAATTTCTATCTGGCTCGGTAATAGTATTGTTGATACCTCGGTGGTTGATGGTTCAGGCAACTGGATCTATACATTGTCTCCTGCTGTAACGGATGGATATTATCCCCTTGTAGTTAAAGCGACTGACGCAGCAGGAAATGTGAGCAATAGCTCCTCTGTTATTGGCATCACCGTAGATACTCAATCTCCCGGTGTTCCGACTGCCCCAGATTTACAACCTTCCAGTGATTCGGGCATTTCTAACACTGATGATTTAACTAATGTTTCCAAACCTACCTTCTCGGGATCCACGCAGGTTGGATTTAAGGTAAATCTTACTCTTGGCGGAATGTTAGCTTTGGGAGAGAGCACTGCCGATGGCAGTGGGGCATGGAGCATACAGTCTTCAGCGACTTTGAATGATGCAACTTATCCAATAGGTATTACTGTCACGGATCTTGCAGGAAATGTGAGTGCTATATCCCCGTATACATCTTTGACCGTTGATACTATTGCTCCGTCAGTACCTTCTATGCCTGATCTCATTGCTGCTTCTGACACTGGTGAGTCGAACACTGACGACATTACTTTTGATACCACTCCTTATTTATCCGGGACTGCAGATGCAAATGAGGCAATAACAATCCAGATTGGAGCTTCAGCTATAGGATCAGGGCAGGTTGATGGCCAGGGGAATTGGTTGCTGGAAACCTCGTTACTTACTGAAGGGACCAGATCAATAACAGCATTTTCTACCGATTCTGCAGGTAACCAGAGTACAGCTGGCGTGGCAATATCCCTCAACATTGATACGACTTCGCCATCGGTAGGTAATCCCGATCTTTCCGTTCAGAGTGACTCGGGATTGTCTAGTAGTGACAATGTCACCAATGACCGAACCCCAACATTCACAGGTACTTCTGAAAGTAATATCTCATTAAGTCTACTGGCGAACGCAATTTCGATGGGTAGCATGAATTCTAACGGGTCGGGTAATTGGACATTCACCCCTTCAGGTCCTATGTCAGATGGGACTTATTCCGTAATGGCGAGCGCAACAGACACCGCGGGAAACACATCTAATTCTTCTTCTATTAATGTAAATATTGATACAGTAGGACCGAACTCTGGAAAGCCCGATCTTATTAGTTCTAGTGACTCAAACGTTTCTAATGACAATATCACGATAGACAGAACTCCATCTTTTTCTGGAACATCTTCAGAAAATGGGACTGTGAATCTCTACGGAAATTTTGTTGAAATTGGGACAACTGCTATATCCTCAAATAATTATTCGTTTACTTCACCACAGCTCTCTGATGGTCTTTATAGAATAGAGGCGGTGTCTACTGATATCGCTGGAAACAGAGGATCTACCTCGACTCAAATGATCATGTATGTTGATAATTCTCCACCGGTTGTCGGTAATTTTTCTCTTCCGCCCGCACTTGAGGGAGATGAAGTTAATGTCTCAGTTCAATTTGCAGACTCCTCTCCTCAATCGCAGACTCACTCATCCATAATCGACTGGGGTGATGGGACACAGAGCGCAGGAGTTGTTGCTGGAGGATATGTAACAGGTGCGCATGCATTTAGTGATAATGGTTTCTACAATGTAACTGTTATTGTAACGGATGCCGAAAATATGAATGACTCGAGTTCATCGGCTGCAACTATACTAAATGCGAACCCTACAGTAATAATTGAAAGTTCTACGAAGGTTTTGGTAGCTGGTCAAAATTCTATGAGTGCAATTAACTTTGTCGATGCATCAGGAGATACCCATACCGCGACAGTCGATTGGGGGGATGGGACAATTTCTTCTGCGAATGTCCGCAGGAGTCACATAGAAGCATCACATACCTACCAGGTAGCTGGAACATATAACTCTGTTATTACTGTCTTGGATGACGATGGCGGAGAGTCGTCAGGATTGTTAACATTCGTTGTTAGTCAGCCGGAAGCCACTATATCTATTCCGTCGTTATCTGGCTGGGGGATAGCGGTTTTTATTATCCTTGTCGGGTCTGTTTCAGTGATCAGAAGATATAAAGCCGTAAGAAGCTAATCAGGTTCATGCTCAATAAGTTCGAGTTTTTATTAAGAGGATTTTTATGCAAATAACTCAGCACGTTTTCAATATGCATATCGATGATGGTGCCACCGCTCATCCTGGAGGTAGCAATAATTTTTTTGTAGGAGATCCATCCGATGAAATGATATTGATTGATACTGGGGATTATGAAAGAAAATGGACAAAATCAATTATTGATTACTATCGGGAACTTGGTAGTCCTAAAATAACAGCGATAGTTATTACCCACGGTCATGGAGATCATACGGGGGGGCTGGACAGAGTTCAGGAAGAGACCGGAGCCCAAGTTAGATGTCACCCAAAACTTGTCGATAGGTTACGAAAAACACTCGACAATGATGAAATTGTTGTGCCATTGAAATCGAATGAACAACTCAAGACAGGTGGAGGGGTTTCATTGCTTGCATTGTTCACCCCTGGACATGAGGTCGATCATGTGTGCTACTACCTGGCTGAAGATAGAGTTATGTTTACTGGTGATGCGGTGTTAGGCGCCAGTTCCACATCTGTTCGAGATCTGGCAGATTATTTCAAATCCTTGGAATTATTGACGGGATTTGAGCACGATACGGTTTGTCCAGCTCACGGACCCGTAGTTCCTCCGCCCAAAGGAGGAGGCTTGGTTCAGTGGCAGCTTGATCATAGAATAGGAAGGGAGAATCAAGTTCTTGAGGCATTGCGAAAGGGTCATAATTCTGTTTCAGATATAACTTCTGATATGTATCCCCCTGACCTTAATGAAAAGCTTAGACCATCCGCCGAAAACAATGTAACCACTCATCTAAAAAAGTTAATTGAAGATGGTGTTGTGGAAGAGATATCTTCTTCTTATTCACTTAAATAAAAGGCATTGGTAACTATCATGAAGTTTGGTTTTATAATTCCACATAATTACGGGTTAGATGATCCTCAGGACGTTGTTGACGTTGCATTGAGAGCAGAGGTCATGGGTTTTGATTCGGTCTGGGTTAATCATCATGTACTTCATGCTGGATATATTCTTGATAGATTGGGAGACAAACCTTATTACGATGCCCTTACGGTACTTACCTACGTTGCAGCACTGACAGAAAAAATACGTCTTGGAACAACCGTGTTAGTTCTTCCGTATTTGAATCCTTTGGTGCTTGCCAAGTCTCTTGCCACGTTGGACGTTATGAGTCGGGGTAGGTTAATTGTTGGGGCAGGTGTTGGTTCTCTTCAACATGAGTCCGAATCGCTTGGATCTGATTTTGAGAACAGAGGAGCTTACGCAGATGAGGCTATAGAGATAATGAAGAATCTCTGGATTGAAAATGAGCCTGAATATTCGGGTAAAAATTTTAATTATTCAGGTGTTAAATTTTCTCCAAAGCCTTTTCAAAAGCCACATCCTCCAATATACATAGGTGGTCAGAGTAGACCGGCAATGAGAAGGGCAGCGAAATATGGGAATGGTTGGCATCCTATTGGAGTGGGACCAAAAAAACTTTCAGAGAGGCTCTCTGAATTTAAACTTATGGTTGATAGGAATAATAGAAAATACGAAGAAATGACTATAAGTGTTAGAGATGAGCTAGATGTGTTGGATTCACCAGCATCTAATTACTCGGGTTCCATGGTTGGGAATCAAGATCAATTGATAGAAACGATAGAAGAGTATATAGAGTTAGGTGTCTCAGAATTAGTGTTGTCAGTCAGCACTGATAATACTGAAAAAATTAAAATGGTTATGGAAAATTTCTCTAAAGGTATTATGCCTAGATTTTCTGACTGACCAGGTAGATGTTAATCTCGCTTCTTGATTAGGAACGTTTTTGATAGTAACAGGAACCGGAACTGAAGGTTTGTAAGATGGAATTTGGATTTTATCTCCCAACATTTGGGTCTCTTGCGAAAAGGGAACCTCTCTTGAAAATTGCAGGATATGCGGAGTCTCTCGGCTATGACTCGATGGTGGTTAGTGACCACGTTGTAGCTCCTATAGATCCGAAATCTCAATACCCTTATTCAGTAGGATCAGAAGTTCCCTGGGGGAGCACTGGAGAACATCTTGAACTTATATCTGAATTAGCGTTCCTCTCAGCTGCTACCGAAAAAATAAAGCTGGTTTCCAGCGTGATGATTATTCCGCACAGGAATCCAGTCCTTACAGCGAAAATGTTGTCGACAATTGACGTGTTGTCTAATGGACGCTTAATTGTGGGAGTGGGGGTCGGTTGGTTGGAAGAGGAATTCGTTGCTTTAGACACCAGACCATTTAAGGAACGAGGTAAGGTGTCTGACGAATATCTGAGTATTTTTAAAACATTATGGACAGAAGAAACTCCAAGCTATTCGGGCGAATATTACGAATTCAATCCTCTTCAATTTGCTCCCAAACCTATTCAAGAACCAGGGCCACCAATATGGGTAGGAGGGCAAAGTAAGCCAGCCATTAGACGAGCCGTTAATTTTGGTGATGCCTGGCATCCAGTGGGAGCTAATCCGGCATCCCCACTTGAGCCAAAACAACTAAAAGAAGACCTTGGATATATGGAAGACTATTGCAAGAAAGTTGGGCGTGACTATGCTGAATTGACAGTAGCAATGAAGGCTCCTGTCTATGACAAAGAATTAGAGACTGATGGTGAGAGAAGAAGATTTTCAGGTAGCCCGGATCAAATTATTGATGATGTTAAGACATACGCTGACCTAGGGGTCAGCCATTTAATTCTGGACACAAGGTCAGCAGACCTCAACCAGTTCATGGAAAAGATGGCTTGGCTGATGGAACAGGTGATTACTCCATTAAGGTAAAAATTCCTAAATCAACATTTTTATTCGTGGACACCGCCGGGATTCAATATCTCTCTTGCGATCAACATCTTTTGAACCTCTGTAGGTCCTTCACCTATTCTTCTAATTCGGGCTTCTCTGTACCATCTTTCCAGTGGTAGCCATTCGGTAACGCCTAATCCGCCATGGATTTGGATAGCATTGTCTACTACTTTTCCTAGAGTGTCGGCTGAATGTAATTTCGCCACTGAGGCGGCTTGTCTAAAATCTTCACCGTTATCAAATTGCCATGCAGCCTCCCAGATTAACCATCTACAAGCTCTGATTTCAATTTCATTTTCTACTAACATCCATTGAATGGCCTGTCTTGTTGAAAGAGGAGCACCGAAAGTCTCTCTGGTTTTTGAGTATTCAATTGCCATCTTATGAGCAGCTACCGCTACCCCTAGATTGGCTGCAGAGTAGGGAATCCTTGCTCTAGCAAGCAACTTGTTAGCAAGTAAGTCCCATCCTTTGTTGACCTCTCCTAGAACGTTTTCACTGGGTACTCTTAATTCGTCGAAAAATAATTGGCCTGGGTAATATGCCCTCATAACCGGCACAGGATCTACAGTTAGGCCGGGCCAGTCGTTTTCAACAACGAAAGCAGTTACACCGCGCCGGGTCTTGGGGTCAGTCCTGGCGAAAACTATTCCCCAGTCACCCCATGGCGAACCACTTATAAAAATCTTGCTTCCATTTATAATCCAGTCGTCGCCATCACGTCTCGCAGTAGTTTGGATAGCTCTTGCGGGATCGGAGCCACCACTGGGCTCTGTTATTGCAAACCAACCTTTTTTAGTACTCTCTACGGTGGGGACTCCATACTTTTGGCTTAAATAATCGCTTCCTGCCCATATGATTTCTGGGGGAGGTGTTCCCATTGTTCCGTATGCCGGGCAGTAAAGCCCTGCAGCATGCTGAACCATTTCTTCGCTTATTACTACGTTTGCAAATAAAGATAGACCTGCACCACCGTATTCTTCATCGACTCCAGTACACCAGACTCCCAGTTCTTTTGAAAGTTTGGAAAGTCTTTCAAAATCGTCATCGGGTATTGTTATCGAATCGTGAGGTATTTCTCTTTCTAGAGGGACTATCTCATTTTTTACAAAATCTCTTATTAAGTTTCTCGTGAGTCTTAATTCTTCCGGCAATTCGTATTGTTCGGTCATTTTCCCCTCTTTTGATTAAGTAGAGTTGCTATTTTCCCTGGAAATTAGCTTTTCTTTTCTCTGAAAAAGCTCTTGGCCCTTCTTTGGCGTCATCAGTAGTTTTCAAAATTGATTGCATCATGAATTCCATACGTAAACCTTGCTCTAAAGACATTGATTGGCTTCTGACTGCCAATTCTTTTATTGCTCTTACGGCAAGTGGCCCATTTTGGCATATTACATGTGCCCTTTCTTCCGCTTCCTCCAAAAGTTTTTCCATAGGCACTATCGCGTTTATAAGTCCATGTTGAAGAGCCTCTTCAGCGCCTATCCTTTCTCCGCTAAGTAGCAGCCACATAGCCACCGGGTAGGGGAGTTGCCTTATCGTCCTTTGTGTTCCCCCGTTACCGGGTAATATCCCTCTTTTTGCCTCCGATAGCCCAAATGTTGCGTGTTCAGCAGCTATTCTTATATCTGTTGCTAAGAGAAGCGTCATTCCTCCCGCAAGGCAATATCCATTAACCGCCGCAACTACTGGTTTCCAAACTTCTAATCCCCTATTCAAGATTTGTTCTTCTTGAGTCTGCCAGAGTTCCCATTTTTCAGGTTCACGTGGAATGGTTTTCTTCAGGTCAGCTCCAGCAGAAAAAGATTTCTCCCCGGCTCCCGTGACTATGGAGCACCAGACTTCTGGATCGTCCCTAACTTCTATCCATGCTTGTGATAGCTCGCTGTACGTTTCCGGGTCCATTGCATTCATTGCTTCAGGTCTGTTTATAGTTATATATGCAATATGATTTTTCTTTTCAAATATAAGTGCCATGTATTTTTCTCCTTGAGGTGAAGGTCAGGGTGTTTTTAGCTGTATACTCTGTCTATCGGTACATCCGGTGTGGTCCCTGACTCAGTCAAAGACTTAATTGTCGATGTACGAATTCCAAGTAGATCAGCTAGCACCCATTGCCTGTGCTCGGCAAAAAGGGGAGCCCGTGTACCTTCAACTGAGTCCATTGTTGAAAATTGGAATGGCAGACCTGGATTTGAAGAAGGCCCCGCATCAGGATGATCAAACTGATCGATATATTTTCTGGATCTTAATTGAGGATCTTCCAAGAGATCTGATGCTTTTGAAACAGTCCCTGCCCGTACTCCATCATTTTGAAGTTGATGCATCGCATCGTTTCTAGTCCTTTTAGATGTCCATGCTTTTATAGCCTCATCTATAGTGGGACTATCCTCTCTTCTATTGCTGACATTGAGGTATTTTGTGTCGGTCAAAAAGTCCGTCAAGTCCATGGCAGTACATAGTTTTTCCCACTCGTCATTTGATTCAATGGATATAGCAATCCAAGAATCTTTTCCTTTACATGGATATATGCCATGCGGGTAGAAATTTAAATCCTCATTACCCATCCTCTTGGGTTCTCTACCTGTGAGTTGATAGGAAATAAACTGTTCTCCAATTACTGACATGGTAGCTTCTCTCAGGACTATTTCTATATGTTGCCCTTCACCTGTAATAAATCTTTTATAAAGTGAGGCCATTATGCCTGTTGTCACATGGAAGGCGGAGTTGTGATCCGCATAAAAATTACCTGGTTTGTGAGGTGGACCGTCCTGATATCCAGTAACGGACGACAGTCCGCTTAATGCGTCTGTTCCTGGGCCGAACGATATGTATTGGTTCCAAGGGCCTTCCAATCCAAGAGCTGGCATGGAGATCATTATTATGTCAGGTTTGACTGATCGAAGGTTTTCATAATCTAATCCGAGGTTGGCCATCACTCTGGGGCTATAATTCTGTATGACTATGTCACTTATACTGACAAGTTCAAGGAAAGCTTTTCTACCCTCTTCATGAGTGAGATCCATAGCTATACTTTTTTTAGCTCTGTTGACTTCATTGAATGATGTGACCTGATTATAGGGTCTGTCTCCACTTCCACTGGCGTGCATGGTAATGTTTCCTATTGCTCGTCCCCAGGGTAATTCGACTTTTATTACCTCAGCACCGAGTTGAGCCAGAACCCTGGTTGAAACAGGACCTGCTATAACATTTGTGAGATCCGCTATCCTAACCTTTCCTAATGCGAGATCTGCCATTTATATAATCCTGTTCTCGGAGAGATTTTTGTATTCTTCTTCAGGCAATTGAAGAGTATCCATATAAATTTCCTGATTATGTTGGCCAAGTAGTGGGGGAGATTCAGTCATCCATTCAGTGGTCCTTAATCTGAAAGGCGAGGTTGGGTATTTCAGTGTCCCAGCGTGTGAATGATCAATGTCTACAAAAAAATTCCTGTAGGAGTTTTGCGGGTCATTCAGGGTTTCATCAATACTCTGAACCATCGTGAACGGGACTCGTACTTCTTGCGCTAGAGTTTGTATTTCTTCCCTCGTATGGTTTGAGAGCCATGTCGTTAATAATTCATCTATCTCGTCTGCATGACCCATCATTTCTCCCAATACTTCGTCCTCGGCCAATCTTTCTGAGCCCGTGAGAAAGGCGAGACCTTCAGGGTTACTGGGAGAATAGTGGACATGCACCCATCCGTCCTTACAAGGTAACAATCGTGATGGATAGGCAGCAGAAGGTTCTCTTGCTATGAGACGTGTGCCTGCTCTTAAAGGCTCTATTCCACTTCTTTCATATGTTCGGAAATATCCAACGCCATCAAAGGTACTTGTGAGAGATTCGGTAGCGGATACGTCTATATATTGTCCTTTGTTGCTAAATAATCTGCCTATTAACGCTGCAACAATTGAGAGAGCACCCGATAGTCCACATTGATATTCTGATTGTCTTCCTCCTGCTTTAAGAGGCTCTCTATCTTCGTCTCCTGTTAAATACATATACCCACTCAGCGCATAAGATGTGATATCTGAACCGAGGTACTCTTTGTATGGTCCTTCCTGACCATAATGGGTCAAAGAAGCCATTACAATTTTTGGATTTAATTCAGACAGGGTTTCATATGAAATTCCTAGAGCTTTCATTGTTCCGGGGTGAAAGCTTTCCACGATAATGTCAGATGTTGAAACCAAGCCCTTGATAATTTCCACAGCTTTGGGGTCGTATACGTCTAGAGTAACGCTTTTTTTCCCGGCATTTAAGTAGAGGAATGGGGCACTGGTTTCAATATTTGGTTCGTCGTTTAAGAAAGGGCCATATTGTCTTGTTACATCACCGGTTTCGGGGGATTCGACTTTGATTACAGTCGCTCCGAGATCCCTTAGTATTTTTGTGCAATATGAGCCAGCATAACCTACGGATAGATCTATTACTTTCAAATTATTTAAGGCGGCTGAGCTTTCCTGAGTCACGTGCATATCCCGGTAGTGTAATTCATATTTTTCATGGGGATTATATCTGGGTTTTGGTTACTTGGGTTTCATTAGTTTATTGAGTAGAGTATTCCTGATATACAATCCTTTCTAGTCCAGGTTAGCTCACTTTTCCCCATTACCTGTACGAGTAATTGATGGGTGGATATATAGACCATGTATGAAAACTTACAAATTTTAGAAATTGGCGGAGGTATTTCAGTACCGTACTGTGGAAAACTCATGTCTGGGTTTGGATGTGAAGTTATTAAGTTAGAGGAACCCGCAGGAGATATATCCAGAAAAATGGGTCCCTTTAAGAAAGGTGACGATCATTCCGAAAGTGGTTTGTTTATAGCTTTAAACAATGGTAAGAAAAGTGTGTGTCTTGATCTGGATACGGATGAAGGAGAGCAAGATTTTCAGAAATTATTAAGGAATGCAGACATAGTTATTGAAGGAGGCGTTTTTAAACGCTGTATTGAAAAAAAATATTCCTATACATATCTCAAATCCATAAATAAGGAATTGATATATCTGGAGGTTTCAGATTTTTTTCATAATGGTCCGCGCTCTAAATGGGTATCCACGGATTTGACCATTTTTCACATGAGTGGAAACGCTCATGGGGTTTTAGGGCCAGTTGAAGATCCTCAAAATAACCCTCCGGTGAGGGCAGGAGGGTACCAGTCAGAATTTCTGTCGGGAATGACTGCTTGTACCGCGCTGATGATGGCTCTTTATCGCAAGAATATGACCGGTTTAGGAGGTCATGTAGAGGTTCCGAAATATGAAGCATTAGTCACGCAAACGATAGCAGGTTTGGCAAATATGGCATTCGGCAAACCTGCTCCTGTAAGGGATCTGTCCAAAGTTGAAGAGGCATCAGTTGGGGGAATGGTGGGAGCTGTTGGTGGTGTTTTGCCAACAAATGATGGTTATGTGGCTATTTCACCCAGAGAGGATGATCAATGGAAGAGATGGATTGATCTCATGGGTTCACCTGAATGGGCCAGTGAAGATCGCTTCAGTTCAAGATCAGGTAGGCAGTCTAACTTTGAAGATTTATGGGATTTGGTGTCAAACTGGACTAGAAATTATTCAAAGCACTACATAGCTCAGAAAGGGCAGGAAAATCATATTCCTTGCTTTCCTGTTAACACGATAGAGGATCTTTTTGAGGACGATCAATTTCAGTACAGAAAATTTTTCGTAGATTCTAAACATCCTGATTATGGCACTTTGAGATTGCCTGGTGTCCCATATGACATTTCGAATATGGAACTTAATTTAATTAGTTCTCCGGCTCCGTTTTTAGGAGAACATAATTCTGAACTGTTGGGGAGTTACTAGTGGAAGTATTACCTCTTGACGGAGTGAGAATAGTGGATTTGAGTTGGATTATTGCTGGCCCAACCGCTACCCGCCATATGGCGATTATGGGAGCGGAAGTCATAAAGGTTGGTAGTTCCAAGAGACCTGACCCTTCGTATTCGGGCCCGGCATTTCATTCCTATAATCAATCAAAGCAATATGTGAGCGTTAATCTAGCATCTACTGAGGGAATAGAGATAGTTAAAGATTTGGTGGCTATATCAGATGTTGTTATAGAGAATTTTGCTACTGGAGTTATTGAAAGGAGAGGACTGGGATACGATGTTTTATCTTCTGTGAATCCCAGCATTATTATGATTTCATCATCTGGTGTTGGCCATTCTGGTCCTAAAAAGGATCAGGTAGCTTATGGAAGTTTACTTCAACATTACACCGGGTGGAACAGCCAGTCGGGATACAAAGATTCAGAGCCAGTAAAAGGAGGTCTTTGGGCGGATCCGTGGGTCGGAATGGAACTGGCAATGGTGACAACTGCATGTCTGAATTACAGAATGTCTACAGGGCTGGGACAATATGTAGATTTTTCAATGGCAGAGGCACTATTAGGGTCTATGCCTATAACCATACTCAATCATCAACTTAATGGTTCCCCGTCTGAAAGTATAGGTAATGAAGATGACTTGGACCTGATGAGTGAGCTTTTTCGCTGTAAAGGAGAAGATAGTTGGCTGGCGTTGTCTATCACATGTGAAGGACAGTGGAATATGCTGTGTGAATTGTTGGGAAGAACGGATCTCAATGTACGTGGGAGGGTAGAAAAATCTATAAAGGACGAACTGAGATCTGTTATAAGTAAATGGATTCAGGGCAAAACAGATTTGGAAGCTGTAAATCTTTTGCAAAGTTATGGAATAGCAGCTTCGCCTTCGTGGAGTATAGACGACGTATATCGTGACGATGTTCTGAGAAAAGACAATTATATGGTGCCAATGGAGACTAATGATGGGGAGAGAAGGTTTATGCCCGGAGTTCCATGGCATTTTTCACAAGGACCTGACCCCATCATCGGAACTGCTCCAAAACTAGGTCAGGATAATCATAAAATATTTAGAGAATTGATGGGTATAGAGCACTCTAAATATGAAAAATTATTGACTGGCGGAGTGCTGAAGTGAATCCTAAGGCTATTCTATAGTTTTTCTAATTTCCATCAGTCTTTCCCACTCTGCATCGTCCAATTCTGGATATTGATCCCCTTTTGTTCTTATCCCTCCCGTAAAGTGAGGCTCTCTTTTTTCCAGGAAAGCAGCCCTACCTTCGTCACCATCGGTAGTCATCTGTGTTAACAGGGCATTCATGAGGGTTTGCACTCTCCATGCTTCCGTCACGGGGGTTTCTCTAAATCTGGTTACAAATTCTTTCATCATCCTGACGGCTATTGGAGGTTTATTAGCAATTTGAGATGCGACTTCCTCAGCTCTTTCAATTAATTTGTCGTGTGGAACAACTTCATTGATGAGGTTGATTCGTAGAGCTTCTTCAGCATCAAATGGTTCATCTGTGAGTAATATTTTCATTGCATCTGAGTAGGATATTTGACGAGGCAAATAAGTAGCTCCTGGACCTGATCCTACCCAACCTTGGCTGGTTAATGCGAATTTGAACCGTGCATTTTCCTTTGAAGCTATTCTTATGTCAGTTGATGTCAACATTAGATAGAAACCGGCTCCCGCTGCCCAGCCGTTTATAGCACCAATTACGGGTTTGTTGATTTGAGGGTAGTGGTCTCCCAAGTTCCCTGAAGCACCTATACGAGCCCCGTTGACGGTACCTGAAAGGGGCCAGAACACGCTTTCTGAACGCATACGTTGTCTTTCTTCTTCGGTCACGTCGGGGGGAGGCGCTAAGTTGTGGCCCGCGCAGAAATATTTGTCTCCTGAACCGGTAAGTATGATTGCCCTTATATTCCTGTCTTCCCACATTTCTTTCCAGGCTTCGCTGATTTCATCAGAAGTCTGACGGTCCAATATATTTGCCTTAGCAGGATTGTCTATGGTGATATACGCAATGTTTTTTTTCTTCTCAAGAATCAAACTCATCTATTTAACCTCTCATTCGTTTTGATCCAATATCATGGTATTTTCACCAGTTTGTGACTGGATCAGTTGTTTATGACTCTCACAGGGTTACCTTCGAGAAACTTCTTTATGCATTCTACAGTCTGAGAATAATAGATCTCGTATCCCTCTTTTGTGACATAACCAATGTGGGGGGTTATAAGTACATTTTTTAACGAGAGTAGAGGGTTTTTTTCGTCAAGAGGTTCATAATCAAATACATCTAATCCCGCTCCGGCTATATTGTTATTTTTGAGAGCATTTATCAGAGATTCCTCTTCCACGATAGGACCTCTAGAGGTATTTATCAGAAAACTACTTTCCTTCATCAAACTGATTTCTTGTTTCCCGATAAGGTTTCTAGTTCTTTCACTTAGAACAGTGTGAATTGTCAGGAAATCCGAGCGTTTCAAAAGATCTTCAAATGATACAAGTGTAGCCATTTGGGTTGATGCTAACTGCTTGGTTAAATTCTGACTCCACGCTAAAACATTCATCCCAAATGCATTTCCTATTTTAGAGACTTGAGATCCGAGATTTCCCAGACCTATTATGCCAAGGGTTTTACCTTTAAGATCTACACCAAGGCTTGTTTGCCATCTACCTTGTTTTGTAGCCTCATTTTCCTGGTGTATTTTTCTGGCTAATGAAATGATAAGTCCCCAGGTGAGTTCCGCGGTGGGATGTCCTAGTCCTTCTGTACCACAAACAGTTATTCCAAGATTTGATGCATGCTTTAAGTCAATGGAAGCATTTCGCATACCTGTTGTTATTAAGAGTTTTAAATTTGGAAGATTGTCTAGTAGGGCCTTTGGGAAAGGTGTGCGTTCTCGCATAGCACAGACTATCTGATATTTATGGAGCCTTTGTACGATATCTGGCGTATGGATCAAATGGTCTTTAAATATGGTCAGGTGGGTGTCTTTAGGAAGTGTTTCCCAATCTGCGAGAGATAGTGCGACTCCTTGATAATCATCTAGTATGGCTACCTTGTTCATAGTCGGGATCTCCTTTATGCTAATTTAAGATAATAAATAACATTTCTATAAAAATTTTGTGATATTGAGGATTAGTGATGTGAATTTATGATAGCTGAAGTGCTAATATCTGACCGCTATATAAAAGTGCAAGGTTTCTAGGAGATTTATTATGACAAAAAAGGTTTTAGTGACAGGGATGAGTGGGTTAATCGGAGGATTATTAAAAGACCATCTAATACAGAGCGGAAATTATGAACTTTCCGCTCTCAATCGCAGTCACGTTGAAGGGGTAACGAATTTTCAGGCGGACATTTCGGACTTAGAAGCGATTCAACCAGCCTTTGAAGGTCAAGATGTTGTTGTCCACCTTGCTGCTTATCTAGGTTCACAAGACTGGGAAGGGCAACACGCTGGAAATGTGCTTGGAACATACAATGTTTTTGAGGCAGCTCGTAAAGCCGGGGTTAAACGAGTTATATTTGCATCAAGCGGCAACGCAATTAGAGGATTTGAGAGAGTCTCTCCATACCTTGAAATTTCAGAAGGGAAATATGATGAAGTACCTGAGAATTTCCCTATGATAACGCATGAGCAGATAAGACCTGAGGCTCTATATGGAGCAGCTAAAGTTTGGGGAGAAGCTCTTGGAAGACATTTTTCAGATGATTATGGTATGTCCGTGATTTGTGTAAGAATCGGATCTGTTCATAAAGAAAACAAGCCTTTGAGCGTCCGAGAAAATGCCATATACCTAGGACATAGAGATATATGCCAGATGCTCAATCTCTGTATTGATGCCTCTGAAGATATTAAATACGATGTTGTGTTTGCTGTATCCAATAACAAGTGGAACTATCGTGATATATCTCATGCGAAAGACCTACTTGGTTACAACCCGGTTGATTCAGCAGATGACAATTTCTTTAGTTAAAATTGTAGGGGATTAATTTAATGATACTAAATGACCTCCAGTCCCGGTTAAATGAAACCAACGTGCTTCAAATTTCTGCACCGGGTGACATTGATGAGGTTGCCCTTACGATAACAGATGCCTCTAATACCAACACGCCTATTTCTGTGGCGGGGGCTCTTCATTCTATGGGAGGTCAACAATTTGCTGACGCAAGCATATCTCTTTCCTCACGTAATATTAATAAAATTGAATCCTTGGATCAGGAAAGACGTCTCGTTAAGCTGCAATCAGGGGTTACATGGCCTGATTTAGTCCGTTGGTTGAAAGAAAACCAGAGAGATTCGGAACAAGAGCTTGGCATCATTCAAAAACAAACTGGCGCTGATGATTTAACCATAGGTGGGGCACTTTCATCGAATATTCATGGGAGAGTGCTAACACGCAAGCCAATTGTAGATGATGTAGAGGGGTTTCACATAATCACCGCTGATGGACGAAGATCATATTGCAGTAGATCTGAAAATGCAGATTTGTTTGGCGCTGTAATTGGAGGGTACGGACTGTTTGGGTTTATAGATTCAGTAGATCTAAAGTTGACTGAGAGGGTGAAACTCAAGAGAACGGTTTCAGAAAATTCTTTGGATGAAGTAATACCAGCTTTAGAAGAACGAATTGTAAATGGGGCGACGTTTGGAGATTTTCAATACATGACAGATGAAAAAGCAGATGGATTCCTTTCCAAGGGAGTTTTATCTACATATTCACCTGTGGACTCTAAATTGACGATACCTGATACCCAACTGGGGCTGACTATGGATGATTGGAAGAAATTATTTGTGTTGGCTCACACCGACAAGAAACAAGCATATGAGTTGTATCTTGGTCACTATATACAGACTAACGATCAAATCTATTGGTCTGATGAACATCAATTTAGTACGTATCTTCCTGAGGCAGGTGATATGTTGAACCAACAGTTGAAATGGGACCCTTATGCTTCCCTGATGATTTCAGAATTGTATGTCCCAAGAGATAACTTTGTTGATTTCATGAGAGACGCTAGGGAAGGTTTGCTGAAGACTAGTGCTAACGTAATTTATGGAACAGTCAGGCTTATAAAATCTGAAAAGGAAACCTTTTTGAATTGGGCGAAAGATGACTTCGCTTGTATCATATTTAACCTTCTCGTTGAACATTCTCCCAACGGTATAGAAAATGCTAAGGGACAGTTTAGAATGCTTATAGATTGTGCCCTAAATTATGGGGGCTCTTATTATCTCACCTATCATAAGTGGGCTCGAAAGGACCAGGTAGAGGCTGCATATCCTCAATTCACCAATTTTCTAGAAAAGAAAAACTACTATGATCCGTCCAGTGTGTTTACTAGTAATTGGCATCGACACTACGCTGATATGTTTTCTTAATGTTGTTGATTTGACCTGATTAGTATCTTGTTTTACGTCTTCATAAGGATTTTTCTCGGTGCAATAATTGAGGCCAGATTACCAGAGTAACTGCGATCAGTAACAATCCCACGATCCCGTTCAAAATCAGTGTTGTTCCTATCCCTACGTTTTCAGCTAGCAGGCCTGAAATTGTCAATCCAAATGGTAGAGCTCCTACCGCGAGTTGTCTCAACCCCATAATTCTTCCTCTAAGTTCTGTAGGGGTCATGTCTAGGATCATGCTTGCCATCAATACAACGGTGACAGACTGACCAAAACCCGAAACGAATAGTATCGGGTATGCTAAATTTTCTGAATTAACTAGTGCCATTAAGAATACGGTTAAATGCCAAATTATTGACCCAATAACAAGAAGCCTACCTTTCTGTTCCTGGTATAGATTGCTACCCATAGCAATAGAACCAGTTGCGGCCCCTGCAGAATAGATTCCTAATAAAATTCCGAGACCACCGGATGTGGTCTCAAGTATTTCTTTAGCTACAACGGCAGTCAAAGAAAAATATAGAGGGAAAGCCGTAAGATTAATTATTACCGCTAATGTCATCAGTGAAGAAAGATGTGGCATTTTCGCGACATATTTGATTCCTTCAAAAATATTAATCAATAAGTTTATTCCACGGGTCTTTTTTCTTCCTGTATCAAATTTTTCCGGTGGGTCAATTGTTATCATCACAGATGCAATCGTTGATGTAGCGTAAAATATTGCCACCATTCCGTAACTAACCGCCATACCAGAAAAACTAAGGAGAAATCCTCCAATTATTGGCGCAAATATTTGACTCAGGTCGCTTCCTGCCCTCTCTAACGCGACACCGTTTTTCACTTGAGATTTTTTCAAAATGTCTGGCACCAGTGATTGTCTAACTATCATTTCTGATGTTTTAGATAGACCCAAGAATGCTGCCATTATCAATATTTTCCAGACATTTAGAATTCCCAATATGGATAAAGATAGGCCAACAATGGAATTTAATAAAAAGGAGATTCTTACTGTTATCAGCATTTTCTTTCTTCCAACTGTGTCAGCAATCAAGCCGATCACAGGTGCAATTAGTGTGCCTCCAAATCTTAAAGCTCCATAAATGCCAAGAATGAATGGAGAATTGGATTCCGCCAATATAAACCACGAAAGAATCACCAGTTCCATATATTCTGCCCAGTGTAAAATCGATACGGATCCCCAGAGGTATCTGTAATTGCGATTTTTAAAACTTTCGATCAATCTGGTGTCACTCTTTGACCTGTGGATTTCAGAAAATGTTTTTAAGTATAGGGCACTTGTTAATCTATAATCGTAAGTAAAGCTAGTCTAATTTTTAAGGCTGGGATGCACTGGTTTCTTAGTAAATATAAATATTAGGCTACCCAAAAAGCATATGACTCCGATTAACAAAAATGCATTTGTGTAATCTCCATATTTGTCGAACATCGAACCGGCTATAATTGGCCCAGCCATAGTCAACGCCATCATGGGAGCAGAGGAGATTCCCATGATTTTACCGAACGCTTTTCTTCCGAAGTAATCCCCTCTCATGGCTGTGGTTATTGGTGCACGTGCACCAAAACCTATTCCATAGATAACGGCGAAGATTAATGCTGTTGGTATTGACCGCACCATAACAGCCGACATAACACCTATGGATTGTAAGCATCCGAAGAGGCATACAGCATATCTTTTTGGTACACGGTCTCCGATCACTCCCCCAAACAATTGAGACAATCCACCTATACCCATAGAAACTCCCCATACAACAGCGGCAACTTCAAGAGACAACCCTTGCTGATTCAGGGCTAGAATCAAATGTACCATCATAGTAGCTGTTAACATCGAAGAAGCACCATGGCCTATTGATATAGTCCAGAAAACCTTTTCTCTTAGAGCCTCTCCTATACTGAAGTCAGGATCATTAGACACATTTGTGATTGTATTTTTATGGCTTGGATTACCTTCGGGTAGTTTATTCCCCTTGCCGTCAGGTATCTCTCCAATATCCTCCGGATTATTATGAATTATTTTCCAAATGGGGATAATTACTACTAGGAATACAACTGACAATACCAAGGCTGTATTTCTCCATCCGAGACTCTCAGGTGAGATTATTATGGCCATAAGTGGGACAATCGCGAATGTGCCCATGGAAAACCCAACTGCACCTATTGCCATAGCAAAACTTCTATTTCTATGGAACCAATTGTTTATTATTACAGTCATTGGAATCCATCCACCTAGACTGACACCCAGCATAGTTAGCATGTACGCTATATAAAACATCAAGGGATCGTTCCATTCAGATACCCCTGGAGTAAATGCTTGTACTTGATTAAGACAAAGATATCCAATAGATGCGACACAGACACCCAAGATGGCCATTTTTTTGCCGCCATATTTATCAATTAGGTAACCGACAATTGGTGCTGCTATGCTGGACTCTAACTGTCCGAGCGAAAAGGCAAAAGACAACTGGCTTCTTGACCAACCAAAGTCTCTCTCAAGAGAATCAATCCACAGACCTGCTCCGCCAAAACCAGGACCCGACAAAATGGCATTTACGAATAGTGCGGTGATAGCAACCCACCAACCGTAGAAAATATATCGATTTAGAATTTTAATGGTCCAATCACCGGTTATACGGTATAGGGTACTTTTTCTAACACGTGAGTGTGAATGTTAACGATTTCTAAACAAGATTAGCAATACAAAAAAAGGTAAATTTGAGAATTATGTGATGTAATGTAGTCGTATTATGTACATTGACATATAAGGTTGATTCGTCTGAGACGAACCAAGACTTATTCCAAAACAAAATTACTGAGTTTTTCCAAGTCGTGGAAAATCAAATATGAATTGGTGTGTTCATAGTCATTTATGTGAAGTTTAGGTTGGGGCTAGGTTCTATTCGTCTCCCCTGGAACTGTCCTCAATCTCCATTATCTTGCTCAGGTTTGCTCCAAACTCTGACAAGCTTTCTGAATCAATTCCACCCTTTTCTGTAACTTTTTCTTTAAATTTGTCGAAAAGCCAGTCTTCGCTTCTACCTTTTGGTATTTCAAAGAATTCTGAATCAAATTTCGGTAGTTCTCCAGGACCGAAATATCCGCCTCTGTCTTCAAAAGCATATCCCTCAAGATTATCAGTATTTTTGCCGAGTATTTCTCCTGTTTCCACGAAGTGAGTCATCACAGGTTCCATACCATATCTCTGTATTGGGCAGACTTTCATGCATACACCACAACCTTCGTATTTTGCCATTACAGGGCGGCATCGTTCATACATCAGCTTGTGTTTTTCAGCGCCTCTCCACCATACTTTTTCTCTGACTAGAGCTCTTCCTGGACACCTATTTACACAAACTTGGCATAGTTCACAAAATTTATGAATTCCATAATCTATTGGGTTGTCATATATCACTGGAGCATCTGTGGTGATTATCATAAGTCGTGACCTGGATCCAAAGTGCGGTGACAAAAGTTGTCCGTTTGCACCTAGCTGTCCTAAGCCTGCTTCGACAAACATAGGAATGTAGGGTGCGCTATTGTCATTGGGGCTATGTATCTGTGCTCTGTATCCTAGTTCCCTTATATGTTCAGCAAGTAAAATACCCTGCTTGTTCTCTTCTTCGTAGGCGCCGTAATGAGCGTATTCAGCTTCCATGCTAGGAATGGTTTGGGTCTGCCAGTAATCCTGCTCGTAGGCCAAACAGATGGCATGTTCAAATTTCACCCAACCTTTTTTGACCTTGAATGTGTATCTTCGGTCATACCGTGTAAATCCTACTTCACCAAAGCCAAGTTCACGTGCTTTAATTCTTATTTCTTCGGTGATATCTGAGGTTGGATCGGGGATACCAGTAGGTTCAAGGTTTGCAGACTTTTCAGCTATATCAACCATTGGTTTAGTAGCGTTAATATGGTGAGTTAGATATTCTGCCACTTCTTCTGAGAACACAGACCATGTCCAAGCTCTGTCAGCAGTTTTTTCAATGGATTGACTTTCAAGGGGCTGGGTCCTTGCATAAAAAGAGACATCTACTTCTCTTTTTGGTATTCCCGGAGTAGTGACAAGTTCCTCTGCTATAGGGATCGATACAGACCTCGTACCTAAGCTAGTTCCCGGTCGATTGACAATGTGGCTAACTTTCTTAAAAACCATTCCGGTATCTCCTCACAGGCTAAAATTACTATATGTAACTAGCCGAAACTAAAAACCAAACTTTCAACTGCGTTGATCATAATTATATATATGCCAAATAGTCAAGATAGTTGATTAAGATAAAGTGTTAGCTTATTTAAGTCTACTTAACGGACCTACTGGGGCCGTACGAAGAGTCGGGTAGTTACTATTCAAAAGAGTTGTGTCTCCGACCCTATCAACTTCCTCCCACATTTTGGTAGCCATTGATATAAGTACAGGCTTGTTAACCTCATCGGGCGCTAAGTTGTTCATTTCAAAAGGATCAGCTTTCAGGTCGTAAAGTTCATCCACTCCCCCTGGGTTAAATATGTATTTCCAGTTGTCTTCCCAAGTGATTCTTTGAGTATACATGTATCTCTGAGAGAAGAATTCTGAATGACATCTTTTCCATTCTTGTGGGTTGTGATTATTTTCGAGAACACATTTTAAACTTTTACCATGAATTTCATTCCGATATTTTAATCCAGCGTATTCAAGTAATGTAGGAGCGATGTCGACAGTACTTACCTTTATATTTTCCGTTTCGTCTACGTGACCTCCATGTGGAGGTTTTATTATCAAAGGGATGTTGTAGACTTCCTCATACCCGGTTGCAACACCTTTTGTTAGTAGTCCGTGGGCACTTAGCATATCACCGTGGTCACTAGTAAAAATGATCAGAGTATCTTCGTAGACGTTATTGTCTTTGAGTAAGTTCACTACTCTCTCTACTTGACTGTCAATGTACGTTACGGACGAATAATAAGATGCCAGAATTCTTTTCCATTGATAATCACTTAATCCTGACCACACTGAATGCATTCTCTTTAAAACTTCTGGTTTTGTATCTAGGGTATCGTTGAAACTGGGGCTTAAGGAAATTTGGTCAATATCGTATGTGTCAATAATCTCTTCTGGGGCAAGATATGGATCATGAGGCTCCAATACAGAAATAAAACAAGTGAATGGCACATCACGGCCTTTATCATTCAAGTGATTTTCAATAAAGGAAATACCTTCATTAAATGCGGGATGAGATATATTGGACTCCCCTGATATGTCAGCTGATAGCAACATGTCTTCGTACCCGTCGGTTTGTAGAGTGATCTGGTTTTTGAGAGTGACTTCTTCGTGATAGCCTTCCTCACCCAATTTCCTGCGATCCAACATCAAGTTGTTTACTGAAACGTTGTATTCGTGCCATCCAAAATTGGACAAATCATCGCTTTGCTCAACATGCCATTTTCCAAAATAACCGTTGTTGTATCCTGCATCTGAAAGTAGATCTGCAAAGTGAGTAAACCTACCAGCTGGTGCGTCAATCCATTCTGGAGTATGGGCGTGGGTCACGTCCCAAATGCCATGGGTGGAAGGATATAGACTTGTCATTAATGAAGCTCTTGCAGGCGAACAAATTGCGTTGGTAGTGTGACAATTTTCAAATTTAGTGCCTTCTGAACTTATTAAATCTAGTGTAGGAGTTCTGCACTGACTATTGTCACGTAGAGAATTAGCATTAGCGTGATCAGCCATAATTATTAATATATTAGGTTTTTTAGTCATCGGCTGATATATCCTTTTTTAATAGCAAAGGGGACCCAGCATTAAACTAGGTCCCCTTTGCCCTTTCTTTGAATTAACCCTATACGGTTGTTAAAGAGTGGTTTCTCATGGGAGGAGCGATACTATTTTCGTCAAGCTCTATAGACTCTTTTTGATACACTTGAAGTCTGTAAGAATGATGGTCCGCAACACAAATTCTGAACTTATTGTCAACCCTTACCGATGTTGGACTCCTGAAGTATTTCTCTTCTTCTAAGTTTGTCATCTCTCGTAGCCTATTGGCATAGGCATTGGTCATCATGTAATCCCTCGCTACTCTGGAGAGCGTAGCGTCGCCAGAAAATTTCCATACGTACCTACCAGTGCTATCGTAAACTATGACTCTGTCGTTGTTCCAATCTGTGGTGTAAATGTCGCCATGTAGGTCGACTGATACGCTAGTTGGCCTACTAATGCATACTCCATCTGGGGTTTCGCCTTTAAGGCTCATTTTAAGATCGCCTTCGTGCGAATACCGTTGTATTCTGTCATTTCCCCAGTCAGCCACATAAATGTCACCAAGTTCATCCACATGTAGACCCCATGGATTCTTTAATTCAGAATCGCCTTCTCCCTCTGAGCCGAATTCACTGACAAACTTACCATCAGGGCTATATTTTTGTATTCTGCTATTGCCAGAATCAGCCACAACAATATTTCCTTCTGGGTCAAATGCGATTCCAGTCGGAGCGGTGAATTCCCCTTTACCGTTTCCCTCTGTTCCCCACCTGGACACAAATTTCCCATCAGGGTCGAATTTACTTATCTTGTGTGTTGCCTCATCACTAACGTATATATTTCCTTCACAGTCTGTAATAATTTGAACTGGCCATTGGAATTGGCCATCATCTGTACCATAGCCACCTATTTGAACAAGGTCATCTGTTAATCTTTCCGCATCATCAAACGTCCAGACTCGGATGAAGGCTCCCCCAGATGTGCGGCATAGGATAAATATTTTTTCGTCTGGACCAAAGGCTATGTCATATGGATAGTTACAAACTCTTCTCATTCCAAGAGTTTTTAGGTATGGATAGCCAGCTCTCAAAAGCCCTAGTGGTCTGCTCATTTAATTTCCCCTTGCATCAGGATGGATCAAATTAATTCAAAAATGGGTCTATTTGCTCGTAATGCCCTCTGACTATTGGTTTGGATTCAACTCCTAGCCATTGCTCGAGCAGTGTGGCATAAATACCTCTGTAATCAATTGTGTGCTTCAGATCTTCACCATGTTCCCAATCTGCGGGGTCTAAAGAAGGATATTCGGAATAGAATCCTCCCTTGACGTTTTTTCCTATCAGGAAAGCACCACCGCCGGAACCATGGTCTGTACCACTACCATTGTCGCGCATCCTTCTTCCGAATTCAGTGAATACGAGTATTGCAACATCGTCTGCGGCATCATGCTCTTCAAGGTCATCCATGAAGTCCGCTATAGCACCCGAAAGATCTCTCATAAGGCCAGGGTGGGCTAGCATTTCATTTGCGTGATGATCATATCCACCGTGGTTGGTATAAAAAACTCTAGTCCCTAGGCCAGCAAGATGTATTCGGGCCACATCCTTTAGGCTCTTGGCAATCGGATTATCTGCATATTCCACGCTAGAAGTGTAGGAATCAGCCACGTCGGAAAGCATATCTGCTCCCTTTAATATATCGATTCCTGTTTTTCCAATATATTCTGAAACCGGACCGGTTCCGATTGCTTGTCCGTATATGTTTTTGAATGCCTGTATGGACCTATCTCTCAGCTGAGCTTTTTCAATATCATTCATCACGCCGTAACCATCAATGTCACCTATTGACGTGACAGGAACTCCGGCCACGGACATAGCGCGAGGTAATCCTCTACCTATATTGACACCGGTCAGTACATTTTCCTGGTTTGGATCCAGTTCTTTCACCGCCAATCCTAACCAACCTTCTGTACCAATCTTGTCTGGCTCGCAAGTGTGCCATATGTCCATTCCTCGGAAGTGTGAACGGTTAGAATCTGGATATCCTATCCCCTGTATTATTCCCAGTTTTCCATTATCAAACAAAGGTTTTAAAGCCGCATTATTTGGATTAAATGCTAGGGTGTCATTGATTGGAATAACTTCATCTTGTTTTATAACAACTTTTTTTCGCGCGTCGTAATAGTGCCCATTTGTGTACGGGACTATAGTGTTCATAAAGTCGTTTCCCCCAGTGAGTTGGATTACTACTAGGACTTTTTCCTTATTTTCTGTAACCATTCTTCCCTTGCTCCCGTTTTAGGTTATAAATCTGATGCTAATTGTAATCAGGCGTATTGGTAATCTACGGTGGAGACTATCATTTTTATCAAGTCCGTCATATCTGAAGATTCATCGGATGTTTTTAGTCCTGATACATATTCCACTAATTCGCCGTGAGTGTTTTGGCTTACTTGTACTCCACCAAGTAGGTCCAAACATCTATCCACTAATTGTTTAGGATCATCATCAAGACTTCCTGCTCTGTCAATTAATTCCCTGACTCCAGGGCTTTCGTCGTCACTGAATTCAGTTGACGCAAAATTTATTCTCTCGCTTAAAGTACCGGAATCGATCCATTCGGTACCCGTATGCCAGCCTTCAACTGTGGGAGGGTTCAGCAGACTTTGTCCCATCACCGTAAGCGCCCCTATATAGGATTCTAGCCCAGGCTTAATTTCCCTGAAATTGCCTACCTGTTTTATTACCCCTGCCACTAGTTCCGTAGGACTTTTTACCTTGTTTTTATTTATGGATTCTTTGAACTCTTCAGAATTGAATAGTTCTTTAAGTACTGATCGCATATTTCCATCTGAATCAGCAAAAGTCTTAGCCAAATGATTTACAAGGTCTGGGCTTCTGGGAGGCTCTATATTCCAAGCTGGAACCTGTGGTTCATCTTCTACAAAGAAATTGCAAAGATGACGTGATACAAATTTGGCGGTAGCATCCCGTTTGACTATGATGTCGATGATATCTTCGCCATTGAAATTTCCTTTCTGTCCCAGAAATGTTTTTTCGTCGTTGTCATGGTCATCAGGGTGAAATTCGAACCTAGCAGGATAATGTCCCTGAGGATAAATTGGTATAGGTTGGCTGAATGTCCAGCCAGTGAATGCTCTGGAAGCATTCTTTATGTCGTCTTCAGTGTAATTCCCCACTCCCATCGAGAACAATTCAAGTAGCTCTCTTCCGTAATTCTCATTTATTTCTGATTTATGATTTTCATTATTATCAAGCCAATAAATCATGGCCGGATCTTTTGATAATTCGACGAGTATATTTCTAAAATTGCTTAGTCCAACTCGTCTAAACATATCAATCTCTGTAAATATTGATGGTCCATGTTCACTTTTCCCCCATGCGACAGGGAATATATGGTGGAGGAATAGGGCCATTTTTTCTTCTAGTGGTCTCTTTGTATTGATCATTCTAAAAAGCCATTTTCCAACATATGGCGGAACACCTTCACCCGAGTAGTATCTATTTATGAATCTGTCATCTATCTCCTCGGTATTTTCTGGGTTCACGAGTTCTTCTACGATGCTTTCGTAGGTCCTGTTTTGTGTGAAATAGTCCAGTTCAGATGGGGTTGCTCCAAAACCGGCTCTTCTCATCAGATGGGCAACTTGGGCTCTGTCAGACTTCATTTGACATTCCTCCTATCGTCCTATGATGTTCAACATCATAGCCTTTATCACTTAAGTAGTGTTTTGTATTCAGCCTAACTTTGAAAGTACATCTGCAGGTGTTGTCCGTGTTATTACCAGAATAGCTACAGATACGATACTTGCTGCAACTAAACTGTTAATAGTCCCCACCTTTCGAAGACAAAATTTATCATAACTTGCGATCAAAATACAGAATATTGCAGATACTAATGCCCCGGCGAATAACCCAGTTGCACCGGTAATTATTACTGTTCTGGGTACAAGGATCAGTGCCCTGAAAAAGCCATCCACAATAGCCTCAATGGTTCCAAAATTACTTGCAGAGACTCCCATGAAGTAAACGGCTAATGGCAGCATCGCTCCTGTGATTAATGGTAGGCCTATTGTTACTGAGAAAAACACAATGACCCAAAAGACTTTACCTCTGTCATTGTCGGAATTTCGGCTAATCCACTGAACTAGTAAATGACCAATAATAATCCCCCCGACACCACCTGCAAAACCGAAGAATATTGCTGACCTCAATGGGAGATGAACAGGGGTATATATTAATTCGTTAACCCTAGTAAGGGCGATGATAAAGACTAGGGAGATTCCCAAGGAAAACATTATTGGCAATATGACTAGCCGTAGTTTCAAAACTTCTAGCTTATAAGCTTGTAGGCGTTCTATTGCGTTGGAATTCGTTTCCTGCATTTTTGTATAAAGTTAGAGTTAAATTAAATAAACCTTATTATTAAGCGTCTGCCACACCGGCTAAATCGATTTCTCCGGCAAAATGGCATTTTGCAAAACTGCCGTCTCCCACTGCCTTGAAAGGGGGATCTTCAGTTTTACATTTTTCCTCTGCAAAAGGGCATCTCGGATGGAAATAACACCCGGTGGGTGGATTTGAAGGGTCTGCAACCTCGCCTTCCAATACCCTATTTCCACTTTCTACATTAGGATTTGCTATTGGGATAGCGTCTAGCAAAGCCTGTGTGTAGGGATGTTTTGGTTCGGTAAATAGTTTTTCAGTAGGTGCGAGTTCAACTATTTTACCTACATACATCACAGCCACTCTGTGACAAATATATTGAACCACGCTCAGGTCATGACTTATGAATACATATGTCAACCCGAGGTTAGACTGTAAATCTTGCATGAGGTTAAGTATTTGTGCCTGTACAGAGACATCAAGAGCTGAGACAGGCTCGTCCGCAATGACCAGCCGTGGATTCATTATTAATGATCTGGCAAAACCAATTCTCTGTCTTTGTCCTCCGCTGAATGCATGAGGATACCTTCGGGATAGTTCAGGTGCCAATCCCACCGTTCGTAATAGTTGACTCACGGTGTCTTCTAATTCTTGGCCTGAAGCTACGTTGTTTACTCTTAGAGGATCTGCAACTATGTCAAAAACTGTCATTCTGGGATTCAGAGATGCAAAAGGGTCTTGAAATACTATTTGCATTTCTTCCCTTACATTTTTGAGTTCGCTTGATGGCAAAGTCGCTACATTTACGACGTCACCATCTCTTTTCTGGAACATCACATCTCCAGAAGTTGGGTCAACTGCCCTCATAATCGCGCGTCCAGTGGTTGTTTTGCCACAACCACTTTCCCCAACAATGCCTAATGTCTCTCCTTCAATCACTGAGAAGCTGACGTCATCTACCGCCTTAACATGACCAGTCGTTCTCCTAAGGAACCCACTAGTAATAGGGAAATGTACCCTCAGATTGTTTACTTCAAGAATATTTTTTGACGATTCTGTTTCGGCTACCAAGTTGCTCACTTATTTATTAACTTTTTATGGATATTTGTTAATTTTCTTCATACAAAAGGCAAGATACTATTCGTCCATCTTCCAATTCCATTTGCGTCGGTTCTATAACATCACACTTGCCCATCATTGCCTGGGGACATCTTGGATGGAATGTACAACCACCTGGCCTTGCAAAAGGAGGGGGAACGCTGCCGTTTATGGCATTAAGCCTTTCTGTGGATCTTTCCCTGCTTAGTTTAGGAATAGATCTAAGTAATTCCTGGGTATATGGATGTTTTGGGTCGTTGAAGAGAGTTTTAGTATCTGCCATTTCAACGATCTTTCCCAAATACATGACAATGATCTTGTCCGCCATCTGGGCAACAACTCCAAGGTTGTGTGTTATCAGCATCATACCCATTCCGAACTCAACTTGTAGGTCCTTCATTAGCTGAAGAATCTGGGCCTGAGTAGTTACATCCAAAGCGGTTGTAGGTTCGTCTGCAATCAAAAGGCCAGGATTGCATGCAAGTGCGAGTGCAATCATGGCTCTCTGTCTCATTCCACCGCTCAGTCTGAATGAATATTCGTCTATCCGTTGCTCTGCGTTTGGTATTCCAACTTTTTCTAGCAGGTCAATTACCTGCTCTCTTGCTTCCTGTTTTGTTACGTCACTGTGGAGCAATATGGCTTCAGTTATTTGATCTCCGATTGTGTGGACGGGGCTGAAGGACACCATCGGTTCCTGAAAAACCATGGAGATTTGTCCTCCCCTGATTTCTCTCATCATTTTGCTATTTTGGCCCAGTGATAGAAGATCCAACCCGTCTTCGTCTTTTGGGTAATAACGCAGGTCTCCTTCTATAGTTTCACCAGGAGGTTGAACTATACCCATAATGGAGCGAGCGAGAACACTTTTCCCACAACCACTTTCTCCAACAATACCTACCACTTCCTGTCTAGATATAGAAAAGCTAACGCCGTCTACCGCACGCACAGTTCCTTCTTCTAGAAAGAAGTGAGTCTTAAGCTTATCAACTTCAAGAAGTTTTTCTTGTTCCGTAGTCATTAGTGTTCCACCAACCTTGAAAAATCCCGTATGCTACACAAAGTAAGCATCGTAGAAAGAGCCCGTATGCTACACCAAATAAGTATCGTAATACCAGAGGCGTCGATTGTATCATCTATGCTGCAACTGAGGTGTTGATTTCTACAATGTGATGAGAGATCGAAATTTGAAGATTAATTTGTAGTCTTGGTTAGACAATTGTAATAAAGAGTTTTTGTGACTTGGGTTATTTTACATTTGATACAGATATAAAAAAACGAAGGTTAGTTGGCGGCATAGTCATTCTGATTATTTTGGCAGCCTTTCTTTTGCTCAATAGGTTTCCCAAAATAGACACCATTGACGCAGATCTGGCTATAGCCGTGTCTCCTGGAGCACAGTGTTTCCAGGGGTTTTGTATTGAAGATTTAGAACACCGCCCTTTATTGGAACGCTGGTGGGAATTTTCGCTGGAGTATTTGAAGAACGTTTCGATAGGAATGTTATTTGCATTTGTGATGGCAGGGCTTACTGAAGCATTTATTTTCCCTCCTGATAGAAGGGAGAGGTTTTTCGGAACCGGATTTAGAGGAGTACTTAGGGGGGTGGTTATAGGCCCGGTTGTCAATCTTTGTTCTGCCTGTATTGTTCCAATTGCTAATGGCTTTAGAAGAACTGGATCTAGCCTTGAAACTACTGTAGCCATAACCCAAAGTTCTTCGACACTGAATTTGTTGGCTTTGGTAATGGCTGCCATTGCGTTTGCCCCAACAATTAGCATAACCAGAATATCGTTGAGTGTCATAGGATCTCTTTTTCTTGGCCCTCTTGTTGCCTGGGTATCTCGAAAAGAAAACTCATCTGATACGGGAGATCAACCTTTTGACAACACACTTAACTCAGAATTAAATGAATTACCTGATGAAGTTACATGGAGAGAATCTCTTTATACAGCTTCCCTGCAATTTGTAAGAGCGACTATCGGATATTTCCTGAGACTAGGTCCACTTATGGTGATTGCTGGGTTTGCTAGTGGGTTTGTCATTCAGTGGATCAGTCCACAAACGGTTACTACCTGGATAGGCGATGATGTGCTTGGAGTTATAGTCGCATCGACGATAGGGGTATTGATAAATGTGCCGTTGATGTTTGAAATACCTCTCGTAGCGGCTATGTTACTTGCTGGTATGGGAACGGCTCCAGCGGGGGCTCTTCTTTTTACTGCCGCCGCAGGCGGCCCTATAACCTTTTGGGGACTTTCCAAGGTTATGCCAAAAAGAGGAGTAATAACACTTTTTATTTCAACGTGGGGCCTTGGTGTAGTTGGGGGATTGGTGCTACTTTTCGTCACTTCAATTTTAGAAGAAGACAGAAATTTCACTTTTAGAGAGAATTATTCAGCGTCCGCGTCTGTCCCAATAGATACAGCGCCTCCGGCGCCCCGGGTGCCAGCCGGAGCTAAACTTGAGCCAATATCGTTCCCAGATGACGATGGAGAAGGAGATGTAAAGAATGCTATTGAGAAATCTACAGCGGTAAATCTGGAAATACCAAAAAGTATGATCAAACCGTTCACCAATATATCTGCTTCCGCAAGCAGTGGACTAGTTCCTCATCTGGAGAATGATCTTCCCGGAGTTGTAATCTTTGATTATGACAGGGATGGTGATCAAGATTTATTTTTCACACAAGCGGAAGGACATCCTAATCTTTTGTTTGCTAATCTAGGAGACGGGAAATTTTCTGAACAGGCTACATCACTTGGCGTTGATTCTCCTAAAAGTGGTTCAACGGGGGCCGTGGCGTGTGATATGGACAATGACGGATTTCAGGATCTCTACGTAGCGTCTCAGGGTAGGATAGGAGACGGTAAAAATTATAAAGACGCTCTCACGGATAAAGACTTAAGAGATGTCCATTCGGACAGGATATTCCATAACATTGGTGGCACCAAGTTTGTGGACGTAACGGATGCAGCGGTAGGTGACGAAGCAAACTTAAGGACTGGATCAAGCGTTGGATGTGCGGATGTTAATAATGATGGACTGGTAGATATCTATGTTGCTAATCGACAGGATATGGATACCTTCCATATTGATGAACCGACGAATGGTAATCTAAATGTTTTGTATTTGAATCAAGGCGATATGAAATTCTCGGAGGTTGCATTAGAAGCCAATGTACGTGGTGATAAGACCGTGACCTGGGCAGTTTTATTTCATGACTTTGATGATGATCTTGATATGGATCTTTGGACTGCTGAAGATGGCGGCAAATTGCAGGTATATCGTAATGACACATCCGGTAACGATTTAAAGTTTGTTCCTGTTGAAAGGGCTATGGGTATTGATAAAGTAGGGTCTTGGATGGGATTTGCTGTAGGGGATTACGATCTGGACGAAGATCTGGACGTATTTGTAACTAACATTGGATATCATCCCAAGACGAGACCGCAGCCTTTTGAAGGAAGTAGGGATTGTGCGTTCGTACAAAGATATGAATGGGGTACCTGTGATCATTTTTTATTGAAAAATAATGGACTCCGTTATGCGCAGTCATTTGGGGTAATAGGGTCATATGTTGATGTTGCGGCTTCAACAATGGTTTCACCAAGCTCCGTGATTCCGCCTTATTCTCTAGATCCTCTCAGAATTCTTTATGAGTGGCAGGTACCGACCGGCCTAGCGGCGTATGATTTTGGATTCGGGACATCTTTTCTGGATATCGAAAATGATGGTGACCAGGACTTGTACTGGCTAGGATCTGCACTTGGACGGGGAGAATCCAGACTTGGTAAAGCATTTCCTTCTGCTGGGAGGATGCTTAGAAATAAAGGAAATGGAACTTTCGAAGACATCACTGTAGAGACACATCTACTAGCCATTATGGATGTCGACTATTCAGTAACTAATCCAAGCGATTCCCAATTCGACCGAAATAAACAGAGACTAGATGTCAGATTCCACGAAAACGGAAAAGGATTGGCTGTCGGAGATATAAATCAAGATGGCTATGTCGATATTGTGGCCACTAATAGTAAGGGAGAATATCAGGGAGAGTCTGGGGAATTAGACATCAAACCCGGCCCGATTTTCACTTGGATAAACCCAGGTGGGGATCACAATTGGGTGCAATTTAGATTGATAGGAGGGGGCGTAGGGATGACAAATTCAGATGCAATAGGTGCGAAAATTTTTGTCAGTGCTGACCTTAATCTAGACGGGGAATTAACAACCCAAGTGTCAGAGATTACCGCTAGTTCTAGTTTTCTTTCTATGAGTAGTCTTGATCAACATTTTGGCTTGGGACTAGCCGAAGAAGTGTCAGAGGTTGTTATTGTTTGGCCTAGCGGGCTTCAACAAACTCTTTACGATCTTCCTGTCAATACGATCACAGAAATTAGAGAGCCCTCTAAGTGACGGAAACAAAGTTTAACGAACAGTTATTATTCTGGAAATATTAATACTAATTTTATATCTCTAGAAACTACGATATATACGTATAATCCTACGCGTATGGGTCCGCTGCATCTCTCAAGCCATCTCCCATAAAGTTCATACACAATATAGAAACCAGGACAAACAATCCAGGTATCATTAACCAGCCTGCTTTTGCTACCGCTTGTAACGTTTGTGCTTCGAACAACAGTACTCCCCAGCTTATTGCAGGGGGCCTGATGCCTAGTCCAAGGAAACTAAGAGCGGTTTCTGAAAGTATGATGGCAGGGATCGCTAAAGTTGTGGAAGCTATGATATGGCTGTAGAAAGAGGGAAGCATCTGCCTAAATATGATCCTTATTTCACTACTGCCATACAGTCTCGACGCAACTACAAAATCTTCTTCTCTCATGGACAAAAATCGGCCTCTGACTTCTCTGGCGAGCCTGGTCCATTCTATTAGAGATATGATTATTGTTATTGCAAAGTATATTTTCAATACTCCCCAGTCGGCCGGTACAGCTGCTGCTAACGCCAACCATAGGGGTATGGTAGGGATCGCACGCAGAAATTCGATTATCCTTTGTATAATCAGGTCGGTCATACCTCCCCGAAGGCCAGAAAGACCTCCAAGTAGAATGCCCAAGAACATCATCAAAACCACGGCAACTAGTCCGATGGACATTGAGACTCTGGTTCCGTACATAATACGGGACCAGACATCCCTTCCCATTCGGTCTGAGCCGAAGATATATAGTGGTATGGGATCTTTTTTCCCAACCTCGTAATCGAGACCAAACAAGTGAGTGTTTGATGAAATCAATCCAAACCATTTGTATTCGTGTCCATCAGTGAAGTATTTGATGGTACGTTTTACTTCTTTGTCAGCCTTCCATTCCATTGCCCTTGTTTCCAGGTTGCGTTCTCCCTTAAGGCCATAGACATAAGGTAACTGGGGCTTCCAACCATCAAAGAAATGTATTCCTTGCGGCGGTATATAGGCTCTTGTAGATTCTTCTGACCTGGGTTCGTGTACTGACAAAAATTCAGGCATCAGACAAATCAGGTAGAAGAACACAACCACAGAAGTCGCGATGAGTGCTAACTTATGTCGTCTAAACCTCCACCACATTAATTGCCATTGACCGGCGACAAACAATTCCGATTCTTCTAGATTGGTAGGAGTAGGACGAGCTTCCTCAAGACTGTCTGCTAATGATGACAGTGGTTTTTGGTCTTCTGACATATTAGCCCCCCATCCTGATTCTAGGGTCCATGAGGGCAAGTATGATGTCAGAAATTAAGACTCCTAGAAGCGTTAACACCGTGAGTATCATAACGATAGAACCCGCCATGTACATGTCCTGTGATAGAAGAGCTCTGAGTAGTAATGGTCCTAAAGTAGGAAGACTCATTACTGTTGCGACTATGAGGCTACCTGATATCAACCTTGGTAGTTCAAGCCCTGCGGAACTGACAAACGGGTTGAGGGCCAACCTAACAGGATATTTCAGTAGAACCTTCCATTCCGGCAAACCTTTAGCTCTGGCAGTTTCAACGTATGGTCTCGACAATTCATCAAGAAGATTAGCTCTCACAATTCTTGTGAAGCGAGCCGCTCCGTCTGTGCCGAGTATAATCATCGGCACCCAAATGTGTTTCAACATGTCTATGAATTTTCCGAATGACCAGCCTTGATCCATGTATTCTGATGAGAAAAGTCCAGTAATTCTCCATCCGAACCAGTCATAAACAAAAAACATTATAACCAGGGCAAGTAGGAAATTCGGTGTGCCAACCCCAAAATATGATAGTACGGTGAAAAAATAGTCAATGAAGGAATATTGTTTCCAGGCGGAGATTATGCCTATTGGGATCGCCATAGTCCATGTGAATACAATGGTGAACAATCCAAGGGCCAACGTCATAGCTAATCTATCATTAACCAGATCAGTAACAGGCCTGCGGAATTCAATGGAAAGACCTAGATCCCAGGTAAAGAATCCACTAGCCCATTTGTAATATTGAACGTATATGGGCTGATCAAGACCATATCGTTTTTTGAGTGCCAGTATTTCGGATTCGTCAACCATCTCTCCGGCTGACGCGAGTTGGGCGATATAGTCGGTTAAAAAGTCTCCAGGTGGCGCCTGGATAATGGCAAATGACACTATCGACATTACGAATAGCATCGGTATAAAAAGACCTAACCTGCGTACTAAAAATTGAAGCATATGTTATTTGCCACTTCTTATACCTTGAAAAATTAAAGGCTCTGAAGTTTATTCTACAAAAAACCCCAAGGCCAAAAAATTACTACCAGTCGACCCCCCCCCTGTAAGAGGGGAGCCAACTGGTAGGTCTTAATGTGACTGGGTGTGGTTTACTTGCTAAAGTACCACTGCTCTGGGAAGCCTGTGTTAGGCGTTCTTAGAGGCCAGTCATTTCCAGCTTTGTCAGGAACGTTGTTAAGGTTACTGTTTTTCACAATTACACCCTGGACCATAGGACTAAGTCCAACGATACCAATAGCGTATTGCTCCTGAACAAGCTCTGTATATAGTTCTCGAGCTAGAGCATCTGCCTCTTCTTTCGGAAGAGTTGCACCTAAGTTGTGCTTCATGCTCCATTCGTAGTGACCTCCCAGGCCGACCGAGTATGGGTCTAGACCTGATTCACCGCCAGTTCGTACCCACTCGCAAACGAGGGGAGCGGGGTAGCAGTCCGGATGTCCGAGGGCTACAGTTCTCTTAGTTGTGCTAGTGAATGTCCAGCCAGAAGTGTCTTCATTCCAGACAAACACTGCTAGTTCGTTAGCAGCTTTCTTGGAGAACACAAGACTTCTGGTCATTACCTGTAAGTCTGTACCAAGTCCAACGTCGTTCCAATATCCTGATACCTGCTCAGCAATGTCTGGCCAAGGACCAAACGCAGCAGTCACCCCAATTGTGATGACAATCTTCTCTCCGTTGAGGGTCCTGTATCCGTCTCCGTCCTTGTCTGGTAGCACGCTGTCTAGCAATGCATTGGCTGCATCCACGTCTTGTGCGACCCTGAGCTGGGCGATTGCATCACCAGGATAGTGATCGTGGCCAGGTCCAGGTACTCCTTGCCGTGGTATGCCTAGTCCAAGGAAGCTTATGTCATTAATTGCGTCTCTATCGATAGCAAGAGACATAGCTTGTCGTACTTCAGCGATTCTAAGAGCTTCTCCTGTTACACCGGGGTAGCTCATGTTGGGCCAGAATGCTACGTCAGCTCCATTAGATGATTCCCAGGTTATGAGGTCATATCCACCTTTTTCCTCGCCTTCTTTTAAGACGGGGTAGTCAGGTAACTGGATGTGTCGACCCTGGAAGTCAATTTCACCCTGGAGGGCTTTTAATCCCCCGACTGATGGGCTTTCAACAAGTGTATAAGTGTGTGCATCTATGTAAGGAAGCTGATTACCGTCTGGGTCTACTGCCCAGAAGTATGGGTTCCTTTCAGCTCTCACAACAGCGTCACCTAACACAGATTCAAAGTGCCATGGTGTGATTGCAGGCTTGTCCGGGTTGTTGTTGTAAGACGCTTTGTCGTCATATAACTGCAACCAGTCATCGAAACCTTCGGACTTTGCAAGTTCACCCACATTAGGGTTGGTGTCGATGTGGAATTGCCTCATGTAATGCTCAGGTGCAAACGTTGTATTTCTAGTAGAGCCGTAGCAGGCTTCGTCAGCCTGAGCAACTGTTTCTAGGAATAGATAGTTTGGATTCGGAAAGATGAACTTGATTGTCGTATCGTCCACCTTAGCCATAGAGCCGAACCCGTCTCCGCTCGCGAGGAATGGAGGTGGGCCTGCTGTCAGGTCTGTATTCATGATGACGTCATTGTATTGCCACATGAAGTCATCAGCGTTGAAGTCATCACCATCGGACCACTTCATGCCTTCCCTGAGGAAGAATGTCCATTCACTTCCATCGTCGTTAACTTCCCATCCTCTGGCAACAGACGGAACGAACGAGAATCCATCCGTAGCGTACCTGACCAGAGAAGCCCTAGAAAGCCTGAAGAAGTTACATCCGTCAGCTGGGCCGATGTAGAAACGTCGGAGTGTTCCTCCATAGCTTCCAGTTTGACCAAACGTTGGTATCACCATAGGCTGCTCGGGTAACCTCTCTTCAACAGGAGGAAGAACTCCACCCTGGACGAGCTGTGTCAATTGAGGAGCTTCGCCATACGAGGAGAAAACCTTCTCTACTTCAACTACAACAGGTACTTCAACGACCCTATCTACGGGTACTTGAACCTGCTCAATTTTAATTACTTCTTTCTCGACTACGACCTCTTTGACGACTTCAATTACTTCGCCTTTTTCGGTCACAATCTTTTCGACAACCTTCTCTACTGGGACTTCTTTTACAACTTCTTTCTCGACCACAACTTCCTTTTCGACCGTTACTATCTCGGTCTCTCCGGAACATGCGACGAAAAAGGCTCCCAGGAAGATAGCCAAGACTATGGACATCAATCCTTTTCGCATACAATTTCTCCTCATATTAAACGGCTTTAACGCCACATTGCATGGCGCATTGGATGGGGATGTTAAAGAATTATGATTGAATATGTCAATAGGGAAGTTTAATTACCGACATAAAAATCATTACTTTAGTCAGGATTTTATAATCAACAAATGTTCTCATTTTTAAAAAGAAGATACCAAGAGTACTGGAAGACTCATCTGTTGGTATTTTTGTTGCTTACACTAATCTCTGGTTTACTGTCATCAATTCCCTACCAGAGAGAAATTTTCTCTCGAGTAGGTTTTACGGATCAGGTGAAAGGGGCAGGGGTTCAGGCCGATTCAATTTTATTGAGTGCGAATCATGTGCCTTTTGGTGCCGTTGACTCCTACAGTCCACCCGAGGACCTTCACAAGCTTTTGTCAGGAACCCTTCAGGATTTATACAGTGATGTTAGGACCTCTATTAAGAGTGAGAACTGGTATCTTGATCCGCAGGCTACTTTTCCCGATCAACCCTCTTTAGTAATGAGAGTCGCTCAGACTGATGAAGAACTCAAAATCAAGCTTGAAAATATATATGGATACAAGGAGGTTTATTCGCTCATTGATGGAGCATTTCCAGGTCATGAAGTTTTGAGAGACGATAGCCTTTATGCGTTGCCTAGGGTTGAGGTCGCTCTAGTGGTCAATAATGAGGACATTAATGCACCGAAAATTGAAATAGGTGACACTTTCATTGTAGACAGTCTTGCCGATGTACAAGAAGCCCGAGTGGTCTCTGGCACAAGTGAATATCTTAGGATTAGTCTTGAGAGTCTCAAATCGAGATCTAACAAGGCCTATCAAAAATTGGAAGAACTTGGAATTAGACCTTTAGATGAAGATGGCAACCTGGTCAGTTTTATAAGCATAGTACAAGGCTTGAAATTCTCTAATGCGGAGATAGGAGACTACAGGACGATTTTCGGCCGCAGGAGAGGGGAATTCTTTTTTAATTTAATGTCTAATGATTCGGAGAATGTTTTTGAATTGGCAGAGTCTTTGGATTCCAAGGTTCCTAAATCTAACCAAGCATCTGCAAATTACCTCGGTAATCGGGACAGCATTAGGGTCGACGTGGTGGGAATTGTGAGTGTGTCTGACTCTTTGGAAATCGGATTTGTTAATGGCAAAAATGTGAATGTTCAGCACCGGTTCTTGATTGACCCTGTTGCAGCGGAAAAATTGCCAAAGCGGTATGTATTACCAAGTCGCTACAAATATAACTTTTCAACGGTTTACACCTCGGATCAAATTGACCTGTTCACAGACGTTGTAGATGGCAGATTCCCTCAGGAATCTGATCTAGATAATGTTGCAGGAAGTCCTTACGAATGCGCAATTGGTAAAGAGATTTCCAAGTACACGCAAAAAAATGTAGGAGATTCTCTTTATATAACCCCCAACGTAGATGGAGTTTATGGAATTTATTGTACGGTCACAGGGATATTGCAAATGAAGGTTGGGGCTTCAACTTTGCGCTTCCCCGAGTTGATGGAGATCTTAGAGTTAGATGACCAGGTTAGTACACCTGTGGTGCCTATTCTTATGAGAGAAAAAGATTTCTCAAAAGCCATAAATACTCATTTTTTAGAAAGAAAGGGGAAAATATTCTGGAATGTTAATCTGGATCTTGATAAAGCGGCCTATGTGAGTCCAGCTCAGACTATTGACAGAATTAGAGAATTGGAATTAGGACTGGCAGAATTATACTCTGGAGCTAATGTGATTTCTGGACTACGACAGATGGCATTGGAGTCTGATTCTCGTTCAGGTACTGCATTTGCTCCAATTATTATGGTTTCGATATCTCTGGTAACCTCTTTTTTAGCCGTTACTACTATGGTTTTATGGAATGTTCTTCGAGAAAACATTAGAGATATTAGAGTTATGCGGCAAAGAGGGTTTGGGGTTCTTAGGCTGGTACGTTTTTATTCTCTAGAGTTTTTGGTATTCCTTCCAATAACTGCTGTGTTTGGCTTATTTGTTGGTATGGGTCTTTCGCTCTTTACAATTTTAACTATTGATACCGGTGATTTTGGACAGTGGCTTGTAGTCCTTAGGGCTGGATTTCTGCAATCCCTAGGATTAATTGGTGTGTTTTTTAGTTGTTATTTCATAGCTCTCATCCTGGTTGTGTTTTTTCTTTGTTCAAAAATGAATATTATTCGGTCGTCCCGGACTTCTTCAGGTGGGATAAGAAACATTAAGGCTTATATGGCGGCGGGAGCTCTGGCGAGTGTCGTCGCTGTCCTACTTGGTCTGCTGCTAAAAGAAGCCCTTTTAAACACAAATGCTGATGGTGTTGATTTCAGAAAAGACTCAATCATATTTGCTGCGCCTTCATTACTATTGATTCTAGTCTCATTTCTAGGATTGATTTTGAGTAAAATGATTTACACGGGCATTCACGCGCTTTTCTATATGGTTAATGGGTTTTCCCCTTTTCACTCTGCTTTAATAAGATTATCTAGAGATGTTACTCATGGAGGGTTGCCCGTTTTTATGTTGGCCCTTCTGACCGGAATCGTTACCTTTACAGTAGTGATTTCAAATGGATTAGATTCTTACTTTCTTCGTACATCTGAAAATATCGTAGGGTCAGATGTGAGGGTTAAAGGTTTTAAGAGTACTGAATTAGTGGAAACCAATTCTATCGCTGTCCAACAAATTGATTTTGTTAAAAGTGTTTCGGCCTTGCACGTGTCAGATGCAAATGTGCAGGATGGCAATACCAAGATATATGACCCTAAAGAACAATTTGAGTTTGTGTCTGTTGATCCAGAATCCTTCAAGGAAGTTTTGAATAATAATCAAAAGTCTGATATGTCAGAGATAAGCAAGGCTTTAAATCAGACAATTTCTAAAACCATTGCATTGACGGAAAAGGATCAAGTTTTTCATTTCGTCAGTAGATTATCTGAGAATTCCCCACCTATTGATGCTTCCTTGGTAATTAAAAATAAACTGACAAACGACTATCACTTTGTCGAAATAGGGAAGATATATGAGAAAAAATGGGTACATTTATCTACGAAAATCCCTCAGGGCTTTTTGGACGGTAATCATTTCATAGCTGGTTTGAAAGTTGATTTTCTTACTCGAATAGCTGGAATAGAAGGAAGTATTGAAATAAAAGAAATGCGCCTAAGTTCTAAGGAAGACAATTTAGGAGGTTCTTATTTTCTTGAAGGTTTCTCACGTTGGGTACCATTGTCCGAGAACAATTTATTGGAAACAAGTAAATTACAAGATATATCAGGGCAAAACGACTATGTTACATACAGATTCCTTAAGGGAAGAGAAGAAGCGGTGGCGGGTCTGTATTTTTCAGGCCATGAAAAACGCATTTCAGTTTTGTCGTCCAGATCATTTTTAGAATCTCATCCTAATCTTGGGAATAACTTCACAATAAATTTAGAAGGAAGAAATTTAAATGTGAATAGAATAGGTACGATCGCTAAAATGCCGGGGACGTCGGACTCATCAAGAGGGTTTATATTTGCGAACATAGAAGTTGTGGGATCACATTTAAATTCATGGGATACAAATAATTTCAGAACTTTCGGTCCTAATGAAATTGTTATAAAACTCGTAAAAGACACTGTTTACAACAAGGAAATCATTGATGGTGCATTGTCTTCAGGGACAGTTGTTATCACGAAAAATGACGTTATAAGGTCGCTTTCTCCATTCGCAGAGCTTCAATTAAAAGGTTGGAAATTTCAAGGGTTAATGGCAATCATAATCAGTTTTTTCGTTGTTTGCGTTTTTAGTTTGCTCTATGAGATAAGGGATTTTAATCAAAACAAGGTCAGTGTTTTCGTAATGCATTCTCTGGGTTTCAATAAGATCTCAGCTGTTTTACAAAAAATTATAGAAGGGATATTTAACGGGATTTTGGGGATATCATTTGGAGTCGTATCAGCTATGTTACTCACTCATATTACTCTGCCTTCAATAGTCAAAGGATTAGGGATTCCTGTCGATACTGGGTTGCTTTTTGATGGGGTATATAGTTCTTGGATCAACATCGCTGTAATAACTTTTTGCTTGGTATTTTTGTCTCTTACGGTTCGCGCAACTTTCACTTATTTAAAAATGAGGAATCTGCATACGTCTTCTTTCAGGTTTGATTTAGAGGCCTAGGGAAGTGTCTAAGATGTTCCCCCTTTTTCCCCTGGTCCTAAAATGGACACGCTTCAATGGGGGCCTGGTTGCATTGATTGCCATTGGGCTTATGGTGTCAGCTGTTTTATCTGCAACTGCAGTAGTTCTTTGGGGCACTTTAAGGGAGGCATCACTTTCAGAGTTACTGGATACTTCTGGACAAGATAATCCTAACGTTGCATTGATGGTTACTGAGGTTCCGACTAATTTACTTTTTTTTAGTGATCTCAAGAATGAAATACTCTCTATAATCGATTCAAAATCGGAGGGTTTGGTTCAACAGAAATCATGGGCTGTTCGCTCTGAAACACTGAATTTCAAGGAGGAATCTTCAAGCAAGATCAAAGATCGAAGATCATTTCTTTTCTCTTCGGATTCTGATCTTGGTGAAGAACACCTTAGTCTTATTGGCAAGTATCCCTCATCGGGATTCGTTGAAATTGAAGATGGGATTTCGATTGAAGGTCTAATCAGTAATGGCGACGCTGTGAAATTTGCGATTTCAGTGGACGACGAAATTTTTCTTGAAACGCAATCTGGGGCCATGATTCAAGTAAAGGTTTCAGGAATTTACCGGTCCGTCGAATCAACGGATCCGTTTTGGGTTATGTATGACGAAAACCTTATGTCCGGTAATACTGAAACTGTCGCCACTTTACCGTTCTTGATTTCCAAAGACACTTATTTCAATGTTGGTTCTAACGAAAAATTTGTATTTAAGTCATCTTATGTTTCCAAGATGATGATATCGAGAGATGTGATTCGCGCAGAAACATTTGAACTGTTCGTCGATGAGATAATTTCCATCCACAACGAATTAACCATTAAATACCCAACTGCCAGCCTTAAAACTTCACTTCTTAATGTCCTTAATGATTTCAGAGGAAAGTTGATTGATTCTAAGGTGTCAATGTCTACTTTGCTTTTTTTGTTCGTTGTTTTTACCTTCATATATGTGTTTTCGGTTACGAACATTTTGTATGAACGTCAATCTGCTTACTATGATCTTCTGAGATTAAGGGGTTCAGGGCGTTTTATGCCTATGCTAGTTATCTCTTTGCCCATCTTATTGAGTTGCTTTATTGCGGCAGTATTTGGTCCCATTGGGTCTTATGTAATGTTTAAAATTGTGGCTTTTATATTGGGATTGGGGGATCTTTTCAGTGATATTCCTATCGGTTTATATTTTACCCAACAGACTTGGTTGGCGAGTGGAAGTGCGGCGCTTTTTGGGTTCCTGATACTGGCCATACGGCTGATTTCTAAAGGATTTTTGGAGGATAGATCTGTTTCAATTTTTGACAGAGCTGAGAATAGTCGTGTTTTGAGTATTTTATTTACTCCATCAAATGCAATTATTTTTGTACTTCTTTTAGCATTTTGGACAAGTGGTGGATTGGATAATCCTATATGGACCTCGTTGGGTGGAGATTCTAATTTGGGAGGAGTTTTAGGGGTTTTTGTCCCAATTATTTTTTTGATAATTGCTAGCGTATTATCTTCACGACTGTTGCCAATAATTTTATTGCCGATTGATTTGATTTTTTCCAAAAATCTTAGCCCCTCTATTGCTCTTGCACTGAAGTTTTTGTTAAGAGCTCCCGGAAATTATTCCGGGGTTTTATTAATGGTTTCGGTGACGGTTGCAATATCGGTTGTTTCAGTCAGTTTTATCAAGACACTCGAAGTAAATGAAAAGGAACAGATAAGCTATCAAGTTGGTAGTGACGTTAGATTAGAGGGAGTAGTGCTCGAGGAAAGCAGATTTTCAAGTTCAGCTGAACAGAATTATACGGATTTACCTTGGATATATGATGTGACACCGGTGTATAGAGAGACCGCTTATGACGTTGATAATCCATCGTTAAATCCATATGAAGTGATGGCAATAGATATAGAAAAAACTGACGTTGTTTCATTAATTCGGGAAGATTTTTTCGAAGGCAGCTTAGAATCGATTAAAGATTTATTGAAGGCCAGCAGGGAATCAGGATTGGAATTGCCTGACGACGGCAGGACGATAGCTTTGAACATAAAGCCTGATAAGCCTATGCCACATGTTCAGGTCCATGTAAAACTTATCGATGCAGCGGGTAGATTCTATACTCACAGAGTTGGGTGGTTGGGCATGTCAGACTATCTCGGTAATTTACGGGAACCTGAATGGATGACATTGTACTCACCGTTGAAGCCACTTGCGAAGGAATACAGGCCTTATAGCCTGATGTCAATCGGATTCAGTAGTGACTCTCAAGTTGAAGGTATGGAGAGAGGCGGAATATCTCTGGAATCTATATCCTCCACGGTGGTGAATAAGTTGCCCGATGGAGGAAGTAGCGTTGATACCATAGTTGTTGAAGATTTTTCGGATGAGCATCAGTGGATTGAAATGTTGGGGTCAACACCTCCTGAAGCTGTCATTGTGTCTGAAGATCAACTAGAAAAGTCATTATATTTTTCATGGCCTAGAATGGGTATTTATCAGACCCAAGGCGTTCGACATTCGGCCAAATTAGGTAGCGTACCAGCTTTGATAAGCAGGAATATGACACAGGCACAAGATTATCAGGTTGGAGATACTTTTCTGGCGAAATTAGAAGGGACTATTGTGGACTTTAAAGTTATGGGGATATTAAATTACTTCCCTACTGTAAATACTAATTTTGATGATCTTGTCTTGGTTGATTTGGATACTTTGAGATTCCATTTGAATCTAGATCCAATAGCGAATTCTGGAAATATTAGTGAAATGTGGATCGATGTAGATGAAACAGAAATTAGAGACGATATTCCGATCAATTCTTTGAAATATAAGCCTTTTGAAACTCAATATTTATATGATCAAGGCCAAATGACAGCTGGTTTTGCACAAGATCCATTAAGGACAGCTGGATGGAGAATTTTGTTTACCGTTTCACTGATATCTCTAGCATTCCTTACGACCTTATATTTTTGGACTCGAACTGTAAACATTTGTAAATTGAGGCTTAGCCAATCTGGGGCCTTAGAAAATCTTGGGATGACTAAAAAGTCGATCAATTTAATCCAATGGGTTGAATCTATCACTGTACTTTTAATCGGTTCATTGTTTGGATTGTGGATCGGTGGATTTATCGGTCAATTAATCATGCCGGTTTTAGGCAAACACGAAAATGGACAGACAATCATGCCACCGTTTCAATTTGTTTACTCCTGGGGTCCGGTTTTAGTTTTGATAGTGTTTCTTGTTGTTTTTTGTTCTCTTTCTCTTGTCGTAGCGCATAGGTTCTACGCTAGATATTCGCCGGCTGAAACATTGAGGTCATCGTCAGAAATCCAACACTAGATATTCATAGATGAAAGGATAGAAAATGAAATATGCTTTGGTAGGAACTGGATCACGTTCAGAACTTTTTATATCGGCGCTCACGAATAAATACGGAGCTAACCATGATCTGGTCGGTATATGTGATACGAATCCCCAGAGAATCCGATATTATCAAGATTTTATAGCTCGTCAAAAATTCAATAGAGAAACTCCGGGGTTTTTGGCACAGGATTTTGACGATATGATTTTAACTACCCGTCCTGATTTTGTGATAGTTACGACTGTAGATGCTCTACACCACGAATACATAATTCGATCTTTGCGATTGGGGTGTAATGTGATAACCGAAAAACCTATGACGACTTCCGGGGCTAACTGCAGGGAGATTATAAAAGCTGTTGACGAGACAGGGTTGGACGTCAAGGTTGCTTTTAATTATAGATGGGGTAGTGGGGTGAGTAGGGTAAAAGAGCTTCTTCAAGACTCCACTATAGGCCCTATTCACCATGTGAGCCTTCAATATTTACTCGACACCGATCACGGAGCAGATTACTTCAGAAGATGGCATCGGAGTCGAGAAATGTCTGGGGGACTCATTATTCACAAAGCTACACATCATTTCGACTTGGTAAACTGGTGGATAGATTCGGTTCCTTCAACGGTCTATGGGGCCGGTAAACTAGCCTTTTATGGAAACAACAGTGGTCCATCAGAAATATACGGAGAAGACAGAAATTATGATGACGGTAAAGAGACTTCTAATCCATTCAACATAGATTTAGCGTCTTCAAACAAATTAGATGGGCTGTACTTGAAGGCTCAACGACATGATGGATATAGAAGGGATCAAGATGTTTTTAGTGAAGGGATAAGTATTGAAGATACCATGAGTTTAATAGTCAAATATAGAAGTGGAGTTCATTTAAGTTATTCGTTGGTCGCGTATTCATCTATGGAAGGATTTGTTGTGACATTTCATGGAGATAGAGGTCGACTCCACTATGAAGAGATACATCGCCAAAGAACTCGTATAGATAAAGCAGGTCGGGCAATCGATACTGATAATGATCAATGGTCATCTAAAATAACCGTACAGAAAATTTTTGAGCCTGCGGCTGAGGAAATCGTGGAATCTTCGGAAGGAGGTCATGGGGGAGCTGATCCGCAAATGCTCGATTATCTTTTTGCTGACTCTAAGGTTGATGATCATTTAGGTAGGAATGCCGGACATCAACAGGGAGCTGCGTCGATGTTAATTGGTGATGCAGCGAATAAATCTTTCCAGGATGGCCGAGAACATGCTATAGGAGATATATGCCCCGAGTTAGGCACTAGCGTGCGTCTATCTGAACTAGTTTAAAAACACGAGCAATTCGAGAATTTAACGGACTCTGTTAATTGCTTTCTTTTTAATAGAGGTCAGCATTCCTCTGAAGATAACTGCGTGAAGGGGATATAGCATTATCCAGTATAAGCACCCGAAAATAGTATTAGTATGGAATGAAGCTGTTTGTGTAAGTTTGGTTTGATTTGCAGTTTGATCCAACGTGAATGATAGTGTTGCTTTTCCTGGTAGTCTCATCTCCGCCGTTAGTTCTACCATAGCGAGGTCAATGACTTTGGAAATCCTCCACCAGTCAAGCGTGTCACCGACGACGAACTTGTCGCTAAACATCCTAGTTCTTCTCATGCCTACTCCCCCAAGTACCAAGTCGATCCAACCTCGTATTTTCCACAGATAATTGGCGAAATACCATCCGTTTCGCCCTCCAATATTATTCAAGGTTTTGAAAATTTCCTTTTTGGTGGCCGCTAGTTCGACGTTCCTGTGATCTTCGAATTTGTATTTATAAATAATTTCTGGTTTATTAGAGCCTTTACCACCCGAAGATAAAGCGTCAAACCATCGACTGTGACCTGTATGTTTTTCATCAGATTTAATTGCGTATTTTATGGCTTCCCTGTATGAGATAGGATTTATATTGAAGAGGTTTTGTCCCTCTCGATCAGTAACTATGCTGTCACTGGTGAGGCTGTCTATAAGCTTTCTTCCCGCACGTGCATATGCGGGCGTCACGAGGCCTAACCAGAGACTTGATAATCTTGGGGTAAGAACCGGTACGGATATCATGGCTCTTTTGTACCCAGCTTGTCTGCCAAATTCCTTCATCAATTCTTTATAAGAAATTTGATCTGGGCCACCTATTTGTATTATTCGGTCTGTCTCCATGACTAGCTTTATTGATTGGGCGAGATATTCAATGACATCATCTACGCCAATTGGTTGTGAAAGGGAACTTACCCATTTAGGAGTTATCATTGCAGGCAATCTTTTGACCAAACTTTGTATTATTTCGAAAGAAAGCCCTCCTGATCCAATTATTATTGAGGCTTGGAATTCTAAACAAGGTATGTCCGACGATCTCAATACGTTACCGACCTGCATTCTGCTATCTAAGTGTTGAGATAGAACATCTTCCCCAGATGCTAACCCTCCTAGATAAACGATTTTCTTCACCTTGTTCGCTACACACGCCTCTAGAAAATTCTTAGCGCATATCAATTCTTTTTCTCGGAAATCCTTACCAGAATTTAAAGAATGTACTAAATAATAGGCAACGTCTACGCCTTCAAAATGATTGTTAACTGTTTTCTTTTCTAACAGGTCGCATTTCCTGATATCTAAGTCAAGGAAGCTATTTTTATTCATAAGGTATTCTGGATTTCGGGCGATACACCTGACGTTAATTGACTCTTTTGACAACCTTACTAGCAGCCTTGAACCTATATAACCAGTTGCACCCGTTAATAGAACCGTTTTTAGATGTTGAGTTTCCATTTTGACTATTTTAGTCCCTTTTTATATTCAAATAAGGCCTTTTTTCTTGCTTCATTTAAATCCACAACGGGATTTGGGTATAGATCATCTACAACCCTTTTACTTTTCCCGTTTGATGATCCGCGGCCTTGGTATTGCCAAGGTTCATGAATGGCCTCCATTGGCGTGCTGGATAACTCGGGTATCCATTTCTTTATGTAGCAGCCTTTTGGATCAAACTTTTTTGCTTGAATCGTCGGATTGAAAATCCTGAAATATGGTGCTGAATTTAAGCCACATCCAGTTACCCATTGCCAGTTAAATGAATTAGCAGCGAGGTCGAAATCAACTAAATAATCTTTGAAGTGATTAGCTCCATGTGTCCAATGAATTAATAGATGCTTCACCAAAAAAGAGGCACATATCATACGTGCTCTATTATCAATATTGCCGGTGAGGAGTAATTTCCTCATGGAGGCATCCACTATCGGATATCCAGTCATTCCATTCTTCCACAGTTCTAGCTTTGTTTGATCTTCACTCCAGTTTATGTATTCAAATCTTTTGTCGATAGAGACAGTGTCCATATTAGGATTCAACTTCATGCAGTGGCGAGCGAACAGTCTCCAGCCTATTCCACGCTTTATATTTTGAATATGAGGGTATTCCTGGTTGTCGGCAAACGCATAAATTTCTTTTAAAATTTTTAATGGTTCTATTGCCCCAGCGCTTATACAGGATGACAAATCGGACCTAAAACTTGTTTCTAAAGAGATTCCTTCCTCGGACTTCAAAGGTATTTCTGAACGAAGGGAATTATTAAGATATTGTACGCCGCCAGGTTCGCAGCTTTTATTGCATGAAGTTTCGTGATTGTTCTTAAAAGAAACTTCAGTTTCTTTTAAGAAGCTAGTAAGTTTGCAGGTAATGTTTTTATTTTGGTGGTGGGGTTTTTGGGATACCCAATTTTTGAGGATAAGGGATTCCAATTGATGCCAAAAGCTTTTAAATGTTTTAAACGGTCTGTCTAAGCCTTGAATTAGAATTAATTCTGAGTTTTCTTCTACGTGTGATTGTATGCCCTCTTTAGACAAGTTTAGGCTTAGGCGATTTTCTTCATTGCGTACAAGTAAATCTGAAGATGAATTCCAATGTACGTTTCTTATTTTTCTGATTTTGCATATTTTAAGTAATGCATCCATGGAGTCGACTTCTAGGAATGAAGCCGACTCGGTGTTGCGCAACCTGTTTTCTAGACAATGTAAAGCTTTGGCCTTCCAACTTGCTACATTTTTGTTGGCATGTAGATTGAAGGGTTCATAATTCACAACTAGTATTATTTCGGATTCCTTGAACGCACTTATAATACACGGATTGTCTTCTATTCTCAGACTCTGATTTATTAGCACAATCGAGGGTATATTTGGCTCTGCCGTCATGCTACAAGTGTTTTTTGGTCTATGTAACTAGATCTAAATCCAAGGTTCTCTTCGTGAACAATCAAGTTTGATGAAGAAGTGTTTTCTATCTGAGAAAGTGCGTTGCCTACAATTCGATCCAGTAATCTAGGGTATTCATAATATTTAGGTAGAATAACTATCTCAGCTGACTCTTTTGATGCTACGTCCATTAGTGTTTGCAAGCCGTGCTGAGGAGCTAATAATGCTTTGCAGTTAACACCTTTGTTGGTAAACCGTTCCATCTGATTTGCTAAATGAACTCTTCCTATGTTTCTTATTGTGTTTTGGTCTAGAGGCATTTTGGTCAGCTCACCACTCCCGGGAGGACCTGGCTTTACAAAATAGGAGGCAGCAGAAATGTCATACAGCATTGCCTCTGCATTTAATTCAAGGCACATGTCTATAGCGTCGTTTATCAAAGATTCAGAAATCTCTGTTGATTCGTCAGCTGATTTATCCTGAGTGACTATGATAATTTTTTCTACGTCCCTGCCGATATTCCGTGCTATTTTTTCTGCTGTATCAGGTCCTTCAGCATTACCTAGTCTTACTGAATCAAGATGCTGCATAAGTGATCTCACCACTCGTATGTCGGATGATGCGAATCCTTGAAATTTTTTGCCTGGGTCTGACAATTTTCCTTTAGCAAACAGGTCGTCTGAAATTTCCCAACCCACAAAAGCTATAGGTGACGGATTCTCTACTACTAGGAACCATTGATTTTCAACGTTCTCGGGGGATTCGCTGATTTTAGTCCAGTTATCTATAGCCGATGAATATTTTTCTGAAGCCTCGTTTATTCCGTAAGCGTTAATCCTAATACCCATACTACGTAATTCTTTGTAACGATTAATTTCTTTGTCCAATTTGTCTATATTCTGAAAACCTACGTATAGTGTTACGTCGCTCGGATTTTTCTTGATTTCGTCTTCTATCTCGCGAGTTATTCCGAGCATTTTTTTTGTGCTGTGGATGAACTCAAATCCTTCTATAGGGAGTCCGTCAGATCTAAGCGATTGGTCCATTCTCAATACCAATTCTCTGACTCCATTTTCCTCCTTTTCAGGCAGTTCTTTACTTAGTTTCCAATTGAAATACATTTACTTTCCTTTTAGTACGCTTTTAAAAACTTCGATATTATTTATTTGCAAATGTGGTCCCGTGACTAACCTCGCTATAGTGCCAGGCTCAATATCAAAACCGATTCTTGCTATTACTTTCGACTCTTTTTTTATTAGGATAGTGAGTCCGAGTTTGGCGAGAATCGAGCCAAATTTTTTTATAGAGGCAAAACTTACGGGGATCTCAGAAAAACCTCTTATACTTCTGATTTCGAATTCCTTTATCTCCACCTCAATATATTTATCGTTAAATTCAATATTGCTTTTTAGGTAATCTGAATCAACTAATAATGAACCTGATACCGAAATTCCCGTTGTTTTTCTAGGTAGCATCTGGAGCTTCTGCTTTTTGAACTTCGGTGGTGCTTATACTGACCATTCCATTTATGCCCCAATCTGCTTTTTCTGAATTTTCGCCTGTGGTCTGAGGTACTGATACCTTTAGGTCTTGGAATCGGTAATTAATGGTTGTTCCATTTCGGTTCAGAAATTCATACAGTCCTTCTGCGAGATCGATCCATGCTTTTAAAGATGTTTTGTTAGAAGTCATTATTTAAGTTCCTTTATTTCGTTGATTAAGCTGCTTTTTGTTTAGGTTCTTTCGTTTCTCTCGACACTATTTCTTTGAAACTTCTTCCGCACATAAGACATTTGTGTTCTATGCCCAAATGGCCGTCGAAATGAACGATATTACCCCCACATCTACTGCAATTGCCCATATGCATATTAATGCACCTCCTTTACGTAATTTTCTTTATGACACAAATAATAACAATGTTTGTTAAAAAGCACAATAGTGTATTTTAAATCATTAATTACAAATAACAAAAGTCTATCTTAAGAGGTGATTGATAAAACTATTTTGATTGCTACGTGTTAATCAGACGAGATATTGAGGCGTCTTTTTTTACGCCATATAAATATTGATCCAGTGAAAAGGAAAATAAGAGCAATGGGGGACAAGACAGAAACATATTTAAGGTATTGAGGTTTATTTTGGGAAGTTATGTCTTTTTCTGCCAATAGAGAAGAATGGAATTTTCTGACCTCGGTAATTGTACTCGGTAGCCTTCCCATATCCGATATCCCAAAACTCTCTTCTTTGCCTATAGCGACCCAGAGCTTACCAACCTTTATTTCGTCTTTAATGCTGACTAGGTAATAAGTACCATCTTCGGGAAGTTCCAGCGTGATTTCTCCAAAAACCCATGAATGGGTGTCTGAATAGGGTTCGTGAAATAACCTAGGGGTTTTTATTGAAGTATCAATCAATTTACTGGATGTTGAGGTAACCTCTTTTTTGGGTGAGGAGGGCTTTATTAGATATAGCGAGGGTCTGAAATCTTCTAGATCTAGTATCTTCGGTACGCCAATTTGCACATATAAATCTTCTTTTTTTGAGCCGTAAAATTTTATCCATGAAGTAGGTCTGGATTCACTTAGTGTTTGGTAAATCGCTTTAGAAATGTGGATGTCGTTTATTGGCAACGCAGTCTCTGCCTCAAAATGTTCGTCTTTGGAAAGATAAGGGATGTGAGCCTCTGAAGAGGTGTAGTTCATTGACACAAAGTATGCGACAGCTACAAATGTGGCGAGGAATACTTTGTGAAGGAGATTTGCTGGCAACTTACTCTCTCTTAGATGGGATTCTCAATCTATGTATAAAGCCGCGTGATGGCGATTCAAGATTATCAATATGCTTATCAGGTTTGCTATAGAAAGGGACTTTTAAGTGATGGAATAATTTATAAGCATGTTTCAGTATATTGATTTCGGTGAAAAGCACAGTTTTCATTATTGAAGGACAAATCTTCCAAAGGTTAAAATTTGTCATTTGGACAAGCTTTGCTCTGAATAAGGTGGTGATCATTATTTCTGACCTTTGGTGAAGAGTGATCGTTATCTTTAGGTCATCAGGCGAGAGATGAAAATTGAACTCATATTCTCCAGTTCTTTCTAGAAAAGGGGATACGTGAAGTTTTTTTGACGACCAGTAATTTCCTTGAGATTGATCGAACTGAACTTCGTCAAGATAATATAGATGAGACTCACTGAAAGTATTATTTACTTCAGCTATAACTGATTTTATATCATTGCACGAATTAACCACTAAATAGAAAACTATAGGGTTGAATCCGTATCCAAAGACTGAAGGCGTGGTAAGTAGATATACTTTATCGTCCCTCGTAAATTGCGATGTTTTTTGGCTTAAGAAGTCCTCAATTTTTTGTTTAATAGAAGTGGTGGATTTGTCTATGTAGTTATCGTTTTTGATTGAAAGAAACCCAAATTTGGTTAATGGGAATTTCCAGCCAAAATCGCCCGTTGTAAGTAGATCTGCCTGGTCTATGAGCAACATCGTATGTGTTGACTTAAACGTGTTCTGCACTGGGTAGAACCGACTATGAATCAATTCCCCGCGAGCTATAGAGGAGTCTACTAACTTGACTATATTATTACCTCTGCGTTTATCATATCTGCCACTTGTTGACCTGACCTGAATCCATCTTCGTGAAATCCGTATCCTGTGTAGGCTCCACAAAATTTGATTGCTTTGTGAGAGTTAATACTTTGGATAACTCTAAATGATTCTTTTTCTGTCTTATCCAGTATTGGATGGCTATATTCGGTCGAGTATATAGTTTTAGTTATTTGGGGTATTTTAGGAGGATTAAGCGAAACGAAATAATTAGTTTTTGAACAAATATTTTGGAGTTTGTTCATGTAGTAAGTAATGTAGGTTGCGGACGATTCGTTGGAGTCATGTGTACGTATGACATTCCATGATGCCCATGCTCGCTTCATAGGTGGCATGAATTTTCGGTCTGTATGCAAATAAACTTTGTTTTTGGTGTATTTGAAAGATTTCAGAATGATATGTATGTTGGGAAAGTCCTTTTTTACAAGGTTGGCTGCGGTATCGGCATGTGTTGCAACAATGACCCGGTCGAATGCCTCAGACTGATTTCCATTAATCGTCAAGCTTGAGGATTCTTCACCCTTGTTTATATGAGTGACTTTGGTGTTGAGACGAATTCTCCCATTGAATGATTTTTTAAAGGATTCGATGTAGCTTATGGAGCCATCACTGATGGTTTGCCATGAAGGCCTATTCTTGACTCGGAAAAGGCCATGGTTATTAAAAAAACTCACGTATGTTGATGCCGGTATTTTACTTGCACTTAATATGCTGCAAGACCAAATCGCAGCAGCAATGGGTAGGAAATAATCCTCGATTACATAATTTGGGCATCCAAGCATTCTAAGGTATTTGGAGATAGAATCAGAATTGCTTGGGGATATATGGCTGTTTGAAAGCTTCTTGGAGTATTTGTAAATCGCTAAAAGAGTGTGCCAGTGTCGGTATTCAAATATCTTTTTTTTGTTTGGAAATAATCCCCCAACGGAACCTGCATAACAAGTATTATTTACTTCATCATGAAAAGAGAAAGACATATTAGATGGGTTTCTGTCTATACCTAGTTTTTCTAAAAATTCATTGAAGAGGGGATAATTTTTTTCATTGAATACTATGAAGCCTGTGTCTATGTATCTTATTGTACGATCAATATCTTTTGTGATTACGGTGTTTGTATGTCCACCTAGGCGGTCTTGTTCTTCAAATAAAGTCACACGGTGGAGGCCTTGTAAATTGAATGCCGCAGAAATGCCAGAGATTCCGCTTCCTATTACCGCTATTTTCATAATGACTCTAATTTCTCTTTTTAAAAAGGTAGTGAATTATGTACCATTCACCGCCGTCTCTGTAATTGAATAGCTCGGAGCAAAAAATTAGAAATAGCTTGTAACGATTGAAATGCTTTGCTCTTTCTTTTCCATAACCGTTCTCATCCATGTCTCTTAATATGATCTTTTTATTCAATTTGAAATTACTTAACCAGGATTCCAGACTCCGGTGATAATTGTGGCCAGATAATTTCCAGACCTCAATGTTTTCAAGGTTAGAATTTAGTTTTTTATAAAACCCGTCATATGGCATCATTCCTCCTGTAAAGAAATTTTTCGACATCCAGGAGGTTTTTTGGTTATCGAAATACTGCGGGTACACTTTATGTGAGAAAACCTGAATAAATAAGGTTCCCCTCGAATTTAGCCAACCGTCTATTCTACTCATTAAGGTTTTGGGGTTCCTGATATGTTCGAACATTTCAATAGAAATTATTCGATCATACTTACGCGTAGGTACATATTGATTGATATCGCATTTCACAACTTCTAGGTTGTATAAATTTTGTTGAGAAGCCTTTTGCTCTATGTATTGTTTTTGGGTTGTAGAGTTTGTAACTGCTGTTACAAACGTTTTTTTATATAAGCTTGCAATTTCTAGCGATAAAGATCCCCATCCGCATCCTAGTTCCAAAACTGAATCACCGTCTGCAATACGACATTTATTGATGTAGTTTCGTAGTGTTTGAAAGTCTGCTTCCTTTAGGTCGTAAGAGTCACTGGACCATTCTGAGCCACTGTATTTCATGGAAGGACCTAAAAAGTATTCGTACACTGAGGAACTCATCTCATAGTGTTGGTGATTCGCCTCTTCAGTATTAATGGCTATTTCTGAATTTGAAGAGGTTAATTTGAATGCTTGTCTTATCTTATGCAGTTCGTTATTGCTGAGTTCTAAAATTCTAGATTCATATTTTTTTAGTCCCAGGCGGACAAACAACCTTAGTACACGTTCAGGAACCAACCCGCTGTCTATGATTGACTCATACCACATGTCGTTATTTCTTCTTAAAGGAGAATTGAAAATTACTTATGTGACCTGACTTAAACGCACCTGCACAATATGAAAAATAGTAGAAAAAACGTCGGTAGTCATTATCATCGAATCCTAAGTCATGAATAAGTTGCCGGTTTTTTTCTAGGGTTTTCTGCCAAGTAATCAACGTCTTTGGATAATGACTACCGATCTCGCTTTCTCTGTATATCTCAAATCCACAATCCGAAGCTGACTGCTTTATTAGTCCGGTTGGAAGTAGGAGTCCTCCGGGGAATATGTATTTTTGAATGAAGTCACAATTTTTTCTATACGATTCGTATCTTTCATCTGGTATTGTTATAACTTGGAGTTGTAGGGTGCCATCAGTCCTAAGTAATGTGGCACATTTAGAGAAAAAATCACTGATTCCTTTGTGGCCAATCGCTTCTACCATTTCCACGGAGAAAATATGATCATATTTTCCGGATAAGTCTCTGTAATCCAGTAATTGGATGTCTATTGCATCATTAAGCCCAAGGTTTGCGAATTTTCCTTTGCTGTAATTGTGCTGGCTTTCAGAAAGAGTAATAGCTGAAACTTTTGCCCCGTAGTCCGATGCAGCAATTATTGGGAGGTTACCCCAGCCGGAACCGATATCAAGGATATGGTCATCAGCCTTCACAGGAGCAGACTTCATCATCACATTGATTTTTTCGGCTTGTGCCTCTTCTAAGGAATCGGAAGTCTCGTTATAGATCGCGCAGGAGTATGTAAGAGAGGGGTCCAAAAAGCAGGAAAAAAATTCGTTACTAATGTCGTAATGGGATTTTATGTTGTTTCTGGATTGTTTTCTTGTGTTACGGACTCTAAAGGATTGAATAATTTTAGAATAAATTTTCAGAGGGGCAATTTTTGAAATAAGTTGACGTTTCTCTTGCCCTGACGTTATGGAAATATATTCAAATAATTCTGTTAAATCAGAGTGAGTCCATTTGCCGTCGATATATGACTTTGCGAAACCCAAATCATAGCCGTATACAAGGTCAGTAAAAAAAGACCAATCATTCACCTGTATTGGATCTACGGATCTATTGCCGTTATCGAATACGTGACGAATCCCATCTGGTGTCGTTATAGGAATGCCTGCTTTACTAAAGTTAGATAGGACTTTTTTGTAAAGTAGCTTTCCGATATACGTACTAATAGTATTCAACTAAAGACTCTGTAATTTAATTTTCGTAGGTTCCTGAGAGAAATCTTTTAAATAACCCTCAATGTTCATTTTTTCCGTAACCCATCTTTTTAGGATGGTCCTAAATCTGTACTCTATAAGCTCGGGGAATGTCATTGGACTCAGACCTTCGCTCGACTCTAGGCCCAAATGTTCTAATACTATTTCTCCGACTAAGCCGTGGCCACCTCTGATGTTTCCAAGCGCCTTTGAGACAAAAACGTTTGGGACGTATCTTAGAAACCTTTTTTCCTTCAAGGAAGCGTATCCTACAATCAATTCACCGAGTTTTGCTTTGTCTTGAAGCATTTCGTTAATATTTCCTATTATTCGTACTAAAAGTGCCGTAATGTCCCCATTCATTCTAGGTATCCATTTTTGAGTTTTGGACTCTATATTTGCGACCAAAGGTATGTGGTTTGAAGGCATTTGAAAGTTTGATATGGCGTGGGTTATCTGTTTCATTAACCCGGGATCTGATTCAAGTTGTATAGCAGTTAAATTTCTGAACTGAACTGTGTGTAGGGCTTCTCTCCCTTTGACTTTGCTAAGAATCTTAGTAGTGTTACTTTCCTCGGGGAAAAATCCACGTTGAAGTTCGTACCAATAGTCTGTTATGCATTCCTGTATCATTCCGTAGGTGGTAAGTTCAATAGGGTGATATCCAGAGCTATGAACCTCCTGATAAGATACACTGTCGAATGCTTCCTGAACCTGTTGTTCAAGTTCCGATTTATCAATACCGAAGTCTACTAAGATATTTTTAAACGGGTCGGCATGTCCTCTTTCATCCGGGGCCCAAAATCCCGTGACATAGTTGCTTAGCCAGAATGCACCATGATCTTTAGCTCCTGCTAAGTAGGTGTCTGCGTATTGTTCAGTTAAGGATTCGGTGATAAAAGAAAGCTTGAAAGTGTCCACTAGGTCTGAGGCAGACATCTTACTCTGAGCAATAATTTCTTCTGGTTTATAGGTCTCAAACATTGAATCTAAGTCACTTTGATTTACTGTTTGTAACTTAGGTATTTGTTTGTTTACGTACGACTCCAGTATTTTGGTCGTTACATCATCCATTAGTGTTTATTCCTGATTAGTCTTCTATTTACATCTGGATTCAAAATCTTTTGCCTTAGAAAGTATGGTTCCGTAGTCAGGAGCGTCACCAGGGTGTTTTCCAACCCACTCAAATAACACATGACCTTCAGAATCGGTAAAGAAAACTGCTCTATTTGCCGACCTATAGTTCTCTACTCCTCCAAGCCCCTTAAATTCGACTTCAAATTGATCTATTAAACGTAGTTCATGATCACTTAGAAGGTCAAAATCGATTGCGTAATCATTCTTCCATTTTTCTAATACGAAGGTGGAATCCACGGTTATTCCTGTAACTTTTGTGATTCCGGGATCAAGCTCATCCAAGTACAGGTTGAATTCTGTGAGTCCTAAATTGCATAAATCTGTGAAAGCTCCCGGGAAGAAGCAGACGATGTTTAAAGGAAAATCTGTATCAATTACAGGACGGGATTTTCGATTTTGATTATATAAATGTATTGGATCAATTTGCTTTCCAATTACCATGTTTTAAACCTCTTTCTAAGTTTTGTGAAAAAAAATGACCCATAAAATTGCATCCATAATGAGACAGTGAAATGTTATGGCAGCTAGTCCTGCAAGCGCCACAATTTTTTCCGTAGACGAAAAATCACTGCCGTCGTAAGTTGCCACACCCAAACATAAAAGTATAAGAGACAATGCCGTAATCCACAAAACTACAACGGTTAATATCCACCAAAAGTTGCTTCCTGAAATTATGTAAGTCAGCAAAAATGGCATCCAGCAGGCTGCTGATAACAAGAAAATAGCAGCAAGAATCGTTATTGAATGATTTCCAAGTAGCCAGTCATGACTGAAATGCGTCGCCCCGTCCTTAAATACTGCCATGTAACAAAACATTAAGTAGCCAATTGCGGCTATCAACATTGATACAACAATTGCTTGTCGCCAGCTCGCACTTACTCCGCCCCACAAAGAATTTCTGTGTTCTGGGAAGTTTCCTATGCCAATAGCATACCCCCCTAAAACCAAGATGCCGCCAATGATGTTTACTAAAATGAAAGTCATCTGTGGGGACATTTTTCTACTCCAAAAAGTGAGGTGAATTTTTAAAAGGTATATGTGTTATGATACACATGAGATTGCTTAAACACAAACAAATGGTTTTCCAATTATCTGGTTTAGTAACTGCTTGAATAAAGTGATTGAGACGCAGTAGACAAGCTATAAGGCCAGAAACTGACGCATAAACATAGTTAGGTAGAGTAAAGGATCCAGAAGTACATATGAACGTTTTGATGGTAGGTAGCACCGGGTTTATAGGTAGAGCCACCCTTGCTTATTTACAGGGGAAAGGACACCGTGTAGCAGCGTGGGTTAGAGATTCTGAAAAAGCAAGAGATCTGTTAGGTGAAGGGATTAGAATTCTCGGACCATTTGTAAACCCGACGGACCTTAGAAAAGAATTGGAATGGGCAGACTGTGTTGTGAATCTTGCCGGGAGACCTTTGGCCGGGGTGAGATGGACCAAAAAAAAGAAGAAAGATTTTGAGGACAGTAGAATTGGATTAACCAACATCATTACTGAGGAAATCTCGAATTGCCAAAATCCTCCTAGTGTGTTCGTGTCAGCGAGCGCGGTTGGGTACTATGGAGATCGAGGATCGGAAGTTCTTACGGAAAGATCATCAAAAGGTGAAGATTATCTTTCCGATCTCTGCTCCAGTTGGGAAGAATCTGCGCATAAGGCAGAAAAATATGGGGTGAGGGTATGCACCTTAAGATTGGGGATAGTTTTGGGCAGGGAAGGCGGAATACTTAAACAAGTATTACCGGGATTTGAAATGGGTCTTGGAACTTACACTGGGGATGGTAACCAGCAACTATCATGGATACATCTTGCGGACGTGGCACGAGCTATAGAATTTTGTATTTCTGATGAACGGGTCACAGGCCCGGTGAATATTACCTCTCCCAAACCTAGCACTAGCAAGCAATTTGCCTTAGAACTTGGTAGTGTGACAAATGCGAAGATTGTACTTCCAATCGGATCTTTTCCTCTAAGAGTGATTTTCGGTGAAGGAGCCACGGTACTAACGAATAGTCAAAAAGCTATTCCACAAAAATTGCAAGACCTTGGATTCGAATTTATCTACACAAGTTTGAATGATGTTTTCAAAGACGAAGTAACCCCTGATTCTGTGATTATTCAAAGGGTCAAAGATCATGATTTGCTCCCTAAAGGAATTAAGGGGGATTACATATTAGAAACCGAAGTCTCTTTAAAAACTGGTTCTGAAGAGACTTTCGGGTTTTTCTCCTCACCGCTCAATCTGGGTCTATCTACTCCTTCTTGGGTCGGATTTAAAATAAAAGAAATGCCTAATGAGGTGAGAGAAGGTTCAGTAATTACATATCGTATTAAAGTTGGACCTATCCCACTGAAATGGAAGACGGTTATATGGGAATGGAATCCCAACGACTCATTTATTGATTTTCAGGAAAAAGGTCCGTACAAAGTGTGGCATCACGAACATGAAATCATACCCAATGGACCTGGCGCCTCTATTATGAAGGATTCAGTCACATACACCATACCGGGAGGGCTTGTGGGCAGAATAATTCATTCTATTTTCATAAAGAAAACTCTAATCCGTATATTTGGGTATAGAAGAAGGGTAATTCAACTGAGGTTCGAGAGGGAAATATATGCCTAGTAAGAGCAATGATGAAAAAGATTTACTAACAAACAAAATATGTGAAGAATTAGTAGAGGCGATGTTGGAGGCGGATAGAAATCGCTGTGAGTCCCTTATAGAAGGAGCTTTACTTAATAATTTGACGCCAGTTCAGATTTTTGATTCTGTAATTTCAGTCGCTCTTAACCGGATTGGGGCACTATGGCACAAAGGATCTATTACTATTGCTCACGAGCACGGTGCAAGTGAGATAGCACAGAATCTTATTGATTTTGTTTCTGATAAAACTCCTCATTTATCATCAAATGGCCTTACTGCTGTAGTGGCGGGAGTGGAGGGGGAACAACATGTTTTGGGCGCCAAGTTCTTTTCCGCCTTGCTGGAAGTGGAGGGATGGATTGTGCACTATTTAGGTTCCTCATTACCCAGTGATGATCTGGTGCAATATGTCGTTGAAAAAAACGTAGATGCGATTGTGCTGACTATAGTTCTACCTGACAATATTGATCATGCAGAACAATGCCTAAAAAAATTGCAGAAATTAGACTCTCCCCCGGTTGTGTTAGTTGGAGGTGGGGCTGTGATAGGAAAGGAACTAGAAGGAGCTGTAGTTGCAGAGAATTTGGTGTCTGGTCTCACCTTGCTAGAGTCAAATTTTGGAATGGGTAGTTCTATGTTCACACTAGACGACATTCTTTTGGGTATAGGACAAAACATACAAGACATTAGAAAATCTAGAGGCATGAATCAGGGTCAATTAGCCGAGGCAGCAGGCGTTGATAGAGCGTACATAAGTTTAGTTGAAAATGGTAAACAGAACCTGACATTAGCTGCTTTAGTAAGGCTATCAGAAGCATTGTCGGTTCCCGTATCTGGAGTCATACCTGTTTCCACCTATAGACGTTGAATTTAGGATTATTTGATTTCCCTAGGGAGTCTAAATAACTATGGACTCAGAATTTTTTTTGCCGCTGATAGCCTTGGTGAATGTTTGCATATCTTGGTTCATGGTTGGCCTCATCTGGATAATACAAATTGTCACTTATCCGATTTTTTCGTCTGTTGGCGGTTATAAATATGACAAGTTCCATTCAAAGCACGTCTCGTTGATCACTCCTCTGGTTGCACCTTTAATGTTATTTGAATTGGCTGTAGCGGTAGTGTTATTGCTTGTGAGTGGACCGTATTGGAATTATGGATATTCTGTTGTAAATCTGGTTTTCCTAGCGATAATTTGGGCATCAACATTTCTAATCCAAATACCGTTGCACGTAAAATTGAGTGTTAAGTTTGAGAAAAAAAACCATACGAGGTTAGTCAGAACAAATTGGATTAGGACATTTGCCTGGACAATGAAAGGACTTTTATCGACGATCCTAATTTTCAATCTGATTCAGAATACGTAGATTAATTATCAGACAAATTTTGATATTGAAGTTTGAATTTTATTAACACTGCAGCGGATAATATGAATATGGTCACAGAAAGGAGTAAATCCATATATATCAGCCATCCAGCGACGATTGTGATGAAGAACGCTGATACACCAGTGTAACTAGGTTTTTTAGTAAACAATAAAATGAGGGCCGATGGTATTACCGACACTAAGGCTGCTATTGGGATAAGTCCAATACCAGAGCCCATAGCAGTAGCCATACCGGTGCCACCGGAATTTTTCAGGGGTAAACGAGCTTGATGTCCCAGCAACATAGAAATTGATGCAAAACATGAAATTACGGTTGGCATGTCGGTGAAGTTAGCAATCACGATAGGTATTAGCCCCTTTGCCACATCAAGGAAAAAAACTAATACGCCTAAAAATGGCCCGACTTCATTGAAAATGTTTGAAGCTCCTGGATTTCCTGTTCCTGAGGATCTGATATCGATTCCTACTCTTTTAGTCAGAATGTCGCCTATTTGGACTAGACCTATCAGGTAACACATAAAAACACAAACAATTATTTGGAATATATGAATTATCGATGTATCTAACATCTCATTAATTATTTTGGATGAATAGTTTCAATGGATAAACACACAAAAGAAGATCTCATTAGAGATGTTGAATTAGTAGAAATGATATTTGGTATTTTACCTTTAATATTATCTTCTATTATCATCCACTCGGGGACGTTGGATGAACTAGACCAATTTTATTTGGATTACCCAAAATATGTTTGGAACACAATTTTTATATTGTTGCCAATAGGTTTTTGGGCATCAGGTTTAGCTTACATCGTTTCCAAAGTAAACTACATGAGGATCAGGAATTATAGAGCAGTTAATTTACATTTATTAGTTCCAAACTTTTTGGGAATTGCCGCTATTTTATTATTTACATGCGTAAACATATTCCTTTTCTACAGGTTTTATCTGTGAATCATTTTAATATGAAAATTTTTGGCGTATACAATGCTCGCTCTGGTCTCGTTGGAGAGGCAAGCTATTTGCTAGGGAAGCTTTTAGGCACAACACATTGTTCATTTTGTGACATAACTCACTCTATTTTTACAAAAAAGAAAGAATGGAAAAATTTTATACAGGATTTTGAAATTCCTATATTAGCTATTCACATTAATGAGCAAAACGATGATATGAAGAAAATTACTTTAGGGAGAACCCCTTGTATAGTTTTACAAGAAGAGGGAGATTATTTTTTGCTTATGGATGAATATTCTTTAACAGAATGTATTGGTGAAGTAAAAAGATTCAAAGAAAAGCTTCACGAGGCGATGAATAATTACAAACAATCTTCTAAAAATATATGAGAACTGAAGATAAGCTAGAAGATCTTTTAGTCTAGAATTGATTTTGCTAGAGCTTCAAGCGCTCTCGCTTCTATCGGAGGATTTGAGACTCCACTTCTGACATCTCTGAAGAACCTCTCAAGAGGTCTGTTTTTTTCCAGCCCAACGGCTCCTACAATTCGCATGGCGATGTCAGTAACACTTATCGCAGAGTCGACACAATTTACCTTAGTAATAAGAACCTCTGGGAGCAAGTCCTTGCGTTGACTTACGTAGTTCTCCCAGTCTTCTGAACAAGAAAAAAGCGATCTTTGTGCTACCAAAAGAAGAGACTCCATTTTGGCTATTTGTTCACGTATGTGAGGTATCTCCGATATTGTATTTGCAGCACCACCTGGCCTACGGGTTCTTGCAAACTCAATTGCGTATGATCTAGCCGCATAAGCGATGCCCAAGTTTGCAGCACTTACTAATATAGGGAACCATGCAGCTCCATTAGGGCCATCATTGATGGGCTTATTTGTATTGGATCTGGAAATAAATTGATCACCAGAAAGGACAACGTTTTCAAAGACAATATCGTGAGATCCACTCGATCTCATAGACATAGAATCCCATGTCTCTTCAATGGTTATGCCTTTCCCCGACATGTCCACTGATACTCGGGCGGTATCGTTAGTGCCGTCCTCTACTGCCGCATAGACAATTGCATTTCCAAGGTCTGGTGCTAAAGTTGACCAAGTTTTCCTCCCATTTAAGATCCATGTGTTCTTTTTATATGGTTCTAATGTTGTTGATGGTCGGCCACCACCTCTAGGCGATCCTAATTCAGGTTCAGATGCTATGTTGTTAACTAAAATACCTTCTTTCGCAATTTTTTCAAAGATTCTCTTTCTTAGGCGACTTGGCCATTTTTCTGATTCAACTTCTGTGCCCACGACCATATGGTGCATTCCCACAGAAATAGCAGTGGCCCCATTCCCTTTTCCGATTTCAAATTGAGCAAGGGCTAAATCAGTCAAGCCATGGCCATTTCCCCCGAATTGTTTCGGGACAGATGCTTTTATATATCCTAAACTTTTCATTAAGGAAAAATGATCGTGAGGAAACGTTCCATCTCGGTCGTGTTTCCCGGCGGTCGAGGAAATTTGATCAGATATTTCTTTAGAAATTTTTATGAAATCTTCTTGTTGCTTATTCTTTGGCCACATATTTTCCTTATGGCATGAGAACCAATAATATTGATATATAAGGCTAAAAAATCCTGAATAATTATAAGTGAATCACAAGTATATAAATGTCATTCAAAAATGTTATTGATTTTTAGTCCGATCCGATAGCCTCAGAACTAACTAGATCGTCGAATTTTTGTTCTGTGTAGCCTAATAAATTTCTTATTATATGTGAGCTGTCTTCTCCTACTTCTCTCATAGCGTGCCAACTTACCTTGTCCCTTTGCTTGCCTGGTACGGATTGGCCGTCGTAGACGATTTCACCCCAATTTTTCTCCTTTAAATTTACAAAGTAGTCTTTATCTCTCAGGTGTTTGTTTTCTAAAAGTTCACGGTTGTTTAGAACTGGTCCCGCCGGTACCCCGCATTTCTGAAGAGATTGAACTATCTCGTCTCGCGGATTATTTATTGTCCAATTAGATATGGTTTTATTTATAAATAATTCTGAATTTTTCCTTTCTTTTGCATCGTTTAGTTTTGGGTCATTAAGTTCATTCCCTGGATATACCTGTTTCAGGCCATTCCATTCCTCCAAATTTCTCACAGCGATAGTGATCCACTTATCTTCATCTTTTGTAGGGAATGCATCATGTGGACAATGTTGAGGGTGTTTATTCCCATTAATCAGAGGTGCGTCTGCACCTCTAGACGAAGCTGCAATAAATTCGCCTAATGCTCCCAGCGGACTTTCAGAAAGGGCTATATCTATATATGCTCCCTGACCTGACTTAACACGTTCTCTTGCATATGCCATAACTGACCAGACCGAGTTTAGGCCAGATATGGGATCTGCATAAGACATGCCGGTTTGCAAGGGTCTGTTAGGATCATAACCAATCAGAGAGGAAGCTCCTGAAACCGCTTCAGCAGTAGAACCAAAAGCTGGATATTCAGAATATGGTCCATCTAGTCCAAATCCAGGCATTGAGCACATAATAATATTGGCGTTGGTTTCACATAAAGTTTTGTAAGTAAGATCCAGGTTTTTCATTACTCTGGGTCTGTAGTTTTCTATTACGACGTCTGATATTGCAACCAAATCTAGAAAAACTTGTTTGCCTTTATTTAGATCTAGACGTATTCCAATATTGTATTTATTTCGATTTAATTTGTTATTTACTCGAGATACGCTGTCCAATGGCACTCTTGGGTCCGATATTTTAATTACTTCTGCACCGAAATCTGCCAAAGTTCTAGTGGCCAGAGGGCCAGCCCACACGCGAGTCAGATCTAATATTCTCAGGTTGCTTAATGAACCGCTGCGTTCTGAATTATTACTGTTTTTGGACCTGAAGTTATTCATAATTATTAAAGGTAATGTTTATTATGCTCTCCCAATGAGGGTGCCATTCCCAAAGTTAGTCTTTCTCCATTTACTATAGGTGGAGGTGCAGGGAATTTGGCAGTAAATCCATTCGGATGTTCGACTGTTTGGAAGACTTTTCTATGTGTGAATTGTGGATCATCCAATATTTCTTTTACTGAAAGAATCGGCCCAACTGGTAGAAGCCAATCTTCCGAGGCCTCTTTAAAAACTTCTGCTCTGGTTTTTTCAGACATCCATTCTTGCATTAATTCTTCTACAAGGTCTTCCAAATTTTCGTCCGCCGTAATATCTTCGTAGTCCTTTCCTTCATATAAATCTGTTCGCCCTATCATCAGGCAAATTTGTTCCCAAATACTTTGTGCTCCACCACCGTATGTTATGTATCCGTCTTTTGTTGCGAGTGCGGACACTCCTGGAGGAAAGCCCCTAGCTGAAAGAGAAGATTGTCTATGGTTGCGGCGTTTTCGGATGCCTCCGTCCATATCAAGCGGTGCTTGATGTAAGTTAGCCATTGTTTCAAAGGAAGATAGTTCCAGAAATTTTCCTTCATTGGTGTAATCTCTATCCCAAAGTGCAATCAACAGCGCATTACATGCATTCATACCGGTTAAATAGTCTGTTTGGTGACCATAGATCATCAAGGGCTCTTTATTGGGGCTTCCAATAATATTCATAATCCCACCTAGTCCGAACATGACTATGGGAGCAGATTTCCAATTACAATAAGGTCCTGTCAATCCAAATGGCGTGATATTTATTTCTATCAGACTCGGAAATTTAGAAGTAAAAAAATCTTTCTCTATTTCAAATTCATTTCTCGTCGACAGATGCCAATCCTCTATTAAAATGTCCGCATTAGATATAACAGAATCCAATTTTTGAAAGCCTTCATTTTTTGTCCAGTCTAACGAGACACTTTGCTTGCCGGTATTGTTGTGCAAAAAAAGCGTACTTTGCTTCTCTCCCCTTGAATTTTTAATGAATGGACTGGTATTACGACTCGAATCACCGTGTGGAGGAATTTCAATTTTGACTACCTCAGCTCCAAGTGCAGCTAACAATCTCCCACAATACGGACCAGCAACTCCATCAGCGATTTCAACTGCTTTAATGCCTTGTAATGGAAGGTTACTCATTATTTGCCCATAGTTTGGTTTTGACTAATTTGGTTCAAGATGAGGTTTCCTTAGGGCCGTACTATTCTTTTTGGTCGTTGAGCCAGTTTATGTAGTAGAGGTTGAGCGAGTTTAACGAACCTGCAAGCTAGTTTTCTGGTGTCTCTCGGATCGATGAGGTCGACGACGTCGCCCTTGTACGCTGCCCTGAAAGGGGAGCGTAGTTTAAGTAGTCTGTCTTCGATCATGGTCCTGTGTGCTTCAGGATCAGGAGCGTTTTCAATTTCTCTTCTGTAAGCTGCAGCCACGCCACCTTCGATGGGGATACCACCCCATTCACCTGCAGGCCATCCATACCTGAGGTTAAGTCCGTTTGGGTGACCGAGGCTGTTTGGAGCATCAGCAGCCACGCCATAGGATTTTCTTACGTTGAATTCGACTTTTGGTACTTCGGCTTCATAGCTTGCGATCAGTGCGCGTACCCCTCTGCGCATTGTTGCTTTACGTTCTGAGTGTGATCCGAGCATAAAACCAGGCATGTCGAGGAAAATTACGACTGGAAGGTTGAAAGCGTCACAGAGATCTACGAAGTGAGCATATTTTTCAGCTGCCCATCCGTCCATGGCCCCTGCCATCACCTTTGGATCACTACCTATAATACCGACGCTGTATCCGTCGAGCCTTGCGAATCCTGTTATGACGGCACCTGCCCAGTGTTCTCTCATTTCGAAGAATTCGCCGTTATCTACGACGTGTTTTATGAGTTTACGGGGATCGTAAGAGCGTTTTCTGTTTGCAGGAATTATGTTGAGAAGTTCCTCGGGTCTTCTATCCGGTGGATCTCCTGTTTCTATCCTGTCGGGGACTTCGTTTGTGGTGTTGGGGAGATAGGAAAGGAACTGTTTTATTTGTTCGAAAGCCTCTTCTTCAGAATCGGCCACATTATCAACCTGTCCACTTTCGTAGACATGCATCTTATATCCACCGAGTTCTTCCTTGCTGAGAGTTTCCCCTATAGCTCTTTG
>CAZCOH010000007.1:0-42616 GCA_964500645.1 uncultured Dehalococcoidia bacterium
GCATCTTATATCCACCGAGTTCTTCCTTGCTGAGAGTTTCCCCTATAGCTCTTTGAACTACGGGAGGTCCCGAGGGGAATATCTGAGATTGTTCTTTGATCATAACTGTGAAATGAGACATTAAAGCATGAGCGGCAGGAGCTCCCGCAACGGAACCCATCACTCCGGCGGCCACGGGTACATTCCTCATCAGCTCTGCAAAGTGCCACCATTGCCCACCATCGGGCAGCCCCATATGTCCACTTGCTTCGTCTTTCTTGGCACTGTGCCCAACACCCTCAACGAGGTGTATATATGGTATTCCGTATTGTATGGAGAGGGGAATTGTGAATTGTCTTGGTCCCTTACTTACGTTATGCGGACTTCCTCCCGAAATTGTGAAGTCGTCTCCTCCAATTGCCACGGAACGCCCCTCGATTTCGCCTAATCCCATGACGAACGCGCCTGGTGTGAATTCTGTAAGGTTGCCGTCATCATCAAATTCTGCGGCACCAACCATTGGTCCCGCCTCTAAAAAACTTCCCGGGTCCAACATTTTATCTATACGTTCTCGAATGGTGTAGCGACCACCACTATGCTGTCTTTTAACGCGTTCTTCGCCTCCGAGTTCTTTTGCTATCTCTTTGACGTAATCCATGTCATCCAGGGCTTGTTCCCAGGGCATCCCGGGTTTCCAGGATTCTCTTTTTGGGTCGACTGGCATATCTGACTTCCTTTTATTAGTTTGCTGAGATTTAGATGAGACGTAATTCCTTTGGGATTGGAACATACTATGGTTTGCACCCTGTAGTCTAGATGCATTACGGGTTACACAGTTGAAGTAAAGAGGGTTAGAATGGGGCCAAAATTGATTTGAAACTTGTTTTTTAGTTATCTGATTTAAGAGAGGCCAATGATGAATCTTCCTTCTAGAATGACATTCGGGATTTTTCTGGGACCTTTTCATAAAGTCGGTGAAAATCCTACTCTTGCCCTTCACAGGGATATGGAATTAATAGAGTGGCTGGATGATCTTGGATACGATGAAGCATGGATAGGTGAGCACCATAGTGCAGGATGGGAAATCATCTCATCACCTGAATTGTTTATCGCATCTGTTGCTGAGAGGACAAGACACATCAAATTGGGTACCGGTGTTATCAGTCTTCCCTACCATCACCCTTTTATGGTAGCTAACAGAATGGTCCAACTCGATCACACCACGAGGGGAAGGGTGATGTTTGGTGTTGGTCCAGGAGCCTTGCCAACTGACGCATACATGATGGGTATAGACCCGACGACGCAAAGACCTAAAATGGACGAAGCTCTAGGGATAATACTTCGCCTTTTTACTGAAGACACTCCACTCACATATAAAAGTGACTGGTTTGAACTAAATGAAGCTCTTTTGCAAATCAAGCCTTATCAGACCCCGTATATGCCGCTCGCTGTTGCATCAATTCAATCACCTTCCGGGGTTGCTTTGGCTGGTAAATATGGTGCGTCAATTTTGACTATAACTACCCCCAGAGACCCATCAGAAGGAAGAGCGGAATATAGCAAACTCTGGGACATTGCAGAGGAATCTGCGAGGGAACATGGCAAGGAAGTAAAAAGAGAGGAATGGAGATTGGTCATCCCAGTCCATGTCGCCGAGACCACAAAGCAAGCTAGAGATGAAGTGCGTGAAGGAGCTGTACATTTCCAGAGAGGTTACTCAGAAGGTACGAATGGAAGAGAGCCGGTATATCACGGCCCCGATGACCAATTGGTAGATTGGATGGCAGATAATGGTTATTGGATAGTTGGGAGCCCTGACGACTGCGTTGAAGGCATAAAACAACTTGCGGAGGAAAGTGGAGGCTTTGGAGGCTTGTTGGTTCAAACCATCGATTGGGCAAACAGAGATCAACTGCTTAGAAGCTATGAGTTGCTGGCACGATACGTTGCTCCTCAATTTCAGGGTTCAGTCAATAGTATCGCCTCTTCAAATCAGTGGGCAAAAGAACGCGTCGGTACCCTTTTAGAGAGAAGAACAAACGCCATAGAAAGTGCTAAGAAACAGTATTACGAATCTCGAGGCTCGTAGCAAGACAATAGCCTGATAAAAAATTAATTGGAGATATCAAAGAATGATTACAAAATTCGATAGTCTATATGCCGGTCACATTGATATGGACAACATTGGTTATGCTGGCACCCCTGTTAACGATCGGGAATTTGGGAATGAAGACTTGGCAGGAGTGTTTGAAAAAGCCTCGGCGATTGCTAGCACCATGGATGTTCATGGCTTTGACACATTTTGGATGGCAGAACATCATTTTCAACCTGAAGGATATGAATGTCTTCCAAATGTTTTGATGTTAGCCGTACATCTGGCACATTTAACAAAGAATATAAGGCTTGGATGTGGATTTAACATAGCGCCGATGTGGCACCCGTTACGATTAGCAGAAGATTACGCTACTGCTGACATCCTTACACAGGGGAGAGTAGTGTTTGGCGTAGGCCGAGGCTATCACACTCGTGAGGTCGAGACTTTTGGAGTCCCTCTACTAGACCAGCCTGCCAATAGAGATTTATTTGAAGAGCAAGTTGATATTGTTTTTAAGTCGTTTGAAAAGGATTCTTTTTCTCATAAAGGCGAAAATTACACTATTCCCCCGGAAGTTCCATACAGAGGATATACACTAGAGGAAATCACAGTTGTACCCAGGCCAGTTAATAGACCTGTTGAGTGCTGGCAGCCTATCCAGAGCGCAACCCCGAGAGGCCTAGATTTCATGGCCAAACATGGCATGAGTGGAATAATTGGCGGTGGTAGTTCTGAGGGCGGGGCGATGAATAAAGCTGTTCAGGGTTTTAGAGATGCCTACTCACGTGCTGGTTTGGAACTTCAACTTGGGGAGAGGCTTTCAATTGGATTTCATTACCACATAGCAGAAACACAGGAAAAAGCTATGGCTGAAGTAGGAGCCATGTATGAAGAAAACCTTAAGATGTTTGGTCCTTTGAGATTAGTAAGAGCCCTATCAGATGAACAATTAGATTGGATGTCTGATTCAAAGGTAGCACCAACGGCAGATCTTCCTAGAGTGGAAGATGCTGTGAAATCAGGAGGAGTGCTCGCAGGACCTCCTGATGTGATAATCGAACAACTTAAAGAACTCGAACGACTGTATCCCGGTCTCGATAGGGTATGTGTCAGTCATCCTATGGGAGCTCCACAGTCAGTTATTACAGAACAGCTTCAACAATTCTCGGAAGAGGTTATGCCTTCTTTCGGGAAGTAATTACTAAGCGTCGAACCTATTCCATGTAGGTGTGATTAGTACTTCGTTTATGGTCACGTGTGGTGGCTGTTGGGCTATATAAAGTATGAGGTCTCCTAGATCCTCAGACTGAAGTATTCGCGCTTTATCCTCTGCACTAACTGGAACTGGTCTAGAATCGAGAATAGGTGTAGCTACTTCACCGGGACAGACAATTGTTGCCCTGATTCCATTGTTTCGCTCCTCAAGTAACAGGCTTGAGGTCATGGCATTCATCGCATGTTTTGCTGAAGTGTATGCCGGACCTGTTATTTTACCGATTCCTTTTGCAGCCATTGACGATACGTTAATAATGAGTCCTCCGCCTTGATTTCTCATCGCCGGTAGAACTGACTGGCAACAGTAAAATGCTCCGTTCAGGTCAATATTTATAACTTTATCCCAGTCTTCCAGGACCACATCATTCCAGTTTCTGTTTCTGACGTTAATACCAGCACTAAAGACACCAATGTCTATTCGCCCTTGCTCTTCCAAGATCATCTCGGCGGTATTGATGACGGCTTCTTTGTCAGCCACATCAAGAGGCTTTATTGATACACCATTCCCTATTTGGGATGCGACATTTTCGAGAACGTCTTTTCTGCGTCCAGAAAGTACTACTTTACAACCTGCTTCCGCCAACTTTATTGCTGCACTTTCACCGATTCCGGTTCCAGCTCCTGTTATCCATGCAACCTGTCCGTTTAGATCTTGAAACAATTTTTTCTCCTCGGTTTTTTCTTTTCAGTGGTTCTGTTAATTAATGGGGATCTTCGTTAGTGAACACAAGGCTTCCTGCTGCCATAAACATTCCACCTACCCCCTGACAGAAAGATACTTTCACGTCGGGTACTTGATGAGGTGCTTCTCCTCTGACTTGGCGTACGGATTCTTGTATTGCAAACATTCCATACATCCCGGTATGAGTGTATGAAAGTCCTCCTCCATTGGTATTCATCGGAAGGCTTCCACCAGGAGAAGTATTTCCCTCCTCAATGAAAGCTCCTGCCTCACCTCTTCCAACGAACCCAAGATCTTCAAGCCCATATATAGGTAAATGAGCGAAAGCATCATAGATCATTAGGTGATCAACATCACTGTGGGTAATTCCAGACTCTTGGAAAGCTTTTGTACTTGCTGTTTTGAATGCCGCTGAAGTGGTCATGTCTCGCATCTGGCTGACCACCGGAGTTTCCACAGATTCCCCAGTACCCAAAACATATACGGGTTTTTTAGGAAAGTTCTTAGCTCTTTCGGCACTAGTGATAATGAGAGCGCCGCCACCGTCAGTTACTAGGCAGCACTGTAAGAGATGGAATGGATAGCAAATCATCCGGCTTGCGAATACGTCGTCTGTTGTTATTAAATCTCCATACATGGCCCTCGGAACTTTATTTGACCATTTCCTTTGGGCGACAGGTACAGATGCCAGTTGCTCATGGGTTGTTCCGGTCTCTTTCATATAGCGGAGCACACCCATTCCGAATTGCGTAGTGGGACCGGCAACGCCATAGGGCGATTCAAATTGACCAGGGAAAGAGCTGTCCCGTCTTCCACCGGCCATGGCGCCGACATCCCCTATCCTGCCTGATTGTTCTCCTACCCGACTTCGTCCACTTTCTGCCATGGAAACAAGGACCGTTTCACAAAGGCCACTTGCTATAGCTGCTACCGCATGTCTGACATGGATCAGGAATGATGTTCCGCCTACTGCAGTGTTATCGACCCACTTGGGGACTATCCCAAGGTAATGAGCCAAAGCGGCGGGGCTCATAGTTGTTGCTATTCCATCGATTTCATTTTTGTCTATTCCGCAGTCTTTGATTGCATTTACTGCCGCATCTACATGTAACTGAAACTGTGTTTTGTCAGGTATTTGACCTAGTTCTGTTGTTTCAGAGGCTCCGACAATCGCTGCTTTGTATCTAAGGGATTCCAATTTATCCTCCCGATTTTCTGCTTAAATTTAAGGTAGATTTTCGTTCTACGATTGAGCTGGCCTCCACTTGGGGAGTGACATGTCGTCCACGATGTCTTCAAAGACGACCTCTAAAGGCATGTCCAAAACAAGATTTTCCGGAGTGTTTTCGATACCGACGATGTTGCTCATCATTCTTGGGCCCTCATCTAGTTGCACAATTGCAATAGCGTAAGGTGCTTCATCCTCAAAGCCTGGAGGAGGTCTGTGGTTGATCATATACGTGTATAAAAACCCCTTGCCGCTTGTTTTAAACCATTCTAGGTTCTCCGACAGGCAGTCAGGACAAACCATACGGGGATAGAAAAAAGCCTTATCACACTCAACACATTTTTGAATCCAGAGTTCATGCTTGCGAGTTTTATCCCAAAAGAAGTCAGATTCTGGAGTAGCCACGGGTACAGGTTTTCTATATATCTCTTCGGCCATCTAGTATCTCCTTGTCGTTTAATAAGAATGTCTTATATGTCTTGGTGGCATTTTAGACACGGATTGGACTGTAGGTCAAAATTTTTGTGAAAATAACTCTAGTGTGGATTTATAGTCAGTTATGTGCCGGTTGAACGAGTTCTATTAGAACCTTGTCTGGTCCCTCAATATATGCCAATTTTGTACCACCAGGTATCTCAGTTATTGGCAGCACCACTCTGATGTTATCTTTTTCAAATTTTTGAATATCTGCCTCGATGTCATCGGTGTCAAATCCAAAATGTTCCAAACCTAGGCGATTCAATTCTGCCGGTATTGTGTCATCTGAAGATCCTTCGGGTTGAGATGATATGTTTAGCCTGACAGGCCCACCTGCGTCCATACTCACCGTTATTGTCCCGGGCATTACTTCTCTGGAAGATAATATTTTTGCATCAAAGTATTTTTCGTACCATTCCGCAGATTTTTGTGGATCTTTCGCTCTGATGTGTACATGGTTTACTGAATACGACATTATTCCTCTCCTGTGGCTGCGGATTTAACTAGTAGATTATCTTGTCTTTTACAAATTCTTCGTATACGGATGCCTCATGTCCTAATAAGTTTGTAAATATAGGTTTATTGTGTTCTCCAAATAACGGAGCAGATTTGTAATTAAATTGGTCTATGCCGCTCATTCTTACCGGTAACCCTAATGTTGTCTTCGCACCAACTTCTGGATGAGGAATATCGATAAGGTACCCTCTCTCTATTACATGCGGATCGTTCATCAGGTCTATCACGTCCATGATAGGGCCAGATGGGATTCCAACCTTTTGTAAATCCGCAGTTATTTTTTCTGCTGGCAAATCTTTTGTCCACTGGGCAATTAAATCATCAAGAAGATCTTCATTTTGTTTTCTCAAATCGTTTGTTGTAAAACGTTGATCCGACAACCATGCAGAATTGCCAGACGTCTTACAAAATGCCTGCCACTGATCTTCGTCTGTACATGAAATGGCCACCCACTTGTCGAATCCATGGGAGGGATAGACATTATGAGGAGCATACTTGAGATGTCTATTGCCATATCTTTTTTGCTGAGTTCCATTGACTGACATTTCCATAAATGCTTCTGGTAGTAGGCTACTAACGCATTCGGCCATGGAAAATTCAATGTATTGTCCTTCTCCGGTTTTTCCTCTGTGTCTTAGGGCAGAGATAATACTGAAAACCATCATTGTGCCAACAAGATAATCAGGCCAGTTACCTCCCATATTAAGGGGAGGTCCATTTTCGTATCCGCTGAGAAATGGCAGCCCAGCGTATGAGGATACATTTGGACCAAATCCTGAGGCTTGTCTTTGTGGACCTTCAACTCCTAAAGTCGATCCGGACACCATAATTAGGTCTGGGTTGTGTTTAACAAGATCGTTATATCCGCATCCTAAGTTATTCATTACATCAGTAGCAAAATTCTCGATTACCACATCCGAAATTGATGCAAGTTCTTTAAATAACTTCAGGCCTTTTTCAGTTTTAAGATTTACATTGAAGCCTTTTTTACTGTAGTTGATCCCATTGTAAACAGCGTTTTTGTTTATTTCAGGGCCTCTTCTGGTGAGGTCGAGACTTGCCCGTGACTCTATTTCAATCACCTCGGCCCCTAGAGCCCCTAGCCACCCACCGCAATGTGGTACCGATAAAATCCATCCCATATCGAGGATTCTTACGCCTTCTAATGGAAGTGCACTTTTCTTACCAGGCTTTTTAGCAATTGGGTTTTCGCTTAAATTTCTAAATTCGAGATCTATCTCATTGGCATGTTGATTTAGAAGTGGGGCGGGTCTGTTTAGACTCCAAGGAGTCTTCTTCATTCTGATCGATGGTCCTGGTTGTGTAATAGTTCCCGCTACTGGGTGGTTTTGCTCAACAAAAAAATCCCTCGCCCTGTAATGAGGTGATTCTAGTATTTCTGAAGTGGAGTAGACGGGGAAACAAGGTATGCCCTTCCCGGAGAGTTTCTGGTATAAATCTGATTTTGAAAATGGCGACATCCACTCGTAGATACCGGCTTCTATTTCTTCGAAATTTTCCTTTCTCCCGTCTAATGTTTCAAAATCAGGATTCAAGGACCACTCAGGGTTTCCCATTTCCTCAATTAGTGAAGTCCACCAGTGGTCTGTATGTATAGACATGGATACGTGGCCATCTTTACAGGGCCAAATCCACGTAAAAAACGACTTGAGTCGATTTTCAGGTAATAATGAGATGTCATTGGATGCCATAGCAAAATTGCCACGAATATGATTCATGACACTCTCTAACACGGCGACATCTACCATCTGTCCTTTTCCAGTAATTTCTCGGTGGGTTATGGCGGCCATACATGCGGTTGCTGCCGTCCATCCTCCAAAATATTCTGCGTTGTAGCCCCCACTTTTTAAAGGTGGTTGAGAGGAAAGGTCGGTTACTGTGAACGCCGGAGATTCATAACCTAGCCCTCCCATGTGCCATAGAATTAATTCGTTGGCCGCATAGTCCTTATATGGACCTATCTGCCCAAATGGGGTTATATATGCACCGATTAGATTCTCATTCAATTTTTGAATTGTCTCAAAGTCCAAGTTTTGATTTGAAGCCTCTGTTGGACTGAGATCACATATAAACAAGTCAACTTGTTTAAGTATTGTTAAGAATGAATGTCTATCCGTGTCTTTATCTAGGTCCAGCACCATACTGCGTTTATTACCATGTAAATATATGAATTGAAGACTTTTCTCCGGGTGATAAATGTTATTTGGGAAAGGCCCATGAAGCCTTGTTTCGTGCCCATCAGCAGGTTCAATCAATATTACGTCCGCCCCATAGTCAGCGAGCGCTTTACCGCACATAGAAGCTGATCTTCCGTGACTTAGTTCTACAACTTTTATTCCATCGAGGGCTTTTCTGTCTGAGTTTCTCATGATATTTATTTTGACTTTTTTAGTTTTGGGATTGTATTTGATTTTCTTGAATGTGTTGTTCTATCAGTAGAGAATCTGTCATAAACCGGTCAGAATTTTTTTATATCGTATGTTTTCTAGTTAAGAGAAACTTGTTTATAGCTAACGCCATGTATTTTGTCTAGATCAACAACTGTCACAGAGCCGATTTTTCCTCCGATCCCCATAGGGCATCCAGAATAGATAGCTGTAACTCCGTTTTGTGATATGTCAGTGTGAACATCCCAGTGTCCCAGGGCTAGATAGTCACAATCTAGGGATGCGATTTCGTTTGGAAAAATCAATGAGGATCTTCCGGTTTCCCTCACGTCCTCCTCAAAGTGACCGTGGGCGAGCGAGACAAGCCATCTGTCTTCAGAAGATTTTGGCATTCCAATTATCGGCTTGAATTCCGGGCTATGTTCATCCATAGCTTTTCCCCAGAAATCAACGTTTGAAATTGAGATTAATTGACCTTCCGGGTTGTCAAAAATATGCAGGTTTTTTGGAGCATTGTTGAACGCTTTACGTTTGTATATAGATTGCTCGTCCATCAAGTCATGGTTTCCCGGCAGTAGTATGGTTGGGACGTCTAATCTTCCTATCTGCGCTAAAAAATATGAGACTACATCATCCTTTACTCTCTGGTTGTCAAATATGTCCCCAGGAAGAATAAGGAAATCTGCGGCAACGCAATTGACCTTGTTAATGACCTTTTCCAAAGCAGGCTCAGAAACTGGGTGACCGTGCGGGTCACCCAGATGTGTGTCAGATGTGTGCACAATCCGAACAGACTTGGATGGCAGGTTTGACCTAGTCAAAAAGATATTCTCTGTTAAAGGTTGTTTTCCCTGCAAACATCCTGGTCAAACAGTATATTTCCTGTATATTCGTTCGATTGTTCACAGACCCAAACTCCAGCTTTCCCCATTTCATCGGCGGCTTCAAATTCCAATGTCGGATTATCTGGATCGTTTTCGGCCCAAATATTTCCTGGAGTTTTTATTCTGCCCTGTGGTGAGAGAACATTTACTTTTATGTTGTCTGCCTGAAGTTCCCTTGCTAATCCTTGAGAAAATCTTTCGAGACCTGATTTAACCATTCCATAAAAGCTTCCTTCTCTACGTGAAGGAGTCGTTTCGTAAGGACCTGGTCCAGGGAAAACTCCCGCTACTGAAGAAACATTGATTATGTCTCCGCCACCAGCATTTTTAAGATGCGGGAGGGCATATTTCATCAAAATTAAGGGGCCTTTGAGGTCGATTTGCCATATCAAATCTAGATGTCGGTCTTGTACTGTTTCTAGATTTCCTGGTACAAGGATTGCAGCGTTGTTGACTATGATGTCTAGACCACCCAATTCTTCAACAGCTTCTTCAATTCCAGAAGTGATACTTTCGGGATCTCTCATATTCATCTGAACCGCTGCCGACTCGCCACCTTCAGATCGAATCTCTTCGGCCACAGAGTGAATAGTTCCAGGGAGTCTCTTATCGGTGACTTCAACTGTTCGAGCCGCTATAGCGACTTTTGCTCCAGCTCTGGCAAAGTGTTTGGCCATGTATTCGCCTATGCCTCTGCTTGACCCGGTTACCAACGCGACTCTTCCTTCAAGGCTTCCCATGTAGCTTACTCCTAGTAATATTTTCTTATTTCACAAAGTGTGTCTGGAATCGTATCTAAAAACGTGACTTTAGACCATTCTGATAGAGTTTCCTATGCTTTTATATTAATTTCGAAGCCACTTCTTCCAGCTGTGCAATAGCTTCTTCCTCACCTGTACTTTCTATGGAAATAACAGCTCTCTCCGCGCCTGCTGATTCAAAATCACTTATTAAATTAGCATCCGCAGGCACACCGTATACGGTTATGCCAATTTCCGACGAGTCTCTTCCAGCTTCCTCTGAAAGTTTCTCAATCTCTATTTTGCCAGCTTCGATGTCTTGAGGGTTTATCCTGTTCGGCATCCATGCATCTCCCCAATCGACGATTCTCTTGAATACATTTTTGGCGTGCCCCCCCAAATATATAGGTGGATGGGGTCTCTGAATTGGCCTAGGAAATGAATAAACAGGAGGAAAATCATAATATTTACCATGGTATTCACTTTCTGTTTTGGTCCAGAGTTCTTTCATTGCCATGACAGATTCTTTTGTTTGAGTCCACCTATGTGCGAAGTCACCACCCATGATTTCTGTTTCTTCTTTTAACCAGCCTGCCCCAATACCAAACTGAAATCTCCCTTTTGAATACATATCTATGGTGGCAACCTCATTTGCTAGTATTAGAGGGTTTCTTTCTGGCACGAGACATATGCCTGTTCCAAGTAGCAAGGTTTCTGTGACAGCTGAGGCTCTGCCTAAGGCTACAAAAGGATCTGCGGTATCTGCATATTTTTTTGGAATTTTCCCATCTGCCGATCCGGGCCAGGGTGTTTCAGAATTAACTGGAAGTATGGGGTGCTCAGCAAGCCATAGTGAATCATATCCGAGTTGCTCAGCTTTACTGGCTAGAATGGCTATGTCGACGGAATAATCTGTTGGAAAAGTTGAAATTCCTATCCTCATTATTGGGGCCTCCTTAAGGTGAAGATCAACATAATTACTACGAACGCGCCATTTTGATGAATTTCTCGTTGGCTTTAATGTGGTCTTCTGGAAAATTCATTTGGCAATTCATAGTGTTTACTGAGAGATGCGTAGCTCCCAAGTTTTTCCATCCTGTAATGTCGTCTTCAACTTCTTGTTCGCTTGCATCCTTTAAGTTAACCCAGCTTTCAATCCCGATTTCTTTCGGGTCTCTTTTTTCAATCTTTATATGTTCAGATAGCTTGGCTAACAATTCCTTTTTGGAATCATCGGGTTTACCTGTAGGCATCCATCCATTCCCTATTTGGGCTACCCTTTTTAGAACTTGGTTGGATGATCCCCCAAACCAGATTGGAATAGATTTATCGGGTGGAAGTGGATTTAGGCCGGCATCTGTGACTTTGTGATATTTCCCTTCAAAAGTTAGAAGGTTTTCTGCCCACAGTCTTCGAAGTAATTCAATTTGTTCTTCGGACCTTTTACCTCGATTACTAAAGTCTTCTCCCAGAGCTTCATATTCAACTGGGTTCCAACCTATTCCTATTCCGAGTCTTAATCGACCTCCTGACAATAGATCAACAGTGGCTGCTTGTTTGGCAACGAGGGCAGTCTGCCTCTGTGGGAGTATGATTATTCCCGTAGCTAGTTCAAGCTTCTCGGTCATACCTGCGATGTTTCCAAATAATACTAAGGGCTCGTAGAAAGAATCTGAGTGACGGTACGCTCCCGACCATCCAGGTCTACTTTCTGCATTTGCACCTATTACGTGATCAAAAGCTAGGACATGGTCAAAACCCAATGCCTCAATAGATTGCACATATTCCCTTATCGCACCCGGGTCTGTACCCGATTCTGTCTGAGGAAACACTGAGCCTATTCTCATGGCAATTCTCCTTGTGTATCTGGTTTACATGAAATATATGAGGTAGGTAACTTTTGTTCAAATTTCCGTATCTGTTAAAGAACGTGGATTACCTGTTTAGTTCTGGTTTATATGTATGGTTCTTTCTTCCTCAGATGATTTATAAACAGACAAAGCAACTTCTAGTACTTGCTTTGAAAAATCTATGTTCATATCTGGGGCCGATCCTTGAAGAATTCCATCTATGAAGTTTTTGGAGGCACCTTTAAACCCTTCTATCCAGTCTGAAGGGACGTCATATGTCACAGTGTCATCACCTTTAACCAATATAACGGGAGCCATATCTAGCAGCTCACCTGTACATCTAGTGACCCATATGGTGCCTCTTTCCCCGATTATTTCGAAAAATTCGTCTAGTGGATAATACTTTGTGGGGATTGGCATGTCAGGTGCATTTGAGTAGTCCAGCGTAATTAAACAATCTTTGTCTTTTACTTTCATCACAATAGCGCTCGGGGTGTCGTCAAGGTAGTCATTGTTATGGGTGACCATACTTGTCAATTTTTCGACATCACCTACCCATGAAATAGCTGTTGAATATTTGTGCCAGCCATCGTCGTAAAGCATTCCTCCTGGATTAAGAGCAGCGTCTCTTCTCCAAATATATGCATCGTTTTCAACCTGTATTTTCGGTGCCGCTCCTCCACCCCTGATCGTTCGTATTCTGACCAACCCTGGTTTACCTATCGCACCCGATTCCAAGAGTTCCTTGGCTTTTACTATCGGCGGATAGTAGAGAAAATTTTCAGTAACTCGAAATATGCGGTTGTTCTTTTGAACGGCCTTTTCGATCAAGAGAGCCTCTTCCATACTGGTTGCGAGAGGCTTTTGGCAGGACACGTGTTTTCCATTTTCCAGCCCAGAAATTATTTGGGCTGCGTGTAGATGAGTTGGTGTTAGTAACTCTATTGCATCTATATCTGGATCTTTTAACAAGTCATCGTAGTCGGTGTATATCTTGGGTTGTATGTTCCATTCTTGAGCTTTGGATTCAGCTCTCTCATACACTGGATCACACAGCGCCACTATTTCACATTCAGGATGTTCCAGATAACCTGGAACATTTAATCTCGATATAGTTCCGCAACCGACTACGGCCAGTCTTACTTTACTCATATTAGTCGACTATATATTTGTTGTTCGTGTCAGGTCGTTAGTCCGCAACTGCGTCATGGGCATACCATTCTGCTGGCTCTTCACCTGGTTCAGGAAGTATGTGTCCGTCTTCCATGCTCCATGATGCTGGGGCTTCACTTATGCTGCCGCTAACATCAGACCTAGGTACAGATGTTATTTCACAGAATCGAGATATTATCCCATCTAAGATTTCAGCTTTTATCTCTGGTGGCCTTCCGGCTCTATTTCCGCCAGCAATGAAATATTTCGTGTCATATTTCATACTGCCCGACCCATGTGAGTTTTTTATCTCTTTGCCTTCTTCTGTCTCAATAAATGCGACGTGTACGAAATTACGAGGAGCTGCGGATATTCCACAATGTACGTCTGTTATAGCAGCGGCGATTTCACTTCTCTTGTCGTAATCGACTGAATCTTTTGGGACTAAGCATCTGTAATAAGGCATTGTGTTCCTCCTGGTTTTAGTGTTGTCCTATCCGTTCCAACTAGCGTCTCTAGCGCTTATGATCACTTCATCTTTTGCGGCTCCTGAAATATTGCACCACTCATCCCCGATTGCCATGAGCAGTTTAGCTCTCGTTTCCTTTTCGCAGCCATCAGGTATTGCTCCTCGGACAAGTGATGTAGTGGATGGATATCCACCTCTGAATCCGAATCCTTTAGGGATTTCTGCCCATCTTACCTCTACGGGACCTTGATCAGATCCAAGTACAGAGTTGCAACAACCTGTTATGGCCTGTGCCAGATCACCACGAATTTTTTCGGGTATACATCCTTCTTGTACCGTGCAGTCAAACTCGATCATTTTTAAAGCTCCCGTCAGTCTTCCTGTAAAAGTTATGCATATATTATCCGTTGTTACTTATATTGCAACCTGATTTATCTGGAATTTAGAGGTCATTCTTCTCCTGAATCGGCGTGTAATCTTACTTCCACATTACCCGCACGCTCTTCTTGAAGAAGCAACACCATTCTAGAATCCATTTCTCCCCATCCACGATTTACACCTGCAGTAAGCTCATCGTAAGCGTGACTTGCCGCTGACATGGGTACTTTGTATTCACGAGCTAACTCCAGAGCCAATCCGACATCTTTCCTTGCCAGTTTTAATGCGAAATTCGGGGGGTCAAATTTTCCTTGGAAATACGTTTCTGGCAACGTCACATTTAGAAGGTTGCCTCTTCCCACACTACCATTTTTGACACATTCGATAAGTTTTTTTGGTTCGACACCTGCTTTGACTCCAAGAGTAAGGCATTCAGAGATGATCATCTGCATGCCGTATCCGATGGCGTTGTGCATCAATTTACTTATGCTGCCCGAGCCAATTCCACCAGTGTAAGTTACACGATCTCCAAATGAATTGAGAAGCTGCTCCAGCCTGTTAAATGTCACTTCGTCTCCACCCACCATCACTGCCAATTTCCCTTCTTTTGCTCCCTTCACTCCGCCACTTACCGGTGCGTCCATCACCGTTGCGTTTTTCTTTTGGAATTCTTTAGCGAGGTGCCTTATAAGTGTGGGCGAACTGGTACTTAAATCAAGCCAAACCGATCCTGGTTTAATTCCTTCAATTAATCCTTCAGGTCCGATTGCAACTGCCTCAACTTCCACTGGTCCAGGCAGGGAAGTAAATATAACGTCTGAATGAACTGCTATTTCTTCTGGGGTGTCAGCCCAAGAGGCCCCGTATTCCAAAATTTCAGTTGCCGATTCTTTGTTAAGGTCGTGGACTATTGTCTTGTATCCACTTCGGATAATGTTCATAGCCATACCTCCACCCATGTTACCTAACCCGATAAACCCGATAGTTAAGTCGCTCATTTCAGGTGCCTCCTTTGTGATGTTTTGAGTTACGCTAGGGCCTCAGTCGGAAACGAAATTGTCTTTTTCGGGTTGAGGATATCATTGTGGCTACCTATAGTGATGTCATTCTGATGTCTCAAATATGTATGAGACTTATTACAGGGGGAAATGATGAATGAGAAAGTGATGGTCGGTAACGTAGAAATAATTGCTTTGCTCGATATGGTACCCCCGCCCAGGTCACCGTCAGATTTTTTCCCAGATGCTCCTTCCGACGGTTGGGGAATATACGAGAAAGACTCAGTCCTTGATGGTGGGATGATACAGCTTTATTACGGATGTTTCCTCGTCAGATCATCTGGAAAAAATGTTTTAGTGGATACTGGGATAGGACCGGGGCCACATGTTTCCAGAGGAAATAAAAAAGGTAATTTACTGGGCGACTTACAGCGTTTTGGAGTTATGCCTGCTGACATTGACCTAGTAGTTCACAGCCATTTACATATTGATCACGTGGGTTGGAATCTGGACCTTTCGACTGATCCTCCAATACCATTTTTCCCAAACGCACGCTACTTAGTTCCTTCAGTAGATTGGAACTATTTCACTCAGCCAAAGAATTTAAAGAATGCGCCGTGGGTAGGGGAGAGTGTAATCCCGCTTGAAAAACTATCTGTCATGGATTTGTTTGAAGATGGATTTAATGTCACAGATGAAATTACAAGTATGATTACTCCTGGACACACTCCTGGCCATATGGTTTTTTTGATTGATTCAGCAGGTGAAAAAGGTGCTGTTATAGGAGACGCTATCCATAACAAAGTGCAGATAAGTGAACCGTCATGGTGTGCAGGAGTGGATACGGATAAATCAGCTAGCGAAAACAGCAGAAGAGAATTAATCAGTAGAGCAGTATCGGGAGGTTATCTTATAGCAGCAGGACACTTTCACCCCGATGAGAGATTTGGAAGAATAATACCTAGTGGAGGAAAGCATTACTGGAAGGGGATTTAGTGAAATCTAGATAGTTATATTGTGCTGAGGAATTTATTAATTCTGATGGAGGATTTAAATGGGTAGACTTGATCAAAAAATTGCTCTTATTACAGGGGGAGCAAAGGGCCAGGGAAAGGCTGAGGCAAAGCTGTTTGCGGCTGAGGGAGCCAAGGTTATTCTCACAGACATACTGGACGATGAAGGGAAAAAAGTGGAAAGTGAGATTACGGAGCTCGGAGGAGAAGCTATATATAAGCATTTGGACGTTTCATCTGAGGGGGAATGGGAGTCGATAGGCAGATTTATTGAGGAAAGATATGGTCGCTTGGACATTCTTTTGAACAATGCCGGCATCTCAGTAAGAAATCAGGGAATGGATATCTCTGTTGAGGATTGGGATTTGATGATGGAAGTGAACGCAAAAGGGGTTTTTCTAGGCACAAAATCCTGTGTGCCAATAATGCAAAAATCGGGAGGAGGGTCGATCATCAATATATCTTCGGTTGCGGGTATTGCTGGTAGACCTATGGCTTCCCCAGCATATTCAGCATCCAAGGGGGCTGTTAGAGTCTTTACAAAATCGACGGCGGGAAGATTTGCTTCTGACGGAATAAGAGCTAATTCTATTCATCCGGGACCAATTGATACTGACTTTATAAAAGCTGTAACTACTTCTGCTGCAACTGGCGATGCCTTTAAGAACATTCCTCTAGGTAGGCTGGGTCAACCAGAAGATATCGCTTACGGAGCTTTGTTTTTGGCTTCTGATGAATCATCTTTCATAACAGCAAGTGAACTTGTGATAGACGGGGGTGTGACAGGTATACGTACCTGATCAATTCACATTTCAGTTAGTTTTATGAACAAAATAATTGGATCTCGTGATGACAATATCAGTTGTGGGTAATGGGTGATTGTTTGTGAAATACGACGTTAGTAATTTTTTAAGTAGAGGTGTCAATTTTGTTTAGTGAGGGTGAAGGCCGACAGCTAGAAGGACCTCTAAAGGGGTTGAAAGTTCTTGACTGGACTATATGGCAGTTTGGACCAGTAAGTACGTCAATGATGGGAGATATGGGGGCTGACGTAATAAAGATTGAGTCCCTTGATGGAGATCCTTCTCGAGGATTGGCGAGAGCTTCTAATATGACAATGGATCTTGGTGAAGGAAGGGTTGCATACTTTGAGACATGCAACCGTAACAAGAGGTCCATAGCCATAAATTTAAAAACAAGAGAGGGGCTAGAAATTGTTTATGCCCTTATCAAAGATGCAGATGTTTTTGTACAGAACTTTCGTGCAGGTGTGGCCGAGCGATTAGGGTTGGGATACGACGATGTTTACGCAATAAACCCTAAAATCATTTATGGTTCTGCAAATGGATATGGTCCGGATGGCCCAGATGCAGATCAACCCTCTTTTGATGGGTCTGGTCAAGCTAGATCTGGTCTGATGATGTCTGCCACTCAACTTGATCAAGATTATCCTACTGTTGTGACGCAAGGTGTATCAGACCAAATGGGAGGAATAATGCTTTGCCAGGGGATCCTGGCAGCGCTTGTTGGAAGAAGCATAAGAGGTGTGGGACAAAAAGTTGAAACATCTCACTTAAGTGCAAACATGTGGCTTCAAGGTCTTGGAGTCTCTATGAGTTTGCTACAAGGTGGGTCGGGGTTTTCTCCCTACGACCGTAAAAACCCCAAAAACCCTCTGGTAAATGTTTACAAGACGAAAGATTCTAGATTTATTATGATGATGCATCTTCAGCCCGATAATTATTGGTCCCCGTTAATGGAAGCCATGGGATTACCAGAATTGGCAACTAGTTCCAAATATTCTAGTATGGCTCTCAGATCTGAACATGGAAATGAGATCGTTAATTTCATGGATCAGAAATTTTCTGAGAAAACAGCTGAGGAATGGGATGAAACATTTCGAGTGTTCCCGACTGATTTTATATATTCATTAGTGCAAAGTGTTCAAGACCTCCCATATGATCCGCAGGTTACGGCAAATGACTATATAGTCGATTTTGATCATCCTGTATTGGGTAATGTGCAGATGTGTAATCATCCCAATATATACAGTGAGACTCCCGCAGGTATATGGAAGGAGGCGCCGGAAGTTGGTCAAGATACTGAAAGCATATTGATTGAAGATCTTAAATATTCCTGGGGAGACATTGGTAGACTCCAAGACTTAGGAGTTATTTTGTAGAAGGTGAGTAATACAAGGTCATATTGGATATCAGTTTCTACAGGCGAGTACACTCATCTCAGGTAGAGAATCAAGAAAGAATATTGTTCCCGTAATTATTTAAATTGAGGTTAGGCGATGACAGTAAGCAAAAACGACAGTTTTGACGAAGCATTTATTGGTAAGGAACTAGAGGATAGACGTCTTCAGATATCTCGGAAGATGGTGAATGATTATTTCGAAGGCCTTAAGGTCGATGATGCACAATATCGACAGGGTTTTGATTTTGGGACTGAGACCACACCATCGATGGTGATTATAGATGCTGAATCCATCAGGGGAGCAGGATTCCAAAATAATTTCGGAAATTTGTGGATGAGGCAGGAATTGGATTTTCACGCTCCTCTACCAGTCGATGAGGAACTGGTAGTAAAGTCAAAAATAGTTGACATATATGAGTGGAGGAATAGGACTGTGGTTTTGCAGCATTCCGATGTTTATGACCTGGACGGTAACCTTTTAGGTAAAACGAGGCATCATCAAAGTTATTTACTGGGCCAAGACTCAGGGAAGGTTGCACTTCGGAAGCCGTCTGATAAAGAAGGGGTCCGTAAATTTAACGTACCTGCAGGTGAAAGGATCACTTCTGTGAGTAGCGAAATAGACCTCGAAATGTGTGGAACATTTTTTCACGGGGACAAAAATTATCATACGGATCGAACAGCTTCGGAGGATCTTGGATTTGAGGAAGTTGTTGTGGGGGGTAAGATGACGCTTTCTTATATAGGCGATATGCTCGATCGAAATTTTGGAAAAAACTGGTATGAGGGCGGAAATCTCGATGTTAAATTCACGAATATAGTGTGGCCAGGGGATAAGGTGACAGCTCATGGAGTTATATCCGAGGAATCCACATCAGATCATTCCGAGGTCCGTGTTTGGATGGAGAAAGAGGATGGGACCGTCACCATTGTCGGTAACGCAAAAATTCCTGGTAATTAATTCACAGAACAACTGATCATTTAAAGTATCGGGGGCTTTTAGATATGAAGTATGACTATGTGATTATTGGTGCGGGTTCAGCTGGGTCAGTACTGGCTACCAGGCTTTCTGAAGATCCTGACAAGTCTATTTTGCTACTTGAGGCAGGGCCTGATTACGTTGATTTTGAATCTACTCCTGATGTGGTGAAATACGGTAATACTGTATGGCCAGCAGCGTATGGTCCCGAGGCCCATGTTTGGGGATATGAGGCCATAGCCACAGAAGGAAGAGAACCCTTTGATCTTCCCAGGGGGAAGGTTATTGGAGGCTCAAGCTCTGTGAATGGGCAGATTTTTTTCAGGGGAATTCCTGATGACTATGATGAGTGGGAGAGGGAGGGCAACGAGGGATGGTCTTACCTTGACGTTCTGCCTTATTTTAGAAAATCTGAAAATGATCTTACATTCGGATCTGATGATTTCCACGGAAACGATGGACCAATACCTGTAAGGCGATATGACGTTTCTGATTTGATGGATGCCCCCAGTGCTTTCATAAAGGCCTGTGTGGCTGAAGGGTTTGAGTACAGTGCAGATCACAATCACCCCGAATCTACAGGAGTCGGGCCTAGGCCTTTAAACAATGTTAATGGTGTACGAATGAGTGCGGCTTTAACTTATCTGTCTATGGCGCGACCCAGATTGAATCTCACTATCAGGGGGAATGTTCTCGTACATAAAATTCTTTTTGATGGAATAACTGTTCGAGGTGTTGAGGCCGAAAGTGGAGGAGAGACTTTTGAAGTGGAGTCTAACGAAGTCATCCTATGTGGTGGTGCGATCAATTCTCCCCAGTTGCTAATGTTGTCTGGTGTTGGCCCTAAAGCTCATCTGGAAGAGCATGGCATAAAAGTTATAAAAGACGTTCCGGGAGTTGGGCAGAATTTACGAGATCACCCGTCAGCATTCTTGCTATTTGATTCCGATTTGCCAAATCCGCCAGAAAATTCTCCTGCATTACAGGCTGGATTGAGATATACGGTACCTGGTAGCGATCTGGCGAATGACATGCAAATGAGCCCCATTGGAATGACAAGTGAGCATAGACCAGCGAATGTAGACCTAGAAGATGGGAGACACTATATTGGGTTTAGCGTAGCACTTCAAAAAGCATTGGCCAGTGGGGAAATTCGGTTGCGATCCAGTAAGCCAACGGACCATCCTATTTTGGATTACCGATATCTATCTCATCCTGAAGATATGCGAAGAATGAGGGAGGCGGTTAGACAATGTATTTCAATAACAGGTAGAGCGGAATTTGATCAAGTATTGAAAGACCGTATACAGCCTCTTGACGAAGAATTGGAAAACGATGATAGTCTCAACAGGTGGCTTCTGTCTGTAGTTGGGACACAGCATCATTCCTCAGGCACTTGTAAGATGGGGACACCGGATGACCCATTATCGGTTGTAGATAATGAAGGGTTGGTAAGAGGTATGAATGGATTAAGGATCGTCGATGCTTCAATCATGCCAGATGTAGTGCGAGCCAATACAAATGCAACCGTTATCATGATGGCTGAGAAACTTTCTGAGGTCATTTCTGATAATTCCTCAAATTAATTTAATATTCGACTTGTCACAAAAGGTGGATATTTGTATATGCCTCAACCTGAAATAACTCTAGCTGCACATTTGATGCGTCGTGCAGGGTTTGGATTTAGTAACGATGAACTGGAGATGTTGTCTACGAAGCCCTATGAAGAAATCGTTGATGACCTAATCCACCCCGAAAGATTCCCAGAATTAGATGAATATTCTTTGCGAAGATATTTCCTGCAGTTGAACAACTTTGACACGGTTATAACTTGGCAAGGGGCATGGGTATACAGGATGGTGAATACACAGAGGCCACTTGAAGAGAAAATGACATTGTTTTGGCATCATGTTTTTGCTACATCAGTTGGGAAAAGTGAACATGGACCTTCTGCTGTAAAGCAGCTCGAGACGTTTAGAACGAATGCACTGGGTAAATATGAGGAAATTATTCGTGAGCTATCTCAAGACCCAGCGATGATATTTTGGTTAGATAACAATGAAAACCATCTTGGTGAACCGAATGAAAACTGGGGTCGTGAACTTTTGGAGCTTTTTTCCATGGGTGTTGGGAATTACACCGAGGACGATATAAAGCAGGCATCCAAGGCATTCACCGGATGGACATTTACTCAGCCACTGCCTCTAGACCCATACGGAAGATACACATCCGAATTTTTATACGAAGACAAAGACCACGACTATTCAGAGAAAGAGTTTCTTGGAGAAACAGGTCGGTTTGATGGGAACGACATAATAAAGATCGTTGCAAAGCAAACTGCAACAGCAAATTTCATTGCACGGCATTTATACAATTTTTTTGTTGCTGATGAGCCTCAGGTTCCGGCGTGGAATGTGACTGATCCTAGAGATCCTGAAGCCGTTAAATCTATAGCGGAATATTTCATAGAAGTTGAAGGCGATATGCGTGAGGTCTTGCGCTTTATTTTACTTTCAGACTTCTTCAAAAATTCTGCAGGCAAAAGAGTAAAAAGTCCTGCTGAATTGGTGGCTGGTATCATCAAAACCTCGGGTACCCATCGATACCCAGTTCCATCGATGCCTGCTCTGGGTGCCGAAGTTGCAGTGATGGGACAGAATTTGATGACTCCTCCAACTGTGGAAGGCTGGCACTATGGTCATGAATGGATAGATGGAGGCACACTTAACAACCGGGTCAATTTTGCTGTAAAACATGTTTCACAAGCGATAGATGACGGTGTTTTTAGAATAGTTGATCTCATAAAAAAGGAAGCTGATTCTATGTCAGCAGAGGATCTTGTAGGCAGATGTTTGTACTATGCAGGTTCCTTAGAAGTCTCTGAAGAGACTAGGAAATCTCTGGTCTATTCTGAGTCAGCAGCTGGGGGCATTAACTTTGCTATTGATGAAAACCCCGGTGAGCGGATCAAGGATATTGTTAGATTAATTGTTTCCACGGTGGACTATCAGTTCGCCTGATGGATCTGGATTTGATCAAATATTGGAGTTATGACGATGGTTGAGGAAACAGAAGATCAGGTATTGGTCGTTATTCAACTTAGTGGTGGTAACGATTTCATGAATACAGTGGTTCCGTATGGTAGTGAGCTTTATTATGATTTTAGACAAGGCCTTGCAATTCCTGAGAGCGATGTATTACCAATAGATAATCGTATTGGATTTCCCAAGTATGCTAGGCCATTCTATGAAGAATTCATAAATGGGAACATGGCTATAGTGCAGGGAGTTGGATATCCAGATTCCTCTAGGTCTCATTTTAGGAGTATGGACATATGGCATACTTGCGTTCCTGAAACCATCGCTGATGAAGGTTGGTTGGGTCAAACTATTCGTAATCTTGATCCGGGAAAGGAAAATCCTTTAACCGCCGTAAATATCGGCCAAGGATTGCCACGGGCACTTTCGGCCAAGAATGTGACTGTTACGTCTGTATCTGACCTTGATAACTATGGTCTTATGTCAGACCTTGAAGCTGAGGTAGCTCGGGCACAAGCGCTTCAATCTTTTAAAGATATATACGGACAAGCCATAGGCAGCGGTATGGTAAAAGATTACATCGCTAATACGGGGTTAGATCTACTTCGCGGAGCGGATTTGTTGAAGCAAGCGCCAGAATCTTATAGTTCAGATATTGAATATGGGGTTAACCCGATAGCAAAAAGTTTAAGAGATATTGCAAGAATACATCTGGCGGGTCTTGGCACTAGGGTTTTCTATACTCAACATGGGGGATATGACACTCATGCTAATGAGGGGCCTGTGCATCCCGGTTTAATCGGAGATTTATCTGGAGCAGTTTCAGATTTTTTTGCTGATCTTAGAACTCATAATGCAGCAGATAATGTCACGGTTCTTATATTTACAGAATTTGGCAGAAGGATCAGATCTAATGGCTCTGGTACGGACCATGGAGCAGGGGGTGGGGCATACATAATCGGCGATAATGTAAAAGGTGGATTATATTCCGACTATCCCTCTTTAAAGCCTGAAGATCACGATAATGGCGACTTGGCTTTCACCTATGACTTCAGAGGTCTTTACACCACACTACTAGAACAAGTCTTGAAAGTAGAGGCCAAACCTATTGTCGGTGGCGTATACGAGCAAATTGAAGTTTTTGCCTAGGAGTAAAACATGACATTGGATGCAAAACCTCCCAAGGGGTATCTAAGGGTAGGCTTTCCATACGAAAAAACTCTCGGGATGAGGAGGCTTACGAACACACCTGTTCAGGTCTTAGAGGCAGAAGATTCTGGGATAAGAATATTTTGTCGTGGGGAAGGTCCTTGTTTTATCAGGCATTTAACGCAGGAAGACGAAGATTTGGGAGGAATAAATCTAATCGATGGGAACAATAACGTAGCTGATGGATATAAAGTTGATGCTGATTTTGTCTGGCCTTCTGCAGTTGCTTATGATCCTCAAGGAAATATATCGATCTCAGATGAAGGTAATAACACGATAACCACGATTACTTTGAAAGGAGAAGTTGTGGATAGGTGGGGTGTTTCCGGTAATGGCTATGGAGAATTGGATCGTCCAGGCTCAATAGCATATGGGCCAAATGGTCTTCTGTATGTGAGTGATACCTACAACCATCGAGTACAAATATTTGAAAATGATGGCAGTTTTGTTAGGAGCTTTGGCCAATTCGGTAATAGTGATGAGGATTTAAACAATCCTTGGGGCATAAATGTCGATGTACATGGGTATATTTACGTTTCTGATTGGGGTAATAACAGACTGCAAAAATTTGATTCTGAAGGCAGTTTAATTCTATCTTTTGGAAGGCTTGGTGATGGAGACGGTGAGTTTAACCATCCTTCAGGGGTGACTGTTGATTCAGATGGAGATATATATGTGACTGACTGGGGTAATCACCGGGTACAACTGTTCAATGCGGAGGGAAAGTTTGTAGAGGAATTCAGAGGTGATTCTATTCTCTCCAAACAGGCAAAAAATTACATGATTACCAATATCGTGGCAATGAGGCTGCGTGAGATGGCACCTATTGAACCCCAGAAGCGTCTTAGGTGGCCCATGACAACTACGATGGGTTCTGATGGAAGGCTTTATATCGCTGATTATGGGTCACATCGAGTCCAAGTTTATAAGAAGGATATTATTGCATTGGGGGAAGACGAAATAGGTGATTTAATGAGGTCGCCTACTCTGTACACACAATTTTAATGTGAGCGGGAAACTATATCTGGAATCTTCTTTAATTGTTCAAAATTAATAGTTTATGTGACGTTGTAATACGTGATACTAATGATCTATAGTGGGGATACTACGCGTGCTCCAGTATTTTGCCCGCGCTTTACGGGCAATGGATGAGTAAATGGGGTTTCAATACATAAGTGTTGTGAAGGTTGAGGTGCTCCTGTAATGACTCTGACTAATGAAGAATTAAATATTGCCCCGGCAGTGAGGGATTTTGGTGAGGAAAATGATCTAGACCTTAGTTGGCTAGATACAAGAGGTGAGTGGGGAGTAAAAGCCGAGTCAGGTAAGGGAGGTCTAACTCTATCTGATATTGAGTTAGGTAGCTATGGTGAACCGGGAGATCAGAGTGATAACTTAACTGGAAGACCCAGAGGTTCGGTTCCCAGATCGGATGCATACAGGGTAGGTAGATATCAAGTCAGGAGCAAATCTGACATATGGCTTTCCAATGCTTCTGTCCTATACGAGGAAGCTCTTCAGCGTCAGTGGAGTTCGGCTACAGATATTCCGTGGTCAACGATAAAACCACTACCGGATGATATTGAACGGGCTCAGTGTCAGCTGGCAACTTTCCTGACAGAGGTGGAATTTGTTGCTGCCGAAGTTCCAGGAAGATGGTTGGCGTCAACAACGCCGGATTATTTCGAGCCAAGAATGTTTCTTGTGTCTCAGGTAATGGATGAATCCCGTCATCTCGATGTATTCAGGAAAAGAGCTTTCGCTAATGGTGGTGGTCTAATGCAAAGGCCCGATGTAACTACAAGTGGAACTGTGGGAAGCATCGATTTATCTGCCGACTTTACGGAAATGTCATCGAGACTACACATATCTGGGGAAGGGGCCGTGCTTACGATTTTCCGAATGGGAGAATTAATGGCATATAACGAAGCTGAAAAAAGAATTTACCGTCTTGCGGCCCAAGATGAATCCAGACATGTTGCTTTTGGCGTTATGCATATGAGATATATTTCTGAGACTGAGCCAGAAAGGAAAGAAGAGATACATAGTTACCTGGATGAAGGAGAGGCCGCGTTGGTTGCTGGAAATCAGAATCCAGCATCTAGGGATACTGCACAAAGTGAAGCCCTCGCGATTTTACTGGGTGGTGGAGAGAAGAATTTTGATGAGGGGTATAGGAAACTAATGGCGATCAGGAGAAGGCAGGCAAGGGAATACGTACAAAGAATCAAATCGGCAGGATTTGGTGAACGTTTTCAAAATGGCAGGGCGAATGCAGAGCTTTTGCAGTATGCAGGGTCTTTGTAGAAATAATCGGGTTTAATAACTAAGAAAGCTAATGCCAACAAAGAATCCAGATAGTTCAAATAATTTAGACCGCACTAGAAGAAGGGTTGCAAAAAGAAGGAAAGATTCGGTCAGTAGAAGTGCGGCTGAAGAACAGGATCTTGAAATTCCAGAAGCAAGTCTTAAGTGGATGAGCCGTACTCTTCAATGGGGTGTAAAGGCGGACATTACTGACAGCGGTCTTAAACTTGGTGCACTCAACGTAGGAATTTATGGGGAAATTCCTGACAGGTGGGAAGATCAGAGTAGAATGCCAAGAGGTGCTTTTCCAATGCCTGGAGTGCCACCTATTGGGTATCAGATTAGAGAAAAAAAAGATCTTTGGGCTGAGAATTCTGCTGATCTTTATGAAGAAGCTATCCAAAGACGATGGGAACCTGCAACCTCGGTTCCTTGGGATACGATCGAGCCACTACCAGATGATGTAGAGGCGTCTATCTGTCAATTGTGCACGATGCTGTGCCAACACGCCAATACAGAGATTGAGACTCTTGGTTCATGGCTACACGAAATGTCATATGGCTACCATGAGGTCAAGTTATTTCTCGCCACTGAAATGTACGATGCCGCACGGCATTATGAAGTATTTAGAAAGCGTGCGCTCAGTAATGGAGGAGGTCTTGGGATAGAGTTGCGTGGAGATGTGAAGAGAATGATTTTGGAGAGTAAGGGAGGATGGAGTGAAACAGCGTTGCTGCTTTATATATTAAGAGGCTTATTCACATTTAATATATACCGGTACGGAGAAATGTTTTCGCATAATCAAGCGGAACAAATCATATATTCAGGAGCCATTCAAGATAAGGCAAGGCATATCTCCTATGGCTTAGAACATCTAAGATACGCTGTAGCATCGCAAGATGATAAACCTTTGGTTTTTGAGAGTCTTCTGAACATCGGAGAAAATATATTCCTAAAAGAAATAGGTGAACCGGTGGTTTTGGAACCCTTGGCTGTTATTTTCGGTGGCAGTGTTGAAAAGGCTGCATCAGGTATGAAAACTGTCGACAAGATGATGAGTGATTTTGTAAATCAATATATTGATTCCTTGAAGTGGATAGGGATTGATAGGTCTTCATCACTTCGAGACGGGTTGGCTTCGTATCGTTGAGAATCAAGGAGACCAAATGCCGGTATTTCCTTCCATAGAATGGTTTGAACAAGTCATTGAGATGTTCAATTCGGATTCTGAAAAAGATACTGCTGGTGGTGGAGCCTGCAATGCAGTTGTTGGAGTAATAAGCGGAGATAATATTTACAGTTTGACCTTTGAGGCTACTGAATGTTCTGGTGTCGTTGCATTAGAAAATGAAGATGATCTTAATGCCACTGACTTTTACATTGAACTTCATCCTGATGATTGGAAGGAAATGATAGAAAACATCAAAGTAAATGGTGCTGCAACGGCTGATTTCACACTAAATTCACTTGATCTCGAATCTCCTGATGGGATAGCTAGATCTTGGGCAGAAGATCAATATCGTCAGGATTTGTTCTTTCGTTACAACCAAACATTCCAGTATTTTTTTGACGCGTCATCTGCTCTAGAGACAAGGTTTTAAAAATTATGTCTACATTCTTATTTCCAGACGAAGAATCTCTCAAAGCATTAAAAGAGTTAGTAAATCAATCTGACGATTTTCATTCTTTAGGGACAATAGACTGCAGAGTTGGATTTAAGTCCGGAGATAATGTGACTGCAGTTACGTTTCAATCGTACTCATGTACTGAAGTTGCGACCTGGGATGTGGATCGCCTCCGAGAGTTAGATTTTTGGATTGAAATGGAGCCTTCTCAATGGTCCAGCATGGTAAAAAATATAAAAGAGGATGGTAGAGCTAATTCTTGCTACAGGCTAAATTCTTTAGATCTTTCAACTTCCGGGGGGATAATTCATCGAGAGGATGAAAGTAGAGGGATGAAGTTTTATCAGTATATGCGTTCAATACAGGAGTTTGTCGATTCAGTAAGGCTGTTAAACAAACTTTCGAGTGACAAAAAATCTGGCGAGAATACTTAGAATGCCGTTGTACGAATTTGTCTGTAACGATTGTTCAAAAAGAACAGAAAAACTTTGGAAAAATTTCACCCCTCCGGATTCTATCGAGTGCAGATTTTGCAGCAGTATTGAAACTCGAAGAGTTGTTTCAAGGGTTTCTTTTAAAAGAGATTTATCTTCTCGTCTGGATTCGCTTGACCCAAAGTATGACAAGATGGTCGACAATGCGCTTTCATCTACGAAAGATGCCGATCCGTATCGCTTTCTCGATAATGCAACACCACTAAGTGCTGCCGATGATTAACATTCATATTTTAAAGTTAAAAACAACTTTCATTGTCATACTAGATGTCATCAATGTGGAGAGCTCTTCTAGCGTTTTCATATAGGATTTTTGGTTGAATCTCATCCTTGATAGGTATTTGTTCCCAGTCTTTTAGCCATCTGTCTGGGGTTATAAATGGATAATCAGATCCAAATAACACTTTATCCTGTAATCTGGTGTTTGCCTCATCGATTAATTGCTTTGGTATATATCGTGGAAGCCAGCCAGATAGATCCAGATAAACGTTTGGTTTATGCAAGGCCACCGCTATTTGTTCTTCGATCCAAGGCCAACCCGGATGAGCCATAATCACGGTTAAATTCGGGAAGTCTGCGGCCACATCGTCCATACCAGGAATAGGAGCACTGTATTTTAGTTTCATACCTCCACCCCCGGCCATACCAGACCCAGACGCCGCCATTCCACTATGAAACAATACGGGGATATTCAGGTCCATAGCTTTTTCGTATAGGGGATAAAATTTTTCGTCATTTGGATAGAACGCCTGTTGGACAGGATGTAGTTTTAGACCCTTTAAGGATAGATCTTTTACGGCCCTTTCTAGTTCCTCAACTGATTTTTTCTCCTGCCAAGGGTCGATAGCTGCAAATCCGATAAACCTACCTGGATAGGACGTTACGATTTCTGAGATATAGTCATTGGAATCGCCCTTTTCTCCGGTTGAAGTTTCTGAGTTAATGGAAACGAGAACACCCAACATATCCATGCTTTCGTATCTTTTGGCCATATTTTCCACATCTTCAACCGACTCACCTAGTTTGAAGTAATCCCTAAGAGTTTGTTCCATGTCAGATTTTTCCAGACCAGGTTGTCTAGGAATATGGACATGCATGTCTATTGCTTTCATTCGATGTAATTTCTCCTGCAGGTAAATATATCTACACAATTCAGTATATATATATACAATACCGATTCCAGAAAAGGAATTTACGACTTAAATGTTGAAAAGAGAGGGATAAGATGTTGGATAACGTGCACTACAAAGGCTTGAACCCAATTTCTTTTTTAGACAGAAGTGCTACTGTTTACCCTGATAAACCGGCAATAACCTATGGGGACAGAATATATACGTATTCCGAATTCGATGATCGGGTTAATAAGCTTGCTGGAGCTTTAAAGGAATCTGGAATTGAAAGAGGAGACAGGGTAGCTTTTCTAGTTCCCAATATACCTCCTATGCTAGAAGGGCATTATGGACCCCTCAAAATAGGAGCGGTGTTAGTAGCTATTAATATTAGGCTATCCTCCAGGGAAATTTCTTATATTCTCAACCATTCAGGTGCTAAAATACTCGTTTTTGATTCGGAATTTGGCCCCGTTATAGAAGAAATTAAAAGTGAGCTTCCTCATGTAACGAAGTTTATACAGGTGGTTGACACAGCTGCCAAGCATATGGGTATAGATGGCCCAGAATACGAGGAATTCATTTCTTCATCTCCTGATGGTGAACACAGGCAAGCCTTGGAATCTGAATTGGATGCAATAGCAATTAACTACACCTCAGGGACTACAGGAATGCCTAAAGGTGTTCAATATCATTCACGGGGGGCTTATCTTGCCGCTCTAGGAGAGGTCCTAGAAAGTGGAATAACCTTCCGGTCTAATTATTTATGGACCTTACCAATGTTTCACTGTAACGGTTGGTGTTATACGTGGGGGGTAACAGCAGTTGGTGGAAACCATCTGTGTTTGAGAAGGGTTGAACCAGGTGAAGTATATCGTCAGATCAGAGAAGAAAATGTGTCCCATATGTGTTGTGCGCCTACAGTGTTAACGTCAATGTATTCAAGTCCTGAGTCTGAAAATCAAGATCTGTCTTCGGTCACTATTATGACCGCGGGAGCTCCTCCTGCCCCACAAGTTATAAGAAGTATGGAGGAAATGGGGGCAGAAATACTACATGCTTATGGGTTAACTGAAACATATGGTCCTCATACAATTTGCGCCATACAACCGTCTTGGGACGACTATAGTGCGGAACAGTTAGCTATAACTAAGGCCCGCCAGGGTGTGCCATATATTATTGCTGATACAGGTTTGAGGGTTGTCGATTCAGAAATGAAGGACGTGGAAAAAGATGGGACTCACCTGGGAGAAGTGGTGATGCGAGGTAACAATGTTATGTCGGGATATTTTTCGGATGAATCTGCAACATCTACCGCTTTTGAAGGGGGATGGTTCCATTCTGGAGATCTCGCTGTCTGGCATTCTGACGGCTATATTGAACTCCAAGATAGAGCCAAAGACGTGATTATTTCCGGGGGAGAAAATATTTCTAGCCAGGAAGTAGAAAAAGTAATTATGGAACACGAAGGTGTTTTGGAAGTTAGCGTAGTAGGTGTTCCAGATGAACGGTGGGGAGAAGTGCCTAAAGCTTTCGTTATGCCGCGTGATGGTGTTGAGGTTTCTGAAAGCGAGTTGATTCAATTCACCAGGGATCGCATTGCACACTTTAAAGCCCCAAAGTACGTCGAGTTTGGTGAATTACCCAAGACAGCTACAGGTAAGATACAAAAATACGTATTAAGAGAAAAAGAATGGGAAGGAAAAGAAAAAAGGATACAAGGTTCAACTCTGATATGAACTTAAGTTTTGTGAGATGATTTCCGGCGTTTTAAATTAATGATTTTTCAGATCAGGAGAATAACTTGAAAGTAGCGTACATACTTAACACACCTAATGCCGCAAACTATAAAGTTGGGACAATGATACTTCCTCAATTGGAAGAAGATAGGCATGGTGTGGATGTTTTGGGGATTTTCTTTTTCGATGATAATGCTTTTATGTTGAGAAAAGGGGACCCGAAAGGAGAAAGGCTAGCGAAAGTAGCTAAAGAAAAAGGAATGCTACTTATGATTTGCGATCAGTGTGCAATCCAAAGAGGCTTGGCGACTGGGGACGCAGGTGATGCTACTCCAAAGGATCTGGTAGATGGAGTTGCGGTGGGTTGCTTTCCTGATCTCTATGCAGCTCTTGCTCCGAATCCACCAGATCAAGTTATTTCCTTGTAAAAATAAGATACAAAGTAAACTTGTTCGGAGTGAAAAAAATCTCTTCCAACGGGTTAGTTTATTTTATTTATGATTGATTCAGAAATAAAGGAGTGGTAAATATGGCAAATTCTGTCTATCCATTTCAAATTCATGTTCCTGAAGATGTACTTAATGACCTGTTTGCCAGAATAAAAAATACTCGCTGGCCAGGGGAGATTGCCGATAGTGACTGGGACTATGGTTCCAACTTGGGATATGTAAAAGAGTTATGTGACTATTGGTTAGAGTCTTTCAGTTGGAGTGATCAAGAGGATAGACTCAACAAGTTTTCGCAGTTCACCACTAATGTATCGGGCCTGAATATTCATTTTATACACGAAAAAGGGGTCGGCCCGGATCCTATTCCGTTACTCATAACGCATGGTTGGCCAAGTACATTTGCAGAAATGGTTGATATCATTCCCTTACTAACTGACCCTGGGTCTTATGGCGCTGACCCGTCTGATAGTTTTGATGTTATCGTGCCATCTATGCCAGGCTATGGCTTTTCGCAGAAGCCTACTGAGCCAGGGATGAACGTAGAGAAAATAGCACAACTATGGGACAGCTTGATGATTCAAAATTTGGGATACGATGGGTTTGTTGCCCAGGGAGGAGACTGGGGCGCCGGTATTACCACTGCCCTTGGGGCTAATCATGGTGATCATGTTCAATCTATCCATCTGACCATGTCTTCTACCGGGATGAATATACCGGAAACATTAGAGCTGTCCGACCAGGAAAAGGAGTTTATAAGCCATAGAAACTGGTGGCAGGAAAATGAAGGGTCATATGGTCATCAACATAGAACTAAACCTCAGACTCTTTCTTATGGATTGACGGATTCACCATCTGGATTAGCCTCATGGATAGTTGAAAAGTGGAGGGCGTGGAGTGATTGCAACGGAGACATAGAGAGTAGGTTTACCAAGGATCAGTTGTTGACTCACATTACCATTTACTGGGTCACAAGAACTATAGAATCCTCTATTCGTCTTTACTATGAAACAGCTAAAAGCAGACCTGTTGTTGATTACGGGGACAAAGTCGAAGTGCCAACTTCTTTTGCTTCCTTCCCAGTTGAGATTTCGTATCCTCCAAGAGAGTGGCTGGAAAGATTTTTTAACTTGAAGAGATTCACAAGAATGCCCTCTGGGGGTCATTTTGCGGCAACCGAAGAGCCAGAGTTATTGGCCAAAGATATACGTGAATCGTTTAGGTTTTTGAGACAGTGACGTTCTCATACTCAAGGGCCAAAGTTTCTATCAAACGCCTCAAGGATTATTTTCCGAATAATGCCTGATTCAACCCTAGATCTTATTGTCATTGGCGGAGGGCCTGGAGGTAGCACGGCGGCTTCTATGGCTTCTAGAGCGGGGTTGTCCGTAATTTTGCTCGAGAAGGAAATATTTCCAAGGCATCATGTTGGAGAATCTTTGTTACCTGCAAGCATGCCAATTTTGGAAGAGTTAGGTGTTTCCCAAAAAATTGCTGATGCCGGATTTTTACCAAAATATGGCGCAACAATGGTCTGGGGTAGAACGGATTCGCCCTGGAGTTGGAGATTTAGTGAAACAAATGCTAGCTATCCACATGCTTATCAAGTATCGAGAAGTGAATTTGACAACATACTCATAGAACGTTCGTCACAGCTGGGAGTGGACGTTAGGTATGGATGTAGGGTAACAAATGTGGTTTTCAAGGAAGGTAGGGCGGTTGGAGTGGAATACGAGGATCCTGATCATGGATCTATATTTCTAAAATGTAACTTTGTTCTTGATGCCAGTGGACAGGCTGCGATGATTGCCGGGTCCAAAAAGCTTAGACAATGGGACGATGAATTTAAAAATTTGGCCGTTTATACGTATTTTGAAGGCTCTGAAAGACTCTCTAATCCGGATCAAAACAATATATTTGTGGAATCTTATGAAAATGGCTGGATTTGGAACATTCCAATTAGAGGCAACATATCTAGCGTAGGGATAGTAGTAGATAGAGATCGTAGTTTGGCATCATTAAAAAATTTATCCGTACAGGATTTCTTTGATTCTCAAGTCAATATGCCTCCTTACACTTCTGCAATGTTGAAGAATGCCGTGCAATTGGAAGATCCGATTTTGATCAGAGACTGGTCTTATGTCTCCAAAGATATGGCTGGGAGTGGGTGGGCATCGGTCGGGGATGCGGCATGTTTTATTGACCCGCTATTTTCTTCTGGAGTGCATATGGCTCTTATGTCAGGGGTGTTGGCATCGGCCTATGCTGTAACTTGTCTTGAATCTCCTGAAATGGCAGAACAGACAGCGATTGTCTACGAGGAACTTATCAGAAGGGAATATACTCTTTTTAGAGAATTGGCTAGTCTGTTTTATAAAACTAACAGGTCCGTGGACTCATATTTTTGGGAAGCGAGAAGAATCAGCGGCAATTCTATTGATGAAAATGCAAGGGCCTCATTTGTTAAAGCCGTATCGGGTCAGTCTGTAAGGGGATATGAGAGAGCTGTATTAGAGAGAGGCGATATCCCCCAGTCTGTATTAAAAGAATTGGAGTCTACAAGCTCTAAAACCAAACAAAGAGAAAAAAGACTTAATGAACTAGGATCCAAGATTGTTGAAAGTGTCCCGGTGCTACACCCGGAAACCAAAGTAGAGAAAAAGCCGGTCCTCACAGATCGTAGGTTTGAGTGGGGTACCTTACTTTACTCACCGGATAGAATCGAAGGGACGGCGTGTAGTAGATTTGTTGAAGTATTGATTGATGACATTGATGACACTAGTACTTTAGGGGAAATATCTAGAAGATTGCATGAGAAATCTCCTGGAACCTCTTATAACGATATTGGAAGATACGTGGTACAGACGATTAAAATTCTTTATATGGAGGGCGCAGTCTCAGAACTCAGATAATCATTGAGTTGTAGGTATGACCGATATATTACGGGTAACTAGTGTCCGTAACAGGACGTTAGTTACCCGTAATATTTACCCTGTTAATTAATCTGCTGCGGGCACAACTATGTCAGATGTAGACTCGGTGATCGGTTCACCAGTCCTTGGTGAGACTTCAAACGGGCTCTTTAAACCTAGTTCATCAGCAATTTCTCTTACTGCCGGAATAACTTCCTCACCCATGAGCCTTAGGCTTCTCATCTGATCGTCATGGGTCATTGCACCGTCACCGTCCCAGAAGAATATTGATCCTGGCCTGAGATACTCCAATACGTGTCTGATTTTAGGGATCACGGTTTTAGGAGTTCCAGCGATTATGGTGTAATCCTCGACTTGTTCTTCGTACGACCTGGAAAGCTGACCACCCCTATTTGCTGTGGCGACCTGCTGTGTAGGTAGTACTCTACTTCTGGATGTGAGTCCGGGTAATTTCATCAGCGCAGGGTTAGCAGTTCCTTCATTTCCCGCTAGAAATGGATTACTTGGCCCTTGAACGAATTTTCTGGCAACCTCGTCTGCAAGTTCTTCTGTTTCATCTACGTGGACTTTCCATAGGTATCCAAAGTTCTGGCTACCAGCTTCATAACCCTCCTCTTTGGCAGTGTCCTTATATATCTGAAATGACTGCCGCGTGGGCTCGAGTTGGGTCGCCAACATTACATAAGGAATTCTTTGTCGTGCGGCCCACATGACTGAATCTTTACTAACCACTCCGGGCAACATTATTTGAGGATGTGGCTTTTGATATGGACGCACCCATGGATTCACGTACCTGTATTGATAGTGTTTTCCTTCCCATCTAAACGGACCTGGTTCAGTCCAGGCTTTCACTATAAAGTCATGCGCTTCTTGAAATCTTTCCCAGTTATATGCAGGAGGAGCATTGTGAGCGACGCTTTCTCTTCCTGTTCCCCTGACCCATCCTGAAACAAGCCTGCCTTTAGATATCATGTCTATCATAGCCAATTGCTCGACTAGCCAAAGAGGATCATCCCAAATTGGCAGGATATTACCTAGTAAGACAATTTTGGCCTTATTTGTTATACGAGCAAGAATTGAAGCTTCAACATTCATTGCTCCGCCCATGCAGAATGGAGTACTGTGATGTTCGTTTAGCATCAGGGCATCAAATCCCATTTCTTCCGCGTATATTTTCTCGTCGAGGTACCTGTTGTAAAGATTTGATCCGACCACTGGATCATAGATATCGTTACTCAGATCGAGGTCTTTTATGGGAAGACCTGTTGCACCAAAGTAACCAGATTCGGGGTCCTGATAGGGTCTTTCAGTAAAATGTCCAATTAACATTGTTTCTCCCTCTGTCCTACTACTTAAGAAACTTTAATACTCTTGTCGTAAATTCGTCCGGATCCTCGATCTCTGGTCTGTGACCTAAACCTTTCATCACATCCAAAACTGAACCGGGTATTGACTCAGAATAAATTCTGCCTGAATCGATTGGCACTATATTATCTTCAGATCCCCAAATTATAGAAGTTTCAAGGCTCTTTAGTCTGTGTAAAAGATGTTTAAGAGTTAGGTTATACATATAAGGCTTCCAGCCAAGTTTGCATGATTGCTCTCGGGCGATTTCCCATAGCTCCGTTTTTTCTGGAGATGGTTCGTCAGGGCAAATTGATTGGTATTCCTCAGCCGAGGTTGATTCATTAAAGGCCTCTTTGAGGTAATCGGTCGGAAGATTTAAGAATATGTCGTATATTTCTCCTTCTTCAGGCTTTATACCAGTAGGGGCGACTAGGACCAATTTACGAAATTTATGTGGATCCATTACCGCCATTTCTGCGGCTATCCATCCGCCCAGCGAAAAGCCAACCAAGTTCACTTCATTCAAACCCATATCGTCAATTGCTTCTAGATACCAGCCTGCTAGATCTCTAACTTCCATCATCCAGTCAATTCGGTCTGAATCGTCGAAGCCTGGATGACTAGGTGCATATACCTTGTATTCATTGGAAAGAATATTGTGATATTTCATCCACCCGGGGAATCCCAGTTCACCGTGCAAAACTAGAAGCGGTTGACCCTCTCCAGAGCTGCGCATTGTAATAGAGGCTCCGGCAACATCCAGTTTGGTTGTTGTGACTTTTTCTGTCTGTTGACTCACTCCTGACTCCTTAGCATTAGTAGATTCATAAAACTGTTCTAAATACTTTGATTATTCCGCAATCCTAGTACTTCGTTGATTGTTAATCAACATCGGTCACTTTAGCTGGGTTTTTTTGATTGAGGCATTGGTTTTTGTTTTGTTAATAACTTTGCAACTATTCTGCAAAAGGCTGGATTTCTTCCCAGTCTATAACTCCTTCTGTTTTAAATGTGTTTATTTCGTCTGACGTGAATCCAAGCTCTGACAATATTGGAAGGGTGTTCTGACCCCTAAGAATGCCGGGACCAGCCTGACTTTCACTGGACGAGAAATTCAATATAGGTGAATATCTCCAAAATTCGCCAAACCGTTCGTGACTCACTTGGGTCGTGAATTCGTTTATTTTTATATGGTCATCAGTACTGAAAAAATTGAACATATTGCTATCTTCCACTTTTACGCACCCGATGCCCTGATCACAAAGTTTTTTCTCCCAGGTTTCAGCGGAATCATTTTCGAAGATTCTTGAAAGTTCCTTAACTAGTTCTCCATCGTTATTTGCTCGATTTACGGAATTGGAGAATAAGGCATTTTCAATAAGATCATATCTATCTAATGATTTGCAGAGTGGAGTCCATTCTGACTCCATAGGGCAAGCTAGGAATACCCATCCATTTTTAGCCGGGTATATTCGGTATAAGGCGTTAATACCGTAACCATCAGCGTCAGGTAATGCTCTAGGAGGTTTGCCATCGTAGTCAAAGAAGTCATCAGCGTTAGCGGCCGCGTTTGCACCGATCATGGTAGTCTCTGCGTATTGGGGATTGCCCGTCTTTTGCCGGGCATAAAGTGACATCACAACTGCTGCTGACGCCACCATTGAGGTATTGGGGTCGGGATTTACGTCCTGCGCTCTTCCAAGCCGGTTAGATATTTTGACCAGTTCATCCATTGAAAGAACCTGGTCTTCTGGCGGAATGCATTCCTGACCGGCCTGGGTTATAGCACCACCAGATACAGCACCGCCGATAGGATGCATCGCAGGCCTGTGACTGTAAGGTCCGGTGGATCCATATCCACCTATGTAAAGGTAATTTATATTTGGGTTTAACTCTCGGGCCTGTTCGAAACTTATGCCTATTCTCTCTGGTGCTCCAGGTCTCATGTTGTGCATCAGTACATCTACTTGAGGTATGAGCCTGCGTAGAATTTCTTGGCCTTCTTCGGTCTTTAAATTTATGGACAGTCCTTCCGTTCCGGCCATAGTCCTGTTAGGTGCTATACCGTTAAACCCATTACGCATCCAGTCTCCCTCAAGAGTTTCAATTCGTATTACCCTAGCACCGAGTTCCGCAATCAGTGAACCTGCGAGAGGTCCAGCAATCACTGTAGATAAATCCAAGATTGTCAATCCTGACAAAGGATGGGTGGGTGATTCTTCGGTCCCAAAAATACGCTCTACATTGTTGGATGAAGTTAATTCAGAAATTATTTGAGAACTGTGTTCCCCTACCAATGGAGCCGGTCCCTGTATCTTGGGATTATTGGGGTTCATTGTGAAAACCGGTCCCATTTGTTTCATGGGACCTACTACCGGGTCATCGACATCTTGGACATGCCCGTTGTGAACGATCTGTGGATGAGACAAAGCCTCTGTTGCGGTCATAAACGGTTCCGCAGCGACATTTCCCTCTTCATTTATAAAAAGATCCATCCATTCGTCGAAAGTCTTTTCGCTCATTCTTTCAAGGATTAATCTTCTCAGAGCTTCTCGATCTTCTTCCTCTACCAAGTTGGGGGCGTTTTTGAATCGAGGTTCATCGTATATGTGCCCTAGATCCAGAGCATATATTTCAGCCTCAAAAAGACGTTCCATTAGATTTGCTAGTTGTATCCATTTACCATCTTTCGTTCGGGTAGGGAGATACTGTATCGGAGAGGGACGTTTTGCAACCGTGGTGGGATCATGTTCAAATGTCTCAGGGAAATTAATCATCATTTGCCAGAGGATGAATTGAACCAGATCATAGTAGGTTACCGCTTGTAATAAACTCGTCTCGACCTTTTGCCCTATGCCAGTTTTGTCACGAACCATAAGTGACGAAACAATCCCTCTTACAGCTGCCATGGCAGCTGCATGACTAGCCACATTTACAGACGGAAAATTAGGACCCTCTCTGTCAGTTAAGCCAGCGAAAATCATCATGCGTCCACTTTTGGCCTGGATCAAGCCTTCGTAATCTTTGTATTGTGAATATGGTCCTATAGGACCGAATCCCGTTATAGAGCAGAAAATCAGGTCAGGACGTTCGGACTTTAACGAGTTGTAGCCCAATCCCAGTGTTTCCATAACACCGGGGCTGAAACTTTCAACTATGATATCTGCTTTTTTACAAAGTTCCTTGATGGTTGCAAGGTCGTCATCATCTCCGGAATCTAGAACTATGCTTTTTTTTCCTCTGTTCCAGAGAAATGATGCAGGGAAAGATCTATAGCTATCACCTTCCGGCGGTTCAACTTTGATAACTTTGGCGCCGAAGTCTGATAGCGTCATTGTTGCTATTGACCCAGCCATGCCAGAAGAGAAGTCTAATACTGTGATTCCATCAAGGACTTGATCCATTGTTCGTTACCCCCTGTTTAGGACTTCGGCGAGAGTGTACAACATGATTGGTCACCATGTAGATTTTCTTATATAAGTCAATAGCCCTAATGGAAAATCATGACTCTACACTTGCCTTATCTTTTTCTGAGCCAGTAATTTAAAATTTGAAGTCAAATACATATATCGCAGTAAGCTGAAAACATTAGTATAGTGTTGTCGCTGCTTTTTAATGTTTTTGTTATAGATACGATTTTACAATGATAAGAGGTGTTAAATGAGCAAGATGCCCGATGCTCAGATGGCTACAGTTAATGGACTCAAACTTGCTTATTATGAATGGGGAGAAGACCAGTCGCCAACCTTGATCTGTCTTCATAGCCACACAAATTCGGCTGCTTCGTGGCGTGAGTTTGCTGAATTTGCCAGCAAAAAATATCACGTTATAGCTATAGACCAGAGAGGTCATGGCAATAGTGAATGGGCCAAGGATGGATATGCCCGTGATAAATTCGTATCTGATTTGAATGAATTTATCGATCAAAAGCAGATCGATAAAGTAACTCTAGTAGGCTGTTCGATGGGTGGATGGCACTCTATCTTATATGCGGCATCCGTTCAGACGACAGTTGTGGAGAGAATTGTGATGGTTGATATTGCACCAGAGCCTTCTGCTGAAAGGTTGCAACAGCCGATTGCACCATTGCCTCCGCAAGAATTTCAGTCTTTAGCAGAAGGATTTGATTGGCTAAGGACTGGTAACGTTTTGGCAACCGATGAAAGGCTATTTGAGGAGGCGGAATCCCGCCTAAAGCGAACCATCAATAACGTTTGGACTTGGAAGGCAGATATCATTGGATTCGATAACCCTCTACCAGACATGACAGATTCGTCTCTTATAAGTCGCTACTGGGCTGCTTTTGGCTCATTGGAATGCCCCATATTAGAAGTAAGGGGGGCAGAAAGTGGTCTCGTCAATGATGAAATTATTAAAAAAATGCATAATACCGGACGAGATTTCAGTTCAGTCGACGTAGGACTTGCATCTCATGTCGTGATGGTTGATCAACCTGAGAAATTTATAGCCTCAGTAAAGGACTTCTTGTTTTTGTGAATCACAATGTCAGAAATCAGAGTATGTTTACATTCCAAGTGTAGGTTAATGTCCAAATGAAAGATTTGGTTTCTAAGTTACGATATTTTGCTATAGCTTTAAGTGTAATTGTGGTTATTAGCGCATGTGGTTCAGATGATGAATCCTCTGATCAAGATGACGGTGCGCCGTTAGTCATTGAAACAAGGAATGAAATTTTTACTCCTGTGCCAAAGTCAGGAAATAATGCAGATGATCAAATTGAAGAATCTGTAATAAAGGATGAGGAATCGGCTATAAGGCATATGTGGGTTTACCTCACCGAATGTGTAGACCTAGATAAAACCCACATAAAAGTAGATCGGGGAATTGCATCCGAATGGATGATACGACCGACTGAATTGGCCTCTCAGGAATTCGGCACGTGGAGGATTATAAATAGCGGTGAAATTTTACCGCACAACAGCAAAGCTGAGCTTTGGAAAAAATATTTGGGATCTGATTGTGATACTAACGTTTTAAAGCCAGCAGCAACTGACGTATTGACTGATACTGATGCTTCCATCCTTTTGTGGACACAATTAGCAAAGTGCAACCCGGAATTAATGGTAAATGCTTTTTCTGCTCAGAAAAACCGTAAAACGGGATCATGGGTAATTGTTACTAACAAAGATGCTAGAGAAGATTTTGGTGTCTGGAGTGTTGAGAGAAATGCCAACATAACTCCTCTTAACGAAAGATCAAAAGAAGTTTGGGACATGCTTAGATTGGTTGAAAAAGATGATTCTGATGATTCACACTCTGAAGCTAAGGCGCAGTGTAGCCCGGTGATTAGAAGCGATGATGACGCCAAGCGAAGGCTCTGGACTAATTTATCACCATGCTTTCCTAACATGGACATAAAAAATATCAGAACAGATTGGGATCCCGCGAACCACGTCTGGGTTTTGGTGTCTAGTGAGAGATCAGTATCAGATTCCAGTGATGTGACTACTTCGGTTTGGCATATATTAAAAAATGGAGATATAAGTCCCAAAAACTTGAGTGCAGAAGCTTCTTTAGCAATTACTCAGTCAAAGAATTGTTAACGAAGAGTACACTGCGTTTTGTGAACTTAAATAATAAGTTACCTATGGTAATTAACAGGGTAAACTCATTAAAATCAATAGGATTTACAAATAGGTGTAAACACCCTTTCTTTCATTATCACAGTGAATTAAAAATGATGTTAGTGGAATTTATGTTGCCCGGAATGGCGGTTAATAGATGCACAAACTAAGAGGACGCATATGAAAGCTACTCTCAGTGTTCATGGCATCACTACCCCGTTCTATGTGGTAATTGCATTAATGATGTTTATTATGGGGTGCTCGAGCGGATCAACTGTGAATTCTGTAAAAACGGTGGAAGAAAGTACGGATGGGACGACTTCTGTTGCGGTTAATGTGACCGAGACAGCGGAGGTGGTTACCGTGGTGCCCACAGTTTCCACTATCAAAACAGAACAGGTAGTTGTATTATCGACTGCCTCAGCGGTTCCAGTAAAAGAGGCTGCTACGCCAACGAAAGTAGTAGAACCTACTCCTGTGTTACCCACTCAAGTACCGGTCTCAGTTGCGTCGACGCCTTATTCTGCAAAATCTGATCCATCGCCGCCTCCTACAATGACATCCACTCCTATTGCAATACTAGTTCCAACTAAGGTTGCTTCTCCAACTCCTGAGACAAAAAAAGAAAATTCTTCTTTAGATGCGGCGAGCTCTATATCTTCTGTTGACCTATATGATCGACATGGATTCTCAATAAATACTTCTGGAGGATCCGAAATCCTAGAGCTAAGTCGTGATTTCACTGCGCCAAATGAACGGCGTGGCATGATCATATTCACTAATCAAACTTCTAGGGTTTTACTGGAGTGGGCTGATCGAGCGGGTAAATCCGATTTGGAGTTTCTAGCAGATTCCTATCGAGATATTAAGGATATTTCACCGGAACTGAACTTCTCTGATGTTGGTGAAGGCATCATTACTGTGGATTCTAATGACGGAATATTCGGATCTTTTACAGCTAGTAAGGAAGCCCGGAATCCTGAAGGTTTTGGCCTTATCGGTGTTTGGGGATGTGGTGGAGACAGAATATTTGCCCTTGTTGTCACTGGTAGTGACGCTACCGTTTCGCAGATAAGGTTCCACGATCTCATAGATAGTTTCAGGTGTGGAACGTAGATTATGGATTATAAGAGATTTTATCCGTTAATTGCGATTGTCATAATCGCTGCCGTGATTTTATCGGGATTGACTATGTTTTTCTCAGTTTCAGATTGGGAGATATCTGGTTTAGCCAGAGGTAGGGCAAAACCTACACCTACTCCGGAAATATCGGCACAATCCAATCAGGCTCAACAGGAAGAATCTTCAGGTAAAAGGACTTCTAGATCGGCATCACAATCAGCTTCAATTGCATCAGTTTTACCGACGCCTACTGTGGCCCCGGCTCCCGTAATGGCAGCACCTGCCCCGGCTCCCGTAATGGCAGCACCTGCCCCGGCTCCCGTAATGGCAGCACCTG
>CAZCOH010000007.1:42716-62830 GCA_964500645.1 uncultured Dehalococcoidia bacterium
TAATGGCAGCACCTGCCCCGGCTCCCGTAATGGCAGCACCTGCCCCGGCTCCCGTTGTGGCAGCACCTGTCATAAAAGCTGGAATAAAGGAGAAGGATTTGGGAGAACTTGAATCCATGGATCCCAAAGCCATTTTGAATCTTGAGAAAGCAAGGGTAATAGAAATACTTGCTGAAGCGACTGAGGGTGATGTTGAACGAATAGGAGCTAAAAAATCGGAGAATCTGATCAGGGTTGCAGGAAACATCGATATAAAGAATGTGTCCAGTACTAATTTGAAAAACTTTGTCAAAGTCTTGTCTGTAGACCAAATATCAAACTTGGAACCAGAGACTGTTATGGAGTTGGTTAATTCCCTAGAAAAATCAGACTTGATGGCCCTGAGTAAATCTAAAACGTTGAGAATGCTTAAAGAAATCATCAGTGACGATAATAGTAACGTTGATAAAAACGTCCTTTTAAAAGCGGTTGATTCTTTAGAGGGGTCTTCTGTTGAAGAGATTGATAAAAAAGACTTGTTTAGATTGATAAAAATATTTGAAGAGGACCAACTGGATGTTCTTGATCAAAAATTAGGATCCGCGGTAATTAAAAATATTGATTCGGAATCTCTCTCGGAGTTACCTGATGAGAAGTCCTTATTCTTGATAAAACAATTTTCCGTTGCTACCAAGGGTGACCTTACTAAAGATACGGCTCATTTATTGATTGAAAAAGTACCGGCGGATTCTATGGATAAGGTAGAGTCCGAGAGTTTAGTTATGTTTTCTAACGCAATTGGCAATTCGCAACTTAGAGATTTGGAAAAAGCTAAGCTTAGCGCCATAATTAGAAACATAGAAACAACCCATATATCGGCATTTGAACCTGAAAAATTATTAAGTATTTCGAGCAAGATACCTGATAGCGACTTGGCCAGTCTTGATAAGACGAAGAAAATTTCAATCCTCTCAAAACTAGGGGCTGAGTACATGAGATTCGATGCTGATGGGAATCCAATTTCTCGGGGAGATATAAGGTCTGGTCCTGGGTTTGCGGAAACCTCAGACGCTAGAACAAGGGATCAGTCAGATGTTATATGGGTGAATTTAATTAAAGGATTTGGAATCGAAATATTTCCAGATAGTTAATATTGGCAAACAAAGGTTGGGTTAGAAAATTAACTTATATACACAAACAATCATAGTAAAGGATTTATGCGAAAAATAGATGTTTAAAAATCTTCAAAAAGATTTAGAATTAAATCTAATTTTTTTCTGGTTGGATCATGACTAAAGGAATTTACTCTTACATACTACCTGTAGCTGTAGTTGCTGCGGTGGCCTTAGTAGTGATATTCGTGTTGACAAGTTCGACAGGGAGATCTGCTATTGGATTGGCAACTGGAGAATCGATTCAATGTACAGCTATTACTTCCGGAGAAGCAATTTCTGGGTCCATATCTTCTGACAATGTGGCAGATTGTTATTCGATCAGCAAGACTGATGAGTTTCTGGCAGTAGCGTTGGAGGCAAAAACAGATTCAGTTCTCGATGCGGACCTGTATGCCCCAAGTAGTTTAGTTACTAACGAAAATACCGGTTTCAACTGGGTTACAACCTTTGGGTTAGGGACCCAGAAATTTGACCAACAGCTTAATTTGGGTTCTGGAGACTACAAGATTAAAGTATGGTCGTATGAACCCGGAGGTACGGGTACTTACGAGCTGACTGCAACATTGGGGTCTACTGGAGAAGTTTCTAGCTTCGACATGGGTATGCCCTCAGCAGGAGATTTGACAGGGGTCCAAAATGTATCTGCCCCGGGTGCCTTTCCCGTCATTCAACAATCCTCCACACCCTTGGAATGCAGTCCAGGTGAGCTTGGTGTCAATATCACCGGCATGGTATCGCCAACGAACCTCGCGGACTGTTACACATTCAATGTAGATGTTTCGAAAGAATACTCAGTGGAACTAGGGACGAAGTCAGGCAAATCTTTGGACGCTGATGTGTATAGCCCGGGTGTTCAAGTTACGACTGGGAACACTGGATACACATGGATAACAACTTTCGGAACTGAAACTTCTAAACTTGAATCTATAACTCAAGGGGAAAGTGGTGTTTACAGTGTAAAGGTTTGGTCCTATGTTGGTTCAGAATTTGACGGATACGATTTGCAAATAACTGAATCTGCTGGATCTCAGAGTTCGGGGTCAGTATCTAATACTTCGACTCAATCACCTACTTCTGCTGTGGAGACTTGCCTCCCACTTCAGGATGGGGTTCCTTCAGAAGGTTTGATAGATTCTTCAAACCAATACGATTGTCTTACTTTTTCGGGAAATGTCGATGACTACGTTAAGGTAAAAATAACTTCGGAACCAGGTAAAACCATTGATGCTGACATTTTTGGACCTGATGTCGAGGTTACTCCTCAAGGTTCTGGGTTTGCATGGGTGTTTACTGATGAGGGATCACCTGGTGAGATTCTGCTTAAACTTACGGAAGGGTCAGGCACCTATTCTGTAAAGGCATGGTCGTATGGAAATTGGAGTGAGGGGAAGTACGATATTACCGTTACTAAGGTGCTGGCGCCTGGTAAACCTACAAATGTAGTTGCAGTACAGGTCAAAAATGATTCAGGGAGTCCTCTTCCGGTTGGTACTACAACTGTAACTTGGGTGGCACCAGATACCTCAAACTTTGTTCCTATAACAAAGTACGAAATTTTGTCTGATGGATATGTGATTGGCACTGTCGAACCAAGTATTGATTCAGCAGGATTGATATCTGCAGACATTCCTACAACAAAAACCATAGGACTACTGGCCTTAGGCAAGGAATATAAGTTCACAGTAAAAGCCCATAATTTGGTTGGGGCTGGACTGGAATCAGACGCTTCTGAAGCCTTGACTCTAGTAGATCGGCCTTCTAAACCTTCATCAGTAAAAGTAACACCTGGCGACACAAGCGTCAGTTTGGTCTGGCAGGCGCCGTTTAGTAATGGAGGAGCGCCTTTAACCGGTTATAAAGTGGTAACTTCTGGTGATGGCTCTGACGATGTAATCAAGGAGTTCGCCGGTGATGTCGATAGGGCCAAGATTGAAGGATTAAAAAACGGAACCATCTACAAATTTGAGATACTTGCCACAAATAAAATCGGCGATAGTCCCTCGATCACGTCTGAGTCCGTTATTCCAGTGGGAAAACCCGGAATACCGGAAACAGTGTCAGCTACTCCTGGGAATGGACTGGTGGTTTTGACCTGGGAGACTCCTTCATTTGATGGAGGGACGTCGATAACCGGATATAAGGTTAAATCTACTCCAGGGAGTACAAAGACCATATCGGGTAGAGAAACCACTACTACGTTGGGAGGATTACTCAACGGGATCGAATACGTATTTAGTGTTCAGGCGATCAATTCCGTGGGAGATGGCCCATCGTCGGCAACCACAGCTCCTGTTAAACCCAAAGGAGCGCCATCGGCTCCTATTAATGTCAAAGCTACGTCTGGAGACGGGAAAGTTACAGTTAAATGGAATGCCCCGTTGAATGATGGAGGAGACAGGGTTTCCGAATATTCTGTAAAGGTCACTCCAGGTAGAACTGTCCAGCGAGTTGATTCCTCAAGCAGAGAAACTGAGATTAGTGGATTAACTAATGGCACTTCATATTCGTTCACGGTTACAGCTAGTAATAAAAATGGGACCAGCGATCCCTCAATAAAATCAGATCCTGTGACTCCTGTGGGACCACCGTCTGCTCCTCAGGTTGTGAAAGCGATTTCAAAGAATGAATCGATCCAAATATCATGGTCGCCTCCTTCTTCTGATGGTGGAGGGATGGTTAGCAAGTACCAAGTCACGATGCTGCCAGGAAATAAAGAGATATCTGTGCTTGGAACCGAGACGAGCCATCTTGAAACAAACTTGATTAACGGAAAAAAATATACGTTTACGGTTAAAGCTTTCAACTCTTCGGGTGGAGGTGAAGATAGTCTTTCGGTTGAAGAAACTCCGGCTACAATACCTGGGAAGCCCACTGATCTAGTGGCCACTGCAGCAGATAAGTCAGTCAAAATACAATGGCAGGCTCCATCATCGAATGGTGGTAAATTAATAAGTTCCTACATCGTGAAAGGCCAGCCAGGAAATCTGGTTAAAACTTCTAGAGGATCTGACACTGAGATTTCGTTTGATGGACTTATTAACGGGTCTACATATACTTTCACTATTCAGGCCTCCAATGCGGCTGGTGTAAGTGATAAATCCGAGGATTCAAATTCAGTTGTCCCTGTTGGAGTACCTGATTCCCCATTTGCTGTAACAGCCACTGGGTTTGACAGGCAAGCTAGCGTTTCATGGTCTGCGCCTAGAAGTGACGGCGGAATTGCTATACAGAATTACCTTATTATTAGTAGTCCTGATAATTTAACAATCAGTGTTTCAGGTAATGCTACAACTACTTCAATAGCGGGACTAACTAACGGGACGTCATATTCATTTACTGTCGAGGCTGTAAACAGTATTGGCAGTAGTAAAAAATCTATTGCTACAACACCGATCGAGATCTTAGGACCGCCCTCCGAGCCAACATCCGTTACGGCAAAGGCAGGTGATTCCACCGCAACGTTAACATGGGAGGCACCAAGTGACAGTGGAGGCCGAAGGATTAGTGGATACAGGATCATGATGACTCCTGGAAAAGGTAGGATCGAGACCTCTGACGAAGAGTATACGTTTAGTGGATTAGTAAACGGTCAAACCTATCGTTTTGATATATCAGCGATCAATGAACTAGGGGTGGGATCTGCCCACAGTTACCCTGGAGTAAGGCCGATCGGTGCGCCCACTGCTCCCACGGAGGTCTCATCATCTTCTGGGTCTGAGTCCACAGCAACCGTTCTATGGAAAGATCCTGTATCAAATGGAGGAAGTGAAATAACGAAGTATGTTGTCACTTCTTCTCCGGGAGCTATTAAAAAAACGGTGACAGATTATGCCTACGGTGAGACCTATAAGGCCGAGTTCGCAGAACTAACCAATGGGGTTTCGTACACATTTACTGTAAGAGCATTCAATTATGTGGGTAAACAATCTGTTTCCAGACCAACCGAGTCAGTAACCCCTGTTGGCCCCCCGGATGCTCCAGTGATACGAACTGTAAGTTATAAATCTGGGATTACTAAAGTTGCCTGGTCAAAACCTGGTAATGACGGTGGTAGTTCAATAACTTCTTACACTGTGGTGACACAGCCAGAGGGAAAGACTACGACAGTTTCTTCACGATCAACGGAAGCTGAATTCACTGGTCTGACAAAGGGTACGACATATAAATTTAAGGTAGCAGCGGTCAATGATAAGGGTACTGGTAAGTATTCAGCTTTGTCCGATAGTTTGCTTGTAGCCGATGCTCCTGGGCAACCAAGGAGAATTGTTGCAACTCCATCAAATTCTCAAATCAATGTTAGTTGGTCTGCTCCTGATAGTGACGGTGGGAGTGCAATAACTGGCTATACAGTGCAAATATCCAACAGGATACCTGAAGTGAAAGTGGGTGCACGGGCCACATCTGCCATTGTAAAGGGACTTACTAATGGAGTCGCTTATTCAATAAATGTTGTCGCGGAAAATATTGTTGGCTCAGGCACTGTGGCATCAGCTTCAACTGAAATTACGCCGTATACACTACCGGATGCTCCTACGGGTATCAACGTAGTTGCTGGAAATGAATCCGCAACCGTTTCATGGGCTGCTCCCAGATCTGATGGTGGTAGTGCGATTACTTCCTACACTGTATCAGTGAGACCTGGCAGAACAACGGTAAACGTTAAGTCTGATTCTCTTTCTACCGTTGTATCGAATCTAACTAATGGAACTTCCTACTCATTTGTGATTGCTGCTGTTAACGCGGCTGGCACAGGTGCCTCATCTGAGCCTTCGGCGGATATCAAACCTGTGGCTCCTCCTGTGAGAAGTACAGTCCCTGGGTCACCGACAGCCGTAAATGCGACGGTATCTGGAGGTAAAGTTACCGTTACCTGGATCGCTCCGGACACAGATGGCGGTGATTCTCTAACCGGATACAAAGTTGTATCCAATCCTGGGGCCCAAGAGGTGGTTTCCTCACAGGACTCATTGAGAGCTTCATATGAAACATTGGAAAAGGGTGTTTCATACACATTTACTGTAGTGGCTATAAACACTGTAGGTGATAGTAGTCCATCAAGACCTTCAGGTTCTGTACTTGTGAAGGGGGTACCTGATGCCCCTTCAAATATTACTGCGACAGCAAGTGACGGTAGTGTGGATTTGACCTGGGACAAACCTACCTCCGATGGCGGTAGTCCCGTTAGTGACTACAAGATTACAGTTACTTCAGGTAGGACAGAGGTTAAAGTTGAAACATCTAGATCAACCACCGCTTCTATATCTGGTCTTACAAATGGAACCGCCTACACATTTACAGTAAAGGCCACAAACTCGGTTGGAGATAGCCCTGAATCAAGGGCATCATCATCTGTTACGCCGAGTGCCCGATTGGTAAAACCGGGTTCCCCAACGGGTGTTACTGCTACCCCGGGAGATGGAAAAATTACGGTTGCGTGGACAGCACCTGCCTCGGACGGAGGAACTCCTTTAACTGGTTACAAGGTCATAGTTTCACCCGGTGGTACTGAATTTGATGAAGATTCTGGGAGGACGACATCTTTAGTGGTGGATCGTCTTACTAATGGAACGCTATATACATTCACGGTAGTCGCGATAAATTCTGTAGGAAATAGTCCGGCTTCCAGGGCTTCTCAGTCTGTGAGGCCTGTAGCTAAATCTACGGTTCCTGATCAACCTACAAGAGTGTCTGCTGTGGCCGGTGACGGAAAAGCTACAGTTAGTTGGACGGTACCATCGAATGATGGTGGTAGTTCGATAACTGGATACACTGTCAGTGTTTCTCCAGGAAGGCTTACAGTCAGTGCAACTTCGCGTGAAACGAGTGTGGAGGTAACTGGGTTAACTAATGGGACCGCCTACACGTTTAGTGTGGCTGCTACCAATGATGTCGGAACAGGAAGATTGTCTTCACCGTCCGGTTCAATTACTCCACAGAGCGCCTTGTCTGTGCCTGAAGTTCCGACGGGAGTACTGGCTGTAGCAGGGGATGGGCAGGTAACTGTAAGTTGGAGTGCCCCATCAAGTGATGGAGGAAGTGTGATAACCAAATATTCAGTGACAGTCTCTCCAAGTCGACAGGTAGTTGATACCTCATCTGGTAGAGAAACATCGCTTACAGTTTCAGGGCTAACCAACGGTACAGCTTATCAGTTCACTGTAAAAGCGGTAAATTCAGTTGGCAATAGTGATGATTCCAGACCCTCTTCTACTGCGACGCCTAAATCCAGAATAACCGTACCAGGTATCCCAACTGATGTATCGGCTAACTTCGGGGATTCAAGTGCTGATCTTAGTTGGTCCGCTCCGTCAAATGATGGTGGAAGCGCTATTACCGGCTATGAAATAACTGTCACACCTGGTGGCGCCAAAATAGCGGTTGATTCTGCCCGAACTTTGAATAAAAAAGTGACTGGATTAACAAATGGTACCTCGTATACATTCGTTGTGAAGGCTAAAAATGAGGCAGGAAACGGTTCTGATTCTACGCCTACTAATTCCGTTATACCCAAGGGGGTTCCTGACGCTCCAACAGGCGTCAGTGCTGTTGGAGGGAACGGTTCTGCTATCGTAAGTTGGACTGCCCCTTCAGGTGACGGAGGTTCGCCAATTACGGGATATAAAATAAAAGCCTCTATTGGTGGCCAAATACTCACAGCCGGGCCGCGTGACACATCAATCGTATTCACTCGACTGACTAACAATACTCAATACACATTCACTGTAGTAGCTGAGAATTCAGTTGGTAGTAGTTCTGAGTCAAGACCTTCAAGTCGAGTTACGCCAAGTGCAAGGTTTAGGTGATAAAAAGTGAAACGTTTACTTAAACATATTGCCTTTGTTGGATCGGTGATTTCTATTTTAGTGATTGCCGTTTCATGTGGAGTTTCTGAGCCTTCTAAACCGGTAAGGGTGACTGCTGTTAACTCTGATGATGGGATTAAAGTGTCCTGGAGTCCATCAGCTGATGGTACCGCAGGGGAAGTTGACAACTATGTTGTTACGGCTAATCCGGGAAGGATATCAGTAGAAGTTTCAGGCAGAACACTCGAAGCTACAATCAAGGATTTGGAAGAAGATATCCCTTATACATTCACGGTTCAGGCAAAGAACGAATCTGGATCTAGTGAAATTTCCGAACCTTCAATCGAGGTTGAAACTCTAGAGGTGCCGGGAAAACCAGAGAGAGTGACGGCTGAAATGATGGAAGACTCCGTTCTTATCAGTTGGCAGTCGCCTCAAGGTACCTCTGAAGTAACAAATTACACCGTTGTTTCCAGTCCAGCTACAAGGGCAGTAAGAGTACCTGGGGATGAAAACCAAGCGCTGTTAAAAAATCTTAAGAGCGGTGTTGCTTACAGCTTCTCGGTCTTTGCAACAAACGAAATTGGAGATGGAAGCCAGTCTGATTATTCAGTAGAGATTATTCCGGTTGGACTTCCTGATGCTCCTTCTATTGTGAACGTTGTACCAGAAAACGGTTCAGCAATTGTTACGTGGTCGGCACCCCGGTCTGATGGAGGTAAACCCGTCAGCAGATATGTTATTGAGGCCACACCTGGCAGGGTGTCTGCACGGGTTAATGGAGATGAGACTTCAGTAGTGGTGCCAGACTTAAAGAATGGCACGGAATACAGTTTTACTGTCATGGCTATAACAGAGGTTGGGAATGGTGAAAAATCTAGACCATCCAAGCCCGTTTTAGTAAGTGACAGGGCGAATAGAGCCGAAAAATAAGGGATAAAAGTTCATTTCAGGTTAGGAAATGCAGGAAACACAAAGATCGATAAAAAAATTAATGCTTTTGCCAATCGCAGTGTTGGTTGGGTTAGTGGTAGTGATAGCTGTGGTTGCATCTGTAAATGGGACTTCCATTTTGGGATTGGCCACTGGTGCTTCTCAAGGCCAGACGACTCCTCTGTCCCTTGGCGTATCTCCAGAAAATGGCTCCATAGGCTCTGATAAGGAACAGGATTACTGGACTTTTACGCCTAAAATTGGTCAAGAACTACTGGTAGTTGTCAAAGCCGACTCCAAGGATTTCCAACCTTCTATTGACTTGTTTAATTCTGATGGACAGGTAGTTATATACAACGATGGTGGCCCAGGTGGCACTTCTACAGTTTCTTTCATTGTAAAAGGTGAAGGTGAACATAAAGCGCAAGTGTGGTCTTTTACGGGTACGAAGGGTGATTATTCAGTAAATTTAGTTGAGAAATCATCGGTTGAATCCTCGATGGGTTCAGTGATGAGTCTTGAGGGAACGAAAATCGAAAAAGGTAAATCAGAAGCTGGCGTGGTTAGTGTGCCGGGAGAATTCAAGCACATTTTCTTTAGCGGTTTGAAAGACGAGAAAGTATACATTTCCATGAGTGCAGATTCTGGAACTTTTGAGCCTTCTTTAGATTTATTTGCGGCAGATGGAACTAATCTGACTTATGACGACGGCCCTGTAGGAGGTACGGCTTCTATCACATATGATCTCCCTTCAGACGGAGACTATAAACTTAAGCTGTGGTCGTATTCCAACACAACTGGATCATATAAAGTCGCTTTTCACAATGACGCATCTTCCGCTCCTGTTTCTGGGAATAAGGAGGATGGTTCTTCTGATCAGGTATCCTCAGTTCAAGGTGCTACACAATCGGGTGAGGGCTCTTCTGGGCCCGGAAATTTTGATAAAGGTGAGATAAAGAATGGCGATTTGGTAACACAAGTTGACCTCTCTAAAGGCGCTCAACATGAATATGTTTTTGAGGGTAAGAAGGGCCAAAAACTTATCGCCAGCATGACCGCAAATTCAGATTCTCTAGCGCCATCACTAGACTTGTTTACCCCGGGCAAAATTCCGTCGGTTTATGTAGATGGAAAATATGGGAAAACAGCAACAATAGACGAGCTTCTATTTCTAGGAGCAGGTAAGGCATATGAACTACCGGAAGATGGTAAATATGTATTGATGGCGTGGTCATATGTTGGATCTGCCGGCAAATATGATCTGAGTTTTCAATTGGAGGAAGGATCTTCGCAGTCGGAGGTGCCCAAAAAAGAAGAAAACAGTACGCAATCTCAAATCGTATCGGGCAGTACTGATCCTAAAGATCAATCTGACACATTACCAGGCGCTAAAATGCTAATCGATGGGGATGTTGTGACTGAAGATTTAATCAAGGTGGGGGTAAAGAACAGCAGCAGTAGCTACACTTTACAGAACTATTATGTGTTTCATGCCAAGAAAGGACAGCATGTTACCGCTCTACACAAGAATGTTGGTGGGGGTGAGTATGATCCTTCAATCAACATAATTGGACCGGGTTCGCAAAAACATGATTGGATGGAAGGTCTACCAGCTGACAAAAACGAGTATAGAAACCTAATAGATGGAAAGCTTTATCTCAATGATGACAATGCGGGCGCAGCAATGGGGGCCAATGAAACAAACCGGGATGCGAGATTGGCTGCGATATCAATACCAGATGATGGGTTTTATACCATAATTTTGGGGTCATCTAAACCTACGGCTGGCCTAAGTGAGGCTAAGTATGAATTGTCTTTCGAGATTTCTGATCAAATCCCAGGAGACCCCAAAGGGGAGTTGATAAACGGATCTCCGTCAGAATCTGAAATAGGGGAAAATTTTGAGAGAGAAGTTTGGACCTTTAAAGGTAAGGTAGATGAATTTGCTTCTATTACAGTAGCACCACTTGATGGCGATCTCATGCCGGATATAAAGGTTTATGATCCTGACGGAACTGTCTTAATAGATCGCTTGGCCCAATTTGAATGTGGCTGGTGGTATGTGAAATTTGATGGTAAGACAAGTTGTAAAAATGGAACAAGTTTCCCTCCTATTAAGATCAAAAAATCCGGATCATATGCGATTGCTGTAGCTGGCCCAACGAAGGTTTATAACGAGGACAACAAGATTGGCTCTCGTGGTAAATATTTGGTCAATGTGGACCTTTCGGATACGATCGTTGGTGTTCCTAAAGGGTCCATAGAATTTGGACAGGCCATAAAGGAAGAAATATCACTGACTGGCCAAAAACATGTTTATGCCTTTGAAGGTGAGAAAGGGGAATCATTTGCTTTCACTGCCGTTCCTGTATCAGGTAGTAAACTTACTCCTAAATTAGAGGTGTTCACTCCAGACTATGAGACTCTTCTCTCAGGTGTAGGAGTTGTTGATACGACCCGTGCAACAGTATCGAATTGGTCTCATAGTTTTATTGAGCTTCCCCAAAATGGTACCTACTATGTGAGAGTTGGGGATAATGCAGGTGAAACCGGTTCATATACTTTTACTTATCACAATAAAGTACGGTCCACTGGATATGTCGGAAAAGGAATATCGAACATCGATCCAGAGACCGGATGTGGTATGAGGGAATATGACAGTGGTGATTGGGGAAACATCTATTACGACGGTGTTTACAGGTCCGGCGGTAATGGGGGTCTAGGTAGCCCTGTATATTATTACAAAACGTATAAAGACCACGAAGGTAATTGGGCAGAAGATACTTCTAACCATATACATTTCTACCCATCCGGAAGGATTATGGAAGCAACGATAGAAGGCAAGCATTATCTTTATCCAGATGAAGGCAGAATATATGATATGCAACATATGCCCGGACGGTTTGGTGCTGATTCCCCGTCAAAATACGATGGGAAAGATCCGGACAGGCCAGAACTGCCATTGTGGGTAACTGACCCAGATAACCCTGATGCCCTAGGTGTAACACCGACTGATGGGGAACCTCTGTGGAAAGTCATTGACCAGACTGCGCAGAAAGGTCCTTGGCAAGATTGGGATTTATATAAGTCTTATGGATTTGAAAAAGAAGGGTTGTATCCCACAGTTGCTGTCGGAGATGCTGAATCAGGTTGGCAATATGTGCGTCAATATCGCGATTTCCTTCCTTTGTATTCCTCTTCACCAGGAACATTGATGACTTCAACGACAACGGATGTCGGGTTTTGGGATTTTGTTCGTACTAAGAGAAATTCCATAAATGACGGTAGACCATGGGGAATATACGGGAATATAGAGTATGGTGTTTCCACCTTAACTTTGAAGACTCCTACTGATCGTCATGGTAAAGACGCTTCATTTGGAGCCGTAGCCGGCGTATGGCTTGGTCCTCAGACTGATCAGAACCTAGGGAATGCGGAACCCTTGGATAGGGATAATTTCACCGTTGCCCTGAGAACTAACCCGGATGGTATTTCAAAGAATACTATCAGCAGGAAGCACAAGTCTTTATGGGGTGCTGAGGAATGGAATGATTTTAGCCCTTCAAGGATATTGCTTACGGGTGGACCGTATTACAGATGGCTTCAAGTCGAAGTGAATTCATTCTGTAATGTGGAAGTGAGTCTCAATACGGCCGGAGGCTCTAAATGGCCTGCAATATTCTCATCCGATACTGTTATCGCTTTAGATGAATGGCACGATATTATAATCAGTGTGAATTTACCTGATAAACAGGTTGCTCTCACTATAGATGGTAAAACGGAATTATTTGACCTGCCTCCAGATTTCCAATGGGATTTTAAACATGATTTCGAACAAGGAAAATGGAGCCAGTATGACGATCCAGTAAAGATTGATAATGCACTTGGTATGACAGCTGGAGGTGGAGCGGGATATTTTCAAGGGGACTTAGACTGGATGTATGTAACCAATGGGGTATTGGATCCATCTGAGATCGAGAGTCGAATCGAGGAACTTAGAAAATCTCCTCCACCACGGGATACGTCGGTCAAATCTGTTACTTTGAATGACAGTAACACTCTTGTTGAGGTAGTTGTGGATCCTGTTACTTGGGAGGTATGGAATTTCAGTGGGATGAGTGATCCCGGTGAAAGACAGATCGTAATGGAAGAAATTTACGAGATATTCGATGATCAGTTTGATTGGGTTTTTATCGTAAATAACAATCAGAACGAATCTGGATTTAAGCCTGATTATCTCGGTTTATATCACGCCCTCAGCGGTGATATTTTGGGAATAGGTTTTGAGGTTGGTGAATCTTCAGAAACCTATGGCTCAAAGGATAGACTCAAGGGGTTGATTCACTTTCCTTATAGAGGAGCTATATTAGGTGGCCCTTCATTGCATGAATTGATGCACACATGGGCCAATGCTGCTGTACCAACTAAAATGTTTGATTTTGAGAATGAAGGCAAAGAGGTGTCTGCTGGATCTCACTGGGGAATATCGAGTGGAGGTGGCCAGTTAGGAGGGTTTGATATTACAACTCTGGAAGAGTTACCGATGGATGAATCCAGTGACTCATACAAGGAAGGATATCGTCATTATAAAGCTTATATGACTGGTCTTGGGTTTGAGGCTTTTGGTCTGTGGGCTAATTATGGAAATTCCGTGCCGTTCAGTAATCTAGAGTTGTATTTGATGGGTCTGATTCCACCAAGTGAACTAGAAGACATAGTTTATTTTGAGGAATTGGAGCCTTCACGTGCTGCATCTTTCTACGAATGTGATGGATTTGATTCAGATGGATTTGGTTGTTTTTCTGCCAAAAAGAAAATCACTTTGACAGGTGAGGAATTGATCGGAAAACTTGGAGACAGATTTCCGTCGTACGAAAATTCTCAGAAGGAATTTAGAGCACTAACCGTAGTAATCACTCCCGAAAAAATGACTGATGGGGAGATAAAAGAAGTTCACGAACAGGTAACCTGGTTCTCTAACCCGGGTGACGACGGCGCTTCTCACTACAATTTTTATGAGGCGACGGGGAATAGGGCAACCATCAAAATGGATGAATTGAACAAGGCCCTTAAATCCTACGAACCTTCGGCAGAAATAAGTGTAACTGCGACATCTACTCCGTCAGTTCAGGGTAATTAACTTTAAGCACAACAAACTATTAAAGGGTGATTTTATTAAAAAAAGCACCCTTTAATTTATAGCTAATTGTTGAAGATGAGTATCTAATATCTGCGACACTAAATGCAGAGGGTTAGGAATGCTTATAAAGATAAGAGATTCAGACGAGCCGGGGTCAATTCTTGGCGCGATTTTCAATTATTTTCCGGCTGACACTGACTGGAAATGGAATATTCTGATTGGTTTTGAAGCTGCCCTTGCGGTTTTAGTTAGTTCGTATTTGGCCATAGCTTTTGGTATTCCTGAGGCAGGGCTTGCATCTATTGCCTTGGCTTCTGCAGCTATAGTCCCAAGAGTAAATCAGATTCAGAGACTTAACAGAGATAGGATTTGGGATCTGGGTTACAGTGGATGGTCTGCCAACAGCAAGAGTATTGTTTCTGGAACTTCTCTTTTTATAGCAATGGTAGTCGCGTACACGATACTTGCATCTCTAACTGAAAGGGCCGTACTTGTCGATCACTTCAGATTTATTGTCGGGCCAGAAGTTTATGACAACCCACAACTGAGCCCTGAAAGGTTTTCTCATGGTATGACCTTCATGGTCACTAATTTTTTTGTTTTGATTGTGTTTTTTGTATTGTCTTTTGTGTACCGAGGCCTAGGTATGAGCTTGGCTCTCGGATGGAATGCTGGTGTGTGGAGCGTCAGTATCGTACTGATGGTTAAATCCGGAATGGAGGCCGCAGCCAGCTCCGCTGCCCTTCCTTTTGCGGCTATCGCTGCTCTTTCGCCACATATCATCCTTGAAGGTATGGCATATCTGGCAGGGTCACTGGCTGCGATTTTTCTTTCACGAGGTATAACCTTGTACCAAATTCAAGACGCAAGATTGTTGAGGGTTGTGAATGCAGTTTCAGTTTTAATATTTGTTGCTATAGGGCTGGTTGTTCTTGCTGCATTGGTTGAAGACCAATGGGCTCCATTCATACTACGGTTAATATAATTCAAAAGAGGTAAATTCACTTTTTAGCGCAAATATTTGCGCGATTTACACCTGTAAATCCTACTGGATTATGTACCTACTTGAAACGAGACTTATAATAGAGTTGTAAAAAAGTGAAATAAGGAATAAATATAGAAACCGGTTCTCCGGTTTATTTGCAGATCCTAATATTCAATAATGGATTTAATGGAGAGGGCAGTGAAAACTAGAGGGATATACAAAAAAATTAGAGACGGCTATTTGGATGATAGAGGAATAACAGGTCTGGAGACGGCTATTATTCTAATCGCTTTTATTGTTGTAGCTGCGGTTTTTGCTTTCACAGTTATGACTACGGGCCTTTTCAGTACGGAAAAGGCCAAGACTACGGCGCAGGCCGGGATTGCTGAGGCAAGTTCTACATTTGCTCCCAAGGGAGCGATTGTGGCACAAGGAGATGCTGGCACGGCGTATGTTGAGACGCTTTTTATGCAGGTTACTCTTGCCACAGGGGCCACGGATGCTTCTATAGATAGATCGGATCTTGCCTTCATTTATACTGACGACAACCAACGTCATTCTATCCAGGGAAACGAGGCGGAGACGGATACTGGTATTATCGGTGCAATAGCAATAAGAAAAATAGTTGGTGCAGCTCCTGACACCCTTCTACGTGAAGGCGAGGTAGCAGAAATAGAAATTACTCTCAATGCAACACATGATCCGGCTACTAATCCATGTAGTAACTGTGTTCAGTTGGGAGGGAATGCTAAGTTCAGGATCGAGATAATCCCCCCTGCGGGTGGATCGTTGATTCTTGCTCGAAAGACACCTCCGGGTATCCTGAATGTCATGAACCTAGAGTGATATATCGGGATAAGGGGTGAGATAGATAAACATGACTACAGCAAATTCTCAACTGTTAGAGCGTATTCAGGCTCTTGAAGATGAGGTAAGTCTTCTTAAGACTGAAATACGCCAAGTTTTGATAGACATGAGAGATAATTGGCTCAAAAGGTCGGATGTATTATCTTCTGCGGTAGTTACTTCTGTACCTGCACCTGTAGCATCATCAAATGTAGTACAAAGAGAACCGGTTCAGTCGGAACAGTCCGGATCGATTCCCACATCGGTTGCTCCCCCGTCAATTCCACAACCTGTGTCCGCTTATATTCCTATGGAGACAGGTCTGGATATGTCAGGTGATAGTAGCAACAAAGGGATCGTGACAGACCTTTTGGAATGGATGGGTAATGCGAAAGAGAAAGGCTTAACAGCGGCAAGACTCTTTCCTATTCTTGAAGCTTATGAAACTTCAGGAATGATGAGCGCGCTTATGGCCAAATTCATACTTAAAAGTATGTCCATGTTGGATGAGATTCAAACCGGAGATAATTCGCCTGCAATGACGCCTAGTGCCTACTCAGAAAGTTTGTCTGAACTCCACAAACTTGTGTGTATATCGATAGATTCGGCGTGAATATTTAGGGGTTAAATTACTGATTAATCTAGTTAGATCACGTTAGTCTAGGATCTCGTAATAAATGGATAAAGTAATAGTTACCGCTCTCCTTGTTATCGCAGGAGTGACCGCAGCAGCCCTGGTCGTAACTACCTTGACGCCAATAGTAGGCAAGAGCAGTAGGTCAGTTGTGGAATCTCAAAAAGATATGTCTGTAAGAATCCAGACAGATATTACGGTTATACAGGTACATTCAAATACCGCTACGACGACAAAAGCATGGGTTAAGAGTGTCGGAAATTCCAATGTGGATTTCATTGAACAATCTGATCTTTTCATTACTTCTGTTGATAGAAGTTTGTTTATTCCTCTCACAAATGGTTCTGGGGCCGACAACAACTGGAAAACAGATAAAACTGGGTCATGGACAAAGGGCGAGACAGTAGAGTTTGAGATGACCCTCAATAATGCGAACCCATTGGTAAAGGGAACTACTTATGTGTTTTCTTTTTCTACTCCTAATGGAATTGCTTCAGAATACGAATTCACCTACTGAAGAGAGCTGAATTTATCTTGGACTATCACATAAGGTTGGAATCTAAGTATAGAAAGCTACGATACCCGAGGGATTAAATGGGACCTTCAATCGCTGCTTTGATTGTTATTTCGGTGCTTCTTACAGCTGTTGTTGTAATGTTCAGGGCAAACCAGATTGGTGCCACCTTACTTGCTAATGCGACAAAGGCAAATGCAGAAAGAGTTACAGAAATAGGTAATACAAAGTTTGAAATAACTTCTGTATCTACAAGCACTGACTGGTACTCTCAGGCAGAAGATTTTGATCCTCCCAATGCGTTTGGTTGTAAACCAATTGTTCACGGAATCAATAGAACCGGAGAAATTACTGCTGCGGATCCGGATCAGTGCTACTGGTTTATTGGAACTGATGGGGAAGTTGTCGACGTTCGCCTGTACAGGTCGGATACTAGACCTGGTTCTCAACGCTTATCTATGGATATGTATGATCCAGCATCAGATCCACAAGTAGGTTATGGATTTGATTATTTCGACTCGCCTGTTGACCAAAAATCAATATCGTTAACAGGAGGGAGCGGGACATATAGGATAAAGGCATGGTCGATTTCTGGAGGAGAAGGCCATTACACTTTAAAATTAGTAGTAAATAATCCTCCTGCATTCCAGCCTATGACATGCGTAAATTATTTCCATATCGAAAATAAAGGATCATCAGTATTCTCAAACTTTGAAAATATGGATGTTATAGCCAACCTGGGCTCAAATACTTCAACGTTTCTTACAAGATCTGGCGATTTGTTACCAGGATTAAATGAATGGTCTGTTTCTATTCCGGCAACCACTACAACTGATGGAATTGTTAAGAATAATGATGTTTTCCAACAGGGAATTTTAAACACCGGTGAAATAATGGAGTTAAGAGTGAACTTATCAGGGTATTCAGATGAGTCAGGAACGATTGTTGTGGTTTTTCCTAATGGGGTAAGCTCAACAAAGAATTTTGATTTACTATGTAACAATTAGACCGACTACTTAATAGTAGACCGACTACTTAATAGCTAAGATGGATACCTAGGAGTATCCTCAGTAGATATAAATTTAAAGAATGATTTTAGCAGGGGAATAGGATGGTTACTCAGACTGGGGTGGATGCAATAACGACCGGGACGATTGAACTGGATAGAAGGTTGGGTGGAGGTATTCCGTATAACACGGTGATGCTAATAGAAGGCCAGGATGCAGCTGGTAAAAGCACATTTGCCCAACAGTTTATCTGGGGTACGCTCAATTCGGGTCAGAAAGCGGTAATTTATACGACCGAGCAGAATGTTCACTCATTTCTTAGGCAGATGGAGAGTTTGGGACAGGATCTGACTGACTATTTCTTGTTGAATGAAATTCAGGTATTCCCTATAAGTACTTCGGGCAGTTCTACTGATCCAAACGAAGTATTGGATATGCTGACCAAGCACATTGCTGCCCAAATAGAACCCAGGATGATCGTAATAGATTCGTTGACTACCTTTGTTTCGAGAGCGGGCGGAGACCAGATTCAGAATTTTTTCAGCGAACTGAAAAGGCTGTGTATGCGGGGGCAGGTGATTGCCTGTACGGTGCATGAGAATGCCTTCGATGAAGAATATGTGTTGAGAGTAAGATCAATATGTGATGCTTATTTAAGACTTCAGGTTTCGGCGTCCGGGACTAATCTTATTAAGACATTAGAGGTTGCCAAGATACGTGGAGCAGAACTGAGGACAGGAAATATCACGGGTTTTGAGGTAGAGCCGGGGTTGGGAATACGAATAATACCTGTATCAAGAGCAAAGGCTTAACTTAGGACGGATCTTATGCCTTTTGGACTGGATAAATTTAAGATAATCGTACAGATGAACCGGGGTGAATCTGATAATGATGACGGCCTTGAAATAGCCGCATCATCGGCTGTCGAAGGGATTCTCTCTTATTTGTATAACGTTAGTGCGGTTAAAGGGAATCAATACAAACTCGATGACAATGTGATTAGTCAGCTACCGGAGGAATTCAGAGAACAATCTACTAAGCACAGACACCTTGGAGCCTATGTTTCTGCACTTCCGATAGATGAAATTGGGATTCCGGAATACAAGAGCTTTATAAGTAGGGCGGTCGATACACAGGAAAAAAGAAATCTTGTTTACCCTGTTGGTGGTGGTGTATTCATACATGTAGTCCACGATCCTGAAGACACAAGAGATTATTATCTGGCAGTTGAACCGTCACTGGCACCAGAACTAGAGGGGATAACGTCTGATGTCGATTCCCAGTTAATGGAATATATTGACGAGTTGAGGCAGACGGGGGACGAAGAAGCCCGTTTGGAAGTAATACTTGATGCGGTAGATCAGATATGTTCTCGCTCCAAGGGACGTAAGAAGACTGTAAAAACTGTTAAAGCAAGTGATGATCAATTTGATGGCGTCAGGTACATGATGCGTAGAGAGAAGGCGGGCATGGGCATAATGGACCCTCTTGTCCAAGATCCATACATTGAAGATATTAGTTGTAGTGGAGTGGGCCCTTTATATGTGGAGCACAAGACCTTTGGAGGATTGAAATCCAGCATAGAATTCAAGACAACGGAATCGCTTGATCAGTATGTAATACAGTTGTCAGAGAAAATAAATAGACCGGTCACGATTCGTGAACCGATTGTTGATGCTACATTGCCAGATGGCTCCAGGATAAATATTGTCTACGGTGGCGATGTCTCACGTCGCGGCAGCAATTTCACCATAAGAAAATTCAGCGCGACACCGATGAGTATATTAGACCTCGTTGAGGGTGGGACACTCACTTATGAGATGGCTGCTTATATCTCATTGATGTTGGGTGAAGGTATGAATACTTTTGTATCTGGGGAGACCGCTTCTGGGAAAACAACAATATTAAATGCGATAAGCACTTTTATACCCCCAAATTCTAAAATAGTAAGCATTGAAGACACTCCAGAATTACAGGTTCCTCATCAGAACTGGACCAGGGAAGTTGTTAGAGGTGGAGGAGAAAGCAGCAGTTCTGTGACAATGTTCGATTTACTGGTAGCTGCTTTAAGGCAGAGGCCTAATGAGATCATTATTGG
>CAZCOH010000008.1:0-53485 GCA_964500645.1 uncultured Dehalococcoidia bacterium
GCTCAGGTAGTAATTACCCTTGTTTGTATCCTTTTGACAATGTTTCTTGCTGCCCTAGATCAAACTATAGTGAGCACAGCTACTCCTACGATTGTTGCAGAACTAGGTGGATTTGATAGGTATGTGTGGATTACAACGGGTTATCTGGTTGCATCAACCACAGCTGCACCAATAGTAGGTAGGCTATCAGATATATATGGCCGAAAATGGTTTTTTGTCGGCTCTGTGGTACTTTTTATCATAGGGTCGGTCCTCTGTGGTTTAAGTCAGGACATGACTCAACTTATAGTATTCCGAGTCATTCAGGGACTTGGAGGTGGAACGATAATGGCTGTCACCTTCATTTCCATTGCTGATTTATTTCCACCTGAACAACGTGGTAAATATATGGGTATATTGGCCGCTTGCTTTGGGCTTTCGTCAGTTGTGGGCCCAACTTTAGGTGGGTTTTTGACGGATTCACTTTCGTGGAACTGGGTTTTTTTCGTCAACATACCTTTGGCTGGACCAGTGATATTTCTGCTGATGAAATATTTTCCCGATTCGTCTATCGAAACAGATCCTGAAAAACGTAAACTAGATTATGTTGGGATGGTCCTTCTAGTTATTTCTGTTGTGAGCTTCATATTGGGAATTTCACTTGGAGGAGTACAGTACGCGTGGAATACTCCTCTAGTGATCGGCTTGATTCTGCTTGGTCTCTTGTCTGCGGCTATATTGATATATGTTGAGTTGCAAGTTGCGAATCCAGTTCTTGCACTCAGATTGTTTAAAGAACGCATGGTTTCTGTTGGACTCGCTTTAACTCTTTTAACTGGATTTGCCATGTTTGGTGCCATAATTTTTGTTCCGTTATATTTTCAGGGAGTCCTTGGAGCATCGGCTACAAGTAGTGGTACGTTTTTGACTCCAATGATGTTAGGAGTCGTAGCTGGAGCTTCAATATCAGGACAAGTTTTATCAAGGACTGGGGGACATTTTCGAATACAGGGATTACTAGGTATTGGAGTAATGGCCCTTGGGGTTTTTCTATTTAGTAATTTAGGCAGCGATTCTGCTTATGGAATGGCTGTCACTTTTATTATCATTCTTGGATTTGGCTTGGGTTCAACTTTTCCGACTCTAACTCTTGCGGTCCAGAATTTCACTCCTCCCGATACAATTGGAGCCGCGACGAGTCTCACACAATTCGCTCGAACTATAGGAGGTTTGATAGGCCTTTCAGCGCTAGGTTCTGTTTTATCCATGAGATTTGAAGATAAACTTGAAAAAGGTATTATGGGTTTGGAAATTGATGTTCCGCCTTTGGCTCTAGAGGAATTGAAAAATAATCCAAGAGCCTTAATCGATTCGGAGTCCCAATCGTCTATTCTCGACTCTGCTGCCGCGGAAATCGGTTCTGATTCTTTCAACATAGTAGTGGAAGTCTTAAAAGGTAGCCTAAGTGGTGCCATTACGGATGTTTTTAACGTGGCATTGGTTATTTTGTTAGTCTCTATTGTTGCGTGCTTTTTCTTGAATAAAACTGGTTTTCGAAAAAGAAATGGGTAGTAAATTTTGAATGTAAAAGGAGTCACCATGTCAAGCGAACCTGAAACCATTACGCAATTCGAGTGTGTTAAGTGTCAGAACACTTCTTATGAAACCGGCACTATACGAACCACCGGTGGAGGATTTTCAAGATTTTTTGATGTTCAGAACCAACAGTTTTCTCATATTACATGTGACAATTGCGGATTTACAGAATTTTTTAAGAGGCGTAGCGGAAAGATGGGAAATATTCTTGATATGTTCATGGGTGGCTAGGAATTTATGGACGGAAAAAAAATAACTATCTTAGGAGGCGGTAATACCGCCTTTGCGGTTGCCGCAAGATTGAGTCATATTGGTAATAACATATGTATCTTGGAACATCCAGATTTCGCTGAGTCGGTAACTGAGTTAAGCCAAGTCAAAGAAATTACCCTAGAGGGAGTTATGGAGACCGGGCCGGCACAAATAACAATGGTTACCATAGACCCTAAGGAGGCTCTAGATTTTTCGGATTTATTGTTATTGATAGTTCCTGCCTATGCCCATAGGCCTTTTGCTGAATTTGTAGGTCCGTACCTACAAAGTGAACACAAGGTCGTAATTATGCCCGGTACCCTTGGGTCTATGGAGTTTGCTGCGGTGGTGTCAGATTTTGGTATCTCTGGTTTGACAATAGCTGAAGTTGATACAGCTCCGTATGTGGGCCGGAAAACTTCAGCGAGAGGAGCAGTCAAATGGGGAGAGATTACAGGTCTTGGAATGGGTGTGTTGCCATCACATAAGACCAAATATATTGAAGAGGAAATAGCCCCACTTTTTCCAGGAATAGTTTCATATAGAGATGTGTTGGAGTGTGGATTGTCATCTATGAACCCGGTTGTACATCCCGCTGGGGTTTTAATGAATGCTGGAAGAATTGAATATTCAAGGGGGGAATTTTATTTCTATGAAGAAGGGGTATCGAAATCCGTAGCTACAGTGATTGAGGCTGTCGACAGAGAACGCATGTCGGTCGGTAAGGCTTTTGGATACGACCTTGTCCCTGTGGGAGAATCCTTTCATAAGGCTGGATTTGGACCTAAGGGATCAATTTGGGAGACCATAAACGGAAGTCATATGCTCACCAGACTAAAAGCTCCAGGTAGTTTAGAAAGCAGGTGGTTAACTGAAGACATTCCATATGGGATAGCTGCATGGAGTAAGCTGGGTTCTCAATTTTCCGTCGAAACCCAAGTGATTAATTCTCTTGTTACTATTGGAAGTTCAGTGATGGGATTTGACGGATGGACTGAAGGTCGAGGACCTCGTGAATTTGGTATAACTGGTATGTCTAAGCAAAATCTGTCAGATTATTTATCTACGGGACAAATTCACTAATTTATAAGTCCGTAAAGTTCATGGTTTTAGATTGACCCTCTATTGAGGAGAGACGTATAATCGAACCCGTCTCCAAAGTCATTACATCGTTACGCGATACCTACAGGGAGAATTGGTGATCAAGGGAAATAACTGGTTCCGATATAAAGAGAGATCTTTTCCTGAGGGGTCATACATGATATTAACTTACCTTCCAATTACCGGCAGTGTTGACAGTGTGAGAACCGAAACGACCCAGGTGGGTGGATTTTGAAAGAAGCCTGCGGGGTTGTCGGAGTATACGCAAGGGGTGAAGATGCTGCTAGGGCGGCATTCTTCGGGATTTATGCTTTACAACATCGTGGTCAGGAAAGTGCCGGGATAGCGGCCAGTGACGGCCGAATGATCAGGGCTCATACTGAAATGGGTTTGGTTGGACAGGCGTTCCAAGAATATGACCTTTCCAGGTTACCCGGATACATCTCAGTTGGGCACACACGTTATTCTACAACTGGTTCCAGTAACATAAGTAATGCACAGCCCATAATTTCAAAAGGTACTGGCGTTGAGATCGCTCTTGGCCACAATGGAAATGTGATAAACGCTGTGGAACTTAGAGAAGAATTATATGATTGGGGACTGTCATTTGAATCATCGGCGGATTCCGAAATCATAGCTCATCTAATATCAAATGCTCCTGCAGATAACTGGGCTGATCGGGCTTCATATACTATGAGGCGACTGCAAGGAGCATACTCCTTGGTCATGATGACAAAAGATCAACTTGTCGGAATGAGGGACCCATTGGGAGTAAGGCCTCTTTGTGTGGGCAAGCTGGGGTCAGGATGGGTCATTGCCTCCGAATCATGTGCTTTGGATCATATAGGTGCGGATTATGTGAGAGAAGTTGATCCAGGAGAGGCCATTGTGATAGATGATGAAGGTCTTCACTCTGTATACAAGAGGCAATTAGACGCTCAGCTAGGGAACTGCATATTTGAGCAGATATATTTTGCTCGTCCCGACAGTTTACTAGATAACAATCTTGTTTATAGCAGTAGAATGGCAATGGGAGCGGAGCTCGCTAAAGAACACCCAGTCGATGCTGATGTTGTTATTGGGGTACCTGATTCAGCTACAGCTGCTGCAGTTGGATATTCACAAGAATCAGGGATACCTTTCAGCGAAGGGTTGGTAAAAAATCGGTATGTCGGAAGGACTTTTATACTTCCTGATCAAAGACTTCGAGAACTTGGTGTCAGAAGGAAACTAAATTATTTGCCACAAATCCTTGAAGGAAAAAAAGTTGTGGTAATTGATGACAGTATTGTAAGAGGTACAACCACTCCTCACGTTGTTAAACTTTTAAAAAAAGGTGGGGCAAAAGAAATTCATTTTAGGATATGTGCTCCTCCGATAATATCTCCTTGTCATTTCGGTGTTGACATGGCTACTAAGGATGAACTTGTGGCCGCAAAAATGTCTATTGATGAAATTTGTGATTTCATTGGAGCGGACTCATTGGGTTATCTGAGCCATCAAGGTCTCTTAAGAACTGTGGGTGGACAAAAGAGTCAGTATTGTATGGGGTGTTTCACAGGTAGTTATCCAATTCCAGTCCAACTAGAGATGGACAAGCTTGTTCTTGAGGCCTAATCCATCAGGATCTTCCGATTTGAATAATTTCGCCGGTGCTTTTATCAGGCTTGGAGTGATGGCATCTCATGGCGGGACAAATCTTCAAGCAATTTTGGATGCATGCTCCAGTGGAATCATTTACGGTGAGGTTGCTGTAGTAATCAGTAATAATTCCAATTCATACGCATTGGAAAGAGCACGTAAAGTAGGGATAGAAGCAATTCATTTGAGCTCGCATACCCATTCTAATCCTGAGCAGCTGGATATGGCTATCAGAGATGTCATGATAAAGCACAAAGTAGATTTGTTGATTTTGGCGGGTTATATGAAGCGCCTGGGGAAATGGATTTTGGAGTCTTTTCCAAACAAAGTTATCAACAGCCATCCATCACTTTTACCTCTTCATGGAGGGAGAGGAATGTATGGTGACAGGGTGCACGATTCGGTTCTTAAATCCGGAGATAATGAAAGTGGAATTACAATCCATTTGGTTGATTTAGAATATGACCATGGACCGATAGTATCTCAGACAAAAGTGTGTGTTTCACCTGATGATTCGGTCTCTTCTTTAAGGAATCGGATCCAGAGAGAAGAACATTCTTTTTGGATCAAAACCATAGAGAGGATCAGAAAAGGAGAAATTGACCTGAGTAAAATTTCTTTTGAAACTTTATAACAGTTTGGCCGTAATTTTTTGAGGTATATGAATTTGGGTAATCAAAAAGAAAAACAAGGTGTTACATATCGAGATGCAGGCGTAAATCTTTCAGCCTCTCAGATGATAAAAGAAAAAATCAAGGAAGTTGCAAAAAGGACATATGGTGAGAATGTTGTAGGTGGAGTAGGCGGATTTGGTGCTATGTATAGATTGGGTGATTATAGATCGCCTATATTGGTTTCTAGTACAGATCCAGTGGGAACAAAACTCATGGTGGCAACCATGGCTAATAATTTTTCTAATATCGGGGCGGATCTTGTTAATGCTTGTGTAAACGATCTAATTGTAATTGGCGCACACCCATTATTTTTTCTAGATTATATTGCTACTTCAACGATGGACCCAGAAGTTGTCGAAACTATTGTGAATGGCATATCAGAATCTTGCCAGAATGTAAGCTGTGCTTTGATAGGTGGAGAGACTTCTGAAATGCCTGGTGTGTTTGCTGGAAACAATATAGATTTGTCGGGATTTGTGGTTGGCGTTGTTGAGGAAGACGAAATGCTGAGACCATTAGACATGATTCAATCTGGTGACACTCTTATTGGTGTTCCTTCTAATGGGCTACATACAAATGGATATTCTTTAGTACGTCATGTATTTGGGCTTGATCAAGACCATTCACTGCTTTTTGAATATTTTGAAGAGCTCGGAGAGACTCTAGCAGATGCTTTACTGAGACCACATCCATCATACTATTCCGAATTAAAGGACATTTTTAAACATGTAAAAGGCATTGCGCACATTACTGGTGGAGGACTGTATGAAAATGTTCCGAGAATGTTGCCAGAAGGTCTAACCGCGAGATTTGAATTATCTAATTTGGAAAAACCCTCTATATTCGACTTGATTCAAAATAGAGGTGCTATTCAAATTGATGAAATGTATAGAGTTTTCAATATGGGGTTAGGTATGGTTATAGCATGTGAGCCGGACCAAATTGAGTTAATAACCTCTCAAGTACCTAATTCGGAAGTAGTAGGCGAGGTTGGGCACAGTAAAACAGACGGTAAAGTGACCATAAAATACTGATAAAAATTATTGGATGGAGACGGCAAGGATATGAAGGCTCTTTTAAGCGTTTATGATAAATCAGGTTTGGCAGACTTCGGCCGAAAAGCGGAGGCTCGCGGATACCATTTAATAAGTACGGGTGGGACACATAAAACTCTTCTAGAAGAGGGTCTAAACGTTACCCAAGTTTCAGAATTAACTGGGTCTGAGGAAATTTTGGACGGTAGAGTAAAAACTCTTCATCCGGTAGTTCATGGAGGTATATTGGCTAGAAGAGACATTAAGAGTCATGTAGACGAAATTAGTGAACATGGTATCGACACAATAGACCTTGTAGTTGTGAATCTATATCCGTTTATTGAAACAGTTTCCAATGCTTCAGTTGATATGCAGGAGGCTTTGGAAAATATAGATATCGGTGGTCCTACAATGATTAGGGCAGCAGCCAAGAACTTTCCTCATGTCATAGTGGTAGTCGATCCGTCTGACTATCAATGGTTAGGTGACAGGTTTATTTCAGGTTCTGAAGTTACTTATGATGAAAGGAAGAAACTTGCCCAAAAGGCCTTTCAACACGTCTCCTTTTATGACACAGCCATTTCAAGTTGGCTGAGGGAAGATTCTCCGCTTAAATCTCAAGAATTAACAGTAGGCTTCAAAAAACTTCAGGATTTACGATATGGTGAAAACCCACATCAAGATGCTGGGATATATGCTGAGACTCTTGGAAATGGAGGTATTGTAGGATCAGAGCAATTACATGGCCTTCCAATGTCGTATACAAACTTTTTAGATGCAGACGGAGCGTGGACGACTGTCAACGGGTTTACTGAAAACGCCTGTGTGATTGTAAAACATACAAATCCGTGTGGTATATCAGTGCATACAGATCAAGCGACGGCTTTCCAAAAAGCATTTGAGGGGGATAGTGTGTCTGCCTATGGGGGTATAGTTGGGTTTAATAGAAATGTGACTGCTTCAACGGCGAACGCCATGAAGGGAGTTCTGTTTGACATAATTGTCGCTCCTTCTTTTGATAATGAAGCTTTAGAGATTTTCAAGAGACGAAAAAGAACTCGTGTTCTGAGAGCTGAAAAAGCAGTGGGCCCTTTATCTGATATCGGAATCAAGACAATTTCTGGAGGAGCTTTGATTCAAACATTGGATACAATTACTGAAAGCCCTGATGATTGGAAGGTTGTCACAAAGCGAAGTCCTAACGAAAAAGAATGGGCTGACTTGGTTTTTTCTTGGAAATGTTTGAGGCATATTAAGTCAAATACGATCGTGCTTGCGAAAGACAATACTCTCGTGGGTATGGGGGCGGGTCAACCAAACCGGGTGGTTAGTGTGCACCTTGCTTTGAGAATTGCAGGTGATAAATCGGTTGGATCTGCTTTGGCATCAGATGCCTTCATGCCTTTTGCTGACAATATAGAAATGGCCGCGGAGGGAGGAGTTACAGCGGTAGCTCAACCTGGGGGTTCCATCCGTGACGATGATGTTATAGAAGCTGCTAATAATGCAAATATGGCAATGGTCTTTACAGGAGTAAGACATTTTAATCACTGAAGTTCTATGTATGTGTCAATAAGAGTTTCTCAATTACTTTGAAAGACTTACCAAGTATAGAAATTATGATTCCAGTACTTAATGAGGAAGTAGACCTTCCGACTTGTGTGGAAACATTGCTACATTTTTGTAATCAATTCATGTCTTCATATGATTGGAAAATAACTACTGTGGATAATGGTTCCACTGACAAGACCCTAGAAATAGCTAAAGCTTTGTCAGAAAAATATCGCGAAGTAAATCTTATTAGGTTGGAAGAAAGAGGTAGGGGTAGGGCATTGAGGTATGCATGGGTTGCTAGTAGCGCCGAGGTGGTAGCATATATGGATGTAGATCTTTCCACAGATTTAATGGCGCTACCAAAAGCTGTTTCACTAATTCAGACAGGCCAATTTGATATAGCTATTGGGTCTAGATTAGTTCGAGGGTCTGAAGTAATCGGAAGGTCGCTGAAACGTTCTATAATTTCACACTGCTACAGTTTGCTATTCAGATCGTTATTTTGGGCCAGTTTCAAAGATGCTCAATGTGGATTTAAAGTCATATCAAGGGGAGTAGTCGATGATGTTATTCCTCTAACAAAATCTACTGGTTGGTTCTTTGATACTGAATTTCTTTTGATAGCTTCAGATAATGGTTACCAAATACATGAATTTCCCGTCAAATGGACTGACGATCCGGATACCAGAGTAAAGATAATAAGTACTGCATTAGAGGATATCAAAGGTCTATTGAGGCTCAGGTTTGGGGGATTGAGTCGTGCTAAAAAGGACCTGTTGCGAAGATAAATATTTGTCTCTTTTTTTGTTTTATTAACGTTCCTAAAAGAGGATTGAAATGCCAAATGTTCTTATAGTTGTTGATATGTTGGTAGGGTTTATGGAAGAGGGACACAATTTGTATTGTGGAGATGAAGCGAGGGCGATTATACCTAAGGTTCAAAATCTTATCGACATTCACCAAAACAGTGGAAGTGAGGTGATCTTTGTTTGTGACAGTCACGAGAAAGATGACTTAGAATTCGAAATGTTCCCTGTTCACTGTGTTGCAGGAACAAAAGAGGCGGATATCATTCCTGAATTAGCGAAATATGAGGGGCATGTTTTGCATAAGAAACGATATAGTGCTTTTTATAACACCGATTTGGAGAATATGTTGTCAGTGTTAGATCCCGAAATGATTTCAATTTGTGGTGTGTGTACTGATATATGTGTGATGCACACAGCTGCTGATGCTAGAAATCGAGACTATAGGGTTGAGGTGATTGCGGAGACGGTTGCATCTTTTGATGAATCGGCTCATATTAATGCTCTAACACATATGGAAAGTATTCTCGGTGTGTCGGTAATTCGTTAAGAACATAATAATTAGAGTATAGAGAGTGAAGACATGACCAGCCCTCGGTTTGAGATTAGACCTGCCGTAATAAGGGGAGATCCTGCTGATGCTTACTTGCATTGGACTAAGGAGGTTCTGCGATTAGAATCCAGAAACCCCGTAGTTTTAATGGATTTTTTTGCTGCAAAAAAAGGAGTACTGTGCGGTATTGAAGAAGTCAAAGCACTTCTCGGAAGTGTGTTGCCACGTGTTGATGAAAACGCAACTGCAAATGTTGATAATCTTGCTGACGAGGTACAAGTATGGGCGCTTGAGGAAGGTGACCGTATTGAGGCCGGAGAGACGGTACTCCGTGTAATTTCAAAATATGCGTCTTTTGGACTGTATGAGACTAGCATTTGCGGAATGTTGTCGTCTGGGACAGGATGGGCAACGGCTGCTAGGGAATGTGTGGAGGCCGCGGGAGAAACGACCGTAGTTTCTTATGGTGCCCGCCATATCCATCCCAATGTTGCTCATATTTTAGATTATGCTTCTGTTATAGGAGGTTGTTCATCCGCGTCAACTATATTGGGCTCGAAACAGGCAGGTAGGAATCCGTTAGGTAATATGCCTCATGCCCTCCCACTTATTTTTGGTGATACTGTCACTGCTGTACAAGCATTCGATAGGCACCTAGGAATGGAAGTTCAACGTATAGCTCTTGTGGATACTTTTAAGGATGAGGCTGAAGAGGCAGTTACTGTCGCCCAAGCTTTAAGAGATAGACTTAGGGGCATTAGGTTGGATACTCCCAAAGAACGTGGTGGAGTCACTCCAATGTTGGTACATGAAGTCCGTAATAGGCTGGACGCCGCCAACTTCAAGCATGTGGAGATTTACATCAGTGGCGGACTTAATCCTGAGAAAATAACTGAATTTCAACAATCGAGAGCCCCTGTCAATGGATTTCTTGTCGGAAGTTATATAACCGACGCTTCTCCAAATGACTTTACTGCGGATGTTAGAGAAATTGAAGGTAAGCCAGTGGCAAAAAGAGGCCGTATGCCAGGAAGGGTAGAAATTCCCAGACTTGATAGGGTGATATAACTTCTTGGATTTAGTCATGAGTCATTCTTGAAAATCATCAAAATAAACGATGTCTTGTGCAAAGGACTCACCTTGGGAACCGAGGTCAGAGAGTTGACCACGGCCCTTTACGTTTTGATTGGTACCATCAAATTCAGGATAGGTGTATTTTTTATACCAAGCATCCATTTCTTCAAATAAGGTCTCCGCAAGTTCTTTTAAATGTGGGGCATCAATCATGTTCACTGACTCATCTGAATCTCTAACTAGGTCGTAAAGTTCGTTGTTACCGTCACCATATCTGTGAATGTATTTCCAATACTTACTTCGGATCATTCTAGTTGGTCCATATTCATCAAATACATGCACGATTTCTTTGTTACTAAGAGTTTTCCCACGCAAGAGGTTGGCGAAGTTTCTTCCAGGCAAATTTTCAGACGAATTATTTTCTATACCTACGTAATTGAGTATTGTAGGATAAAAATCGTATTGACTGAGCAATTTATCGCAAATTAAATCCTCTGGTACATGTCCAGGTCTGGATATTATCGTTGGAACTTTCACGGCGGTGTCGAACATGTTTGGTGGATACGTCCCATTTCCTTTACCCCAAATCCCATGATGGCCCATGTTCATACCATTATCTGCATTAAACACGATCAAAGTATTTTCCCGGAGATCGTTATTTTCCAACCAATCGACGATTCGACCTATGTTTCTATCCATTTCTGTTATTGCAGAGAAATAGCCACTAAGAGCCGTTCTTCTGGTTTCGTCAGTGTGACCGACGATTGCTGAACTATTATCCTTTTTCATTTGAAGAGGATGAGTTTCTTCCCAGGGCACGGAATCAAAGGTACAATTTTCATAATAATGGCTGAATGTTTCTGCAGGATGATTTTCTCTGTCCCAAGGAGCATGAGGGGCTGTGTAATGCACGTTCAGGCAAAATGGTTTTGCACTTTCTAAATTATCTTCGAGAAAAGATATTCCGTTGTTTGTTATTACATCAGTAATGTACTTGTCTTCCCTAGTGAACTCTCCGTCAATAATCATAGGTGCGTCGTAGTAGTTTCCCGCCCCAGTTGCATGCACATTCCAGTATGAAAAATTCATTTGAGGCTGGGAAGAGCTACCGAGGTGCCATTTTCCACTAAGGCCACAGTCATATCCGTATCTGGATAATACGTCTATGTAAGAGTCTATTCCTGAGAGATACTCAATATCTATCGAGTCGTGAGGGAGGTCGGAATTATTTCCCTGCCTGATGAAATCCTGTACTCCGTGTTGTGATGGTATTTGCCCAGTGAGTATGGATGCTCTAGCAGGGGAACATACTGGTGATGTACAGAAGAAATTGGAAAATCGGATTCCTGATGAAGCCAACCTATCTAGATGAGGTGTATTTATATCTGTATTGCCTGCACATCCCATTGCCCATGCACCTTGGTCGTCGCTTAGGATAAACAGTATGTTTGGTCGTTTTAAATCCTTGCTAGCCATAAATAACTACCTCAATTTCATCAACATTTAATCCAATTTGAACTTTTAGCTATATTAGCGTGAATTGACGTATTCTTGAACACTTAGATATTCTTTATGAGTTCATTGATTTAAAAGAGGTAGTTCGAGACCAGCTGATTTATTGAAAATTTGACAAAAGCAGGAAATTAGAACCGCCCAAACTCACCTTTTCCCTATCAAATAAATCCTCAAATAAGTGTGACGGTCAGGGTCGCCTATTTTTTGGTAATACAGACTTTTTGTGAGTTGGTCGGTTCGTATATTAGGATATTTTTAGATGAGCTATGTAGAGTTATATGACACGACATTGAGAGATGGTTCTCAGTACGAAGGTATATCTTTTTCAGTGTCAGACAAACTGTTGGTTGCGCAGGCATTAGATGATTTAGGCGTTGATTATATTGAGGGTGGTTGGCCAGGGTCTAATCCAAAGGATGCTGAATTTTTTGAAAAGGCAAAACTTATTAATTTCAAAAAATCAACGTTGACAGCTTTTGGATCTACCAGAAGAGCCAATATTCAAGTCCAAGATGATCCTCAAATTCAGTCCCTTTTAAACGCAGAGACATCTGTTATTACTTTGGTGGGCAAAAGTTGGGATTTGCATGTGGAAGAAATCCTTGAGACTTCCTTGGAGGAAAATCTGGAGATGATAGGTGAGTCTATCAGTTTCTTGGTGAGAAATGGTAGACGTGTTTTTTTTGACGCGGAACATTTTTTTGATGGATACAAAGCGAATCGTGATTATTCTCATTCGGTAATAAGCGCAGCGAGGGAAGCTGGTGCAGAATGTGTAATTTTGTGCGATACCAACGGTGGAATGCTCCCCTCGGATATAGCTGTAATAGTTCAAGAAATCAGTGAATCTCATGACGTAAAATTGGGAATACATACTCATAATGATTCCGATACAGCGGTCGCTGGAACGATATCAGCGGTTGACGCTGGCGTTTTACAGGTGCAAGGAACTATAAATGGATATGGTGAAAGATGCGGCAATGCCAACTTGGTGTCCGTTATCGCTAATTTAAAGTTAAAAAAAGGTATAGATTGCTTGCTGGATGATCAACTCAGTCGTTTAACTGATGTGTCAAGGATCGTAGCAGAAATTGCGAATATGCCAGCGACTCTAAACCAACCGTACGTTGGGAAGAGTGCTTTTGCCCATAAAGGAGGCCTTCATGCGTCTGCTGTGGCTAAAATCGAAGCAAGTTACCAACACATCCCCCCGGCTCTTGTCGGTAATTCCAACAGAATCCTTATTTCTGAACTGGCTGGTCGTAGAAACATACTTATGAAAGTTGAGGAAAACCTTGGTATAACTATTACCAAGGATCAGGCAGTTGAATTATTGGAAAAAGTGAAAGAGAAGGAAAATCAAGGATTTCAATATGAAGGTGCCGAAGCATCTTTCGAACTTCTTGTTAAGAGGTTGGATTCATCCTACCGGGCGCCGTTTCATTTGATAGATTTCATGAGCATTGTTGAAGAGAGACAAGGTGTAGGTGGATCAGATATTGTGGATATAGTTTCTCAAGTGATGTTGAAAGTGCATGTTGGTGATGAACTCATTCACACGGCTGCAACAGGTAATGGTCCAGTCAATGCTTTGGACCACGCCTTAAGAAAGGCTCTTTTAGCTTATTATCCAGATTTGGAAATTGTTAATCTGGTTGACTATAAGGTGCGAGTAGTTGAAGAACAACATGGAACCGAAGCTATGGTTAGGGTTTTACTAGAATCTACTGACGGCAGTCAATCTTGGACCACGGTTGGGTGTTCAGAAAATATACTACAGGCTAGTTGGATGGCTTTGTCGGACAGTATGGAATGGTGGCTTGCAGGTAATCAGAATTGATAATTTCAGCGGTTTGTTTTCCGAAACTAAAATTCTAATCTCAGGATTTATTCATCGAAAATTTTCCGCAAACTCTATGATAGTGTCATAACGACCAAAGGGTGCCATGTAGTAGACACCGGCTGAGATATCACGAAGTTCTTCAGATACATCTTGACATATCTTCATCCCCGCTTCACGAGGATTTGTTGATGTGGAAATTGATGACATTACATTTTTAGGTATTGAAATACCTGGAACTTCATTTTCTAGAAACTCTGCATTTCTTTTACTTCTTAGTGGGAGAATACCAATTAGTACAGGTATAGGAAATCCACCAAGAAGATTGGCAAACTTAATAACTTTTTCCGAAGAATAGACTGGTTGTGTTAGCAGGAAATCAGCTCCTGCTTCAATTTTCAATTCGAGGATCCTTAATTCTCGATCTAAGTTTTTAGGAGAAGGATTAAAAGCGGCTCCTTTGAAGAATGCAGATTTCGCTTCAAGAGTGTTTCCGGACAAGTCGTATCCACGGTTAAACTCTTTCATTAGTTTAATAGCTGATGTAGTGGTTAAATTTGGTAGTTCTGGTGCGTTGGAATTATTGTTGCTAGATGATTTGTCACCCATAACTGTAAATATATTTTGTATTCCAAGAGCATGTGCTCCCATTAGGTCAGAGTGTAGAGATGCATAATTTCTGTGACGAAGAGCAACATGCATGATTGTCTCTATACCGAGTTGGGTTTGTATAAGAGTTGACATGGCAAGAGGACTCATTCTTCTTTGAGCTCTTGGATTATCCGCAATATTAAGAGCGTCAACTATGCCAGAAGACCTAATGTGTTTCAGCTTGTCTATCTCTCCTGATGCCTGAAATCCTGTTGGAGGGTCTATTTCCATTGTTAAAACACGGATTCCTGCCTGGATCTTTTTTGCTAATCCGGACGGTTCCGCGTCTTTAGTTAGCGGTGTAGGATACGATCGAGTATTGTTATACAACCTCGGATTATCTTTTATAGCATTACGGATGGTGCCATCTTTAATAATGTCACGTAGAGCTTCAATATGTTTTGGTCCTGTGCCACAACATCCGCCAATTAAAGTGGCGCCGTTTTCAATTAACCGTAATGCTTGCTGTGCCATGTAATTTGGACTGGATCGATAGACAGTTCTTCCTCCTTCTTGAGTAGGGAACCCTGCGTTAGGTTGGGCTACTATTGGAATTGTCACCTTCGATGATATTTCGGCGATCATTTTTATCATTGGTGAAGAACCGACACTGCAATTACTTCCAACAGCACTTGCCCCCATTTGTTCCAAGTGCATTGCTGCATCTATTGGCGAGGTGCCTGTTGTTGTCTTACCATCGGTACTGAACGACATCTGAGCTATGAATGGTAATCCAATTTCGTTTACTGTTTCTATAGCCACGGTGATTTCTTTCACGTCGGTAAATGTTTCTAATACAATTAGGTCAACTCCAGACTCTGCGAGTATTGAGATTTGTTCATAGTATGTTCTTTTTGCAGTATCTAATCTGTAAGTACCTATAGGCTGTAGGGTTTTACCGGTTGGACCCACTGATCCCGCTATCCAAATATTTTGTCCGGTGAGTTTTATAGCTTCCTTAGCAATTTCGACAGCCGCTCGGTTGATATTCTGAAGTTTGTCTTGAAGCCTTAGATCACTTAGTTTTTCTCTGTTAGCAGCGAAAGTGTTTGTTTGTATAAGTGAAGATCCAGATTGAATGTACGCAATATGCGCCGACCTGACCTCTTCAGGATGGGTTAGTGACATTTCTTCGATAATACTTGGGCTATTAGAAATCGTTTGTTCTTGAAGATATGTTCCCATTGCTCCATCTGCTAACATCAAACCACTTCTAAGGTTTTCTACAAATGAATCTTTCCACTTGGAACTATTTGTTTCTTTATTTGACATCTATTGACTGTAAAACTCACGAGTTAAGGTTTAACGATTCAAGATTACTGCATAATTATCTAGTGACCCGAGTAAATTTTACCTTAAGTGCCTGCTCACCCGGAGTTGGAGTAGCCCAATCTGCAGTTCGCCAGCCTACAATCCAGGCGATTCCGTTGTTTCCTACCAATAGCGGGATACGATCTCTTAAATCTCTGGGTATTTTTCTGTCTGTCATGAAATCTTGAATCTTTTTGGTGTTTTTCATGCCAGTTGGCTGGAATATATCCCCAGGTGATCTCTTTCGGACCGATAACTTGTCGTTAATGTCCAGATTCAACCAAGCGTGACCACCTAACTCCATTTTGTTCTCCACGTAGTCCGCTGGGGCTGTATCTACGCTTGTTTCTATTTGCCATCCTGGAATTGTCGTTAGCCCTGGGGCTAATACGTTGGATTCTAGATGAATTGAGGGCAGATCATTCAATATTTTCCCAGACTTATGTATAAGGAGTTTGTTATACATTTTTCTTGCAGTTATTCGTTCGGGTAGATTTATCGAATTACAATTTTCACTGTTGGCCAGAGTTAGGGTGGATTTCAGATGGGATTGAGAAATATTATCGGGAGAACCTTTTAGTATTCTGATAGCCTTTCTTAAAATTCGGTATGCCAGAGCCCTAGGAAAGTTATTAAATATCTTAGTATCTATTATTAGAATCCCGTCATTATTTGAAACGCAAAGATTCCACGCATCTTCAGAGGCTTTTTCTAGGAAATTCACGTCCTCTGCGATGATTTGAGAGAATCGGGATAACGCTTTTTTAATAGAAGGATTATAGGACTCAAGGATAGGAATTAGTTTTAATCTGACTGAGTTTCGCGTAAATTCTAATGATGAGTTAGTAGAATCAATACAAGGATCAAGTGCTTGTTCCAGGCAATAGTCTTTTATGGCATCTCTTGAAATACTTAATAATGGTCTAAATATAGTTACCTTTTTTTCTGCCAATGTCCGATTGGATATTAGTTCCATTCCTTTGAGCCCATCAAGTCCGGACCCTCTAATTAAGTGCATTAATATGCTTTCTACTTGGTCGTCGAGAGTATGACCAAGGGCGACTGCTGAAGATCCACATCTGTCGGATATTTCCGCTAAGTATCTATGTCGTTCCATTCGAGCAGCGGTTTCCAATGAAACTGATTCAGTTTTTGCTATTTGAGGAATGTCTCTGGTTTGTGTGAAGCATGGAATATTAAGGTTTTTACAAAACTTTTTTACAAATTCTCCATCCTCGTCGGATTTTTCTCCTCGAATCCCGTGATTCAAATGTGCGACGTTAAGAGTTACTCTTGTTTTCGGAGATATTTTGTGCAACATATCAAGCATTGCTAAGGAATCTGGGCCACCTGATACTCCTACAGTTATAGAAGTGCCAGATAAGTTGGCGGACTGTATGTTTTTATAGATCGTATTTACTAGCTGGTCAGATTCGCTTTGCACAGTTACGTATCCTGGAATGTTTTCTTAGGTAGCAAGATGGCATGTGTCATTAATGCTGGTTATATAAGCTTCATCTTTGTCAAAGATTATTTTTGAAAGAGAACCCAGATCTAGCTTTATCTTGAAGTACTGACTTGAGTCTAGTCCTAGTGTTTTACAAATAATCCCTTGTATTGGAAATAGATGGCTCACTACAAGGATATGTTTGTTTACGTTACTGCTATGAATGTATTGGAGTGCTTTCCAAGCTCTTGCATGAACTTCTCCCAAAGTTTCTCCACCTGGTGGACGAGTATTGGTGGGATCTTTTCTCCATTTTGACATATATTCTGGATAAAGTTCTTCCATTCTTGTCGCGTCAGATCCTTCCATTTCTCCGGAGTTCATTTCTTTTAGACCATCCATAAAAATGGGATTTAAATTTGTGGTTTCTTGTACGTATTTGGAGGTTTCTTTGGCGCGATAATAGGGACTTGAGAATAACGTGTCTATCTCTAATTCAGCTACTTTTCGGGCTGCCATTTTGGCCTGTAGTCTGCCAATTTTTGTCAACGGAACGTTGCTGGTTCCCAAAACTAACCCATTTTTATTTGCACTAGTTTCCCCGTGTCTTAATAGAGTCACTTGGGTCGTCATTTACTGCTCCATTTTCAATAGGGTTGCTTTTTGGGATTAGTGTTTCTGTCGAAGGGATTCTTTTTCTAATAGTTATCGATTCTATTCTGAAGTGATCCATCGTTTGTATTCTGAACAATAGATCTTTAAATTCAAATTGATCGCCAACCTCTGGTATTTCCCCAAGTTGAGCCAAAACGAAACCAGCAATGGTTTCGTACTCCCCTTCTGGTAAATTTAGATCCATTTCTTCGTTGGCCTCTTCGATGTCCATACCACCTTCAATACGATATACATTTGGTCTAATATTCGAATATTCTTCTTCAGGTGATTCTCCCTCTTCACCCACCCGGCCAAATACGACCTCAGTAAGTCGTTTTACGGTTACTAAACCTGCTATTCCTGCATATTCATCAAGACATATAGCCATTTGATGTCCCGTCTTACGTAGTTCCTCAAACAATTCTGATACGAGTTTGGTTTCCGGTACGAAATATGCATCTCTGATTATGTCTGTTACGGAATCTTCTTCATTCATCCCCTTTGTAGCCAAAATACGAAGGATATCTTTTGCGGAAATGATACCCACTATATCGTCTCGAGATTCTTTGTGAACTGGAAAGCGTGTGTGTGAATGTTCTGTGTATAGTTCGAAGAATTCTTTTAGCGTCACTCCCCTTTCAACGCTGATAATTTCAGTTCTTGGAGTCATTACCTCTCTTGCTTGGTGGTCTCCAAATCTAAATACATTTTCTAGCATTTCTGCCTCAACAGGTTCCACGGTACCTTCAGCTTCTCCTATATCTATCATCGAAAGGATCTCTCCCTCCGTAACAGTCTCTTCTGAGGATTGGCCTTGGCCAAATAAATCTTGGGAACGATTTGAAAGCCATTGTAAAAATATAATAGCTGGGAACATACACAGTTCCACAATCTTTAGAGGACGTGCATATATAAAAGAGATGCGTTCTGCCTTCTTAACAGCAATGCTTTTAGGGATTATTTCACCAAATATTAGTAATAAAATTGTTCCCGCCACTGTAGCAATGGCAACTGCGAGTGGGCCATCTTCGACTAGGCTTACTGCTAGAGTCGTTATGATGGCGGTAAAGGCGACGTTTACTAGGTTATTTCCTAGAAGGATTGTTGATAAGAGTCGTTCGGTATTACTTACCATTTCAGCTACACGATTCGCTCCGGGGACATTTGTGTTTAACAAATGTGACAGGCGTGTTTTTTGTAGTGATAGAAAAGCTGCCTCTGAGCTAGAAAAGAAAGCAGACAATATTAGAAACAATACTATCAGTGAGATACTGACTATTGTGCCGGCGTCCAAGACAAAAGCCTCCAGGGTCATGGGACACACAATCACGAGCCATTCTCGTGAATTCTAAGTGTTCATTTTAACCTGACACGTCCCACATCCACTGGTCAATTATACGTCTCTTCACGTATAAGCATATGCTTTGTGGTGCAATTGGATTTACTATAATTCAACATTTTGAATGTCAGACCATGCAACTTCACTAGCTTTATATGAAATAGAATAGGTGAATCCACGCCTGTTCATATGTGACATCATCTTCTGAAAAAATCGTGGTTTAGGTAAATAAGATAAAGACCTAGCTTTTTTATGAGCCACTTTTAATGCTTGGTCCTCGTCGTCTATGTCTGACGTCACAGCCGTTAATATATTCTTCGAAATACCTTTCCGTGAAAGTTCTTCCCTAATCGTAGTTGCACTTTTATGACGAGAATTTGTTCGACTGTCTACATAAATTTGAGCGAATCTTTTGTCATCCAACAAATTTTCTCTGTACATTGCCCCAATACACTCTTTTATAACATCGTCGGTGTAATCCCTAGATAATCGGACTCTTAACTCAGATTCGCTTCTAGGGCGATAATTAATAAATCGTCTGGCAGTTTTACATGCATGATGCAGATCTTCATTTTTTACATAGTTAGAATCTTGAGAAAAATCGGCCGACATTACTCTAATCCATCAGGGAGAGCTTCATTAGCTGGTATGATCACGTCGTCCAAAGGTTCTGGATTTAAGACAGACTTAACAAGATCGTCAATTTCGTCAGTTAAAACTGGGTTTTCTCTCAAGAAAGTTTTTGCGTTCTCTCGACCTCTGCCAATTTGTATTTCCCCAAATGAATAAAATGCTCCACTCTTTTTAACGATTTCGTTTTCTACCGCAAGATCTAGTAGGTCTCCTTCACGGCTTATACCCTCATTAAACATTATGTCGAACTCAGCCGTTTTAAATGGGGCAGACACTTTATTCTTTACCACTCTGGCCCTAACACGGTTTCCTAATATTTCTGTCCCTTGTTTAAGAGATTCGATTCTCCGAAGATCTATTCTTACCGAACTGTAGAATTTTAGAGCTCTTCCACCAGGTGTCGTTTCTGGGCTGCCCCAGAAAACGCCCACTTTCTCTCTAATTTGATTTATAAAGACCACGGCGGTATTCGATTTACTAATAGAAGAGGTTAATTTTCTAAGAGCCTGAGACATTAATCGAGCTTGTAGTCCGACATGTGTATCACCCATGTCGCCTTCAAGTTCGGCTTTGGGAACCATGGCAGCGACGCTATCTATTACTACGATGTCTACTGCACTACTACGAACTAAATATTCGCATATTTCTAAAGCTTGTTCGGCGGTATCTGGTTGTGAGACTAGGAGGTTTTCTATATCCACTCCACATCTTCCAGCGTAAGTGGGGTCCAGTGCATGCTCAGCGTCGATGTATGCAGCGGTGCCGCCTTTTCTTTGGGCAGATGCCATTACATGGTAAGTTAAGGTGGACTTGCCAGAGGACTCGGCTCCATAGATTTCCGTCACTCGGCCTTTAGGGACACCGCCTACTCCCAGAGCGTGATCTAGAGAGGGTGAACCAGTGGATATCGAATCGACTTTTACATCTTGGGCGTCACCGAGTTTCATTACGGCTCCTTTGCCGAAATGTTTATCGATTTGGCTTATTGCTAAATCTAGAGCCTTTGATTTCTCATCATTTTTTTGCATATATTGCTCTCTTATAAGTTATTAGGAAGTTTATTCTCACAAGTTATTCAGCGGTATTTGATGAACAATATATCAAATATTTATACTTAAGTAAACACATTTGTTCTAATAATTTCAAGAAATGTAGAACAAATGTGTTTACTTGGTATTAAGTTGAGTCTATGCTGGGAACTTATTTGTCATAGGAGCTTTTGTAGCGTGATTCCAATTGAGCCAGGATTAGGAATTATTTCCACGCCAGCAGCCGACAAGGATTTTATTTTTTCTTCAGCTTTACCTGCTGATCCAGTAATAATGGCTCCTGCGTGACCCATTCTTTTACCTGGAGGGGCACTTTGTCCTACTATTAAGGCGGCAATAGGTTTGGTGAAGTGGTTTTTAATATATTCGGCGGCTTCTTGCTCCTTGGTTCCACCGATTTCTCCGATCATAACTACACTATCCGTTTCGGGATCGTTCTGGAATTTTTCTAAGATGTCTACAAAGGTGACCCCTGATACCGGATCTCCCCCGATTCCGACGCATGTTGATTGCCCAATTCCCAATTCAGTTAATTGGCCGACGGCTTCATAAGTTAAAGTGCCACTACGAGACACCACGCCAGTTTTTCCTGCAGTGTGGATGTGGCCAGGCATAATGCCCATTTTGAAATTTTCACCTGGAGAAATAATGCCAGGGCAGTTTGGTCCGATTAGAGTGACATCCTTGTCCCGTATGTAATGAACTACTTTGATGCTGTCTTGGACCGGTATTCCTTCAGTTATGCATGCGATAACCTCGATGCCAGCATCCACAGCCTCAATTATAGCGTCCGCGGCGAAGGCTGGTGGAACGAAAATCAAGGATGCATTGGCTTCGGTTTCATCAACAGCTTTCTGTACGGTGTCGTAGACATTAACTTTGTCCATGAAAACTTGCCCACCTTTGCCGGGCGTAACTCCTGCAACAAGATTGGCTCCATATTCCGCGGACCTTTCTGCATGGTAGCTTCCTTCCTTACCTGTTATACCTTGCACCAGAAGGCGGGTATTTTTGTTTACGAGTATGCTCATCAATTGCTCCCAAATTGGCGTTTGTTGATTTGATTGAATTTAAGATATTTTGCTTATCTCTTGTGCTGCCTCGCCTAAAGTGTCAACAAGGGTCACGTTGAGATTAGAATTTGCCAGAATTTCTCTACCTTCGTCTGAATTCGTACCAAGCATTCTCACGACCATTGGTCGAGCTGACTCTGGAGCCTCTTCCATTGCCATAACAAATCCTCTAGCCGCTATGTCGCATCTTAATATTCCGCCAAAAAGATTTACAAGAACAGCTTTTACGTTTGTGTCTGATAGGACTATTTTTAAGGCCTTCGCGACTTTCTCTTCGTCGGCGCCTCCTCCTATGTCTAAGAAATTAGCGGGGGATGCACCAGCGGAGGTCGCGACGTCCATAGTCGCCATTGCAAGGCCCGCGCCATTAACGATGCATCCTATATCACCATCCAGCTTGACATAATTTATGTCGAACTCCCGAGCCTCGACTTCCAGCGGATCGTCTTGCGTTGGGTCAGACATTTCCAGTAGTTCCTTGTGCCTGAAGACAGCGTCATCATCGATGTCCAATTTTGCGTCTGCCGCCAATAAACGGCCATCATTAGTCAAGACCAAAGGATTTATTTCCGCGAGTGATGCGTCTGTTGATAGAAAGGCTTTGTAAAGATTTTCTATCAGGGCTGTGGCCCCTCTTATAGAGGATTGAGGCAGGCCGAGACCATATGCTATTTTACGACCTTGAAATGGCTGCAGTCCCACAACAGGGTCAATCGGAACTTGCATGATTTTTTCAGGCTCGTTTTCGGCGACTTCTTCAATATTCATTCCCCCTGATTCACTGGCAATTACAACTATTCCTTTAGTTGCGCCATCGATCACCATCCCTAAATATAATTCTCGCTCTATATCAATTCCCTCCTCAACTAGAACGTTGTGGATTGGAACTCCCTCAGGCCCAGTTTGAAATGTAACGAGGTTGGTGCCTAGCATATTTGAGGCCGCTTGTTCTGCCGCTCCGGGTGAATCTACTATTTTAACTCCCCCTGCCTTTCCTCTCCCTCCAGCATGAACCTGTGCTTTTACAACAACGGTACCTCCCATATCAAATGCAGCTGTTGCCGCTTCACTTGCTGTTCTGGCGACCTTACTTTTAGGAACGGGAACTCCGTGTTTTGAAAGGATATCTTTTGCTTGAAATTCATGGAGCTTCATAAAATTCTCCCATTTTTGTCTTGCAATATATTTGTGTGGCGGAGGGTGTGGGATTCGAACCCACGATACCCGTTAGGGCATGCCAGTTTTCAAGACTGGTGCCTTCGTCCACTCGGCCAACCCTCCGTGCATCTGGTATTGATGATGGATTTTAGCGTCGGACTGCCATCATATACCACCATTTTTCATTGAGCATGAGATATTCTATTGTCCCCCATAAATATGATCAATACACAATAGACGGGTTTGCAAAGAATAAAATTACTTCAAACTCGCCATCTATACCAAGGGCCACGGAACGTCGCGATAGGGGTCCAGTACAGGAAAAATCGGGTTAGCAATAATTCCTTCCAGTCTTCTTAAGAATGCATCAATCTCTAAATCTGAAATTTGTTGGCTGAGAATTGACCTAATATCGTGGTTTTTTTCAAACTTGTCGGCAAGTATTTTCAAATCTTCAAGCAGGTTGTTTGGTATTGGTTGACCGCAATATTCGAACATAACTGTTCGGAGTTTAAAAGATGAATGGAAAGTCAGACCATGATCTATAGACCATATGGTACCTGTTGAATCAATCATGCAGTGGCCGGCTTTACGGTCTCCATTGTTTGTTAACAGATCGAAGACTGCAAATTTCATCAGTTCTTCTTTGAAATCATCTCTGATATCAAAATATGTTCTTCTTGGGTCGCAATCAACATAAAATTGTAGAGAACCTATGCCATATGGCCCCTCTCTAACTATTGTGGGAGGTATCTTAGGCCATAAGAGCTCTTTGCTAATCAAGTACGCAGAATATTCTCTCCTATACAGACTACCGTGTGGGAAGTCTCTAAGTGGTTTTTCTCCATCTCGCGGTTTGTAGATTGCTCTTATACATGTTTCATTGCTTCCAGCGGAAAGCCAGACCATGAAGGTGTAATTAGATCCCCATGGCATGGTATGTCCACCCAAAAACTGTCCATTCTTTAAGTGTGACACTGATTCCTGGACATCGATTTCGAGGATGCGCGCCTCTGGAGATGGGAATTGATGTCTGGGATCTGCCGTATCGTAATCTGTCAGCTGAAAACCTCTGGTTTGAGTTATTTATATTTGCGTTTTAGATGACTAGAGATTTGAGGCTGACTCTTTGGAGTGGCCATTCATCCTTTCACAATAGTGCCCTTCAACGTTCATGGGTCTGTTGCATAACTGGCAAATCTGTCGTCCGGAGGAAACGATTTCTAGTCCCTTTCCGGAGAAGTTTTGAATCATTTCTCGAGTTATCCATACGCGTAAAGTTGGGTTATCCTGACTATCTTCATCCGGATCTTGTGCATCTACGACAAAGTAATTTGTTTCTGGTATATGTCCGAACGCTAGCTGGTTGGCTTTAAAGTCGAGATTAGTTAACCCCGCGGCTTCAGATCCTAAAGGGTTGTCGTTAGTAAGATTAGCACGGCTTTGATTTTCTTTTTCCATCTGAACCATTGCTAGACAAAGTTCTGCCAATTGTTCCTTTTCTAGCCATATTTTTGCAGAACTGCTGGCACTGTCCACATTTATTCGAAATGTCCTGTTTCCAGGTTCACCAAATGTTTCAGGTTCGAATTTGGTAACTTGGGTAAACTCGAATTTGGGACCTGGCATTTGAGACTCCCTTAATTAATATCTTTAGTACTTGAAATCAAAATCGATTAAAATGTTAGTTGGAAAACACTTGCTGCTGCAACTATGGAAACACAGTCTTTATATATGGAATCTGTCGGCTATGTTATACTCTGTGCTTGTTCTCGAGCCTTTTTATTGTAGGGAGAATGCTTGGTTGAGGGTGTAAATTTAGTTTCCGGATACAGTCTAGACACTGAACCGGTAGGAGAATCAGATTGGCTTTTGTAACTCTTCGTGACGGCGAAGACCCAGAGGGATTATTGAAGCGATTTCAGACAACAATGCAGAGGTCTGGAATCCTGAGGGAACTTCGGAATCGCAGATTTTTTAGATCCAAAGGCGAACAAGAACGTTTGGATAAACAGAGGAGCCTGCGTAGACTCCGTAGGCGACGCCGAGTAGTAAAGAAATAACGCGTCCATGATCGAAATTTTGCTCGATGTGTATCTTGTCTGATTCGGAATCTATGGAGTAGGTTGAATGGGTGTCTTATACATAACCTCTCAGAAACAGAATTCCGGTAAAACGACTCTTTCTGCGGCTCTAGCTTCACTGTTGATTGATAGTGGGAAAGTTGTTGATGTTGTGAAACCTTTTTCTGAAAGTGGAACCTTGGAAGAGGTTGACCGCTCTAATTTTGCTAAACTACTCGATAAAGATTACTCGCTGCAAAATGAAGAATCGCTGGATTCTGCGATTGCTTCAATAAAAGAGTCGTCAGGTAAACACGAGTTTGTCATTGTAGAGGCTCTTTCTTCAATGTCTGCAGAAGACCAAGTTGCATTTGTAGAAGGAATCAAGGCGCAAGTTTTGGTTGTCTCAATTCCAGAAACAATGGAATCTGATGCAGATTTTTCTAGTAGATTCGGATCATCTATATGTGGCGTTGTTTTAAATCAGGTCTCTAAATATGCTCAAATTCAAATTGAGCATAATATGGAGCAAAACCTTTTTCCTCACGACGTATATTTACTGGGTACAATACCGGAGGATCGCACCCTGTTAAGCCTCTCTGTGGCACAAATTTGTGAAAGTTTGTCAGGTCGAATGTTTGTTGATGTGCAAAATTCTCAGGCTTTGGTGGAACATTTTATGGTTGGCGGGTTTGGGATGGATCCGGGGGAATACTCTTTTGCAACGAGGAAGAAAAAGGCTGTAGTTGTTCGTGGTGATAGGCCCGATGTACAGATGTCCGCGTTAAATACAGATATGGAGTGCTTTATCATGACGAATGGGATAGATCCCATTGAATATGTTAAATATGAGGCTGTGGAAGAAGGCGTGTCCATTATGATTGTTGAATCTGACACTTTAGACACGATGGAAAGTATATCCAGATTGCAAAATCTCTCTGAATTCGATCATCCCGATAAACTATCGAGGGCAAAAAAATTAGTCAAAGACTACATTAACTTAGAGAAATTACTTTTCGTGAGTTAGTTGAGCTCTGGTTTTATGCTACAAGCCCTCTGCATTCGCCGTATGAAAAGTGTCTACCCCTCCATATAAGAGCCCATTCTTTTTCAAAATAGCAGCTGGGCTGGCAAATTTTGAGCTTCCAGTTTGCCAAAATCCTTCATCAAGTATCCTGATTTCGTGACCTTTTCCCCTTAAATCTTCTATCACTTTTTTGTCCAATTCGGGCGGTACGTCGGTTGTTGAAGAGCTGCAGTCAATTCTCGGAGAATCTATCGCTTCTTGAGGATTCATATCGAAATCAATCATTTTGATTAATAACGAGCTTACGCAGTTGGTTATTCTTCTACCTCCTGATGCTCCTGCAACAATTTCAACTCCCTCAGAACCTAAAACGAGAGCGGGTGTCATGTTGTTTAAAGGATATTTGCCGGGCGCGACAGAATTGACTCGTCCTGGAACAGGGTCATACCACATCATTCCGTTGTTCATTACGATGCCCGTACCCTTTGGCACGATACCGGATCCAAAACCAGACATAATCGTATTCGTTATTGAGACAGCGTTTCCTTCTCCATCTATTACGCATAGATGAGTCGTTCCATTATCTGGGGAAGGATTGCTTCCCTCCATAGTAAACTTCGGGTCTCTCCCTTCTTCAATCCATGGGTTACCAGGTTCATAATTTGAGATTGCGTTATCTCCTATCAATGAGCTTTGTCTAGCCGTATATTCATCTGATAAGAGACCTTTCCATGGCACATCCGCAAAGTTAGGATCTGCCATATATTCAAATCTATCTGCATATGCCATTCGAGCTGCACTGATGTATCTGTGCAATGTCTCTGTAGAATTGTGACCAAGGGATGTTAGATTAAATCTGTTTAAAAGTTTTAAGGTCATCGCGGTCGTCGTGCCCGCGCAAGCAAAAGGTGGCACTCTTATGGTTTTTCCTCTGTAATTAAATTCCAGAGCGTTTTCCCAATAAAATGGTTTATATGAATCGAAGTCATCTTTGGATATTATCCCGCCATTATCCCTGATATCCTTAACCATTAACTCTGTTATTTGACCACGATAGAAGGCGTCTGCGCCGAATTTTCCAATAGCCTCAAGAGAGTTAGCTAATTCAGGTTGTTTCAATATATATGGACCATCTATTCCACCAAACGGCAGAGAGCCTTCTGGCATGAAGATTTTTCCGATCTCTTCATAACGAAGAAGCATCTGAGTTAATCCTGCCATTTTGTATAAGGTGTACCATTCCGGATAATAGCCATTTCTGGCAATTTGGACTGCTGGTTCAACAACTTCTTTTAGGGGTAGTTTTCCGAACCTCTTATGAGCTTCGACTAGCCCTGCCACACACCCCGGTACAGCTATAGATTTAAAACCGTGTATGTTTTCGTTATCTGAGACTCCCGGCCAACCGAAGCTTCCAACGGATGGCTCACCCGTCAGTTTGTACATGTCGGGTTTAGCCTCAATTGGGCCTTTCATGGGAAATCCAAAGACTCCTCCCTTCTCTCCCATTTGAAATACCATATATCCACCACCACCTATACCGCTTGACTCTGGTTCCACGACTCCTACAGCTAGGCATGCGGCGACAGCAGCATCAATTGCATTGCCTCCTGTTTTGAGTATTTCAAGTCCAGCCTGTGTAGATAATCTGTCTTTTGTTGCGACCATGCCTTTGTTGGACACTGCCTCAGATTTTGTAAAATTTACTGTTGTAGAAGTGTTCATTGTTCACCTGCAAAATTCAGAGGATTATTCATCACACATACTACAGGATTATGAGGATTCTGGTGGCTAGTGGCTATCCAGTTGATGGTTCCTCTAATAGATCTGGGATGTTGGCGGATGTACTCCGATCCTTATCTATCAATTCATTACTTGATGCCATCCTAAAGTCCCATACATTTCTGAAAACAAAAAATGAAATTGTTACGCCCACCGTAAGGAGTAATGCTCCTATTCTGGTTGCAAGATCTGCTCCGATGCCATTTGCTATGAATCCGGAAGTCATGGCCCCGAATGGTATCAGGCCCCAGCACATCATGTATATTCCAGTTACTTTGCCTCTCATATGTTCTGGCAGAATACTTTGTACGGTTGCTCCTACAACAGAGAAAAAAGTCATCATAGCCCCAGAAATTAACATGGTTAGTAAAAGACCCAATTCGTAATGCTTGTTCAGAGATACGGCTATCATCAGGATAGCAATCATGACTAGGACGTTAAATGATATTATCCCTGGTCTTTTTATCCGTCCATAGGAAGCTAATATAATTGTTCCGAGTAAGGATCCTAAACCTGCTGCGGAAAGTAGAAGACCAAGTCCTTTAGCACCCACGTTATATATGGTTGCTGAATATACTGGTATCAAGGCACTGAAAAACGGAACCACTAAAATCACCATCAAAAATGTCATGAACATGAATCCGATAATAGTTGGATGGTCAAATACAAAGCGGATACCTGACTTCATTTCTGGAAATATAGCCACAAGTGATAGATTGTGCTTCGCAGTTCTTTTGCCATCATTGCCTGAAATTGCTACTAATTGAACTACGATGCCAGCTAGTATCATGAGGGTTGCCTCAATAATTAATATTGGCCAGACGCCAATCGTTGCAATCATGATTCCACCAAGTGCCGGTACAAGCAGCCGCATTAGGCTAAATGCCATTGAATTGAGCGCAAAGGCATTTATGAGATTTTCTTTTGGCACAATTGATGATAACAATGACATACGAGCTGGGTCATGTATGGTCCAAGCTAATCCCATCAACAATACAAAACTCATGATGGTCCAAGTATTGTTTTGGCCAGTTATGATAATTATTGAGAAAATTATCATCAAAACAGCTTGGTATGAATATATAAATGTTAGCAAATACCTCTTGTCGAATTTGTCGCTGATCGCACCCCCTAAAGGTCCACCTAGTAATATTGGAAGAGCGTCTAGGCCCATTATGAAAGTTGTTAACAAGGGGGATTTCGTAATTTCGTATGCTAACCAACCGATAACCACTTGTTGGAGCCAAAAAGCTCCACTGAAAATTGCGGTTGATAACCACAGGTATCGGTAGTTGATGGATCTGAAATTATCAAAAGTGTGTATTTTCTTAGGAACGGGGAGAGGGTTAATAAGTCCAAGTTTGGAGGGAAAGTGCTTTTTTCTTGACGCTTTTTTTGAATTAGGTTTACTTAATATGAAATTATTAGCTTCTATTTTCTTGTTTGGTCTTCTAAAAATCCCTTCAAATGATGCCCGGGAAAATAGTTTAGTTTTCAAAGAGTATTTCTGTAGCCTCAAGGATATGATGTGTGAAACAATTGAGACTAAAAGCTTACTAATTCATTAAATAAAAAACAAGTATTATTTTTCATGAATTAATTAACGTAAGATTAGAATCTTAGAAATTTCTGTATTTACAGACCGATGAGTTGGGACACATTAGATTTTTTAAATTTAACTGCACTGGTGTCAGGATAAAAAGTTTTGGTTTTTGATTAGCGATAAAAACTTAGGGTCCAATTTATCGGCACAGTTTGATAGCCATTTATGGCCATACTTAACTCTTAGCTCGGCAGCCCACTCAATTTTTATAGACCCTTTTTTGTGTGCGATTTCTGTTAGAACTGCCTTGAGTGTGGTTAGATCATTTGAAGAATTGTATGGAGAGTTTTGGGATACATATTCGGATCTAGTATGGGCCCTGTTCATCGGTACTCCTTTTCAGTCGTCCCTGTCAATTGAAGAGGGGCCATAAAAAAAGCCCTCCGGAATACGGAGAGCCCGCACCCTTTGTTCCAGATAGAACCTCGTCTTTTTCCCCAGGGGCACCTTGAGAGTTAAGGTTGCCGGGCAGGATCAAAGGACTGAGGCCTAACCTGCCACTCGGGACGAATTTTAAATTGTTCGCTGATTGTAGCATATTTTTTAAAATCAACTCAATTTTTATGCCTGTAAAATAACTGCTTTATGGAGGTGAGTCATATAAACTCTCATATGTTAGAATCATAGGGTTGTTTTGTGCCTAAATAACAACAAACTTGGTCGTTGAGTGGGTCATAGTCGAATGCTAAATGAGATTAACTGGATTGCTGTCATATTAGTAGCCGTAGTTGGGTTGGTGGCAATATTGACAATGTTCGCGTTGTCGCGACTCTTGGCGCCTAGAAGGCCGTCGGAAATAAAGGACACGCCATATGAGTGTGGAATTCCTGCGTCGCCATTCAACTGGTCTCAGATACAGATCAGGTATTACGTATTTGCGATACTTTTCATCGTTTTTGATGTAGAGGCTGTCTTTTTATTTCCTTGGGCACTTGTTTTTCTAGAAGCTACTCCAGCAGTGTTTTATGAGATGTTGATTTTTATTGCGATATTATTTTTTGGTATTGCATATGGATGGCGAAAAGGTGTACTGCAATGGCGATAGATGGAGATATAGGGAAATATGGTCAATTTATACCCAAGGAAAGTCTTCAGGGTCGGAGACCTGAAGAAGATTTTCGTCTTGGAGAAGGATATCAGTCAGGAAGTGGAAATAGTCCGGCAGAAAGCGTTTTCAACAGAGTTCTTCCAAATGCGCTGACAGCAAAATCGGATGAGCTTTTTTCACTTGCCCGAAAGTCTTCTTTATGGACACTTTCATTTGGTTTGGCTTGTTGCGCTATAGAGATGATAAGTACCCACATGTCACATCATGACCTCGATAGGTTTGGTGTTGTTACATGGCCATCGCCTAGACAGGCTGACGTAATGATTGTTGCGGGTACGGTTGTAAAAAAGATGGCTGACCCAATAAAGTTACTTTACGAACAAATGCCTGACCCAAAATGGGTGATTGCTATGGGTAGTTGCGCTACTAATGGTGGTCCTTATTACAAATCCTATTCAGTGGTGATGGGTGTAGATCATCTAATTCCGGTGGATGTTTACATACCGGGTTGCCCGCCTCGCCCAGAAGCCTTAATGTATGGAATTCTTCAGTTGCAAGAAAAAATACAGTTGGATTCCCGTCAGTCACGTTCTTCCAAAGTGGATAAAACTGTAGCCAATGAATTAGATTCTGATTCACATAGAGCTTAGTCGAGGCTTTATCTAATGGCGCAGAGGCGAAATGCAAACCCAGGTAGGCAGCATGAAGTACCTACAGCAACTGTTAAATTAGATGAAAAAGGTAAAGCTTTGTCTAAAGCTTTACAGGGGGACTTAGGGCCTAGTTTTCCAATATCGATCACGGCAGAAATAGATATAGTTACTGTCACTATTCCAGTTGTAAACCTCGTGCAGGTTTGTACTTTTCTTAAAACGTCTGATTCGTACAGGTTTGATTATCTCTGTTCAGTGGCAGTCGTGGATTATGAAAAAGATGAAGATAGATTCGAGATTGTTTACCATCTAGTGTCACTAATAAATCGTTATAAGTTGGCTTTAAAGGTGTCCGTCTCGGCAGATCAACCTGTAGTTCCATCCATCATTAACGTTTGGAGGGCCTCTGACTGGTTTGAACGAGAAGGACATGATTTGTTTGGGATAGTGTTCGAAGGACATCCAGATTTATCCCCATTGTTGCTTTACGAAGGATTTGATGGCTATCCAGGAAGGAAAAGCTTTCCATTTCATGACTACCAAGAGTGGTAGTTGGAGTTAATTTTGAAGGAATTTTAAAGGATGCAGGTTCACGAACAGATTAATCAAAACCCAGATGCCATTGATCTTATGATCAATATGGGTCCTCAACACCCAAGTACACATGGAGTGTTTCGTCTTGTTCTTTGGATTGACGGAGAAAGGATTGTGAAATCTGTGCCGCACATAGGTTATCTCCACAGGGGATCAGAAAAAATATGTGAAAGTGAACATTACAACCAGGTAATAACTCTTTTTGACAGGTTGGACTATGTAGGAAACTTAAACAATGAGCTTGCTTTTTGCCTGGCTGCAGAAAAGATAATGGAGATTGAAGTCCCTGAACGAGCTGAATACATCAGAGTTATTTTATGTGAATTAAATCGTATTGCTAGTCATCTTCTTTTCTATGGGGTCTATGGTTTAGACGCCGGCGCTATGACACCTATGCTCTACGCTTTTAGAGAAAGAGAACGAGTTCAAGAATTATTTGAGAGTGTGACCGGAGCTCGTCTTATGCATAATTACATAAGAATAGGTGGACTAAAAGAAGATGTTCCTTCAGATTTTAAGGATCGAGTTTTACGACTGACTGATCAGTTAAAGTCGGGTATTGACGAATGCGACGAGCTTTTATCTCAAAATGAGATGTTTTTAGCTAGAACAAAAGGTGTTGGAAAATTGTCAGGTCGCGATGCTGTCGACTATGGAGTGACTGGTCCTGCTCTCAGAGCGTCCGGTGTGTCTGAAGATATTAGAATTACTGATACATATTCGATTTACGATCGGTTTGATTTTGGAATACCTATAGGGACAGAAGGAGACTGTTGGGATAGGTTTTACGTGCGTGTGGAGGAGATGCGGGAGTCTTTAAGAATAATAGACCAGGCATTGAAAGATCTACCAGATGGCGATATAGCGGCAAATGTCCGGAGAATTATTCGCCCCCCCAAAGGGGAAGTATTTGTTAGAACTGAATCTCCCAGGGGCGATCTAGCGGTTTTTCTAGTAAGTGACGGTACAGATACCCCGTACAGGGTTAAGGTGAGAGCCCCTTCGTTTGCTAATCTTCAAGCATTAAACCACATGCTCAAATCTTCATATCTCGCCGATGCTGTTCTGATTTTAGGCTCTATAGATGTCATAATGGGGGAAGTTGATCGGTGACGATCTTTGATTTTTTTACCTTGTTACTTAAGGTGTCGGTTCTATTAGGAGCCATATCTTTCGTCGTTCTGGTATTGACCTATGTTGAGAGGAAAGCGTTGGCACGGATACAACAACGTTTGGGACCAACTCGGGTTGGATACAGAGGAATGCTTCAACCTCTTGCTGATGCCATCAAATTATTAACCAAAGAGGATATATTGCCGTCTTGGGCAGACAAGGGAGTGTATTGGGCTGCTCCTATTGCAGTTTTTGTACCTGCATTTTTGATGTGGGTCACTATTCCTGTCGCCCGGGATGTAGTAGTACAGAATCTGGACATGGGGCTTTTTTATTTGACGGCTGTGTCAGTCCTTTCTGTGATGGGCCTTGTGATGGCTGGATGGGGATCTGCAAACAAGTGGGCTGTTATGGGAGGATTGAGAGCGGCTGGCCAGTTAGTAAGTTATGAAATACCTTTCATAATGGCGATAATTGGGGTTGTGATGCTATCTCAATCTCTTAATCTCCGAGATGTTGTAAGCGAGCAAGGTTCAATTCCATTTGGGTTACTGCAGCCTCTAGGGTTATTTATATTTTTAACTGCTGGTCTGGCTGAGTTGGGTAGAACCCCTTTTGACATTCATCATGCTGAGTCTGAAGTCGTTGGCGGTCCTTTTGTTGAATATAGTGGGGCTCACTGGTCTGTTTTTTTCTTGGCTGAATATATGAACACCTTTACGGTTGCTGTTCTAACGGTTTTGCTTTTTTTTGGTGGGTGGGCTTGGCCTGAAATGCCTCTAGAAGGATTGGCCCACAGCATCTTGTCAATAATCTGGCTTTTAGTAAAAACGTCTGTAGTGATATGGGTAATTTTTTGGATTAGAGGGACTTATCCCAGGCTCAGGATAGATCAGCTAATGTCTTTCGGATGGAAGCTGCTCGTGCCACTTTCTTTCTTAAACATTATCTTAACTGCCGTAGTTTTGTTTTATGGTATTCCGCTGTGGGTTTTGAGTTTATTTTCTTTTGTGTTACTTGCTGCAACTTTTGCAGTGATCAGAAAAAATCCCGGCACCAACATGGAACGTCATACCGTTCATGTTATTCAGGGGAATCAACTAAAATCGTTAGATCCATATGCAAACCAAGCCGTGACTTCGGTTGATGGAGTGCCTCTTGAATAAACTACGATCTGATAGAAAAAATATATTTGTTGGGTTTATAGAAGGGTTGCTTGTGACATTAAGGTCTACTTTAAGAAAGCCTGTGACTGCAGAATATCCTATGCCTGAAAAGCGTTTCAAACTTGATCCTAGGTATATGGGGTTTCCAGCATTGATGTGGGATACAGAAGTTCAAGAGCCCTATTGCACCGGTTGTATGGTTTGCATAAGAGAGTGTCCTACTCAATGTATGAAAGCTCAAATGAAGGATAATGAATTCTTTATTCAAGGTAAAAGTCGTAGAAGAAAAATCATCGATGAGTTTGAAATAAATTTGAGTAGATGTATTCTCTGCGGCATATGTGTTGATGTTTGCAATTTCGATGCTATAGAAATGTCTCATGAGCATGAATTGGGTAAGTATGAGCGTAATGGTAATCGGGTGGATTTATCGTCCTTGTTATCGATGGGAACACAATATCAAGCTAAGGTCGCGTGGAAACCGAAACAACCTGAGAAAAACAGTGGTGTTCCAAAACCACCTAAAGAGGGTTCTGGAAAACCGGCAAATAAAATGACTGTAGGAAAGGCAGAACCTGATGAGGGTTCTAATGAAAAGCTTGATAAAGGGAAGGAGGATAAATGACAGGTTCGCTGGCTTTTTTTTATCTAGCTTCTATTCTTGTGATTGGGGGTGGGATTTTAGTGGTTACGGCTAGGAACATAGTTTATGCGGCTTTTGCATTGCTGGTTTCCATGTTGGGCACTGCTGGTATTTTCTTGTTAGCATTTGCTGAATTTCTAGCAATTGTTCAGATCCTCATCTATGGGGGAGCAGTGGTTATTGTCGTACTGTTCGCTCTTATGTTGACACGGATAGAAGACTTCAGAAAATTGTCTCAGAACAATCGCTGGTATTTGGCCGCTATTGCTTCAATTGCATTATTTCTAATGTTAGTTATTTTCACATTGTCTACTTCAGTGCCGACCTCACATAGGGAGGGAGTGTCAATAAAAGAACTTGGAGAACATCTTTTTACTCACTGGGCTGTCCCGTTTGAAGTGGCTTCAATCGTCCTCCTCATTGCACTTATAGGATCCGTCGTGCTTGTTAAAAGGAATGCTTCTGGTTCTGAACATGATGTGGAGAGTCGTCTTCATGATTGAATTGGCTCATTTTCAAGTCCTTTCTGCTGCGCTGTTTTGTTTGGGCCTGTACGGGGTTTTGGCTCGAAGAAGCGCTGTACTCGTTCTTATGTCAATAGAGTTAATGTTAAATGCCGTAAATATAAATGTTATCGGCTATGCGGCCTTAGGAGGGTTTGATGATTTTCATAGGGCGCTTGGTCATGTCATAGTCGTGTTTGTGATAACCATTGCTGCTGCGGAATTAGCGTTAGCTATTGCAATTATTTTACGCCTGTATAGAAATAAAAATACTGTCAATGTCGATGAAATCGACTTACTCAAGGGTTAAATCATTTGAACCTTTTAATGTCGATTGATGCAAATATGGCTTGGTTAATCCCGTCAATATGTCTCGCTACTTTTGTGCTTATGCTTATCTCGTCAAGATTTTTGCCGGGTAAGGGTTCATTTTTGGCCATTCTAGGCATTTTTATTGCATTTAGTGTTTTTTGGGGTGTATTTCTAGATTTTATTTCAAATGATTTAGTTTCTAGAAACTTTGAAGTAGTTTGGATCTCACTTGGAATTTATGAAATTAATTGGGGATTCTTGGTAGATAGAATATCTATAGTCATGCTTGGTCTTGTTACTTTCGTTTCGCTGGTAGTCCAAATTTATTCACTGGGCTATATGAGAGGTGATAATAGGATCGGATGGTATTTCACCATTCATTCGTTGTTTGCTGCCGCTATGCTCACACTCGTGTTGGCGGACAATTTATTGTTCTTATACTTCGCGTGGGAGTTGGTGGGGCTAGGATCATATTTACTTATAGGTTTTTGGTTTGAAAAAAGATCTGCCGCAGAGGCCGCAAAAAAAGCTTTTATCACTACTAGGATAGGAGATGTTGGACTTTTAATAGGAATTATACTGTTGTTCAAGGCAACAGGAACTTTTCATATAACGTCAATTATCCATGCTGCTCAGAGTAATGGTATTTCAGATGGTGTTTTGGTTTCGTCTAGCCTTTTGATATTTCTTGGAGCAGCAGGTAAATCGGCACAGTTTCCATTACATGTTTGGCTGCCTGATGCTATGGAGGGGCCTACACCAGTATCAGCCTTGATTCATGCTGCAACTATGGTAGTTGCGGGTGTGTATTTGGTCGCACGATTGCTCCCTCTTTTTGAAATGGCTCCCAATGTACTGCTCATTATTTCTACTATAGGTTTGGTTACCTTTATATTTGCTGCCACTATCGCATTAGTTGCCACAGATATAAAACGAGTTTTGGCATACTCCACGATTAGCCATCTTGGATTGATGATGCTATCTCTAGGTGCTTTGGGATTGGCTGCTGCAATGTTTCATTTAGTAGTACATGGTTTTTCCAAAGCACTATTGTTTTTGGGGGCTGGTAGTGTCATGCATGGAATGCATGATGAAACGGATTTCCAAAAGATGGGAGGATTGAGGAAGACGATGCCGATTACTGCGGTCACCTTTACGTTGGGGGCATTTTCATTGGCGGGTATCTTTCCATTAGCAGGTTTTTTTAGTAAGGATGAAATCTTGCTATCAATATCTGAGGAGTTGGGACCTGTATTTATAGGACTAACCTTGATAGGCGTATTTCTCAGCTCTCTATATATGACGAGATTGGTATTTAGGATATTTGGTGGCGAATTTAAGACCAGTATTTCACAGTCTTCTCACGAATCGGAACGCATAATGACCGTCCCTCTAATCGTGCTTAGTATTCTTTCTGTAGGATTTGGAATCATGGCTATCCCGATTCTCGAATTTGACGGATTCGGAACTTTCGTAGACGCGTCTCATCATTTCCATATTAGTTTGGGATTGTCAGTAACTTCTTTGGTTATTGCTACATTGGGTATAATCGTTGGCTATTTGAGGTATGGTCCACCAAATTGGACTAACATTAAAATTGACGGTTTCTTGGCTCCATTTCATAAAGTAGTTGAAAATAAATATTACGTAGATGAGTTTTATCAATTTATCATTGATAAAGTGGTTCTATCAGTTGGGAGATTCGTAGCTGTCTTTGATCGGATTGTTGTCAATGACACTGGTGTAGATGGAATTGGAATATCAGTCTGGCTATCTGCAATCAAAGTCAGGGTTGTTCATACTGGGTACTTCTATAGTTATGGCACGGCAATGATTTTCGGATTGTTCATCGTGGCAATTGTATGGTGGGTGGTTTAGGTGATGTCATGAACATGCCAGTTTTAACATTACTTGTTGTTTTACCTGCAATAGGCGCGGTATTACTTATGTTGATACCCGGGAAACTCGATAAAGCCATTAAGTGGACTGCCCTTTCTTTTTCGACTTTAGCTCTTGTGATTTCGATTGGGGTTTTTCTGGGTTTTGATAAGTCTGAGGGGGGCATTCAATTTGCCGAGTCATATAATTGGCTTGCAATTCCTGGACCTTGGGGAGAAGGCGCGAGGGCTATAACATTCTCTCTTGGTGTGGATGGGATATCGGTCGCTATGGTCCTTCTTACCGGAATCGTCATGTTTACCGGAACTGTGGTTTCGTGGAATCTTCAAAATTCTGCAAAAGATTTTTTCATACTATATTTTTTGTTACTTTCCGGCGTTTTTGGTGTATTTGTAAGTTTTGATATGTTCTTCTTCTTTTTCTTTTACGAGTTGTCAGTGTTACCCATGTATCTTCTTATAGGTAAATGGGGTAGCAGTAGTGTTTTTCCGTCTTTCTCTCGATCCAAAGAGTACAGCGCTATGAAATTGACCATAGTTCTAGTGGCTGGAAGTGTATTAATTTGGGTGTCCATAGTTGCTATCTATGTACAAGCAGGCATAGGTACTTTTGACATATTGGAAATTCAAAAAGTCGTAGACGACAGGTTTTCTTCAGATTTCCAAAAATTATTTTTTCCTATGATGATGATCGGATTTGGTATTTTAGCGGGTCTGTGGCCTTTTCATACTTGGTCACCCGATGGGCACGTTGCAGCGCCCACGGCAGTTAGCATGGTACATGCCGGGGTATTGATGAAGTTGGGTGCTTTCGGGATTATTAGATTGGGCATTATGTTAATGCCTGAAGGAGCCCAGATGTGGATGCCATTGTTGATAGCTCTAGGCGCCGTAAATGTGATTTATGGAGCGATATCTGCAATGGGACAGACTGACTTGAAATATGTCATAGGTTATTCCTCAGTAAGTCATATGGGTTACGTGTTAATGGGAATTGGCACACTCAATACCTTTGGTATGAACGGAGCGGTACTTCAAATGTTCTCTCATGGTGTAATGACTGCTCTATTTTTTGCGGTTGTTGGAATGATTTATGAGAGAACACACACAAGAGATTCCATTGTTCTTGAGGGGATGGCCAAACGTATGGGGGTTGTTGGGTCATTGTTTGTTTTGGCAGGCTTAACTTCTTTGGGCCTACCTGGTCTGAGTGGATTTGTGGCAGAGTTATTGGTTTTCATTGGCATCTTCCAAAGTTATGGTGCTTGGGGAATATTCCTTGGTTCATTGGCGGTGCTGGGTGCTGCAATCACAGCGGTCTATATTTTACGGTTGATTGCGAAGGTGTTTTTTGGTCCTATTGGGGATCGGTGGACTGATCAGACTGATGCAAATTTGCGAGAAAAATTTGCCGCAGGCGTTCTCGTAATTGTAATTTTATCGATAGGTCTATGGCCATTCCCGTACATTGAAGTTATCGAGAGTGGAGTATCACCCTTACTAGCGGCGATACCTGGTGCCGGATGAATAACTTTTGGTTGTTGACGCCAGAGTTTTTAGTTACCGGTTTGGCTTTTCTTTTACTTGCGTTAGATTTATTTATCCACGATAAACATAGAATTATTCTGCCTTGGATAGCTTTTCTGGGTCTGTTGATTATCATCGGTGTAATCCTCTTGATAGATAATTCTGGGGATCTGTACAACGGTGTATTGGTTTTTGACGAGTTCACCAAATATTTCCGGCTGCTCCTTGTTTCGGTGGCAGTTTTTATAGTCTTTATGTCGAAGGATTATGTAAAAGATAGGCTAGAAAATGTTGGCGAATATTACGGTATTCTAATTTTTACCCTCGCTGGGGCCATGCTATTATCCTCGTCATCTGAACTATTAACTGCTTATATAAGTTTGGAGCTACTTAGTTTTGGTCTGTATGTATTGGTTGCTTTTGACAGATACAATCCTAAGGCAAACGAGGCTGCTACAAAGTACATATTATTAGGGGCATTTTCATCGGCAATCATTCTATATGGCATAAGCCATATATATGGATTGTTGGGGACAACCAAATTTGTAGAAATCGCAGAGGTTCTTACAGGTCTTTCAGAAATGTCACCTGGTTTGATATTAGGCTTTGCATTAATTCTTACAGGTCTTCTTTTTAAATTAGCGGCTGTACCTTTTCATATGTGGGCACCCGATGCCTACGAAGGATCGCCTGTTCCAATAACTGCGTGGCTATCTGTGGGATCAAAGATTGCGGTGGTGGCTTTGGTAGTGAGATTTTTTATGTTCGGATTCATTCCAGCTCCAGGCGGATCTGACTGGCAATTGATAGTAGTTTTGATATCAGTCGCGACCATGGTTGTTGGAAATCTTTTAGCACTTGTACAATCAAATCTTAGACGTTTATTAGCGTATTCCAGTATTGCACATGTAGGATATTTGTTGATGGGAGTGGCAGCGTTTGTTCAATTTGGGGATGATGGATCTAGCTCTGTTGGTTCATCCCATTTAGTATCTAACGGAATAATATTTCACGTATCGGCCTATGCCGTGACAAATCTTGCAGCGTTTATGTCGATTATAGTTGTATATAATCATACTGGTAGAGATGATATTAAAAGTCTCGCTGGTCTGAGTACGAGACAGCCACTCGTCGCCCTTGTTCTTGTGAGCGCACTATTTTCTCTTGCAGGTCTTCCTGTATTTGCGGGGTTTACCAGCAAGTTTTATCTTTTCAATGCTGTTGGTATTCAAGGATTGCTTTGGTTGGTGGGAGTGGGAATAGTGGCCAGTCTCATATCGCTTTATTACTATTTAATGGTTGCTAGACAGATATACATTGAAGAGCCTGAGAATGAATCGCCCATACCTGTACCATTTTTCAGTAAAGTTATCTTATGTATTCTGTTGATTATCATGGTGACTGGTGGGATATGGCCTCAACCTGTTATGGAAATAATACAATCTGCGACTGATTCCGTAATGTCAGCTGGTTTGATAGGGCATCTTTAATCTAATGTTTATTAAATTCCATGGCAGCAGCTTATTCTAAAACTGAAAAATTTTAAAAACATGAATAGATTGGTAATGTATATATATTTAGTGAAAGGAGAAAGAATTGGCACATTCGACTGATTGGCCAGATGACTATAAAAGAGGACTGGTAGTCGTAGCTCATGCTGATGATGCTGAGTACGGTTGTTCTGGAACAGTGGCAAGGTTGGTGGCAGAAGGTTGGGATATGGCATATGTACTTTGCACTGATGGTAGTAAAGGTAGTGGTGAGCCAGGTATGACAGAGGAGAAATTAGCCCAGATTAGAAAAAAGGAGCAACAAGACGCAGGTACTGCTTTGGGTCTGTCAAATGTTACTTTCCTTGGATACCCGGACAGTTATCTGACCCCAAGTCTGGATGTTCGAAAAGATATAGCTAGGGAAATACGAAGGCAAAAGCCAGACGTGGTTATTTGCCAATACCCTATGAGAATACTCGATGGAGGGTATGGATCAGGTCATCCTGATCATATAGCGGCCGGAGAAAATACTTTATCCGCTATTTTTCCCACCGCGAGAGATCATATGACTTTTCCAGAATTGATAGAGGAGGGTTATGAGCCACATAAAGTTGCTGAAGCTTGGATAATGGGTCATCCTGAGCCTGACTTATATGTAGACATAAGTGATCATATGGAGACCTCAGTAAAGGCTCTCACATCTCATGTGTCCCAAATGGGTGGCCAATCATATCAAGAGGTATTCGATAGAATGATTGAATGGAGGGCAGAAAGAGGAAAAGGTCATGGAATGCCTCAGGCCGATGCATTCAAAAGAATATATTACAGAAGATAATTTTTTAGCGATCAGATGAAAATTTCTTGAAATGTTGTTAATACTATGGTGAGTGTATGAAACCTGTTATAAAAAATTATAGGGATAATAAAAATCCTATTCTTGGAAAAGAAGATGGAGTTCCGAATTACGTGATGCTATTCGTAGAGCATGCGCCCGGTGAGTCAAGTCCTTTACATACCCATCCATGGGAGCATCAGGCCTTCATTACAGAAGGTTCAGGTCTATTGTATTTTGGAGGGGAAGAATACCCTGTCAGGCAAGGTGATTGTGTTCATGTTCCTGAAAATGTTGAACATCAATTTCGAAATACGGGGAGTGTTCCTATGAATAGGGTAACGGTTAATCCGATCAAATCTGTTGAGTGACGGTGTGGTAATTTATTTCCCTGTTTTCGTTATTGAAGCCCCACTTTTTTAATTATTTTTAATAATTCTTCCTTATTTTTTTCGGCAATTTTGGGGCCTGGTGATCGTGTTGCAGCTGATTTTATAAATCCGCGATGCATCAACCCAGCCTTACGTATAGCTAATCCAATCCCTTCCTGCTGTTCATATTGTATGAGGGGTAAATACTTATAGAATATTTTCTCTGCGTCATCAATTTTGCTATTTTTGATCAGGTCGCAGATCTTGACTAATATTTCTGGATAGGCAAATCCTGTCATTGCCCCCATCGATCCTCTTCGGAGTTCATCGAGTAGAAATACTCCCCCTAGGCCACCAAATATGCCAATTTGATCTCCTATTTGCTCTTTTATAGCACTGATTTTGGTTGGAGTGGGTGGGTCTTCCAATTTTAAATATTTAACTTGAGGTATTTCTTTTGAAACTTTGATTATAAAGTCTATAGGCATATGTACCCCAGAAGTCTGAGGGTAATCTTGCATCACGATGGGAATATTTATGGATTTTGCGACGTTATAAAAATGATCAAAAAGAGCGTTTAAGTTAGGTTTTAGCATTGAAGGAGCTGAAATCATAACTGCAGAAGCACCTATATTCTCTGCAAATCGACTCCTTTCTACTACAGTTTTTGTTCCGTCCCCTGTTGTTCCCAGGGTCACTGGTAAATTCCCGGCTACTGAAATTATTTTCTCTGCTACTTTATCCCTTTCTTTGTCCGTAAGTTTAGAAGCCTCCCCCATAACACCAAGACCTACAACCCCGGCGCAATAAGAAGATTGCGCTTGTTCAATAATTTTATTTAATGACTCGAAGTCGATCTCCTCATTTTTGGAAAAAGGAGTAGCAAGCATCCAATGCATGCCATAAGGTAAATCAGCCATCGTTACTCCTTAATGTTTTTGGACGATAATAGATAGTTTGATTCTATTGGATAACACGAACTCGATGGTTTTCGCTATCCGCTACGTAAAACTCCCCATTAAATCCTGAAACTACACCGTGAGGTCTTGCCATTCCAGCCTCTGTTGCGGGGCCGTCGTCACCATGTGGACCTTCTGTACCTCCTGCTACAGTGGAAATCACACTTGTTGATGTGTCAACCAACCGAATCGAATGATTTTCTGTGTCAACTATCAGGATGTTCCCGTCCAGATCACATCGGATAGCCTTAGGTCCATTTAGTAATGCTTCTGAAGCTGGACCACCATCTCCTTCATAACCTGTTTCACCGGTACCAGCGATTGTTGTTATGATTCCGTTATTGTCAACGCGCCTTACGGTGTTACCCGCTCGTTCACATATATAGGTATTACCTTTTCCGTCAACGCAAACAGCCCTGGCTTCAAATATTCCAGCTTCAGTTACTGGCCCTCCATCTCCACTATGTTCCTTTTTTCCGGTTCCGGCGAACGTGTCTATTATTCCGGTTTTGAGGTCTAGGCGCCTCACCTTTTGATCCTGAACATCAGCTATCAATAATCCACCTTTCCCGTCAAGAACACAGTCGTTCGGTTCAATCATTTGAGATGAATTTCCTTGAATGCCATCTTGACCAGAACCCGGAGACGTTGTTCCAGCAACAGTAGATATTATTCCGGTTTCCCCGTCTATTTTCCGGATACTTGGATTAAATCGCTGGCAGATATAAACATCACCATTTTGATCTACTTGTATGGCATAAATCTCGTCAATATCAGCTTCTTTAGCAGGGCCATTGTCCCCAGAGTGTCCTTGAATACCAGTGCCTGCAAAATTTGTCACCATTCCAGATATCAGGTCAGCTTTACGGACCCTAAAATTAAAACAATCTGCAAAATACAAAAACTTTCCAGAAGGGTCGATTTCTACATGAAACGGGTTGTCCATCTGTGATTTTAAAGAGGGTCCTCCGTCACCGGAATAACCTTGAGTTCCATCACCTACAACCGTTGATATTTTTTTGCTCATTATTTATAAATCTCCTAAAAATGTGTCTTGTACTACTGAAGTCCTAGCATCATTGATTAAAAAAACATTCTTGTTAACAGGATATTTGATCTAATCCATTGCCAAGGTTTTATCTCTGAATAATGAAGGATATATTCTTGGAAAAATTTGGGTATGTAAAGTAACACTAATACCAAAAGAAGGCTGGATGTTTTTTTTGGAATAAGCCTAGGGCAAAACCTGTCGCATATTATGTAATATAAAAAGAAATTTTCAAATAGATTGGGGAAGAAAAAGATAAGTTGTCTGAACTGTTCTCCGGTGACTTCAAAGATTCCTATTCCAAGAAATCTAAATATAAAGAGAGCTACAGCTGCGTTTCTTGCGAGTTTATTTCGCCAGCTAAACGTTATGTAAGCTTCAATAGTCAAGTAGTACATGTCAAGCCATTTATCGAAGCGTTGATAATTATCGCCGAATCCCACTTGATCTTCATTAAGTATAGGCATTGCTTGTAGAGCATCGACTAGTACTACATCTAACATATCAATTACCATCGAGGCTATCGCACCAACGATACGATTTTTAAATATCAATAGAGGTATGAATAGTCTTAATATAAGGACGATAATTACGGATACAGACAAGGGTTCGTTACTCCAAAATTCGACTTAGTTTTTTATTGCCTTGATAATTCAGCCACGCTTTCTTCCATAATCTCGGTTACTTTTTCTGGGTTGTTATCCCAAGGAGGCATGATGGGTTCTCCGAATTTTACGGATACGTGACCTCGTCTAAAAATTGGTATGTAAGCCGGTTTTCCGAAGTTTTCAATGTTTATTCTCATGGGTATTACAGGCAGATTTCCTGCGATTGCCATTAGGCCTGTCCCATTTAGAAATGGCTTGGTTGGTCCCCCGACCGTGAGTTCACCTTCAGGGTATATAAGTATTGACCACCCTTTATCCATTATATTTCCCATATTTTCCAAGCTTGATCTGACGTTACCTTTATTGTGTTCTTTCTCCGATTTTCCAGTTGCGAATGGAAAAGCGTTTCCTAGTAAAGTGATGAGAAAGCCCTTGAAATTGTTGTTGTACATATGTGCGCCTGCAGCTATAGCCAATTTACCTCTGATTTGATTGGGTAGGGCCTTTACATAAATTGAATTATCCATATGCAAAACATGATTTGCTATTAATAAAGATGGTCCTTTCACTTTACTCAGATTTTCTATTCCATATACATCTATTTTGTATGCAATTTTCATGATTGGAAATATGAAGAGTTGTAGAGAGATAATCCTCAATATTCGTGCCCATAATTTGATACCCCAGTTATTAAATTTGTGGGAAAAGTCTGAAGTTTCGCTATGGTCAACTAAGTATTGTAGTTGTGACAGGGTGGTCTCTGGAGATACATCTCCATCGTCTATGTAGATCTCTAGTTCCTCTTCAATTGCTGAAAGGAGTTCTACCCTTCCCAATGAATCCAAACCAAGTCCAGCCTCAAGTTCCATGTCGTTATTTAATTGTGTGTTGGGAATGCCAGTTAAGTCTGATATCACTTTCAAAAGGGGAGGTAATTCGGATTCTTCAACGTCTTGACGGTTTTTTAAAGGTTGATTGTGATCACGGGTTATTATGTGATCTATCACAAGAGGCTTTTTGACTTTCAAGGTGTGTGTCCTTGGGAAGTCGTCTTGATCCCATATCGTGTGATTTCTGATTCTTTGATGGCTGGCCACCTGGTTATTCACCCAGCTTATAACTTCAGGTGCCATTTCATGGTTATCTAGAATAAGTGCTGCATGCACCTCGGGCCCGTCATCATTATCTATTCCAACCACTACAGCATCAATGATGGATACATGTGATTGAAGAATTTGTTCTAGATCTTCAGGATAAACATTTTGACCATTCGGGAGAACAATCATGTCTTTTTTCCTTCCGTTCAATATTAGGAATCCGTTTTCATCTATAAAACCTTGATCGCCGGTTTTGTACCAATCGTCTTCAAATGATTCTTTCGTTTTTTTCTCGTCTTCCCAGTATCCGGGGGTAATATTATTTCCCCTAACTAAAACCTCACCAGTTGTATCAATTCTTATTTCTACTCCTGGAGGTGGAGGTCCAGGACAGTCAAATCTAGGTGATTTTTCTGGATGGCAAGCGATTATGGGTGATGCTTCAGTTGCTCCGTATCCTTGTATGACATTGATTCCTAATAGATTCCACCATTCCCCAACTGTATTTGAAAGCGGGGCACCTCCCGATATAACCATCCTCAAATTCCCGCCCATTTGCTTCCTTATTCTTCTGAATAACAATTGTCTTAATGCCTTAGGAGATTTTCTTGATATTGCCATTAATTTGGCGAAAATAGCATCTTTATTTTGTCTCTGTATTTCTCTTTCTATTCCCTTTTTAAACAAATCCAATGCTTGTGGAACTAAAAGCATTACACTGACTCGACGCTCCTGCATGGTCTGAAATATTGCCTTTGGGCGTTTACTTGTCATGTAGGTTACATTTGCCCCTATACGCAAGGGAAATAATAGGCCCCCCATTTGTTCAAACATGTGACTTAGAGGGAGGATAGACAATAATCTATCGTCTTCTTTCCCTGTCATAATTTGTCCTACAGAGTCTAAGTTTGAGGTCAAATTTTTGTGTGTGAGTATTACCCCTTTAGGATCACCAGTCGTACCTGAGGTGAACATCACTTCTGCTATTTGGTCTGGTGGAATTTCGACATTCTCGGCTTCTTGCAAAGAGTTGTACGCTATTGGCATGTCTTCCATATACAGTAGTGGAACGCCGATCGACTCATGTTCCTTTGGGGTTGATCTCGAAACTATCGCGAGTTTAGGATTGGTTTTAGATAAAACGGTTTTAACGAAATCCTCAGAACTTCTCATATCTAAAGGGACGGCTATCACGCCCGCTCTGAGGCATGCAAAAAAAGAAATCACCCATACCGGTGAATTCGGCGCCCAAATCACGACCGTGTCTCCTTTTTTGAGCCCCTTGTCTTTAAGAAGTGTAGCCGCTTTTCTGGAGTCTTTTGCCAATTCCTTGTAGGACCAGGAAACATATTTGAAGCCGGGCTTAAATAAAAGAGCATCTCGGTCCCCATATTTTTTTGCGACATCATCTAGAAAGTCTCGTAAATTAGAGGACATATTTATATCTCCAAACTAGAGGAATATTACATATCTTAGTGGATGATAACCTATTTTAAGATTATATAAGATTCAAATTTGGTATTTATTCATGTTTGATTATTTCTTTTAGACGTTGCCTATACGGCTACTTGGTCGTAGAGTAAATAGGTGATGGAAAAATATTCACATAGCAATATGATTACTCTACTTTTAGTGATCGTCTCTATATTTCTGGTTGCATGCGGAGAAGATTCGAATCAGAAGTCCATTTCTGAGGATAGCTATACATCTTCAGTAACTCCTCCTCCACAATTAAGGGAACCAGTAGTCTCAAATAAATCAGTATCAGAAAAAACAGAGGTTGTGCCAACACGTGCTCCGCAGGAAATAATCAAGGTGCCGACTTCTAAGCCAGAGATTGCGGCAACAATAGATCCTGTTTCGGTAGAAGAAGTGGTGACAAGTTTTGAAAAAGCAATTGAAAATGGTTATTCGTACGGCAGCCGACTATCCATGAATATGAGAGTATCGTTCGGTGAACAACAGCAGGATGCTCCACTGCTAATCACCGGTGATGTTAATGACAAAGGTGATTTTCAAGGGGAAATCGATTTGTCTACTGCCTCGGCCCAACAAGTTATGAAAATTAGGGTTATTGGTGAGCGTACCTTCACTCTTTATCCAGATGCTTTGCAGTGGTTTGAACTGCCTGCTGGTCAAAAAACTATTAATCCTCCCTCTCTTGTTTCATACACCGTCCCAGCCTTGGAAGAATTGGAATATGTATCCCCAGAAATAATAGATAATCGTACAGCTCATCATGTCAAAGGGACAATTGAGTCGTCTACTTTAGCCGAATTAGTGCCGCTTCTCACGGACTCTGGAGGTAGCTTAAAGACCGATATTTGGGTCGAAGTGGAAACAGGGCGATTGATATTACTCAGCATGAAGGGATCAGTAAATGGTGGTCCGGATGTTAGGGGACCCAACGGTGAGGATATAGTGATAGACGTCGAAGTTTCTTTAGAAGCCTATGGTCTTGCTAAGGAAGTGGCGATAGTAGTACCTGACTTACCCCCGTCGCCAACGATTATGTCGTGGCCAAACCAACCTAATATGGAGATAGATTCTTCCAAAGATTATAGAGCGATCATAAAGATTTATGGACGAGGCGAAATTTTAATAGATCTACTGGAAAAAGAGGCACCTATCACTGTTAACAATTTTATTTTTTTGTCAAAGCAAGGGTTTTATGATGGAGTGACATTTCATAGAGTAATTCCAGATTTTATGGCTCAAGGTGGTGATCAGACTGGTACTGGAAGTGGGGGTCCTGGATACGTATTTGAAAATGAGTTTCATAACTCCGCTAGACATGACCAGCCTGGCGTAGTCTCGATGGCGAACTCCGGGATAAGGGATGGGAAAGCTACAAATGGAAGTCAGTTCTTCATAACGTATCGGGACACATCATTTTTGGACGGTTTATTGCCCGATGGTTCTGCTAAAGATTGCTCTATACCTGGAGAATCTTGCCATTCAGTGTTTGGAAGGGTTATTAAAGGGATGGAGTTAGTTGAAGCGATTACACCGAGGGATCCTATGCAGGGAGGTCCAGCGGATGTGATCGAAAGTGTATCGATTACCATAGACTAAGTACTATTAGCCACTTTTATGATTTTCCGAAGCGATTCTATATCTTTATCTTAGAGGATACTTTTTCTAATGTTTTGGCAAAATCTAAAGTATTGATTATATGGTCTATTGGAGTTATTTCCTCCGGTGTTGGTGTAGCTTCTTTCAATTCAAGCCTCCATATACCAACGTCATACCAGGAACCGGATTTGTATCCTGCGTCAGGTAGAATACCGATTTTTTTATAACCAAATTTATTGTGGAGAGAAACACTTGGTTCGTTTGGTAGTGCTATGACTCCAACAGCAGATGTATATCCCTGCAATCTAAGGCATTCAATAAGTGTTTCATAGAGAGCTGATCCTATTCCTAGATTATGAGCAGCTTCTCTGACATATATCGTAGTTTCAACTGACCAGTCGTAAGCTTGCTGTGATCTGAATGAGCTTCCATATGCGAATCCCATTAATTCCCCTTCGTGTTCACAAACAAGCCAGGGGAATTTTTCTTGTTGTGATTTCATACGACTGGTAATAACGGACCCATCGGGTGGGACATATTCAAAGGTGATGTGAGTGTTGATGACATAGGGATAGTAGATGGCTGCAACCTGACGAGCGTCTCTTAAAGGGTTAGCTAATCTGATATTGGCCATCTATCATCCCATGATCTTCCTTATTCCTTGGGAGGTTGAGGTGGAGAGGGATTTACCATATCCATGCCCAAGGTTCCCGAGAACATGGCGTCAATTTCCTCTACGGACCACCTTCCGTTCTTTCGAAGTGTTCGTTCTTCGGAAGGGTTGTTCATAAGTGAGATTTGACCGCCCTGGCAGTGGAATACATGACCATTCACATTGTCTGCCTCGTCAGATACTAGCCAAGCGACCATTGGCGCTACATCTTCGGGATCGCGGTTTAGCTGCAGTGGTGTGACTGCCGCCGCACCTTGCATTCCGCTAGCCGCTCTTATGTCTCGAGCAGATTGAGGAACGGTTTGTGTCATCCTAGAGTCTGCGCCTGGAGAGATGCTATTTACTGTTACACCATAGCGACCTAGGTCTCTAGCAACTGCTCTGGTAAAACCGGCGATTCCGTCTTTAGCTGCTCCATAGTTTGCCTGCCCTGAATTTCCGTACAATCCAGAGGTTGAAGAGAAAGTAATGATTCTTCCGCTTCGTTGTTGCCGGAATAAAATACTGGCTGCTTTACAGACGGTAAATGTTCCTTTCAGGTGCACGGCTATAACTGCGTCCCATTCCTCTTCTGTCATATTGAATAGCATTCTATCGCGTAATATTCCAGCAACAGCCACTACAATATCTATTTTTCCAAAACTATCCAACGCGGTTTTTATTATGTTCTCACCGCCGTCCATTGTGGCGACTGAATCGTAGTTTGCGACAGCGTCTCCACCTGCTGCTTTTATTTCATTGACCACTTCATCTGCTGGTGTTGCTGAATCTCCGTCTCCGTCAACCGAGCCGCCAAGGTCATTTACTACGACTTTGGCTCCCTCTGATGCGAGGAGAAGGGCTATGCCCCTTCCGATTCCTCTTCCGGAACCAGTTACTACTGCTACTTTATCTTTAAGAAGGTCTCCCATCGTTTATTCTCCTTGTTTCATAGAATCGAGTATCTCAAACTTTTTCTCTGTTAATTATCGAGGTGCTTGAGGAGGCGACGGGTTGACCAATCCCTGTGTTAAGTGTTGAGGTGCTAGTTCTTTCAGCTCGTCTAGAGTCCACCTTCCCTGTTTGAAAATGGTTCTTTCTCTTCTAGGAAGAGAGAGCTTTGTAATAACGCCACCATATACTAAAAATGTTTGACCATTTATATTAGAGGCTTGATCAGTAGACAGGTATGCTACAAAAGGCCCTATATCGTCGGGATTCATTGTCATTTTAGGTGCTTCTTCCCTGTCTTGAGGGCGATCTTCTCTCATTTGTCTTGCAGCATCGGGAACAGATTGGGTCATTCTGGTGTCAGCCCTTGGGCAAATTGAATTTGCGGTTGCTCCATACCTTCCCAGATCTTTGGCCGCTACTTTAGTGAATCCAGCGATACCGTTTTTAGCCGCTGCATAATTACCTTGACCGGTGTTTCCCATTAAGCCAGATTCGGATGCAAAAGTGACTATTCTTCCGCTTCTTTGCTGTCTGTACAAAATTGCTGCGTGTTTGCAAACAGTAAATGTACCTTTTAAATGGACTCTGATGACGTCATCCCACTCTTGTTCCGTCATATTGAATATCATACGATCCCTTAAGATTCCGGCGACCGTGACTACTATGTCTAATTTCCCGTATGTGTCTACTGCGGATTGAACTATATTTTCACCACCCTCCATAGTTGATATGTCAGTGTAATTAGGTATAGCTTCGCCACCTGCGGTTTTTATTAAGTCAACCACTTCTTCAGCCGGGGTGTTGGATGATCCTTCTCCATCAAGGGCAGCGCCGATATCATTTACTATGACCTTAGCACCTTCTCCTGCTAGTGCCTTTGCGACACCTGCTCCTATCCCCCTGCCGGCTCCGGTGACTATGGCCACTTTGCCGTCCAGGTAATTTGCCATTGTTATCCTCCTGAATATATTTAATGTTGGTTATGCTAGTTGACCATGGTTAAAGGTCTGGTACAAATTATATTTTTGACCAACGCTCATTTTGCCACAATTTTGACATTTATGTCACAGTTGAGAAGTCACTAAATCTTTTTGCGATTGCGAAAGCGTCATGAGATGTTGTTTGTTAGTAGTTATATCTCAACGAGATCTCACCTAGAGAATATACCTGCGAGTATAATTGTGGTCATGGACACTCCATCGTTTCATGTAATTCTGTACAAACCAGAAATTCCGTATAACACGGGTAATATCATTAGACTATGTGCTAACGTGGGTGCTGAATTGCATCTAATTCGGCCGCTCGGGTTTGAAATGACAGAAGCTCGTCTGAGAAGGGCTGCTCTCGATTACACGGATCTCACTATAGTTACTGAACATGAGAGTTTGGAAAATTATGTTAGAAATTTCCCAAGGCGCAGATTGTTTGCTGCCACAGCAAAGGCGACACATTCGTATGCAGATATAGAATTTCGGGAAGATGATTCTTTCTTATTTGGGTCAGAGTCCTCAGGGCTTCCAGACGATTTGCTCGGTACATTTCACGAAGAAAGAAAACTTTTGGTGCCTATGAGGCCTAATAATAGATGCTTAAATATTGCAAATTCAGTGTCTATAATCGCCTATGAGGCTTGGAGACAGTTAGATTTTTTCGGACGGGCAGATCCTAGGTAAAGAGTGAAATCATATGGGAGAAAAATCTTTTATATGGAAATAAATATTAATAACGAGCGAGGAGAAGCAACATAATGGGACGACCTAACTGGCATTATGATCATCCCCCGGCATGCACATGTGTGAGTTGCTCAGAGAGAAGGTCTAATAGGACGTCTAGTTTAGCCGTAAATATTATGAATTTTCTGAGAAAATTGTTTGGTAGGAGAGGTAATTGATAAGAATATCCCAGAAGTTTATAGATCAAATGATAGAACATTCTACATCTGAAGATCCTAACGAGTGTTGCGGTATTCTCGCTGGTACCAACGGGGATATTTCTAAGTTGTATAAGATAAGAAATGCTTCGCCTAGTCCATATCGATATGTCATGGATCCTCAGGAAATGCTTACATCCATTCAGGATGCTGATGAGAATGGTATAGACCTCGTGGCCTTCTATCATTCTCATACCCACAGTCCTGCTTATCCGTCAGAGACAGATACAAGAATGGCTGTGGAGTCTGGGTGGGTCGACTTTTGTTATGTGCTAATTTCTTTAGAAGACGAAGATAAACCTGTTGTTCGATTTTATGTCATAGATTCTAATGGGGAAGTTTTGGACGAAGAGACGCAAATATTGGCTTGACTAGAGAGAAAGTTTAGAAATGCGTCTAGTTTAACTGTAAACATAATAAATCTATTTTTATTTAATGTCTCAATAATCGGAAGAGAGAATTACTGAGCCTTCAGTATGTGTGACTGTTCCGTTTTTTATTTCTAGGCACAATGTTTCGCCGGGATTTGGGCTACCTTCTGTTTCTCCTAATGGGAATATCTCTGCTCTGGCGATGCCAGGCTCTAATTCTAATATTCCAACTGTGCCTAATCTGACTTCCTTGTGTTGAGGAAAAGTTATACTTCCTGAGTTAATTAGTAGAACTCCTTCTCTGTATTCAAGCCTTTCCTTGTGGGTATGTCCACAGATCATTATTTCCACTTCAGTAGGGAATAATGACTGTAGTTCATTTATTGGCCTAAATTGACCTTCCAAGCTGTGTATCATTCCAACGGTCCAACCTTCTAGCTCAAGTACTTGCACTTCCTTCATTCGTGGGTCAGGAATAGGGTCGTTGTTTCCCGTAGAACATATAACCGGAGCAAATTGTTCACACCAGTCAAGGACTATTGGGGAAGTTAGGTCTCCACCGTGCAAAATAAGGTCTACGCTTGAAAGAAATTCACCAGGAAGTGGACCTAGTTCATCGAGGGTACGAATAATGCCAGGCAAGTGTGTATCTGTGAGAAGTCCGATTCGCATCACGCGAATATATATGTATAAATGTCTTGGATCAATACATCTGGCGAGCTTTTGATCTCGTAAACCAACCATACCGCCAACCAAATATACCGGTTAACAACATGAATTGGATGATTCCTGGAATTACTGTCGGTATTAAATCCAATTTTTCAATGCTCAGAATAAATAGAGCTGGAGTTGATATAACACTGGTTTCCAGTCCTACTATTAGAAAAGACCACAAATTGTTCATGGTGTGGAATCCGATGGCTAATTCGAGACCTCCGTCCAAAAGTGTAATTAATCCCATGAATGTTCCTAGCATAAAGATTGTGGTCGCATAAGTAGACACACCGTACTCCCACGGCTCTGGGTTCGCTAGATGTACGACTGTAAATATTGAAGATGTGGATAGGATTAGAAAAATTTTAGATTTGGATATCAATGATATTCCTTGAAGAATGTACCCTCGAAAGAAAATTTCTTCTAGCCCTGCTTGAATTGGTACAAAAAATAGCGCGACTATGGCGAGAAACACAAAATTGATGTCTACTGGATTTCTGATTATTTCGGCTCTA